>ONCJ01000001.1 GCA_900316295.1 uncultured Prevotella sp.
GCTGTCTCTACAGAAGCCAAGCTGCTCTGCATCTGATCCTTAAGAGCGCTGATTGCTGAAGAGTTAGCGTCGCTCAGGTTGATGATCTCAGTCTTCATCGCGTCAGCCTTCGTACTAATCAGAGTGTTCTGAGCAAGCAGAGTGTTGTTGAGCAGATTTGCTGCGCCAGAGATGGCAGCCTGGATCACATTACCCTGATGGTCAATAGCGAGGGCAATAGCCCTGGTCTCACCTTCCACTTTACCAATAGCAAGAATCAACTTGCCATTCTCGGTCTGGATAGTCTGCATCAGACTTGCAAACGAAGCCTGAGTTTGGGTGTTAAAGTTTATTACTGCTGCTGTGTTAGCGTTGATACCAGCAACGATGTTGTCACCCATAGTACCGAGGATCTGGTTTGTTCCGCTGAATCCAGAGGTGATAGCAGAAGATACTGTCATGGTCATCGTTGCCGACTGATTGTTGATAGCCTCAACCAGTTTCGACCAGTCAGTGATGTAAGTCCACTGAGCGTTAATCTCCGGGGCGTCGTTCTCACATGAAGAAAGGACACCTGTCATGCCTATTGTGCACAATAAGGCTACGACAATTCTTGTTAATTTTTTCATTTTTGTTATTTGAATTTTAGGTTAAAAAAAAGAAAAAACAGATTGAATTCTGTTACAAAAGAACAACATAAAAAGGAAAAAAAAGAATTTTTTGTTGAAAAAATGACCATAACAGTTAAATTTTAACCTCCGTTAACAGAAAGACTTAGTTTCTTTACTCACGCGTACATATTATATATATAGGACGAGAAAATTCTTTCCTTCCTTTCTTCGATGTTTATATTTTACTCAACTTTCGCAAGTTGAGAGGAGTTAAAGGAGTTAAGGGAGTTAAAGGAGTTAAGGACAAATGTTTTACTTCTTAAATCTCTACTCCTATAGGTCCTTTAACTCCCTTAACTCCTTTAACTCCAAAAGTTGAGCGAATGCGAAACTTGAATATTCGTCGGTAGTTTGAAGCTTCAAACCGTTGGTTTAAGGCCCCAAACCGTTGGTTTAAGGCCGCAAACTGTTGGTTTGGGGCCTTAAACTAATGGTTTGCGGATGCAAACTACAACACATTGACTTTTCTTGATATTGACAGACGAGCTTTTCCTGATATTAAAGGACAAACTTTTCTGCTATTAACAGGCTGACTTTTCGGGTTATGCTTGCGCTATCTTTGGGTACTTACGGAACCATCCGTCCCATCTGAGACGCATGACACCGAAGAAGGCTTCGCCGAAGATGCCGCCGCTCATCTTGCTTACTCCCTCCCGACGGTTGACGAAGATGACTGGCACTTCCTTTATCTTGAAGCCAATCTTATATGCCGTATACTTCATCTCTATCTGGAAGGCATAGCCCTTGAAGCGTATCTTGTCGAGCTCGATGGTCTCCAAGACACGACGCTTGTAGCACTTGAAGCCAGCGGTGGTGTCGTGGACCTTGAAGCCCGTGACCATACGTACGTATTTGGATGCGAAATAGCTCATGAGGACTCTGCCGATGGGCCAGTTCACCACGTTGACTCCGCTGATATAGCGTGAGCCCACAGCCACATCGTAGCCCTCGTCGTGGCAGGCGCTGTAGAGGCGCGGCAGGTCGTGAGGGTCGTGAGAGAAGTCAGCGTCCATCTCGAAGACATAGTCATACTGACGCTCCAGCGCCCACTTGAAGCCCGTGATGTAGGCTGTGCCGAGTCCCAGCTTGCCCGAACGCTCAAGGAGGAACAGACGGTCGGAATACTCCCTCTGCATCAGTCCCTTGACGATGTCAGCCGTTCCGTCGGGACTGCCGTCGTCGATGATGAGGATGTGGAACTCTTTCTCGAGGGAGAACACCGCCCTGATAATGTTCTCTATGTTCTCCTTCTCGTTATAGGTAGGTATGATTACGATACTGTCTGACATCGGTTTGAGTATGTTTTTAGAAGTGGCTTCAGCGTCTATGTACTATCTTTCCACGATATGCACCTGCAAAAATAAGAATGTTTTTCCAAACATCCAAAGAAAAACAAGGAAAATGGTTCAAATCAGCATCCAAAACGATAGGAATTGGAAGGAATGATGCTCGAATGGTTTTCAGAACCGCCAGCTCAGTCCTGCCTGCCAATCCCATGCCTGCATGGTGGAGTGAGGATGTTTCACCTTAATCTTTCACCTTTCAACTTTCACTGGTCTGGATTCTCTACATAGCCTTGATATTCTGGTACAAGAGCTGAATTGATAGCTGCATACGCCTTCTGCATAGTCTCTCGCCCAATGGTCTCATGACTCTCCTCATTCCATCCTCCTTGCTCCTCGTTCCCCGTATAAGGTATCGGCTCATGGATGGTGAGACTTAGCGGATGCCAAATGGCGTAATGGAAGTCGCGGGTGCGTGGCATCACATTGAAAGAGCCATTGATAGTCAGCGGACAGACAGGCAGCTGAAGCTCGTCGGCAAGCATAAAGGCTCCGCGTCGGAACTGTCCCATGTGTCCAGTGAAGGTACGTGCTCCCTCTGGGAATACCACGAGCGACATACCATCCTGAAGAGTCTCACGCGCCTTGTCATACGTAGCACGTATCTTGCTCGCACCACGCTTGTCAACGAAGATATGGCGAGCGGCGGCACAGGCTGGTCCCACGAGTGGCATCTTACGTAGCGACAGCTTCATCATCCACTTGAAGTTACGATTGAGATAGCCATAGATAAGGAACACATCGAAGAATCCCTGATGGTTGGCTACGAAGACATAGCTTTGTCCCTTCTTGAGGTGCTCGCGCCCTTCGATCTTGACTGGTAAAAGCAACACAGTACATATAAAACGCGACCACAGCTTGCCTGGATAATAGCCCCAGAAATGGCCATTGCCAAGGAAGCAGCCAATTATGGTAGTTAGCGACGTTATGACAGACGCCAAGAGTATGAGCGGCAGCGCTATGAAAGTCTGATAGATACGATATATAATACGTAATGCGATATTCATGATGAGTAATTATTTCTTTGGTCCCTCAACCTTTTTTCTTAACGTGATAACAACTATCTCGGGTGGTACTCCGAGTCGCATGGGCACCAGTCCGCCGACACCACTGGTGACATAGAGGCACCTGCCGTTCTGCTGATATAGTCCAGCGTCTTCCGGATAGGTTAATCTTGTGGGGCGAATAGAGCCAATACCGATCTGTCCGCCATGAGTATGGCCTGAGAGGGTGAGCTGAGGTGTCGGTTTATGTTTGTTAGATAATGGCAGGATGATGTCATCCCATGCCTGCGGATTGTGCTGGAGCATAATGACAAAGGCATTATTGGGTACTCCATGCATAGCCCGATTGATGTCCGAATAGTCGATGGAGCGTTGTCCCTGCTTGCGTGGCGGTTTGCTATAATTGCCCGTGCCCACTATATATATTGATGATGAGTCGCGAGTGATACGGCGGCTTTCGTTGTCAAGCAGATCATAGCCAAGCATTGAGCGCTGTACCTCCTTCATCCTCTCAACAATCTGCGCTCCTCGTATTCCCAATCCATAAGGCTCGCCTACACGTAGCCCATCAACGTTCGACGTTCCATGTTCCACGTTTCTTGCTTCCCGAAATAGCGCATAGTCAGCATAGTCGTGATTGCCAAGGACAGAATATGTATTCTTCATCTGGCTTAGGATACCGCTCACCTCCTCCACCTCTTCAGGTACCACATTCTGCAGGTCGCCTGTGAAACAGATGATGTCAGGTTTCTGAGATATGATACTGTCAACCGTTTTCTGCAGCATCTTCCGACGAGAACCGCTATAGGTACCTACATGCAGGTCGCTGACGTGGACAAGACGATAGCCGTCAAAGGCTTCAGGCAGATCGGAATACCACAATTCGACATGCCGGACTTCAAGATTATTAAACCCGACCAGACTGCCGTATGCATAGAGTATGGCAGAGCAGACGGCAAGCAAAGAGCCGATAGCTACTGTGACAAGCGAACGAGCACCACGCCGGTGATTGAACAGCCAACCGACAAATGAGCACAGGGCATATATCGCTTTGGGAATGACAAAGATGCCCAGCAGCCACAGATAGATGTCTATCCACACCTTGTTGTGCGGAATAAAACCGTCTTGTGCCGCCAGCCAACAGGTAAATATGAGCATGAGCATACAAGGAATCCACCATAACAGACGCTTCCACACAGCCAAAGACCGACGGGTGCGTAGGAAATGATAGTCGATCCACACATCGGGGAGCACTATCAGGATGATGAAAAACAAGATGCTTCGTACTATCATTATGACAGGTAGTTAGTGAAAGGCAAGCATGTCGCCACGTACCGTGTCGTCAAACTCACCATTATTATATATGTGGCGACCACTACAGAACGTATGTTCTACACGCCAACGGAAGGTATGTCCCTCTAACGGGCTCCACCCACATTTGCTTTGTATCTGTTCTTTTGTCAATGTCCAGTGGCTGTCTGGGCGAACGACGGTGACGTCTGCATGATAGCCCTCACGCAGATAGCCCCTTCGGGTGATGCCGAAGAGAGTGGCGGGCTGATGCGCCATAAGCTCCACCATTCGTTCAATGGAGAGTATGCCTGCATCAACAAGATCTAACATGGCGACAAGCGAGAACTGGACCATCGGCATTCCTGATGCTGCCCTGGCACATCCGCCCTGCTTCTGCGACAAGAGATGAGGTGCATGGTCGGTGGCAATGGTAGTGATGCGTCCATCGGTCAGGGCGCTACGCAGAGCCTCACGGTCGGCAGACGACTTCACGGCGGGATTGCACTTAATAAGAGAGCCCTTTGACAAATAGTCATCGCTCGAAAAGAGCAGATGGGCTACACAAGCCTCAGCGGTGATTGAGGGAGGAGGGAGGAAGGAGGAAGGAGAATATGGCGAAAACAGGTCGAGTTCGGCAGCAGTAGAGATGTGTGCCACATGCAGTCGAGCACCAAAGGTACGAGCCAACTGAACAGCCAGCGCAGACGACTCATAGCATGCCTCCTCGCTACGTATTATCGGATGAAGAGCCACCAAAGGGTCGTCGCCATAGGCCTTCTTCATCTGCTCCATGTTACGATTGATGGTTTCCGTGTCTTCGCAATGAGCTACTACTGGCAGGTCCGCTTCCTTTGCCTTCTCAAACACTTTCAATAGCGAAGCGTATTTATCCACAAGCATATTGCCCGTAGAAGAACCCATGAACAACTTGATTCCAGGTACCATACTGCGATCCAGCTGACTGAAGAGCTGATAGTTATCATTAGTAGCTCCGAAGAAGAATCCGTAGTTGACATGACTCTTCTCTGCTGCTAAGGTATATTTTTCATTGAGCGCTTCAAGGGTAGTCGTCTGAGGAACGGTGTTGGGCATGTCGAGATAGGAGGTGACGCCACCAAAGGCTGCCGCCCTACTCTCGGTGTAGATATCTGCCTTGTCGGTAAGTCCTGGTTCGCGGAAATGGACATGAGTGTCGATGATGCCAGGGAGGACATAACAGCCAGAGGCATCAATGACTTCACACTCCTCAGCCGTCGCTCCTCGTTCTGCTACAGCAGAAATAATGCCATCATCGAGAAGAAGGTCTCCTTTGAGAGACCTTCCGTCGCTTACAATGATGCCACCTTTTATAAGTGTTTTGGTCATCAGAAATTATTTCTTGGCGATGGTATCGCCAGCCATCTCCGCAGGTGTTGGTGGTGCTACTGGCGCACCAAGAGTAGTACCTGGGGCTGGCGGCGGAGTAAGCGGATTGGTATCCGCCATACCATTCATTATGTCTTGATTACGGTTAGCTGCTTCGATATATTCCTTGACGTAAGGATCGCTCTTAAACTTATCGCTCGCCTTGCTCAGGATATCCTCAATCCATGGTGTGAGGACAGGGACATCATAGCCTGACGTCACCATCATAAAGGCACCTGGACCGAGGACATTGTCGAAGTTCTCTGTGACAAAACTTGTCACCAGTTTGTCCATCTTGCCATTGATGACCTCATCTTGAGCAATAAGCTGGCGTGTGACGGCATCCATATCGCTGCCATTCATGATAGCCTGGTCGTGCTTATGGATAAGGTCGAGTTGTTCGCTCTGTAGCTGGTCGAGGTTTTTCAGGAACTCATACAGCTTATCATTGAGTGGAGTACCACCGAGGGTACGCTGTGTATTGTCAATACGAATGGCTATGTCACCCTTCTCCAACACCAGCGGCAAGAGGCTCTCCTCGTCCATATAGAGGTTAGCCATACATGTAGAATCCACATTGCCTGCAAGAGCAAACTGGCCGTGTACCACCTCGCAGGAGTCTATATTTGTAAGGTTTTCGTTCTTGATAATCTTCAAATACAAGCGATGACCATCCAACATCGGTACGTTGGATGTTCCCTGAATATTATACGACTGGGCACACGATGTCAAAAGCAGCATGGAAGCCAGTACGTAAAGTCCATTCTTCAATCTACAATACTTGTTCATACGGACAAAAGTAATATGTATAGTTGATGTAGAGAAATAAATTTGCGCTATTTAAAAAAAAAGTGGCTCTTTTTGGAGTTTTTAAGTTTTACGTGTTTACTTCTCATCCTTCAGTTCACTCGATATACGGTGCATGGTGTACATTTCAAGCAGTGCTGCGACAAGTAAGAGTACCACCCATTTATTATATGTATACACAACAAAATTGTCGTAGGTGACTCCTGACAGATGTGAGCGTACCACCCCATACTGCTGTTCGATCATGAGCAAGCCCGAAAGCACAAAACACACTTCGGCAAAACCCATGATACGACGCAGACGACGCACTGTGAGCATATTGCCATCATATCGTTGCAGGCTCTGCATGGAGACAAACGCAACAGCCCCGACCATATAGACAATAGCAGCTATAGACTGGCAGAAGAGCATCGCAAAACAACCTGCGCCGACTACCATCAGTACGCCACCAACAAGATAGACCACGCTCTGCCACTTATTCAGTCTCCTCATCGCCTTCTTCTTTTGCTTTTACGGGGATGTCGACATCATCACTCAGCACGAAGATGTCCTCATCATCAGTCTTCATGAAATAACGCTCACGAGCAATCTTGGCAATAGCGTCAGGATTCTTCTGCAACTCGTGCAGACGACGAGAGTCAGCCTCATATCGCTTGGTATATTTCTCAATCTCCGCTTTCAGCTGATCTATCTCGCGTTCGTACTTGAATCGTTGTATCATACTGTTCTCATCGATAAAGACTACAAACAGCACACCCACTACGATAACAATATGATACTTGAAATGGCTAAGAAAAGCCCATATATAATCTTTTACTTTTTTCATATCATCAGAGTTTCGCTTGCAAAGATACGATTAAGTGAGGACAACACAAAAGAAAACTGCAGAAAAAATTACGCATTAAGCATTACGAATTACGCATTATTTTCGTACCTTTGTCCCCATATTTTATAGAAAACACAAAAAAATGGAATACATAGTATCGGCACGTAAATACAGGCCAATGACCTTTGACTCGGTAGTGGGGCAAGGTGCGCTGACGACCACGCTCAAGAATGCCGTGGCAAGCGGTAAGTTGGCTCACGCATATCTCTTCTGTGGTCCGCGAGGTGTTGGCAAGACTACCTGTGCACGTATCTTCGCAAAGGTGATCAACTGTGAGCACCCAACAGCCGACGGAGAGGCATGCAACGAATGTGAGAGCTGTCAGGCATTCAACGAACAGCGTTCGTACAACATCTTTGAGCTTGACGCTGCCAGCAACAACTCCGTAGACAACATAAAGGCACTGATGGACCAGACACGCATACCACCGCAGGTAGGCAAGTACAAAGTATTTATCATTGACGAGGTACACATGTTGTCACAAGCAGCCTTCAACGCTTTCCTTAAGACGCTGGAGGAGCCGCCCGCACACGTCATCTTCATCTTGGCAACCACCGAGAAGCATAAGATTCTACCGACTATACTCAGTCGCTGCCAGATATACGACTTCGAGCGGATGAACGTACCAAACATCATCAACCATCTGAAGATGGTGGCAGACAAGGAAGGTATCAGCTACGAGGAGAATGCACTCGCCGTGATAGCCGAAAAAGCTGATGGCGGCATGCGTGACGCCCTCTCCATCTTCGACCAGGTAGCCAGCTTCAGCCAAGGCAACATCACATACCAGAAGGTGATAGAAGACCTGAACGTACTCGATGCCGACAACTACTTTAACATCATCGATCTGGCTGTAGACAACAAAGTTAGCGAAATCATGGTGTTGCTAAATAGCATCATCAACAAGGGATTTGACGGAGGACTACTCATCAATGGTCTTGCTGCACACGTGCGTAACGTCATGATGGCAAAAGACCCGCAAACCCTACCACTGCTTGAAGTGAGCGACCAGCAACGCGAACGCTATAAGCAACAAGCAGAAAAATGTCCCACCAAGTTCTTATACAAGACCCTGCAGATACTCAACAAGTGTGACATAAACTACCGCCAGTCATCAAACAAACGGCTGCTCGTAGAGATAGCCCTCATAGAGACAGCCCAGGTGACTGCGCCCGAAGAGGAGCCTGGCGCGGGGCGTAGCCCCAAGAGACTGAAAACCCTGTTTAAGAAAATCAATCCCTCCACTGAGCCAAAGAAAGAAGCTGCTCCGCAGGTAGTAGCGGCTCAGAAGGATGAGGAAAAGAAGAAAGCACAACTGGCAGACAAGCCCCAAAATGATCAACTGCCCAAGAAGACGCTTTCTGGTATTGGTCATTCCTTCAACAACCTGAGGAAAAACGACAAAAAGGAGCCCAGCAATGACGTAAAAGCAGAAGTGAAGAATGCCGACGAGCAGTCTCACTTCACGCAGGACGAGCTCGCCAAACAGTGGCGCGCCATGTGTATACGTATGGACAAGACCACAGCCCTGCAAGGCATAGCCAAACGCATGAAGAACATGACTCCCTCCATAACCTCTTCAGACAACGATGCAGCCTCCACCATCGAGATTGTTGCGGAAAGCAAAGTGCTATACGACGAGATGACAAGCCTGAAGGGACGCATCAGAGTAACCCTTGCCGAACTACTCCACAACGCAGCCATCAACGTATCCATCAGGCTCGCCGAACAAACTGAAATAAAGCCCATGCTCTCGCGTCGTCAGTTGTTCGAAAAGATAAAAAAGGAGAACCCTGCGTTAGCAAAGCTCTCCGATACCCTTGGCCTGGATATTGCATAAGAAAATTTTGGTCTGCAAGCCCAAGCCCCATTCCTATATCAACGGCATCCCAGCCTCATCACATTCACGACGCATCTCATCAGGCCAGATACTCGACTGTATCTCACCAATATGAGCCTTATGCAGAAGCACCATGCAGAGACGACTCTGACCGATACCGCCGCCAATGCTCAGTGGCAGTTTGCCAGACAAGAGCTGCCGATGGAAGAACAGCTGCTCACGATCTTCCTTGCCCTCTATCTTCAACTGCCTCAGCAGACTCTCCCTGTTCACGCGAATGCCCATTGACGACAGTTCGAAGCTACGCTCCAAAACGGGATACCATATCAATATATCGCCATTAAGACCCATCCTGCCATCCTCAGCCACAGTCGACCAGTCATCATAGTCAGGAGCCCTACCGTCGTGCTTCTCACCATTGCTCAACTTGCCGCCAATACCGATGACAAACACCGCACCATACTTCCTGCATATCTCATCCTCACGCTCTTTCGGAGACAAGTTCGGATACATCTGCAAGAGTTCCTCACTATGAATAAAGTGTATCTTCTCAGGCAGGAACGGCTTCAGCACCGGATAAGTCTCGCATGCCAGATACTCCGTACGCAGGATAGCCGCGTAGATACGTTCCACTATGTTTTTCAGGAAAGCCAGCGTACGCTGTCCGTCTGTGATGACCGACTCCCAATCCCATTGGTCCACATACAACGAATGCAAGTTGTCCAACTCCTCATCCGCACGGATAGCATTCATATCCGTATATATACCATATCCTGGCTCTATCTCATATTCCGCCAAAGTCAGTCGCTTCCATTTTGCCAGCGAATGAACCACCTCAGCCTTAGCATCGCCAAGATCCTTTATCGGGAAAGTCACAGCTCTCTCCACGCCGTTGAGGTCGTCATTTATTCCCAACCCCTTTAGGACGAACAGCGGAGCCGTGACACGGCTCAGCCGCAACTCTGTCTTTAGATTGATCTGAAAAAAATCCTTTATAAGCTTGATTCCCTGCTCCGTTTGCCGTCTGTCAAGCAGCGCCTTATAGTCCTTTGGCTTAATTATCTGACTCATTTTTTATATTAACATTGTTATACTTTCGCCTGCAAAGGTACTATAAAACATTGAAAGATGAAAGCAAAAAGCAGAAAACTTTTACATTTTGATATTATTTTATTTATTTTACTTTCCACTTGTAAAGAAATTCATCTTTCACTCCTTTACCTTTTTACTGTTGTATCTTATACTTTTTTACCTTTTTACTTTTTTACCTTTTTACTTTTCATTACCTTTGCATCCGTCTTGGTCCCGTAGCTTAGCTGAATAGAGCGTCAGATTCCGGTTCTGAAGGTCTTGGGTTTGAATCCCAACGGGATCACGAAGTAAAAAGGAAAATTAAATACGAAAGCTTGCTTTCAAGTATTTAAGGTTCCTTTTTGCTTTTGTAGTATGGCTGGCGCCAGCCTACAGGGATTTAGTTTATTATCGCAATGGACAAAGTTATGACAGGATGATATAGTTAAAAATATCTGACAGCTACAATGATATTATCTCTTCGATGACCTTAGGATAATATTGCTGCTCGAGCATATGTACTTTTGCAGCGATGTCGTCGGGTGTGTCGTCGGGAGAAAGAGGCGTATGATACTGGGCGATTATCTCTCCACCATCACATATCTCACTGACCCAATGAATGGTGATGCCAGTCTCAGTGTCTCCCGCTGCCTTGACAGCCTCATGGACATGGTGGCCCCACATGCCCTTACCACCATATTTTGGCAATAACGACGGATGGATGTTTACTATCTTTTGTGGATAGGCTGACAGAAGGAAGTCGGGTACCATCAACAAGAAACCTGCAAGGACTATGAAGTCTACTTGGTACTGACGGAGGAGGGGCATGAGAAGGGACTCATCGGAGAACTCGCTCTTGGACATCACCTGAGTAGGCACTCCGAGCTTACTGGCACGTACGAGAGCATAGGCATCGGCACGACTGCTTATCACAAGTGAGACACTCACCTGATCACTGTCCTGAAAATAACGGATGATATTCTCGCAATTAGTGCCACTGCCTGAGACTAAGATTGCTATGTTCTTCATGGTAGTTATTTGGGTTATTGTTTTATCACTGTGTGTAACGGGATGTGTGTCAGCGAAAGCGTGTGCACAAGGGCTCAATCTTCAAACTCAAGAAAGGCATCGATGGCTCGTCGGTCTTTCTTGGTGGGGCGGCCTGTACCACGGGCTCGGTCTACGAAGCCGCTGATGCGAGTCATCTCGAGCAGTTCGTACTGGTCGGGAGTGGTAACATTCTCATAGACCTCGGGCAGCAGTTTGGCTCCCACTCGCTGCTGTATGGCTTTGAGCACTCGGAAAGAGTATGTGACGGGGGGCTTCCTGACGCTGACCACTTCGCCCTCCTTTAGCGGTCGCGAGGGTTTGACACATACTCCACCGATGGTGACTCTGCCGTTCTTGCATGCATCGGCGGCGATACTTCGGGTCTTGAAGATACGTGCTGCCCATAGCCATTTGTCTATTCTTGCTTCCATTCCTCCCTTACTGCTGCTTGGGGCTTTTACCCTTATTATTATATAGGTTCATTGTCACGTCGATACCAGCAAGCACAAAGCTCTTCACGACCTGGACTGCAGTTTCTACAGCAGGGCGGAGAGTGAGCATCTCTTCGTCGGAGAATTTGCCGAGTACCCAGTCTATTTGTCCTCCCTGTGGGAAGTCGTTGCCTATACCCATACGAAGACGTGCATAGTCCTGTCCTATGAGTTGCTGGATGTGTCCCAAACCGTTGTGTCCGCCATTGGAGCCTCTTGCCTTGAGACGAAAGTCGCCGAGTGGCAATGCCACATCGTCACTGACAACAAGCAGTCGGCTCTGGTCAATATTCTCCTTGTTGAGCCAATAGCGCACGGCATTGCCTGACAGGTTCATATACGTTGTGGGCTTGAGCAGAACCACCTTTCTTCCTCGAAGCGTCATCTCTGCCACAAAACCATAGCGTTTGTCTTCAAAAACAATATTGGACGCCTCAGCGAGGGCGTCCAATACCATGTAACCTGCATTGTGGCGGGTGGCTTGGTATTGGCTACCAGGATTGCCCAGTCCACATATTAAATATTTATCCATTTGTCAGTTTTGTCGATTACGCCTCGGCTGCCTCAGCTGCTGCGGCTGCAGAACGAGAAGCACGTGTAGCCTTGACGGAGCATACGATAACCTCCTTAGGAGTAGCTATCTCGAGACCTTCGAACTGGAGTTCTGCCACCTTGATGCTCTTACCAAGCTGAAGGGCTGTAACGTCAACGTCGAGCACCTCTGGGATCTGCTTGTAAGGAGCAGTAACATCAAGCTTACGGATGGCAAGATTGAGCTTACCACCAGCCTTAACACCCTCAGCAAGACCGTTAAGCTTAACTGGAATACCCACAGTGATAGGCTTTGTCTCATTAACCTCATAGAAGTCAATGTGGAGCAGGGCATCGGTTACTGGGTGGAACTGCAGTTCCTTGATGATTGCCACGCGCTCGCTACCCTCGATATTGAGTTTTACTACATATACATGAGGTGTATAGATGACTTTGCGAAGCTCTGTAAATGGGACATAGAATGCTTCTGCCTCAGGCAGTCCCTTCTCATTACGTTTCTCACCATAAATGTTACAAGGAACGAGTCCCTCCTTGCGCAGTGCCTTTGTGGCTTTCTTGCCGACGGCGGCACGCTTCTGACCGTTTACTGAAATCTCTCTCATAATAATAAATGTGTTACTCTAAAATTAAGTTGTGTTTTTTGATACTTGCCTTAATTCACCATCACACTAAAATGCGCTATTGCGAAAAAAGCGGTGCAAAGGTATACAAAAAATTAGGAAACGAAAAATTAAAGAATTAAAAAATGCTGAAAAGCTACGAAAAAAGTATCACCATAGAGAAAAAACAGGCTATTTCTTGCATGATAGATAGGTTTTTCGTACTTTTGCACAACAAAAAGAATTGATATTTGACACATGATAAACAGAGAACTGATTCGCACAAAGGTAATACAGTTGGGATACGCTTATTATCACAATGGGCAGACTGACCCTGACAAGGCTGAGAAGGAACTGCTACTCAGTCTTTCGAAAGCATACGAACTATACAACTTCCTGTTAGCGCTCATCATCGCCATAACCAAGGAGGAGAGACTGAGAGTGGAGATTGCAGCCAACAGAGCAAAGAGAGAACACAAGGAGGAGCCATCGGCGAGATTTGCATTCAACAAGTTTGCCTTACAATTGGAAGAGAATCTACAGCTCAGCCAGTTTCTAACTCAGTACGGACTGACGTGGGATGATGACATTGACATAGTAAGGCGGCTCTGCGACATGATAGAGTCGAGCAAACCGTATCAAGACTTCATGCAAAGTGATGACGACTCATACGATGCCCACCGTGCTGTGTGGAGAAAACTCTATCGCATAGCCATCCTTGACAACTCTGACATAGACACCGTTCTGGAGGAGAAAAGCATATATTGGAATGATGACAAGGCGGTGATTGATACATTTGTCATGAAGACCATCAACCGATTTGACCCTGAGAACGGCGAAGAGCAACAGCTCCTGACTGACTATGACAGTGAGGAAGATCGCAGTTTCGCATGCAAATTGCTCAGAAGCAGTCTGACACATGCCGAGGAATATCAGTCGTACATGAGCGACGCCAGCCGCAACTGGGACTTCTCCCGACTGGCAGCCATGGACGTGGTAATCATGCAGACTGCAATAGCAGAGATGCTGAACATACCGAACATACCCGTAAACGTAACCATCAACGAATACGTAGAACTGGCAAAGAACTACAGTACGCCCAAGAGCGCCAGCTACATCAATGGCATGCTTGACGCTATAGGCAGGGAACTCAAGGCTTCGGGAAAAATGATAAAACCCATGAAATAACAGAAAAAACAATCATATACTCATAAACATAAAGCAATTATGTACACATTACTATTACAAGCACAACAAGGTGGCAGTATGATGCCAATGATTCTGATGATGGTAGCTATCTTTGCTATCATGTGGTTGTTCATGATTCGTCCACAACAGAAGAAACAGAAGGAGATACGTGCCTTCCAGAATGCATTGACAGAAGGTACAAAAGTGGTAACTGGTGGTGGTGTCTATGGTACAGTGAAACGTGTAGACCTTGAGAAGAACATCGTCGAAGTTGAGATTGCTCGAGGTACCGTTATCAACGTAGACAAGAACTACGTCTTTGCCGACATCGCTTCGCAGATGCAGTCACAGACAAAATAAAATTAAAACATGCAGGTCATACAAAAAATAAGACACTTCTTGCTGATTCTTCTCAGCAAGGAGTTTCTTGTGTTCCTCTTCTTTCTTTTCATTAGTGGCATTTTCTGGTTGCTTATGTCACTCAATGAGACATTTGAAAAGGAAATTGTTATACCCTTGCGTATGACCAACATCCCCAAAAACGTAGTAGTCATCAACGACATCTCTCCCACTTTGAAAGTTACCCTGCGAGACAAGGGCTACACCATAGGCGGATATCTGTATGGTGACATCCTGCGACCAATAATAATAGACTTTACCGACTATGCCAACGGCAAAGGATTTGGAAGTGTGTCAATGAGCGACATACAAAAACAAATTTACCAGCAGCTGTATAAGTCTACAAAGATTGTAAGTATTAAACCTGACAAATTGGACTTTTACTATAATCTTGGTCGCCACAAGCGCATGCCTGTCAAGATGACGGGGCAGGTCATTCCAGCCAATAGCTACTACTTGTCGAAAATAACATATTCGCCCGATAGTATTGACGTATATGCGTCCAAAGACCTGCTTGACAGCATCAGTACAATATACACCAAGCGGCAATTTATCACTGGGCTGAGCGACACACTTTCGATAAAAGCACCACTACGCCCTATACGTGGAGCAAAGTTCGTGCCCGACCATATCACAATGACACTCGTTCCTGACGTTCTTACAGAAGAGACTGTTGACGTGCCGATAGAAGCTATCAACCTACCTGAAGGAAAGGTACTGAGAACATTCCCATCTAAGGTGACCGTAAAATTCGTAGTAGGTGCTAACCAACTACGCTCAATGCCAAAGAACATGGAGACAAGAGCCATCTTGCCTGTCGGATTCCGCATTGTAGCAGACTATAACAGCATAACTATGGAGAAGCAGGATAAATGTAAAATATATCTGCAATCCATACCACGAGGAGTACGCAATGCACATGCTGCGCTCGACGAGGTAGACTATTTGATAGAGGCACGATGAAGATAGCTATAACAGGAGGCATCGGAGCCGGAAAATCATACGTTTGCAGACGGTTAGAGAAGCGAGGCATAAGCATTTACGACTGTGACTCTGCAGCCAAGCGGCTGATACGCACCTCGCCAGAAATACAGTCAGCCCTACGTCATCTTGTAGGCGATGAAGTCTTTCATGAGAAAGTTCTGCAAAAGCAGCTTTTAGCAAGGTTTGTCACCAGCAGCGAAGCCAATGCCAACGCAGTCAATGACATCATACACCCCGCAGTGGCTCATGACTTTGAGGCATCTGGCATGCAGTGGCTTGAAAGTGCCATCTTCTTCGACAGCGGCTTTGACAAACGAGTGGCAATAGACAAGGTCATATGTGTCAGTGCACCTGAGAGGATACGAATTCAACGTGTGATGGAGCGTGACCACATCAACGAGGAGAGAGTCTTGGCATGGATACGACGCCAGATGTCACAAGAAGATGTAATTAAGCGTAGTGACTTCGTCATCGTCAATGATGGCATACAAGACATAGAAGAACAAATAGACATTATAATAAAACAAATAAGACAACAAGTATGAAGACAATTCTTTCGATTGCAGGAAAGCCAGGCTTATATAAGTTAGTAAGTCGCGGCAAATCAAACCTTATTGTAGAAGCTCTTGACGAGACACACAAGCGACTGCCCGCATTTGCCACCGACCGCGTGACAAGTCTTGCAGACATAGCTATGTTCACTACCGAGGAAGATATTCCTTTGGCAAATGTTTTGGCAAAAGTACGCGACAAGGAACAAGGTAAAAAAGCATCTATCAACTGGCGTAAGGCATCAAGCAACGAACTCGTAGCATATTTCTCAGAGGTGCTCCCCACTTTCGACCACGACCGTGTACACAACAGTGACATCAAGAAACTTTTACAGTGGTATGATATTCTCATCAATAACGGAATCACCGATTTCGAAGAAGAGATGGCTCCTACAGACGGAGACAACGTTGATGATAGGAAGTAATTGTTAGAATAAATTCATATCGTACAATTAAAGATAGAGCAACGTATGTTACTAAATATCATCATGATCATTGGAGGCATTGCACTCGTATTGTGGGGAGCTGACAGGCTAACCGACGGTGCAGTGGCTATCGCCGGGCGACTGGGTGTGCCACAGATCGTTATTGGACTGACAGTCGTGGCAATGGGCACTTCTATGCCCGAGTTTTGTGTCAGTCTTGTATCTGCCATTAATGGCACCACCGCCATGGCCGTCGGAAATGTTGTAGGTAGTAACATTTTCAACTCAATGATGATAGTAGGTATAGCAGCTATGATAACGCCTATCACCATTCTTTCCACTACGGTAAAGAAGGACATCCCCTTCGCCTTGATGGCATCAGCATTACTTGTAGTGCTGTGTATTGATGGAGAGGTTGCCCGGGTGGATGCTCTTATCCTCATTGCCCTGTTCGCAGTTTTCATGTATATCACCCTAAAGGGAGTAACAACAAAAGCAAAGGACGAAGATGATACGGACAAACAGCCGACAGCCGATACTCCTGTATGGAAGGCTATTGCCTTTGTCATCATCGGGCTTGCGTGTCTCGTAGGAGGGTCTAATATTTTTGTCAATGGAGCTACCTTCGTAGCCTCAACCTTTGGCATTAGCGATGCCGTAATAGGACTGACTATCGTAGCGATGGGCACTTCCCTACCTGAGCTGGCAACAACTGTGGTTTCTGCACGTAAGGGTAATAGCGGAATTGCCATTGGCAACGTCCTCGGCTCTAATGTCTTCAACATCCTCATGGTGCTCGGACTTACTGGAGCCATTTGTCCTATGAGCACTCATGGCATCACCAATATTGACATGCTCATGTTAGTGGTCTCTATGGTATTACTCTGGCTCTTCTCCTTCACCAAGCTCACTATTCAGCGTTGGGAAGGAACAGCTCTAACCATCATCTTTTTTGCCTACCTTGTATGGCTGATAGCAAGTCTGTAACATAGGCATCATATCACTCTAACAAAAGAAGAATAAAATATGTCAAACAGAGAAAAAGAGGGACTCAGTGCCCTTGGTAAAAAGACTGAATATAGGTCGGACTATGCGCCCGAGGTGTTGGAGACATTCGAGAACAAACATAAAGAGAATGACTACTGGGTACGCTTCAACTGTCCAGAGTTCACATCACTATGCCCCATCACTGGCCAACCAGATTTTGCAGAGATACGCATAGCTTATATCCCTGGCGAAAGAATGGTGGAGAGCAAATCGCTAAAACTATACTTATTCAGTTTCCGCAATCATGGTGACTTTCATGAAGACTGTGTTAACATCATCATGAAAGACCTTATCCATCTGATGCAACCAAAGTACATTGAGGTGACAGGTTTCTTCACCCCACGCGGTGGTATCAGCATCTGGCCGTATGCCAACTACGGAATGCCCGGCACTAAATATGAGAAGATGGCTGAGGAGAGGCTTGTTTCTGTGCAGCCTCATTTGCCTTCCGATTTGCTTCGATGACACTCTTCTGCCGGTGGAAACCAATCACTGTATTATTGATACGCAGAGCCAAAGAGTCATCCATCATAAACACAAAGTCTAAGGTGTCACGTATCACCTTATTGTCAGGTATTCGCTGACGCTGAGCATCCAAAGTGTCGCGTGTTATAATCAATCTTCCATTGTAAGGTCGCCATGAGGTATATCGTGGTACAGGAGGATATTCCACAAGGCTCTCGTCCTCAAGACTGTTGCCCTTATATACAAATCCCACCGAAGAGGCTGAGAAATGGCGTTTCAACGAGAACCCATATTCACGTGGCACAAACAATATCGCTCGCATAGAGTCGGTAAGTTCAGCCTCTATCTGCTGGCGGCTTTTCGTCTTGCTTTCCTTTATTGTCGGAAGCACTTGGTATGTCCATGTTCCCTTCAGCTGATCAAGGTCTACAACCATTGTAGCCTCACGCTGATTATTGGGATTTATCATTATACCAACCCAGTCGCCGGTCTCTAGATGGCCGAAGATTTTCTTCCCTTTTGAAGCCTTCACGATATTATATGTGACAGGATCGCCACCACTATTGGGAAGGAACACTAAGATAGAGTCATTGCTGCCATCACACGCCAATCCATATTCCATCTTGTCGCCCTTTGCCTTCTTAGTCTTATCTATGGCACTTTTATCACCGTTATACTGGGAACTACAAGCCATACACAAGACTACCGAGAGCCACCATATCATCACTGTTACATATCGCATATTGTTCATTTTTTCTTATCTAATACTCAAGTCATTTACTTTTATCGTCGGCAAAGGTATTAAAAGTTTGCTAAAATAATAAGGTTATCAGCAAGTAATTGGGATTTTTTATCTAATTTTGCAGGCTGAATAATTATATATAAGGAAATATACACAGAAGAAATGAAAAGAAAAATACAATTTAGTCTCGTATATAGAGACATGTGGCAGAGTTCTGGTAAGTTCCAGCCACGCAAGGATCAGTTGGAGAGAATCGCCCCAGTAATCATCGAGATGGGATGTTTCTCACGTGTTGAGACCAATGGTGGTGCCTTTGAGCAGGTTAACCTGCTTGCAGGTGAAAACCCCAACGAGGCAGTACGCGCTTTCTGTAAGCCATTCAATGAGGCTGGCATCAAGACCCACATGCTCGACCGCGGACTTAACGCACTGCGTATGTATCCAGTACCTGACGATGTACGTCAGTTGATGTACAAAGTGAAACATGCACAAGGAGTAGATATCCCACGTATCTTTGATGGTCTCAATGATGTACGCAACATCATCCCAAGCATCAAATGGGCAAAAGAGGCAGGTATGACACCACAGGGAACTCTCTGTATCACCACCTCTCCTGTACACACATTAGAGTATTATATGAACATAGCCTCACAACTGATTGAGGCTGGAGCTGAGGAAATTTGCCTGAAAGACATGGCTGGTATTGGTCAGCCTGCATTCCTTGGCAAGCTCACCAAGATGATCAAAGAAAAATATCCCGAGATCGTCATCGAATATCATGGTCACAGCGGTCCAGGTCTTTCTATGGCAAGCATCCTTGAAGTTTGCAATAACGGAGCAGACATCATCGACACTGCTATCGAGCCGTTGTCATGGGGTAAGGTTCACCCAGATGTTATTTCTGTCATCAGTATGCTGAAGAACGAGGGCTTTGATGTTCCAGAGATTAACATGAATGCATATATGAAGGCTCGTTCGCTCACTCAAGAGTTTATCGACGAGTGGCTTGGATATTTCATCAATCCAGGCAACAAACACATGTCATCACTTCTTCTGGGCTGTGGACTGCCAGGCGGAATGATGGGTTCGATGATGGCCGATCTTGGCGGCATCATGGGCACCATCAACAACATTCGCAAGAAGCGTGGAGAGGAAGAGTTGACAACTGACGATATGCTTGTAAAACTATTCAACGAGGTTGAGTATGTATGGCCACGCGTAGGTTATCCCCCTTTGGTAACTCCTTTCTCTCAATATGTTAAGAACATAGCCCTGATGAATCTACTCACCATGGAACAAGGGAAGGGTCGTTTTGTTATGATGGACGACTCTATGTGGGGAATGATTCTCGGCAAGAGTGGAAAAATTCCTGGAGAAATTGACCCAGAGCTTAAGGAGCTTGCTGCCAAGCAGGGACGTGAGTTCACCGATGCCGACCCACACACTCTCCTACCAAATGCACTCGACGACTTCCGTAAGGAGATGGACGAGAACGGATGGGAATATGGTCAAGACGATGAGGAATTGTGGGAACTGGCTATGCACCCAGAGCAGTATCGTAACTACAAGAGCGGACAGGCAAAGAAAAACTTCCTTGCAGACCTACAAAAGGCAAAGGACGCTAAACTCGGCACTCAACTGTCAGTAGAAGAGTTGGCTGCATTCAAGCATGCTAAGGCTGACGCTATCGTTGCTCCTGTCAAGGGACAGGTATTCTGGGAGTTTGGTGGCGATGGTGAAGCTGTGGCTACAGTAGAACCATACATCGGCAAGGAATACAAGGAGGGCGATGCTTTCTGTTATATTCAAGCTACATGGGGCGAATTTGTCACCATTCCAGCCGCTCTTGGAGGCAAACTTGTTGAGATTGCAGCAAAACAGGGAAGCAAAGTCAATAAGGGTGATGTGCTTGCTTGGATCGAAAGAGCAGAATAATAATTGATGGATGTCCTTAAGATTATAGACCACTACTATGGAGAGGGCGACAGCAAACTGAAGTCGCTCCTCCTTAATCATAGTCAGTCTGTGGCGCAACGAGCACTAAAGGTGGCAGAAAACCATCCAGAGCTTAACCTCGACAGAGAATTCCTATATGACGCATCCATGCTACACGACATAGGTATCATCGAGTGTCACGCGCCAAGCATCTATTGTCACGGTTGGGCAGACTACATCTGTCATGGAATCATCGGTTCACGCATGTTACGGTGGTATGGCGTAGACAATCGCTACGCACGGGTCTGCGCACGCCACACAGGAGCAGGACTGACTCAGAAGGACATTGTTTGTCAAGAATTACCTCTTCATGCCACATCATTAATGCCCGAGACGATAGAAGAAAAGGTAATCTGCTATGCCGACAAGTTCTTCTCAAAAACACACCTTGGAGAGGAGAAGACGTTGGAACATGTAGAACGATCGCTATCACGCTTTGGCAAAGAAGGTCTTGAACGTTTTCGCCAGTGGCATCAAATATTTAGTTAGTTTTGAGAAAACAGGCTATCATAACTCTGTTAGTATTTGCGACATTGTTCGCATGGGCTGGCACCCTGATTCGGGAGTCATCGCCTATGCTACGCATGTCATTAACAAATGACGAAGACTCTCTAACACTATCTGAAGAACCCGATACGGCAGCCCTCTCTGACACTCTGTTAGCAGAGCAAAAATCTGCCGACACGACTGTTCTCGACTCCCTGCGTCAAGCTATTGAGCGTCACAACAAAGTTGTCGACGACTCCATTCGTCTGGATAGTATTCAGCGTGCACGTTCTAATGGTCTGGAGTCGCCTGTGAAATACACCGCAAAGGACTCGATGGTATATTTTGCCGACACTAAGACAGCCCATCTATATGGCACCTCATCGATAGACTATGAGAACATGAACCTCAAGAGCGACAAGATATACATGAGCCTTGACAGTTCACTGGTGAGAGCTACGGGTTCTGCTGATTCAACTGCTGAAAACGGCATACGCAACAAGCCCGTATTCTCTATGGGTAAGGACACGTATGAGAGCGACACCATGGCTTATAATTTCAAGAGCAAACGAGGACTGATACGCGATGTCTACACCGAACAGCAAGAGGGATATCTTAAGGGAGAGAAGGCTAAGCGTGACTCCTCGGGTGTAATATATCTGAAACACGGACGATACACCACATGTGATGATCCTCATCCCGACTTCTACATTGCCCTTTCACGAGCTAAGGTACGTCCTGGCAAGGATGTGGTTTTCGGTCCTGCCTATCTGGTTGTAGCCGACGTTCCTCTACCTCTTGCCATCCCATACGGATTTTTCCCGTTTTCCAAGAAATATTCCAGCGGATTCATCATGCCGTCATACGGTGACGAACAAAACCGAGGTTTTTATTTACGCGATGGTGGATACTATTTTGCCATCAATGACAAGATGGACCTGAAGTTGCTTGGCGAAATCTACACTCGCGGTTCATGGGGCGTCAGCGTCACAAGCAACTATAAGAAGCGCTATAGATATAACGGCAACTTCCTGTTCAGCTATCAGAACACTAAAACTGGAGACAAGGGCATGCCTGACTTCCAAGAGAATACCAGTTTTAAGTTACAATGGCGACACACACAAGATCAGAAGGCAAACCCATTCAGCACGCTTACTGCAAGTGTAAACTTTGCTACGACAAGCTACGAGCGCAACAACCTTACCTCAATGTACAATCCTCAGGCTATGACCCAGAGTACACGTACATCATCTGTAAACTGGAGCACTAACTTCTCAAGTATAGGCATGTCGCTCAGTGCCGAAGCTAACGTGGCACAAAACATGCGTGACTCTATGGTCTCGCTGACCTTGCCAAACCTGAATATCAACATCGCCAATTTCTACCCCTTCCGTCGCAAGAAGATGGCGGGCGAGGAGCGCTGGTATGAGAAGATCTCCGTCAGATATACTGGTCAACTAAAGAATTCTCTCGACGCTAAGGAAGATAAAGTATTCAAGAGCGACCTCGTGAAAGACTGGCGCAACGCCATGAGCCACCAGATACCCGTACAAGCTAACTTCACGGTATTCGACTATCTGACCATCTCACCCTCATTCCACTTCACCGACCGTATGTATACCAATAAGATTATGCGTTCGTGGGACGAAGAGGAGCAGGTCGAGGTAGCTGATACCACATACGGATTCTATAATGTATACAACTGGAACGTCAACCTGAGCCTCACCACGAAGCTCTATGGTTTCTGGACTCCAAACAAGAAGATTTTTGGTGACAAGATACAAACCATTCGCCACGTCATGACCCCGACCGTGACATTACAGTACGCACCTTCGTTTGCTGCCAGCCACTATGGTTTCTGGGATACATACCAATATACCGATGCCAATGGTGAGGTACATCTGAAGGAATATTCACCCTTCAGTCATGGATTGTTTGGCACGGCACCTAACACACGCTCCGAGAGCATCACAATGCAGTTGTCTAACAACATCGAGATGAAAGTAAAGAGCGACAAAGACTCCACGGGATATAAAAAGCTGAGCGTGATTGACGAACTTGGTTTCAGCCTCTCATATAATGCAGCCACAGACTGGCATCGATGGAGCGATCTGTCGATGAATTTGCGACTGAAATGGTGGAAGAGTTTCCCTATCAACATCAGTTCGCGCTTCGCCATGTATGCCTACGAGTTCAATGAGGCAGGAAGACCTGTCATTGGCAATCATACAGAAATCGGCAAAGGACGCATGCCACGCTTCCAGGGTTTCAACATGAACATCCCACTAACCCTTAATCCCGAGAATCTAAAGAAATGGTTTGGTGGTGGTGAAGATGAAGATGAAGAAGAATATGATGACGGAGAGGGAATAGACACCAACATCGAGACAAACATTGATGACGACATGGAACGAGGCAAGCATGCTGCCAAGAAGAAAAGTGGTAACATTGCCGAAACAGATGCTGACGGATATATGCGCTTCAACATGCCGTGGTCGCTCACCTTCGGCTATGGTATCAGTATGAGAGAGAATACCGCTGGACGATTCAACAAGAAACGCATGCGCTATCCATACAAATACTCTCAGACTCTCAACATCAGTGGCAACGTACGTCTCAGCGACGGATGGAATATCAATTTCTCGAGTGGTTACGATTTCGATGCCCATGAGATGTCAATGACCGTGGCATCACTGTCGCGCGACCTACACTGCTTCAACATGAGTGCCTCTGTAGTTCTCCACCCCTACACCAGCTACAACTTCACCTTCCGCTGCAACGCGTCCACTCTGACCGATGCCTTGAAGTATGACAAGAAGAGTGGAATGACTAATGCTATTCAGTGGTATTAAACAAAAGACATAACTAAAAATAAGACAAAAAACTAAAACTACACATGGACCTAATAGAAAGATTTCTCAACTATACGCAATTCGACACGCAGTCCGCAGAGGACAGTCAGACGGTACCGAGCACAGACAAGCAACTCCTTTTTGCAGAATACTTGGAGAAAGAGCTTAAGTCAGAAGGCTTCGATGACGTAGAGCGCGATGACAAGGGCTACATCTATGCCACCCTGCCAGCAAACACCAAAAAGAAGGTGCCTACTATCGGTTTCATCTCACATTACGACACCAGTCCTGATGCAAGCGGAGCTAATATCAAGCCACGCATTATCCAAGAGTATGACGGCACTGACATCGAACTTTCACCAGGCATAATATCCTCTACTCGTAAGTTTCCAGAATTGTTGGCTCATAAGGGCGAGGACCTCATCGTCACCGACGGCACTACCCTTCTTGGTGCAGACGACAAGGCTGGCATTGCCGAGATAGTACAGGCAATGTGCTATCTGCGCGACCATAAAGAGATTGAACATGGCGACATCCGTATGGGATTCAATCCCGATGAGGAGATTGGCATGGGTGCCCACCACTTTGATGTGGAGCGCTTTGGTTGCGAATGGGCATACACCATTGATGGTGGTGACCTTGGCGAGCTGGAGTTTGAAAATTTCAATGCAGCAAGCGCTAAGATATATTTAAAAGGTGTAAGCGTACATACCGGTTATGCCAAGGGTAAGATGGTCAACGCCAGCCGATTGGCATGCGAGTTTGACAGTATGATACCCGACTCTGATCGCCCAGAGACCACCGAAGGATACCAAGGATTCTATCATCTTCTGGGCATAGAGAGTCGTACTGAGGAGGCTAAACTCTCGTATATCATCCGCGACCACGACAGAGAACATTTCGACGACCGTAAACGTTTCATGCAGGAATGTGTCGCCAAGATGAACGAACGCTATGGAGAAGGAACGGTGACTATCGAGCTACGCGACCAATACTTCAATATGAAGGAGAAGATCGACTCCAATATGCATGTAGTCGACATAGTACTACGAGCCATGCAGGAAGTTGGAGTACCTCCCAAGGTCGTACCCATACGTGGTGGCACCGATGGAGCTCAGCTTTCTTTCCGCGGACTACCCTGCCCTAACATTTTCGCTGGTGGAGTCAATTTCCACGGACCACATGAATTTGTCAGCATACAAGTGATGCAAAAAGCCATGCAGGTAATAGTGAAGATATGTGAGTTGACAGAAGGGTATCACGACTAACTCAAAGCTCATAACTCAAAACTCAAAACTCAAAACTCCCAGCTCCCAACACCCACCATGTCCCATCTCCCAGCATTAGTTACCGACCTTGCCTTAATCCTCATCGTAGCAGGTATCGTGACTCTTGTCTTCAAGCGTCTCAGGCAGCCGTTGGTATTGGGATATATCGTGGCAGGCTTCCTCGTTTCGCCCCACATGCCATATACCATGTCTGTGGTCGATAGCAATAATGTACAGACATGGGCTGACATCGGCGTAATGTTTCTACTTTTCTCCCTCGGACTTGACTTCTCGTTCAAGAAAATCATGAAGATGGGAGCCTCACCCATCATTGCAGCATGTACTATCATCTTCTCTATGATGATGCTGGGCATCTGTACTGGCAAGGTCTTCTTATGGAGTAAGATGGATTGCATTTTTCTTGGTGGCATGCTCGCCATGTCATCCACCACCATAATCTACAAGGCATTCGATGACATGGGGCTACGCCAACAGAGTTTTGCCAGCATGGTGATGAGTGTACTCATACTCGAAGACATACTCGCCATCGTTATGATGGTGATGCTCTCGGCCATTGCCAGTGGCGACAGTCCAGATGGCGGTCAGATGGCAGGCAGCATCCTACGCATAGTATTCTTCCTCGTGTTATGGTTTGTGGTAGGCATCTTCCTCATACCACTGTTCCTACGCAAGTCGCGCCGACTAATGACTGGCGAGACGCTGCTCATCGTTAGCCTTGGGCTCTGCTGCCTAATGGCAGTCATTTCTACCGAGGTAGGCTTCAGTTCAGCCTTCGGAGCCTTCGTCATGGGCAGCATCCTTGCTGAGACTGTCGAAGCCGACAAGATTATTCGACTGGTAGAGCCAGTGAAGAATCTTTTCGGAGCAATCTTCTTCGTGTCGGTGGGCATGCTGGTCGACCCTGTGATATTAGGCAACTACGCCCTACCCATCATCATAATCACCACCGTCATTCTGCTCGGACAATCAATACTTGGCACACTGGGCTATCTTCTTGGAGGCCAACCACTGAAGACCGCCATGCGCTGCGGTTTCTCTATGGCACAGATTGGCGAGTTTGCCTTCATCATCGCCTCGTTGGGATTGTCTCTGCATGTTATCAGTGATTTCCTTTATCCCGTGGTTGTTGCAGTATCGGTTATTACCACATTTCTCACACCTTATATGATACGTGCCTCAGTGCCTGCCTATCAGTTCCTGTCTGTCCACATACCCAAGACGTGGCTACGTCGTATGAACCATCTTTCTGCAGGCACACCCAAGACAGCCACCACAATCAGCAACTGGCATAGGCTCCTCACCTCAATGGCTGTCAACACCATCGTCTATTCCATCCTCTCTTTCGCCGTAACAGCCCTGTCATTTACCTTCCTTCAGCCACTCTTCCAGCGTCTGTTTGCTGGCATCACAGGCAGTTGGGCACTCCTCAACGTACGATGGTCGATGGCAGACATTCTGTGTGCCATTGTCACAATTCTGCTCATCTCGCCATTTCTTCGTAGCATCATCATGAAGAAAAACCATAGCGACGAGTTTAGAGCCCTGTGGACGGAGAGTCGTCTCAACCGTCTGCCTCTCTTTTTCACAGTCCTTGTGCGCATCGCAATTGCAGCCTTCTTCGTATTCTATATCGTCAACCACCTCTCTCATTTCCGCAATGCCATCATCGTGGCGATAGCTCTGACAGCCATCACCCTCATGATACTTTCGCGCCGCCTCAAACATCGCAGCATCAAGCTCGAAAGGATGTTTGTGCTCAACCTGCGTTCTCGTGAAATTGAGGCACAAGTCAGAGGTCGGAAGCGACCACTCTATGAAGGTCATTTGCTCGATCGTGACATCCACATCAGTGAGTTCATGATACCCGAAGAGTCGACATGGGCAGGTAAACCACTCTCCCAACTACGCATCGGCACCCGTTTCGGAGTCCACGTGAGCAGTATCCTGCGTGGCAGCCGTCGCATCAACATCCCTGGTGGTGACAATGTGCTCTTTCCCAACGACAAGATAGAAGTTATTGGCAATGATGAGCAGCTGGCTCGTCTTGGCAGTGCGATAGCTAATGAGACATATCAAGAAGATCCAGACATTGAAAAACGACAGATGCACCTACGTCAGCTCGTCATAAGCCCTACCAGCCCGTTTGTTGGTAAGACTATTGCCGAGAGCGGAATCCGTGACAAATTGGGATGCATGGTTGTAGGCGTCGAAGCAGGACAGAAGAACCTCACTATGGTCAGTCCCACACGCATTCTACGCAAGGGCGACATCATCTGGATTGTAGGCGAAGAAGAGTCTCTACGAACGGTACAGACGTATCAAGAAACACGGAAATAGCACTTATTTTATTCTCAAAATGAAAAACTGGACAATACTTGCGACCACCTTATTATTGACAGGATGCAGTTCGTTAGCGAACAACGTGGCTGAAAGTTTCCACAACAACCTGATAGTAGAAGACCGCTATAGGATGATTCTCGACGGTCTGCAGGTGACGCTCCTCATCACCTTCTGCGCTGCTGTCCTCGGTACCTTGTTGGGTGGACTGGTATGCTGGATGCGTATGAGTCGTCGAGCGTGGCTGCAAAAGGTGGCAAAAGTGTATATCGACCTTATGCGTGGCACGCCCGTACTGGTATTGCTCATGCTGATGTTCTATGTAGTGCTGGCTCCTATTAATGCCACAGGAATCGTAGTAGCCATCATCACCTTTGCCATGAATACATCTGCTTATATCAGCGAGATGCTGCGCACCACTATCTTGGGCATTGATCGCGGACAGACGGAGGCGGGTCTGGCATTAGGATTCACCAGCAGACAGACGTTCTTCCGCATCATCCTGCCACAGGTTATCAAGGCAGTGATGCCAGTCTATCAAGGCGAGGTCATCAGTCTGCTGAAGGGTACGAGCATTGTGGGCTATATTGCTGTGTCCGACATGACACGTGCCTCCGACCTGATACGCTCACGAACGTTCGATGCTTTCTTCCCACTCATCCTCACAGCCATCATCTACTTCCTTGCGGCATGGCTCATCGGCTTATTGCTCCAGTCACTGGTACAACGTAAGCGCATGAAGGCATTCATAGCTGCTATATTATTGCTGGCGATGGCAGCGCTGGGTTATCATCCGTCTGAGCCAACAGCTGTTGTAGCCGACAACAACACGCCCGAAGTCTTCAACGCATTGAAAGGAAAGCGTGTGGGAGTCGTTATCGGAAGCATTCAGGACATTACCATCACAAAGAATGCTCCCGAAGCCAATATCATGCGCATGACAAATTACACCGACATCCTGGAAGCCCTGAAGAATGGTAAACTGGATGTAGCTGGTAGTGAAAGTCTCACCTTGACATTCAACAAGGAGGTGGCTGCACAGGTTGACTCGGTGGATACAGGTCAGAAACCCATACCTGTAGGAGCATGTTTCCGCCATGATAACACAGCCCTACAACAAGATTTCAACAGTTTCTTAGCCGACATACGTCGCGACGGAACCTATCAAAAGATAATCGACCAATGGCAGGAGGTCGCAGACCCCTCCACTCTTGCCATTCCTCAATCACACGGCACGGGACGTGTCCTTCATGTGGCTACATACCCATCCATGCCACCTTTCAACTTCATCAGTGGAGGCAAGCCTTCCGGACTGGAACCAGCCTTCCTGGCAGAGTGGGCTAACCGACGGGGCTGGCGTCTGGAATATCTCATCATGGACTTCGCCTCACAGATACCAGCTGTACAAACAGGCAAGGCAGACATGGCTATGGGAGCCATATCCATCACTGAGGAGCGCCAGAAGCAAGTTCTCTTCTCCGATGGTTATTACGATTCACGTATCATGCTCATCACACGTAGGGGTGAGGGCAGTATTCTCACCCACCCTTCCAAGTCACAGATGCTCACGGCCAAGGAAGGTGAAAAGATGCTCTGGTGGGCTGTACCTCTCCTTATTATAGTAATAGGTGGTGGCGTATGGATGCTCATTCGTCGCAAACGCTCTACCAAATCACATTCCGTTCGAAAATCTAACAGCGAGAGTTCCGCAGAGAACCAACCACTCATCCGCATCTCTCACATGAAGAAGAGCTTCGGTACACTCGACGTACTATGTGACATCAATGCAGACATCCGTCCTGGCGAAGTTATCTCCATCATCGGACCGTCGGGTACAGGCAAGAGCACCCTCTTGCGATGTCTCAATCTACTGGAGCAGCCTACTGGCGGTAGCATCATTTTCGAAGGTGAAGACATCCTTCAAAAAGGCTATTCTGTCAACATGCTACGTCAGAAGATGGGCATGGTGTTCCAGAGTTTCAATCTCTTCGAACACAAGACGGTCCTTGAGAACGTCATCTTCGCCCCATGCCAGCTCCGCCATGAGTCAGAGGCAGAAGCACGCAAAGAGGGCCTCGAGCTACTACGAAAGGTAGGTCTGGCAGAGAAGGCTGACGTCTATCCGTCGAGCCTCTCTGGAGGACAGAAACAACGTGTGGCTATCGCTCGTAGTCTTGCCATGAAGCCTGATGTCATTCTTTTCGACGAACCCACATCGGCTCTCGACCCGACAATGGTAGGCGAAGTACTCAGCGTCATCCGCCAGCTGGCAAAGGAAGGTCTCACCATGCTCATCGTCACCCACGAGATGAAGTTCGCACGCGACGTGAGCACACGTATTTTCTTCATGTACGACGGATATATACACGAAGACGGATCACCCGAACAGATATTCGAGTCGCCCATCCATAGCGCTACTAAGGCCTTCGTACAGCGCATACGCAAAGAGGTGTTCGAGGTCGACGGTCCTGACTACGACTTCCTTGGTATGCACTCAGCTATCAACGCCTTCTGTCACAAGTACGGCATCACCGAAAAGCAATCCACAGCTGATAGCCTATGCGACAAGATGCTTGACGAGGTGATGGCTCAGTACCGCCCCATCACCGTGCGTATCACCCATAGCGAACTGTCGGGTGTCACCGCCCTCGATTTCATGGTAGAACAAATGACAACCACTCCGCTTAGCGTGGAACAGCGTAACCAGCTGTCTACACTATGCCAACAGGTAGTAGAGGAGCCCACAAGTCGTGGTTTCCGAGTAAAACTGATAATATAAAAAATTCTCAAAATATGGAGTCAATAATATTTCTTGGTTTTAATCTCTATGCATGGATTACTATACTGACAGTACTTTCAATGTTCACCGTATTGTTGTTTACTAAGCTTCGTGCCGACCTGGTGTTTCTTGGTGCCATCGGCATCCTGTTTGTCACAGGTGTTCTCGATGCCAAGGAAGCCTTCTCGGGTTTCAGCTCTGGTTCGGTGGTTGTCATCGGCGTACTGTTTGTCGTTGTGGCAGGTCTTACACATACAGGTGTACTCCAATGGATTGTCAAGCACCTCCTGGGTCAGCCCACAGGCTATTCCAAGGCCGTAGTACGACTGATGCTTCCTGTAGCGGCACTCAGTTCGTTTCTCAGTAACACTACGGTAGTAGCACTCTTCGTCAACATCGTCAAGATATGGTCGAAGAAGCTGGGCATCTCTCCCTCCAAGCTATTGATTCCACTGAGCTATGCCTCAGGCATGGGAGGAGTGTGTACGCTGATAGGTACACCGCCCAACCTGATTATCTCAGGACTCTATGCCGACCATACAGGTCAGTCCATGAACGTGCTGGCAACCATGCTACCAGGACTGTTCTGTCTGTGCGTCGGTGTACTCTCCATCATCGCCCTGCGCCGACTGCTGCCCGACCGTAAGGCTCCAGAGTCTGCTTTCGAGGCCACTACCGACTATACCGTCGAACTTCTTGTCCCGTCAGACAATCCATATATCGGAAAGAAGATTGCCGATGCTGGTCTCACGGACATTCACGGTGGCAGCCTCATCGAAGTAATCCATTTCGACGAAGTCATCTCCCCCGTTCATGGCAATGAACCCATCATGGGTGGCGACCGACTGATTTTTGCAGGACAGATAGATGAGATCCTCGAACTGAAGAAGAGCCACGGCTTTGTCAATGCCGACCACTATATATTCACTATGGATGAAGTCAACAAAGACCGCCAGCTCCACACCGCCTACGTCACCTTCGGCAGTAGCCTTATCAACACTTCCATAGGCAACTCAACCTTTGAGAAAGACAACAACATGACGCTCGTAGCCGTAGCCCGCAGAGGCAAGCGCATCGACGAGTCGCCTCGTGATGTTGTGCTGCAAGCAGGCGACACCTTGCTCTTAGAGTGTTCGCCACAGTTGGATATCAACACCGAGCAGTTGTCCTCACAACTGCAGTTCTTCGATTCAGGACAGGTTCCTAATATTGGCAAAAAGACCCTCATATCCACTACCATCATGTTGTTGATGATAGCATTGTCAGCACTCAATGTCATCCCGCTGCTACAGTGTGCCTTCCTTGCTGCGATGGCTATGCTACTGTTCCGTTGTTGCAACGTCGACCAAGCCATGAAGTCCATCAATTGGGACATCCTTATGGTGTTTGCAGGCTCCGTAGTCTTAGGTACCGCCATCCAGAAGACAGGCATCGCCGAGCAGTTAGCGTTCGGCATTCTTGACGTCTGCGGTTCCAATCCCATCATAGTGATGACAGCCATCTGTCTTGTCGGCACATTCATCACCGAGTTCATCTCCAACACCGCCGCTGGTGCCATGTTCTTCCCCATCATGTACGAGGCAGCCGAAAAGCTGGGCTACGAGCCCTACCCCTTCCTCATCGCCTTGATGATTAGCGTCAGCAGTAGCTTCGCCACACCTATAGGCTCGCCCACCCACATGCTGGTATACGCCCCTGGTGGCTACCGCTTCAGCGACTTCATGCGCATCGGTCTGTTGATGAACTTCATCATCCTTGCCGCCAACATCTTCATCGTCAACATAATATATCCGCTCACACCGCTCAATCCGTAATACAATCCATAAAAGAAAATACAGTTTGTATCCGCAAACCATTAGTTTAAGGCCTCAAACCAACAGTTTGCGGCCTTAAACCAACGGTTTGGGGCCTTAAACCAACAGTTTGAAGCTTCAAACCTGCCTTAGTCTATCATCATCGGACCGCCAAAGCCACCTCCGCGTGGTGGTCGGCTGCCTGAGCCGCCGCGTCTGCCAGAACCTTCGGGGCGTGGACCCATGCCTGGAGCCGCCGCGTCGAAGTCGGGACGGTCGCCTCCTCTGCGCTCCTTCATCGCCTCCTTGCCTCCGAAAAGATTGAGGCGGTAGGAAGCCTTGAACATCACGTAGCTGTTGATGCTGTTGTATTCGGTATCGGTACGCTGGGTGGCGCTGATGGCTCGGCTGAGATTGCTCTGCTTGTGCAGGATGTCATAGAACTGTACGCTCAGGGTGAGGGCGTTGTTCTTCAGCAGGCTGTGGCTCACCTGTGCGTTCCATACGAGTTCGTTGGTATTGAGCGAGGCATCGCTATATCCTCGACGACTGTTCTCATGGAGGTCGGTAGAGAGCGAGGTGCCCCACGGCATCGTCAGGGTGATGTTGGTACCATAGGCAAACTGCCAGGTGTCGAGGTTGTTCGAGCTCTGCAGCTTGTTGCGCGAGTGGGCGTAGTTGACTGACCCGTCGAGCTCTACCTCGAGCCATGAGTTGCGATAGCTGGCAGAGAGGCGTTCGCCGAGGTTCAGCGAGCGTGTGACATTTTTCTGGGAGTCGGCATTGCGCATGAGGCTGAGGTAGCCCACATAGTTATTGTATCCGGCTGTGGTAAAGGTGTTGATGTTCCATACTCCTGCCGAGTCGACTGAGGTGTTGAACATGAAGGCTCCGCTCAGGTCCCAGTTGCCATTGATATTCTCGGGCTGTATGGTACGACCGCCGGTGGTCTCGTCGTAGGTTACCTTGTTGCTGATGCTGTTGCGTGTGTTGCTGTAGTTGACGAATGCCATGATGCTACGCTGATGGCTCTGCATATATGCGTTATAGAACAGTCGGAAGCGATTGGTGAAGGCGGGCTTCAGTCCTGGGTTGCCCACCTTGATATTGAGTGGGTCGCTGTCGTCGACGATAGACAGCAGGTCGCTCATCGATGGCTGGGTGGTGGTACCTCGATAGTTGATGCGCAGCTGGCTCTGCTTGTCAAACTTATAACGGAAGTCGAACGTAGGACTCCAGTTGACAACATGGCGTGTGGTGTCGGTATGCTGGCCCAGATAGTCTTGCTTGTAGCGGCTGGTCTGCGGCTGTATCATAATGCCGGCATTAAGTCGATACTTATTGCGGACGAGGCGTATCATGACCTGCATGTCGTGGGTATAAGTACGATAGTCGGAGTGGCGACTCAGGTCGTGGTCGAGATAGGTGTCCAGGGGACGGTCGAGCAGCGACAGATAGCTGTTCCACGAACGATAGTGAGGTGTGATGCCGTCGAAGGTGCCTGCGGCTATGTCGGAGAAGTCGTATGTGGAGCGGTCGCTCTTGCTCATGGAGTAGCTGAACTTATAGCTGAACTGCAGGTAGAGCTTGCGTGCGAGGGGTTCGCTATAGGTGGCTTGCAGGGCATAGTTCCAGCTGTTGGTCGGCATGAGGTTGTAGCGGTTGACCTGATAGAGCGAGTCGCCCGTATTGAGATAGTTCATCACCTGATACAGGTAGACATCCTGCAGAGATAGTCCGTCTGACTTCTTGTCGTTGTATCCTATGTCGCCACGCAGGGTCACGTTGCGTCCGTTCTGGTTGAGCTTGCGGTTGACTTGCAACATAGTAGAAGCCTTCTTGGTCTCGCCGTAGGTGATGGAGGTCTGCTTGTTGGTGTTCACCATCTTGTCCATCTCATCCATCTTCTCTATCGTCTCCTCGCTGAGCGGGTCGTCGCTGTAGTCGTATGGATCTTCATTATATGATGCCGAACGGCTCACCACATGGCTGTCACTCTTCGACAGCTGCAGATTAGGGCGGAACATGATGTTGGTCATCGAGTCGGGCTGCCACTCCAGACGGTAGCGGAAGTCCCAGGCATCAGAGCGGCTGAAGGTCTGCGAGCGACTGTTGGAGAAGGCTCCCTGCTTGCTCACGAAGTTCTCTATCGACGTACGTGCGTTGAGGTCGCCGTCAGAGTGGTTCCACCTCAGGCTACCATCCATCTTCAGTCGGTTGCCGTCATCATAGTTATAGTTGAGTCCCACCATCTTCGCGGCGTTCAGTCCCAGTCGTGTCTGACCGAAGCCACCACGTGGTCCGCCACCAAATCCCACATCGTTGACATTGTTGGCATCGCCAAAGACCATGAGTCGGTGTTTGGAGTTGAAGTAGGCTCCCATGAGTTTCTCGGCATAACGTCCCTTAGTGCCTATACCCAGATCGACATTGGCAAAGAGTCCTTTGTTCATACCTGGCTTGATGCCGAAGTCGAGCACCGTCTGTTCCTCGCCATCATCTATGCCCGATATGCGCGAGAGGTCGCTCTGCTGGTCGTACGCCTTCACCTTGTCCACTATCGACGTGGGCAGGTTCTTCAGCGCCGTCTTGGTGTCGCCCGTCATAAACTCCTTGCCGTCGACAAGGATTTTCTTCACTTCCTTACCATTGATCTTGATGGTACCATCGTCGCTCACCTCAGCGCCTGGCAGTTTCTTTACCAACGCCTCGATGGTAGAGCCCTCAGGCACTCGATATGCCGAAGCATTATACTGGAATGTGTCTTCCTTGACCACCACCTTAGCGGCGCGCCCCGTGACGGTGGTACCCTTGAGCATCACAGCATCGGCACCGAACGTCAGACGACCGAGGCTGACATCCTTGCCATCAGCAATCGTCACATTATTATATATAGTCTTATATCCCACCGAACTGACCTTCACGATATACTTACCATCTTCAGGCATCTCAACTCTGAAATTTCCGTCATCGTCCGACAAGGCACCCGTGACATACGAGCTGTCCTGCCTGAGCACCTGGACAGTAGCAAAAGGCACAGCCTCCTTACTGTCACGATCGTAGAGGGAACCTGTGACTACCGAGGAGGGAGAAGTGAGGGATGAGGAGGAAGAGGTGGCGACAGTAGTCAGGGTGTCGGTCTGTGCCGAAGCCAACGAGGGCAGCAATAGTAAAAACAATAGCGTAATTATACTGTGTTTTTCCATAATCTTTGTATCTTATTAGAAATCATCAACAGGCGACTGTCATTATTGCTTTGCTGATTCTTTTTTAATTCGACTGCAAAGGTATGAAAAAGTTTAACATCACCATTGTTTTTTCAGCGAACCGCTCCATTCGTTCAGCGAAAAATCACTACTTTTGCATCGACACCCCGAAATAACGGAAAATCGAAATGCCGGAATACCGCTATGCCGAGATATCGAAATGCCGAGATACCGAAATGCCGGAATACCGAAATGCCGACATCCCGATAAAGCAAAAAAGAATTATGTTGGCGAGAATTGTTGCACACTCAAATAGCAGTGTGCGCAATTTGGCATGTTTTAGTGTAAAAAAATCTTAAACTAAAAACCGAAAACCGAAAACTAAGAAGCAAAAAACAGTAACTTTGCTCTCAACAGTTCAAAACATTAGCACTATGGAACAGAGAGTTATCATTTCGGCAATAGGAGAAATAGGTTCGTCTATAACCCAGAATTTCCAGAACGACCTCGCTATGTCACTCGCCGAGTGTGAGCGTGACCATATCTTCGTACTCACCGACGAGAATACGCTGGAGAAATGCTGGCCGATGCTGAGCAACTTCTACGGTCTGAAGAATGCCAAGATTATCACCATCAAGGCGGGCGACCAGAACAAGACTCTCGACAGCCTCGCATACGTATGGCAGGAACTTGCCAACGGCGGTGCTACTCGCCACTCATGTCTGATAAATCTCGGTGGAGGTATGGTGACCGACCTCGGCGGTTTTGCTGCCAGTACCTTCAAGCGCGGAATGAACTTCATCAATCTGCCTACTACCCTGCTGGCGATGGTAGATGCCAGCGTGGGCGGAAAGACAGGCATTAACTTCAGAGGACTGAAGAACGAGATTGGCGTTTTCAATGACTCTAAGTTTGTGATACTTAATACCGAGTTCCTTGCCACACTCGACAAGGAGAACATGCTCAGTGGATATGCTGAGATGCTCAAGCATGGTCTGATCTCCAACGAAGACACATGGGCTGAGCTGATAGAGTTTGAGTTTGATGTCAAAGATAGTAGTGACGACAGCAACAACAATAGCACCCAACGTTCAACGTTCAACATTCAACGTTCAACGTTCAAACGCCTCCAACGTATGGTGGCAGACTCGGTGAAGGTGAAAGAGAACATCGTGGAGCAAGACCCTACGGAGAAGGGGCTGCGCAAGGCACTGAACTTTGGGCACACCTTCGGTCATGCCTTCGAATCGATGAGCCTCTCACCAGACAGTCCTCACATCTCACCTCTGCTTCACGGCTATGCCGTTGCCTACGGCATCATCTGTGAACTATACCTGTCGTCTGTCAAGGTGGGATTTCCTACCGACAAGATGCGCCAGACGGTGACGTACATCCGCGAGAACTACGGCACCCTACCCATCACGTGCGACGACTATGACGAGCTCATCCGACTGATGACCCACGACAAGAAGAACACCTCAGGCACCATCAACTTCACCCTGCTGGCAGGCATCGGCGACATTCGCATCGACCAGACGGCTACCATCGAAGAAATAAAGGAGGCCCTCGACTTCCTCAGAGAGGGATAGTTCTCCTGGGATGTCTGGATTCCGACATTCCGGCATTCCGGTATTCCGGTATTCCGACAGGCATCCCCAAAAATACCTTTTTTTAGGTATTGCCACGAGTTTAGGATTCTTGTACCTTTGCAGCCGAATTCAACCATTCATAAAGCGAATAAGGTAAGAATGAAGCAACGAGCGTGGTTAATATTGTTTTTTACAGCCATTGTTTTCTCTGCTGTACATGCCCAGCAACGGACTATTGCTGGCAAGGTAGTAGCGGATAAGACAAACACGCCAATAGAGTTTGCATCAGTACAAGTGAAAGACCATGAACTATGGGCATTCACCGATCAGCAGGGACTTTTCACGATAAAAAACGTACCATCGGGTACACTCACCATTGTAGTACAATGTTTGGGCTATACTACAAAAAGCGTGGTACTAAAAGACGGTCAGACCACCTATACCATCACCATGCAGGAAGATAACCTCGCACTGGATGAGGTGGAGGTGACTGCTAAGCGTAACACCAATGATGCCACCACATCTTATATGATAGACCGCATGACACTGGACAACCAGCAAATCATGAATGTGGGTGAGATCAGTACGCTGCTACCTGGCGGTAAGACCGTGAACAGCACGCTGATAAACGACGACCGTATGTCGCTGCGCAGCGATGGATCTGAGAAAGGTAATGCCTCGTTTGGTACCGCCGTCGAGGTGGATGGTGTACGTATGGACAACAATGCCATCATGGGCGAGACAACAGGTGTGAGTACACGAAGCATCAGTTCGTCTAACATAGAGAGTGTAGAAATAGTTACGGGTATTCCTTCGGTGGAATATGGCGACCTGAGCAACGGAGTTGTAAAGGTGAACACACGCAAGGGTAAGTCGCCATTCATAGTAGAGGGGAAACTCAATCAGCACACCTATCAGCTGGCTGTGAACAAAGGCTTTGACTTAGGTGGGAACCGAGGATTACTAAACGCATCACTGGAACGTGCCCGCTCGTTCTCGGACATTGCATCACCTCACACGGCATACACACGCAACATACTGTCGCTCAACTACATGAACGTTTTCATGAAGCAGTCAACGCCACTAACTCTGAGTGCATCAATAACGGGCAACATCGGAGGTTACAACTCAGAGGCCGACCCCGACAATACTCTTAACTCATATAGTAAAGAACGTGACAACGTGTTCCGTGCAAGCCTCAACCTCAATTGGTTGCTCAACAAGTCATGGATAACAAACATATCATTCAAGAGTAACTTCTCATTCCAAGACAAGAAAGCCGAATATTATGAGAAAGTGGGCTCGGCATCATCACAGCCATACATTCACACGATGGAGGAAGGCTACTTTGTCGCTGCCGACTATGACACAGACCCTAACGCCAACATCATCCTCAGCCCAGTAGGTTCTTGGTATCTCAGGAGCTATAATGACCAGAAACCAATCAATTACTCGATGAAGCTGCAAGCCGACTGGACAAGGCGTTTCGGGAGAGTATTGAACAAGTTGATGGTAGGTGCCGAATATAAAGGTAGCGGCAACAACGGAAGAGGTACATACTATGAGAACATGCGCTATGCTCCCACATGGCGTCCATATAGGTACAACGAACTACCATGGACCAGAAACCTTGCGATATATGCTGAGGAGAAGGTGACGGTGCTCACATCAAGCACGGACTCCCAGCGAGCTCCCCACTCTTCATTGCAGCTGACAGCCGGTCTACGCGACGACATCACCATGATCAGCGGCTCGGACTATGGCAATGTGTCGAGCATCTCGCCTCGCTTCAACACGAAATACACCTTCTGGGAGAAGCGCGACGCATGGGTGAGCGACCTGAGCATCCATGCCGGATGGGGAAAGTCTGTGAAACTACCATCATTCCAAGTGCTATACCCTGCCCCAACATATACCGACATACTCGCCTTCACCCCAGGAAGCACTGCCGACAACAAGGCATATTATGCTTACTATACCCACCCTGCCACACCTATATACAATCCCAATCTAAAATGGCAATACACCAATCAGACTGACATTGGCATAGATATGAAGGTAAAGGGAATAAAGATTACCTTATCAGGATTCTATCACAAGACCTTTCGTCCATACATGTCAGTATATCAGTATACGCCATACGAATATGTGTTTACTGGTCAGCGAGCTATCGAGGGTCAAGGTATAGCATCAGAGAACAGGGCATACACCATAGACCAACAGACAGGTATCGTTACAATGTATGACCTGTCGGGAGTAAAAGGTCCTGTGGAACTGGCCCACTCCTCATACCACTCTTATAAGTCCAACCGCACATATATCAACGGAAGTCCTGTGGAACGCTACGGACTGGAGTGGGTAGTAGACCTCCCTCAAATAAAAGTCTTGCGCACATCACTGCGTATCGATGGTAACTTCTACAAATACAAGGGCATCGACGAGACACTGTTTGCTGGTAGCGCCACAGGTATTGGCGAACAGACCAATCCCATGTACCCGCTTCTGGGCTATTATCGAGGATCATCATCAACATCGGCTGGAACTGCATCATCGGCATCGGTAGCAAACGGTAGTGAGTCGCGACAGGTGAACCTGAACGCTACCTTAACCACACATATACCCAAGGTGAGAATGATCATCACGCTACGCCTGGAAAGCAGTCTGTTCAATTACAAGCGCTCGCTGTCAGAACTGAGCAGCGGCACCCGTGGCGTAGCCATTGAGAAAATGGAAGACTACTTCGGAGAGCCATACGACAAGAGCATGCGCAACCAGTACGTAGCCGTCTACCCAGAATACTACAGCACATGGGACAACCCCACCGAGCTGATACCATTCTACGAGAAATTCGTATGGGCTAAGGACAACGACCCAGTACTATACAATCGTATGAGCAACCTGGTACTGAAGACCAACTATGCCTATACCCTCAACCCCAACTATATATCGAAATATTTCTCGGCAAACTTCACAATAACGAAGGAGATAGGTGACCACGTAAGCGTGTCGTTCTATGCCAACAACTTCTTCAACAATTTCGGACATGTGAAATCATCACAAACAGGGCAAAAGACCTCACTCTTCAACAGCGGATATATTCCTAAATTTTATTATGGTCTGTCGCTAAGAGTTAAGATATAAAAGAATATATGAAATATGAATTAATCATTAATTGTAAGTAAAAGAAACATGAAAAACTTTTTCAAGGGTATTATCCCTATTGTAATGTGTGCACTGATGCCATTATTTAGTGCATGTAGTGACGATGACGACGTCAAGCTCTATGATGTCACAGTACAACTAAGCTATCCTGAGACAGCAGAGCCATACGCAGGAGCACCTATTGAGTTGCGCAACACAGTGGGTTCTGGCGTATACCAGTCGACGACAGATGCCAATGGTAAAGCTGTATTCCAGGTGCCTGCAGGAGTATACGAAGTTACATCTGCCGATGTGCATGAGAATGACGGCTATCGTTATATCTGTAACGGAACACTCGCACAATTCGTTGTACAGGATGGTGTTTCGGCTTCTGCGACCATTGAGATGAAGGTGGCAAAGATGAATACCGAAAACCCGATTATCATCAAGGAAATATATACTGGAGGATGCTGGAACACATCGACAAATAAAGCGTTTATTCAGGATGCATGTATCATCATCTACAACAACAGTAACGAGGAGGTTTCCTTGGACAATCTCGCTTTTGGATATTCTGCATATTTTAATGCTGAAGCTGCAGCTTTCATGGGTAACCTATACAATGGCGACAAACTTGTATATGATGGTGAGGGGTTCATCCCAGCACAAAATGGTATATGGTATTTCCCAAGCACTCTGACCATTCCTGCATATAGCCAGATTGTAGTTAATGTATATGGAGCCATCAACAACACACTGGCAGACGGATTAGCAGAATCTGTCAACTATGCAAATTCAGACTACTACTGCATGTACGATCCTGAATATAAGACACCAGACGTAACTGTAGCAAGTGCGGTATCTTACAACAGCACCAGTTACTACCCATCACCTGCTGATATGATTCCTACCAGCCACTATCTTAAGACCGTGAAGTATGGTCAGGCTAACGCATGGAGCTTCAGCACCACGTCACCAGCTGTCTTCATCTTCAAACCCAAAGACACAGACCCTGTAAGCTACTTCGAAAACACAGAGAACTATTGGTACATTCCTACACGTGCCCAGACTCCAGTGTTCCGTTGCGCCAAGGTGCCCAATGACTGGATCATAGACGGTGTGGAAGTATGGAATGCTGAGAAACTTGACGCAAGCAAGAAACGACTGACTGCAGACATCGATGCTGGTCATGTGAATCTCACCAACAATCACGGTCACGTACTCTATCGTAATGTAGACCAAGCCTCTACCGAAGCCCTGCCAGAGAATGAGGGCAAGCTGATATATAACTACTCACTGGGCGTAGGCAACTCTACTGACCCAAGTAGTATCAACGCTGAAGCATCAATGAAGAATGGTGCACACATCATCTTCCAGGATACCAACAACTCATCAGTTGACTTCCACGAGCGCCAGAAATGCTCGCTCCGTGGTGAATAAAAACATAATCACATTGAAACGAAAATTATCATATCTTATAGTGTTGGGCGAAGTCTTGATGGCTTCGCCCCAACACGTTATGGCACAGGACAGTCTGTTAACCAAGGATTTTGAGTATCTTAAACTATCCGACTCTTGGCTGACAAGCCCCAATGCAGCTGGACTGAACCGCCTCACCATAGATCATCTAACTGATGCTCAAGTAGGTATTAAATATGAAACAGGTGGCTTTGTTGATTACTATCAAGCCGCAAAAGCCCTCTCAATAGGTGCTGACATAGAGTCATATTATCGACTCTCCAAGCATATCGTAATGTATGGCAGGATGGGATATGATAACTTTTCGGGACGCGACATGACAGGGTCTGCATTCATCAATCCGACACACATGCCATTTGATATCATAGAAAGGACACTGGACAACAAAGGCAGAAAACACAAAGACACATACTATCTAACGGGAGCTGTGAGCGGTGAGATATATAAGGATATTACCATTGGTGCACGTATAGACTATACGGCAGCCAACTATGCTAAATACAAGGATCTTAGACACAAGAACAATCTCATGGACTTAACTGTCACAGCAGGTGTGTATGTACCGATAGGCTGTAGAGTTCAGATGGGTGCCAACTACTACTATCGACGTAGTTCAGAAGGTGTAAGATTCAGTATCTATGGCAATTCCGACTTGATATATAAGTCAATAGTATCATACGGTACTGCATACGGAAAGGCTGAGACGTTCGGAGAATACGGCTATACTGACAGCAACCGCGAAATGCCTCTATTTAATGAGTATCAAGGAGGAGGTGTCCAGCTAAGTTGGGATATAACACCATGGTTGTCATGGTACAACAATTTCTCGTTTAATAATCGTGATGGCTACTATGGTAAGAAGTCGTCTTACACCATCTCTTACAACCAGTTTGACGGCAACCAGTTTGAGTATAGCGGTCGATTCTCTATTTCACACGTCAACAATCGGCACGACCTCAACATACAGTTCTCAACAGAGAAACTTACTGACTACAATAACACCTACCGAGAAGTGGAAGACCCTGTAACATCAGCACGATATTACGAATACTATACCCCAGTAAAGCTGTCAAAGAAAACATGGACCAGTGGAGGTATTGCATATACAGGCTATTATGGCATCAACGACATGACTACCAAATGGATTGTTAATGGCGGGGTGAATCTAATGCAACGCAAACAAACAATGTATGAATATCCATACTATAGAAAACAAAATATAAGAAGCACCGAGCTTTTTGCCCGTGGCGAACACAACATTCCACTGAAGCCTGGCATACTCACGGCTGCACTCGGCATGTCATACAAGAAAGGTAGCGGAGAAATATATAAGGACGGAGTAATGGCTGCACCATCTGACAAGCAGGTGGCACCAGCAGAGATGACTGCGTTCCTTCACCGTGAATACCAGTGGCTCACAGCCCCGCAGTATGCCATAGACGCAATGGCTAAATATGCCTTCATATTCCCCAAAACCAGAATGAAGACGTATGCCAAGGCTGGCATCTGCTATCGGAGGACATCCGAAAGTGACGAGTATTTGGAGGGCAAGAGCCACACCACCTTGTCGTTTGCCATCGGCTGCACCTTCTAAGCCACTCGACGTTAGACATAAAAAATATTGGACATTTTTGTACTAATATCACATTATTTATTTATCTTTGTCGGTTGGAAATGCCGACTAATTTATTAACGAACAATGAGAAAGACATTTTTTGCTTTATTACTGCTCGCCCTGATGCCTACACTGATTTCGGCACAGACTGTGGCGCAGGACGACTCGTACCGCACGGGTAAGCTGAAGAACGGACTGACATACTACATCCGTCACAATGCCAAGGACCCAGGGCTGGCTGACTTCTACATCGCACAGCGTGTAGGTAGTATCCTTGAGGAGCCACGCCAGAGGGGTCTGGCTCACTTCCTGGAGCACATGGCGTTCAACGGAACGAAGAATTTCCCAGGGAAGGATGGCAAGCTGGGCATCGTGCCATGGTGTGAGACCATCGGTGTGAAGTTTGGTGCCAACCTCAATGCCTATACCAGCATCGACCAGACGGTGTACAACGTAGCGTCGGTGCCCGTAGGCAGAGAGAGCGTGATGGACTCCACACTGCTCATACTGCACGACTGGAGCCACTACCTGCTGCTCGAGGACAAGGAGATAGACAAGGAGCGTGGCGTGATACACGAGGAGTGGCGCACCCGCCGTGCCAACCGAGCCTCGCAGCGTATGATAGAGCGTCTCACCCCGACCATATACAAAGGGACCAAGTATGAGGACTGTCTGCCCATCGGTTCGATGGACATAGTAGACAACTTCCCCTATCAGGACCTGCGCGACTATTATCATAAGTGGTACCGTCCCGACCTGCAGGCCATCATCGTGGTAGGCGACGTGGATGTGGACAAGGTGGAGAAGAAGATACAGAAGCTCTTCGGCAAGATACCGATGCCGAAGAATGCCGCCGAGCGCATATACTATCCCGTAACCGACAACGAAGAGATGATTGTCGCCATGGACAAAGACTCCGAGCAGCCCATCATGCTGGTGAACCTCTACTGGAAGCGCGATGCTACTCCCGACTCAGAGAAGAACACCATACAGTACCAGCGCGACGGATACGTAGAGAGCCTTATACAGTCGATGCTCAACGGCAGGTATCAGGAGATGCAGCATCAGGAGGTGCCGCCATGCCTGAGTGCCTCGGCTCGCGGAGGCTCCTTCTTCGTCAGCCGTACCAAGGACGCCTTCTCCATCTCCTTTGGCGTTCGCCAGGAGAATGTGGAGCGCTCCTTTGCCTCAGCCGTAGGTGTGGCTGAGCAGGCTCGCCGCTACGGATTCACCCAGAGCGAGCTCGACCGCGCAAAGTCAGTACAGACAGCAAGTGCCGAACGACAGTATGCCGAGCGCAACGACCGTCGCAACAGCCACTTTGTGAGCAAAGCACTGCAAAACTTCCTGGCATGGGAACCGATGCTTACAGCCGACGCTAACCTAAAGCTGGCAAGGGAGTTCAGCGAGTCGGTGACCCTCGACGAGGTGAATGCCGCCGCCAGGGAGCTCATCTCCGACAAGAACCAGGTAGTCGTGGTATACGCCCCCGACAAGGAAGGCTTCGTGCTGCCCACCGAGAGCCAGGTAGAGCAGTACATCACCGAGGCACAGGCAGCCACATACGAGCCCTACAAGGAAGAGGCCATAGCCAAAGACCTCATCACCAGTCTGCCACAGCCAGGCACCATCAAGAGCGAGAGCGAGAGCGACTTCGGGTTCCGCAAGATAGAGCTGAGCAATGGCGTCAACGTATACGTTCGTCCGTCAGAGCTGTCGAAGGACCAGATTAGCATGCGCTTCTACGGAATGGGCGGCACAGAGCTCTATCCCGACGAGGACGTACCCAACTTCGCCTTCCTGCGCAGCGGCATCACAGGCGCTGGTGTGGGCGAATTCGACGAGGTGACCCTCCGCAAGATGCTCACAGGCAAGATAGTACGCATAGCACCATCCGTCAGCGACGAGACACAGTCCATCAACGGCACCTCGTCCGTCAAGGACCTGAAGACGCTGCTGGAGCTCACCTACCTCTACTTCACCTCACCACGCAAGGACACCATAGCCTTCAATGGCGAGCTCAACCGCATGTACTCCTTCCTCACCAACCGCGAGGCAAGTCCGCAAGTAGACTACAACGACTCCACACGCATCATCCTCTACGGCAATCATCCACGCGTACAGCCATTGAAGCGTGAGCGCCTGAAGGAAGTAAGCTACGACCGAGTGCTGCAGATATACAAGGAGCTCTTTGCCGACGCCAACGGATGGAACATGGTGATGACAGGCAATATCGACCTCGACCAGCTGCGTCCGCTGCTCTGCCAGTATGTCGCCACCCTGCCAAGCAGCGCCCGCAAAGATAGCACGCAAGGCGATTCTCCAGCCCCCGGCACCCTGCTCCCTGCCCCCAAGACCTACCCCTCGCCCGACATCGTAGCAGGCAACTTCACACGCAAGTGGACCAAGAAGATGAACACCCCATCCACACAAGTGAGCATCTACTACACCTTCGAGCAGCCATTCACAAACAAGACCGACCTCACACTGGAGCTGCTCAAGCGTTGTCTGCAGATAGCCTACACCGACTCCGTGCGCGAGGAGAAGGGCGGCACCTACGGAGTCAGCGTCGATTACGAGATGGACCCCTCCATGCATCCCAACGTAGTGTTCAAGGTGTCCTTCCATACCGACCCAGCCAAGTACGACATGCTCATCCCGATAGTATACCAGCAGATACAAAACATCGCCAACGACGGACCACTCGCCCTGAGCATGGACAAGATGCGCAAGTACCTTGCCAAGTCGTACGGACAAGCCATCACCCACGACGACTACTGGGACACCATCATGTACGAGAAGCTGCGCCGTGGCATCGACTACCACACCAGTTTCCTCGACATCCTCAACTCGGTAACGGCACACGACGTCCAGCTGTGCGCTCAGGACATGCTCCATGCCAACCGCAGGATAGAGATAACACAGATATCCGAGTGAGGAGATGAGGAGATGAGGAGTAAGGAGATGAGTACACAACTACACAAATAAATACCAATTATGCTTCAGATCCGCTGCAAGAACAACAACAAGACCAAGAGCTTTCCCGAGGGCGCCTCGCTCCTCGAAGTCTACCACTCCTTTGCCCCCGAGCTCGATATGCCCTACCCCGTCGTCGCCGCACTGGTCAACAACACCCCTCAGGGGCTCAAGTTCCGCCTCTACCAGAACCGCGACGTAGAGTTTCTCGACGCACGCGAGGGAGCAGGCCACCGCGCCTACATACGCTCCCTGTGCTTCGTGCTGTACAAAGCCACGCAAGACCTCTTCCCAGGCTCCAAGCTCTTCATCGAGCACACCATCTCGCGCGGCTACTACTGCAATTTCAAGAAGAAACGAGGAGGCGACGGAGCCAGGGAGCGAGAGAGCGATGAAGTCACACACGACATCGACCGCATCAGGGAGCGCATGCAGGAGATCATCAACCTCGACATGCCCTTCCGTCGCAACGAGGCGACCACCGAGGAAGCCATCCGCATCTTTGCCGAGCGCGGCTTCACAGACAAAGTAAAGCTCCTGGAGACCAGCGGACAGATATACAGCGACTACTACACCCTGGGTGACACCGCCGACTACTACTACGGTCCGTTAGTGCCCAGTGCCGGCTATCTCACCGTGTGGGCATTGGAGCCCTATCACGATGGCATGCTGCTCCGAGTGCCCGACTGGTACAACCCCACCCGTCTCGCAGAAAAGGCAGACATGCCCAAGACCTACAGCATGTTTGCTGAGAAGACACGATGGGACATCATCATGCGACTGTCCAACGCAGGCGATGTCAACAAAGCTATCCTCAAAGGACATGCCACCGAACTCATACAGGTGAGCGAAGCCCTGCAGGAAAAGAAGATAGTAGGCATTGCCGAAGAGATTGCCAGGAGGAGTAAGGAGATGGGTAATAAGGAGATGAGGAGTGAGGTACCCGTTGTCCTCATCACAGGACCATCATCCTCAGGCAAGACCACCTTCTGCCGCCGCCTCAGCGTACAGCTCCTCGCATGCGGAATACGCCCCTACTCCTTCTCCACCGACGACTACTTCGTCAACCGCCTCGACACACCCAAACTCCCCAATGGTGACTATGACTTCGACAACATCGAAACCGTAGATTATCATCTGCTTCAGGACCACGTCAGCCGACTGCTGCAAGGAGAACGAGTAGAACTGCCAGAATATAATTTCGTCACAGGTAAGCGTGAGTGGAACGGCAAGAAAGTAAAGCTCACCCCCGACAGCGTACTCATCATCGAAGGCATCCATGCCCTCAACCCCAAGCTCACACAACACATCCCCAACCACCTGAAGTACAAAATCTACATCTCCGCCCTCACCAGCATCTCCCTCGACGACCACAACTGGATACCCGTACGCGACAACCGACTGCTGCGCCGCATCATGCGCGACTATTACAAAGGAGCCTACACCGCCCGCGAGACCATCAGCCAGTGGAAGAACGTATGCGAGGCAGAGGATCAGTGGATCTTCCCATATCAAGAGACCGCCGACGTCATGTTCAACTCCGCCCTCAACATCGAGTTTGCCGTCCTCCGCCCCCATGCCGAGGTCATCCTCTCCTCCGTGCCCAAGAACAGTCCCGAGTACTCCGATGCCCACCGTCTGCTGAAGTTCCTCCACTACTTCCTCCCCATCAGCGACAAAGACATCCCCAACACCAGCATCATGCGCGAGTTCCTCGGAAAGTTGTAAAAGAGAAAAAAGGAGAAAGGAGAAAAAGAGCGACCACCCAGTACGGGCAGCCGCTCCTCTTATTATTAAATTTTTGCTACTTATTTAACCGTTTAACCATTTAACCATTTAACCCTAACTTGGACAACACATCTTTATCTATGATTTTGTCGCCAAAGTCTTTTACGGCTTTTTTTTCAATGTCAAGCAATTCCTTCTCCCTGTGTTTCATAATTAAACTCATTACGCCATCGAAAGAGTATGAGTTGACATCCGTAGAGGGGAGAGTCGATATGTAGTAGCAATCATCTTTTTTCCTGTTGCCCTGTAGGCAGTGAATATGAACGTTCCGTCGTCCATGATTTGTCCTACACCTTTTCTTTTCTTTGATGCCATGTGTGTGTTTTTTTAGTTTGTAATATGATTATCTATCTCTGCAACGTTGCGCTGGCAAAGGTAATATGAGTTAACAAAAAAAAAAAAACACAACTTTTGTTAAGCAAGTTTTACTGTGATTAACATATCGAAGTGCGTCAAACGGTTAAACGGTTAAACGGTTAAACACGTTTGTTTTTATGCACATTTAGAGAAATATCAAAAATACTATATAAATAATGTTCGCGCGATATTATTACTATCCTTTCCATTTATTGTATCGATGGATAGAATTTAACCGTTTAACCGTTTAACCGTTTAACCACGCCCATTCGGTAATCTCTATCGTTTTTGCAGACAAAACGGCTCCTATTGTGCTGAAAAAGAGCCCGTTGGGGTTTGCAAAACGTACCAGATTGCTGGCTCCCCAATTCTTAATTGTAGTTAAAAATAACGGCTGCGTCGTTTTCTTCTCCCTACTCTCTTGCAAAACGCATGCGGGGGATTGTATCTTTGCAATCGTGAAAGGTAAAAAGATTGTTTAACTTAACTAACTAAAACTTTTGAACTATGGCAGTAAAATACAAGTTGTATCAAAACACCCGTCAGCAAAGCGAGCAGTTCGGTCTATGGTACGCTCGTGCAGCAGCAGACCAGGTAATCGACATCAAGCAGATTTCGAAGGACATCGAGGAGAAGTGTACCCTCACTGAGTCCGACGTTCGTGGCGTTATCATCGAGCTCTTGAAGCAGATGAAGAAGCACCTCTGCAACGGTCACCGTGTATACCTCGAGGATTTCGGCTCTTTCAAGGTAGGTCTTCGCACCTCTCCTGCCAAGAGCGCCAAGGAGTTCTCTGCCGCAGTGAACATCAAGGGTGTGCGTGTTAACTTCCTTCCTGCTACCCATCAGGGCGCAGACAAGAAGCGTGTCATCAACCTTCTGGAGGGAGTGAAGGTACAGGAGCAGGGCACCTATAAGGTGGACAAGGGCGACGGAGCCGCAGATGGCGGTGGCGACCAGCCTAACCCATAATATAGCAGAGCCCCACAACAAAAGAGTGGGGCTCTTCTATTTTGAAATCTATCTCTAAATAAAATAAAATGGTTAAATGGTTAAACGGTTAAACGGTTAAATAACTACTAAAAAATGTGTATGCTGAAAAATAAAAATACTTGGATAGAAGTAATACGATTCATCATAACTGTGCTTACTGCCCTCTTGGGCTCAGCTGGTATGCAGTCTTGTGGGTTGATTTAGTGTTTGTGTTCTTTCTGGTGTAATCCCGTAATTTTTCGTTTTCATTGTGAACGGAGCTTAAACGTGAGTTTGGGCTCCGTTATTTTTTTTCACTACCTTTGCATAAGGTACTTTCGTTCGGAAAGAAAAAAAATTACGCATTAAGCATTACGCATTAAGCATTATTTATTACCTTTGCACCTGAATTTATTCGAATAAATAAGGACATGAACATTTTGGAACTTAGCGAGCAGGAGATTGTTCGCAGACAAGCATTGCAGGAACTGAGGAATATGGGCATAGACCCGTATCCTGCTGCTGAATACCCCACTAACGCTTTTTCAACAGAGATAAAGGAGTGGTTCAAGGATGACGAACCGCAACGGGAGGTGTGCATCGCTGGCCGACTGATGGGCAAGAGGGTGATGGGCAAGGCTTCGTTTGCGGAGCTGCAGGACTCGAAGGGCAGGATACAGGTGTATGTGTCGCGCGACGACTTGTGCCCGGGCGAGGACAAGGATCAGTATAACAAGCTGTTCAAGCGACTGCTGGACATTGGCGACTTCATCGGCGTGAAGGGCTTCGTGTTCCGTACGCAGACGGGCGAGGTGAGTGTGCACGCCAAGGAGCTGGTGCTGCTGTCGAAGTCGCTCAAGCCTCTGCCTATAGTGAAGTACAAGGACGGGGTGGCGTACGACAAGTTTGACGACCCTGAGCTGCGCTACCGACAGAGATATGTGGACCTGGTGGTGAACGAGGGCGTAAAGGAGACGTTCCTGCAGCGCGCCACGGTGATAAGGACGATACGTAGGGTGCTGGACGAGGCTGGATATACGGAGGTGGAGACGCCTACGCTGCAGGCCATAGCGGGCGGTGCGAGTGCGCGTCCGTTCACTACGCACTTCAACGCGCTGAATATAGATATGTACATGCGCATCGCTACTGAGCTCTACCTGAAGCGCCTCATAGTGGGCGGCTTCGAGGGTGTGTACGAGATTGGCAAGAACTTCCGCAACGAGGGCATGGACCGCAACCACAACCCGGAGTTCACGTGCATGGAGCTGTATGTTCAGTATAAGGACTACAACTGGATGATGTCGTTCACGGAAAAGCTCTTAGAGGAGGTATGCATTGCCGTGAACGGGAAGCCTGAGCGTGAGATTGACGGCAACATCGTGAGCTTCAAGGCTCCGTACCGCCGTCTGCCGATACTGGACGCTATCAGGGAGAAGACGGGATTCGACTGCAACGGCAAGTCGGAGGAGGAGATACGCGACTTCTGCAAGCAGAAGGGCATGGACGTGGACGAGACCATGGGCAAGGGTAAGCTCATAGACGAGCTCTTCGGCGAGTTCTGCGAGGGCACGTTCATACAGCCTACGTTCATCACGGACTATCCGGTGGAGATGTCGCCGCTGACGAAGATGCACCGCTCGAAGCCCGGGCTGACGGAGCGCTTCGAGTTGATGGTGAACGGCAAGGAGCTGGCTAACGCCTACTCGGAGCTGAACGACCCGATAGACCAGGAGGAGCGCTTCAAGGAGCAGATGCGACTGGCTGACAAGGGCGACGACGAGGCGATGATCATAGACCAGGACTTCCTCAGGGCTCTGCAGTATGGTATGCCTCCGACGAGCGGCATAGGCATCGGCATAGACCGACTGGTGATGCTCATGACGGGCAAGACGTTCATACAGGAGGTGCTGTTCTTCCCACAGATGAAGCCGGAGAAGAAGATGCCGCAGAGCACCATTCAGGAGTGGGCTGCCATTGGCGTGCCTGAGAACTGGGTGTATGTGCTGCGCAAGGCGGGATTCAACCTGATATCGGACATCAGGGAGGAGAAGGCACAGGGGCTGCAACAGAAGATTGGAGACATTAACAAGAAATACAAGCTGGACTACGAGAAGCCGAGCGTGGACGTGGTGCAAAGCTGGATTGAGAAGGCGCAAGCGTAATTGACAATTAGGATATGTATAATTGCGGAAGAATAGCTATCATGGGTGGCGGCAGCTGGGCTACTGCCATTGCCAAGATTGTGGTGGGGCGCACTCACCACATAGGCTGGTATATGAGACGCGACGACCGGATAGAGGACTTCCGCAGGTTGTCGCACAACCCTGCCTACCTGACCAGCGTGCGGTTTGACATCGACGAGATATACTTCTCGAGCGACATCAACAAGATAGCACAGGCGTACGACACGCTGATATTCGTCACACCGTCGCCATACCTGAAGAGCCACCTGAAGAAACTGAAGACTCGACTGAAGGATAAGTTCATCATCACTGCCATCAAGGGTATTGTGCCTGACGAGAACTTGTGCTGCTCGGAGTACTTCCATCAGGTGTACGACATACCGTACGAGAACCTGGCGTGCATCGGAGGACCGAGCCACGCCGAGGAGGTGGCGATGGAGAGGCTCTCCTACCTCACCATAGGCTGTGAGGACGAGGACAAGGCGCAGGCTTTTGCCGACATCATTGCGTCGAACTATATCAAGACGAAGACGTCGACGGATGTCATAGGGATAGAGTTCTCCAGCGTGCTGAAAAATGTTTATGCCATAGCTGCTGGTATATGCAGCGGACTGAAATATGGCGACAACTTCCAGGCTGTACTCATATCGAACGCCATGCAGGAGATGCAACGGTTCCTGGTCACGGTGAACCCGAAGCAGCGCAGCATCATAGACAGCGTATACCTGGGTGACCAGCTCGTGACGGGCTACTCCAACTTCTCGCGCAACCGCACATTCGGCACCATGATAGGCAAGGGGTACAACGTGAAGGCGGCACAGATGGAGATGGAGATGATTGCCGAGGGATACTTCGGCACGAAATGCATGAAGGAGATAAACCGCCACCTGCACGTGAACATGCCGATACTGGATGCGGTATATAACATACTATACGAACGAATATCGCCGCAGGTGGAGATAAAGCTACTCACCGACTCGTTCAGATGAGGAGTAAGGAGATGAGGACACAACTCCTCAATTACACAAATACACAACTACACTACAAATAAATAACAATAAGCAAAAATCACATTATGAAATCAATCAGTCTTGACATCACAAAGGCTGCTTGCTTCTTGGAGGCAGGCGCAGTGAAGGCTTTCGAGCCGAAAGTAAAGGCAGCGCAGGAAGCGCTGGAGAACGGAACATGCCCTGGTAACGACTTCTTGGGATGGCTGCATCTGCCGACAAGTATCACTACGGAATTTCTCGATGAGGTACAGGCAACCGCCAACACCCTGCGCGAGAAGTGTGAAGTGGTGGTCGTAGCAGGCATCGGAGGCTCATACCTTGGTGCGCGTGCGGTCATCGAAGCCCTGGGCAACTCGTTTGCATGGCTCATTCAGGACAAGAAGAACCCCACCATCCTCTTTGCAGGCAACAACATCGGTGAGGACTACCTGTCTGAGATGACCGAATACCTAAAGGACAAGAAGTTCGGCATCATCAACATCTCGAAGTCGGGCACAACGACTGAGACAGCCCTGACCTTCCGCCTGCTGAAGAAGCAGTGTGAGCAACAGATGGGCAAGGAGGCTGCCAAGGACGTCATCGTTGCTGTCACTGACGCCGTCAAGGGTGCCGCACGTATCTGCGCCGACAAGGAAGGCTACAAGAGCTTCATCATCCCCGACAACGTGGGAGGACGTTTCTCTGTGCTCACCCCAGTGGGCCTGCTGCCAATAGCATGCGCTGGCTTCGACATCAAGGCACTCGTCCAAGGTGCTGCCGACATGGAGAAGGCATGCGGCAAGGACGTACCGTTCGAGGAGAACCTCGCCGCACAGTATGCTGCCGTTCGCAATGGACTGTATCAGAATGGAAAGAAGATAGAGATTATGGTGAACTACCAGCCGAAGCTGCACTTCGTCTCTGAGTGGTGGAAGCAGCTCTACGGCGAGTCGGAAGGCAAGGACAAGAAGGGTATCTTCCCTGCCAGCGTCGACTTCACTACCGACCTGCACTCCATGGGACAGTGGATTCAGGACGGCGAACGTACCATCTTCGAAACCGTCATCAGCATTGAGAAGCCCAACCGTGAGCTGCTCTTCCCAAGCGACGAGGAGAATCTGGACGGTCTGAACTTCCTCGCTGGCAAACGCGTAGACGAGGTGAACAAGATGGCTGAACTGGGTACACGTCTGGCTCACGTCGACGGTGGTGTGCCAAACATACGCATCAGCGTGCCCGAGCTCAACGAGTACTACATCGGACAGCTCATCTACTTCTTTGAGATTGCCTGCGGCATCAGCGGCAACGTTCTCGGTGTGAACCCATTCAACCAGCCTGGAGTAGAGGCATACAAGAAGAACATGTTCGCACTGCTCAACAAGCCAGGATATGAGGCTGAGAGCAAGGCGATACAGGAGCGACTGGCAAAGGAGAAATAAGAGACTCGCCCGCGCATAGGGGTCACAAGCAGAGTGTAACATAGAAAAGACATCTATGAAAAACGCTATTAGCTCATATCTCACAAAGCATGGCTTTAGACAATTCCTGCCTAAAGCCGTGCTTTTCGATATGGATGGCGTACTCTATGACTCCATGCCCAATCATGCAGTAGCATGGCAAGAGTCGATGAAGACCTTTGGCATCAACATGACTGCCGCAGACGCATACGCCACCGAGGGAGCCAAGGGCGTGGACACCATACGCATGATGGTGAGACGACAACAAGGCATAGAGATAACATACGAGGAAGCACAACAGATGTACGACGTGAAGACTCGCATATTCCACTCTATGCCCGAAGCCAAGATATTCGACGGGGTTATCCCGCTGATGAAGGCCATAACCGATGCCGACATGACAGTAGGAGTGGTGACGGGCAGCGGACAGCGACCACTCATCCAACGACTGCTCACCGATTTTGGCGAATACCTCGACGAGCAACATATCGTAACAGCATACGACGTAAAGAAAGGAAAGCCAGCTCCCGACCCCTACCTTATGGGACTGCAAAAGGCAGGCAACCTACAACCCTGGCAGGGTGTCGTGGTGGAGAACGCACCCCTCGGAGTCAAGGCAGGAGCGGCAGCCCAGATTCTTACCATCGCCGTGAACAGTGGTCCGCTACCTGACGAAGAACTATGGAAGTCAGGCGCCGACGCTGTCTTCAAGAATATGATGACACTATACAATAATTTCCCCGAACTTTCATCCTACACACTATGACACAAGACGCAACAGAGGGATTGCTCTCTCTTTAGGTGACACTCCCTGAACGGCACAAACACTTCACGCATGAACATATCGCGCATACACCACTTCCTGAAGATTGGCATCTGGAGAGACGAGCGACAAGAACAAGACGGCCCGAAAGGATGGGTGCTCAGTTGTCTGCGAACTCTTTATCTTGCCATCAGGTTCTTCTTTGAACGAGGACACACATACTATGCCACCGCCCTCAGCTTCAGCACTATGCTTGCCATAGTGCCAGTGGCAGCGGTGCTCTTCGCCATAGCTCGCGGCTTCGGACTCGACAATTTTATAACCGAATGGATATACAACACCATGTCAGCCCAGCCACAAGTAGCCGAATATATCATCCATTTGGCTGAGGCATATCTTGCCCATACGAAGAGTGGAGTGATTATCGGTATCGGTTTGGTATTCATGCTCTATAGTGTGTTGTCACTGATATATAACATTGAGGCTGCATTTGATGAGATATGGCAAGTCAAGGACAACCGCCCCCCTCTACGTATTGTCACTGACTACACATCACTGCTGTTCCTTGTACCCATTACACTGATACTTATCTCTGGCGTCAACATATTTATATATAAGGTAGTAGATCAGTTACAGGCATTCATACTGCTTGGCTCGGTGGTGAAGTTTCTCATCAAGCTGTTACCTTTCGTAATGATGTCGTGCGTGTTCACAGCACTATACGTCTTCATGCCCAACACCAAGGTAAAATTCTCAAAGGCTGTCATCCCTGGCACCATCGCTGGTATCGCCATGCTACTGCTGCAATACATCTACATCAACTGTCAGATGTTCCTTACCAGCTACAACGCCATCTACGGATCGTTTGCCGCGCTACCATTGTTCATGCTCTGGCTGATGATATCCTGGTACATCTGCCTGTTTGGTGCAGAACTATGCTATATGAGTCAGAACTCCGACTACTATGCGTTCATGATTCGCACTGAAGACATCAGCCACGACATGCAGACAAAGATGTGCATGATGCTACTAACCCTTATCTGCCAGCGGTTTGCCGAAGGGAAGCCAGCATATACAGCTTTGGAGCTAAAAGAAGAAAGCAAGATTCCAATACGTATCACCTCTGACTTGCTCCACAGACTTTGCGACATACACCTGCTTGTAGAGAACAACGGGGGCAACGGAGATACGGAGGCAACCTTCCAACCTGCACAGGACATCGCCAATATCACCGTAGGAACATTGATAAGCAAGATGGAGGAATATCCGTCGCGCCATCGCATGCTTGAGATGCAACCCGACAGCATACTAAGCAAAGAACTGCTTGCTGCATACGATCAGCACCGCAAGCAATTCTTAGATACTATGAGCAATATCCACATGAGATAAAGCCCTCACACCACAACATATCATGCAATACCAATCTCACCACTGCCATAACAGCGATGGTGTTGCTTGTCATATACCACGCAGAACTGTCCTGGCGCCACACCATGTATGGGCTTGTCGGCATGCATCAGATACTCGCCATCGGCTATTGTCTCAAGTGTGCCATGCAGACACTCTGGCGTATGACGAATCTTAAAAGTAACCTCCCGCTTTCGATTCTTCTCCACATCATTCCCTTGTACCTTCATTGCTTCGTTGTCTTCAAACTTCTCCGTCAGGAAATGAAAGTCATAAATACGAAACTCCTGTTTGTAAGCCGTGGCGGGGTCATATCCATTAGAGACATATAGGATATTGTTGGGAATATCTTTCTTGATGACAAACCAAGGTCCGCCACCAAAGCCTAAACCCTTGCGCTGACCGATGGTATGGAACCACAACCCCTTGTGTATGCCAATCTTCTTGCCAGTCTCCAGCTCGACCACATCTCCAGGATTCTCGCCCAGATAACGACGTATATAGTCATTGTAATTGATCTTCCCGAGAAAGCAGATACCCTGAGAGTCCTTACGACGGGCATTGACAAGATGTTCTCGCTCAGCTATCTCACGCACCTCATCCTTCATGTAATGTCCGATTGGGAACAATGCCTTCCGCAACTGCCATCCTTCTATCTGTGCAAGGAAATCAGTCTGATCCTTCACGGGGTCGGGACTGGTAGTGAGCCATTTCCTACCGTCAATCCACTCAGTCTGGGCGTAATGACCTGTAGCAATGAGATCATACTCATGTCCTTTCTTATCATCAAAAGCACCAAACTTGATCAGCCGATTACACATCACATCGGGATTAGGTGTAAAACCTGCCTTGACTTTCTCCATAGTGTATCGCGTCACCTGGTCCCAATACTCTCTATGACAGTCAATCACCTCCAGTTGGCACCCATATCTATGAGCTACCGCCGTAGCCATCTCAAGATCCTCCTCAGAAGAACAGTCCCATTCCTCCTCCTCTTCCGGACCTATCTTGATATAGAAGCAGTCGGGGTGGAGTCCAAACCGTGCAAACTCGTACACAACGACACTACTGTCGACTCCTCCTGACAGCAACACGGCAATACGTTTGTCTCTTATCTCATCAATATTCATGGATGCAAAGTTATAAAAGAATTATGAATTGCGGGCAAAAACTAAAAACTAAAAACTAAAAACCAAAAACTAAAAACTTTGAACTATGAACTAAAAACTATGAACTATTTATTACCTTTGCCCCATCAAAGCATAACAACATAAGAAATGATAGGAGCAATAATCATTGGAATCCTCGCTGGATTCATCGCTACAAAGCTCACAAACGGTGAGAGCAAGGGCTGTCTGATCAATCTGTTTCTCGGACTAATTGGAGGTGCCGTTGGTGGTTGGGTGTTCAAATTCATCGGAGTGAATGTCAACCCAGGATGGATAGGAGAACTGATAACCGGCACCATCGGAGCAGTAATCATCCTATGGGTCTGGAACAAGATAATCAGATAAGACACATCACAACCTCATCATATCTTTATAGGGATACGGTATCCTGCTATCAGATGCACACAATCTACTTTTGAGAAATTGTGTGCTTTGATATTGTAACCTAAGAACAAGCGGTCGTTGGCAAAGGGCAGCGAATAGCGAAGTCCTATATTCTGGTAAGTCTTACCTTCATGCTTAACTGCCGAGTGACCAGTATGCTTATTAAGGTACACTCCTACTCCCACCGCCATAGACACATGTTTATAGAACACCTCATGTCGAAGACTCAGTCCGAGGATATGAGGTGAATATTTAGACTCTTTATTTTCGCTGATGGCATCGAGGTCTCTTATCTTATATACGTAATTAGCGTACGTATAGTCCAGTCCTATACCAGAAGCAAAAAGCCTGTGATAGCGCCACATCGGTGCAATCATTGTCGTAAAGGAAGCATACAGAGGGTTGTGGGATTCATGATATATCTCGAAGTTATCCTTCAGAGCCTTCAGCGCGACACCTGCTGTTGTCTCTACGTATATCTCATTCATGCGATTTCCTGGACCTTCGTTCTCCCGTTCCGCCATTCCCGCGTTCTTTTGTGTCCTCGTTCCGTCGTCTTGGCGCTCCAGATTATAGCATACTGCCACCGTACCACCTATTGTATTGGCACCTATATTGGGGCGATCGAGTGTTCCGTTGCTATAATGTCGAAGGTCGACACCTGCCGACACTCTCCATCGTGGAGAGATGTTATATCCAATATGGGCACCACCACCTATGAAGAAAGAGAACTGCGAGCCTATAATCTCTTGGTCTTTGTTTTTCCTCTCGTTAAAAGGGTGCGGACAATAGCCTAAGCCATTAATAAAATCTACATCGACAGTCCACCGTCCAGTATGTAACACATCAAACTGCATACCGCCATAGAAGGTGATGATCTGCTCAACATGAGAGTTGTACTCACTCTCTGGTCTGCGTATCTTCAATCGGCTATAGTCAGCATACATCACACCTCCGACGATATATGGTCGTCCCATAGCCACATCATACGGATTGTCAGTATTCTTAGAAGCACGCCATTTGGCACGTAAGTCGTAATAGTTGACCGTATATGAATGCAAGAATTTCTGCATTTCCTCGTCACCATGCGAGATATGGCTGACATTAGCAGCGACCTGAAAGCTCCAGCTACCCTTAGTGGAGTCATTGGCTTCGCCCATCACCTTGGCGACAGACAACAGAAAGAAAATTATTAGTAAAGTAGTTTGTTTTATCATCTAATATGCCTCACGGTATTTACTTTCGTCTTTGTCTTCCAACATTGACAAATATGAGTTATATCTGCTTTGTGCTATATAATTATTCTCAAGCGCCTTCAACACGGCACATCCAGGTTCGTGCGTATGCGTACAGTTACTAAACCGACAGTCTTTTGAGAAATGGAATATCTCCTTGAAGTATCCCCCTATCTCCTCACGCTCCATATCAAACGTTCCGAACCCTTTGATGCCTGGGGTATCTATGATATAGCCCCTCCTCGCATCATCAATGGCAATCATCTCACTGAAGGTTGTAGTATGCATTCCCGTCTGATGGGCATCGCTGATATCTGAGGTTCGGAGATTAGCGTCAGGCACCAAGCTGTTGATGATAGTTGACTTTCCTACTCCACTATTACCGCTCAGTAGCGTTATCCTATCATGAAGCAAAGGAAGCAGTACAGCAGGAGTATCTATCTTCACACCTTCGTCACCTCGCCCTCTCGTCCCCGCTACAGAAGATATGGCGAAGCACTCATATCCCACCGTCTCATACAGGTCAATCAGCATCTGCTGGTATCGCATTTCGTCATTGTTCAGCAAGTCTGTCTTGTTGAACACAAGAAACACAGGTACTCTATATGCCTCTGCCGAAGCAAGAAAACGGTCGATAAAGGTTGTGGATGTCTCGGGCTTGCTTACCGTAACCACGAGCATTGCCTGATCCACGTTTGCTGCAAGTATATGACTTTGTTTAGAAAGATTTATCGATTTGCGGATGATATAGTTACGACGATCATCTATCTCTGTAATCCAATATACTGAATCGACGACGCTACCATCCTCATTCCTCACTCCTCGCTCCTCATTCTTCCGATCAACAGCAATAGACACACGGTCACCCACAGCGACAGGATTAGTGCTACGGATGCCTTTCAGCCTGAAATTACCTTTTATCTTACATTCAACAACTGGTCCATCGTCAACTTTGACGGTGTACCAGCTGCCTGTATTCTTAATGACGAGTCCCTTCAATTGTCAATTATCAATTATCAATTGTCAATTACCAATTGACTAAACAGTCATTATTTCCTTCGTCTTTGCTTCGAGCAGGTCGTCGAGTCTCTTGATGTACTTATCATGCAGTTTCTGCAAGTCAAGCTCGGCATCCTTCTCATTATCCTCGGAGAGTCCATCTTTGATGGCCTTCTTCAGTTTGTCCTTGATGTCGCCACGCACGTTACGTATCTCGACCTTCGCCTTCTCGCCAATCTTGTTACACTGCTTCACGAGATCACGGCGGCGCTCCTCAGTAGGCTGTGGTATATTCAGGCGAATCACCTCACCATTATTCTCTGGCGTGATGCCTACATCTGAGTCCATGATGGCCTTCTCAATATCCCTTATCGCCTTTTTGTCCCAAGGCTTGATAGCGATAGTACGAGGATCGGGCACCGACACGTTGGCAACCTGGTTCAGCGGCACCATCATACCATACGAGTTCACCTTCACTCCATCGAGGATTGCTACGTTAGCTCTGCCTGCACGTACTCTTGCGAGTTGTTCGTCGAGGAACATCGCAGCCATCTCCATGCGTTCCTCTGCATCATTTAGTGTTTGTTTTACGTCAATCATATCTTTTAGTCTGTTGATGTTTCAGTCCGACAAAAATATAGAATAAATTTGTTATGTCCAACAAAATTCTTAGAAAAGTTTTTATTCGTATAAGTTTTCAGCCATAAGCGAGGCTATCTGCTCAAGATATTTCTTGTCCGTATCATCAAAACTACCGAGCTCAACGCTGTCCACATCTATCACACAACGGCATTTGCCCATAGTATCAAAAACAGGAACCACTATCTCTGAACGACTGAGGGATGAGCAGGCAATATGTCCTGGGAAAGCCTCAACGTCGGGTACTATTATAGTCTTACCTTCTTCCCATGCAGTTCCACACACGCCTTTTCCGTACGGGATACGGTAGCATGCCACACTACCTTGGAATGGTCCCAGACGTAGTTCGTTGTCACGCACTTCATAAAATCCTATCCAGAAAAAATACTCCAGGTTTTCTTTTAGTATGGCAGAAATATTAGCCTGCACGCTAACCTCATCTGTTTCCCCCTCTATGAGCCCTGCTATCTGTGGAATCAGCAGTTCGTATTGTTCTTGTTTTGTCATGAATATTTCGTTTTACTAAATGCTGTTCATCTCCTCGGCAACCATGTTTGTCAACTCCACAAACTGGCTGATGGATAATTGTTCCGGGCGCTTGGTCATCATTTCTCCGTCATAGAAACCAGCACGTGGCTGTCCACCTGTAAACATCTGCCGGAGTGACACCCTTAGCATCTTGCGGCGCTGATTGAACACCGTCTTCACCAGCCGTTTGAACAACAGCCAGTCACAGCCGAGGTCATCTGTATTGTTGCGTGTCATACGTATCACTGCAGACTTCACCTTTGGTGGTGGGTTGAATACATTTTCATCTACGGTGAAAAGATACTCCACATCATACCATGCCTGCATCAATACTGACAATATACCATACTGTTTGTTGCCTGGCTCTGCTGCCATGCGTAGCGCCACCTCTCTCTGTATCATACCAGTACAGCAAGGAATCAGCTCTTTATTGTCGAGCATCTTAAAGAATATCTGCGACGAGATGTCGTATGGATAGTTGCCAGTAAGCACAAATTGCCTGCCGCCAAACACCGCCGACAAGTCCATTCTGAGAAAATCGGCAGAGATAATCCAGTCTGTGGAGGCAGAAGAACCATCCTCACTCCTCACTCCACACTCCTCACTCCTCGAATAGTGTTCCCTCAGATACGCAACACTCTCCCTGTCTATCTCCACCACCTTCACTTCACGTGGTTTAGTCACAAGATATTGTGTGAGCACTCCCATGCCTGGTCCAATCTCCAGAACAGGAATATCAGGGCAAGCGTCCACTGTGTCGGCTATGCGCTTGGCTATATTAAGGTCGGTCAAGAAGTGCTGTCCGAGGTTTTTCTTTGGCTTTACTTGTCGCATATCGTTCTTTTCTGCAAAAGTAGCGAAAAATTCTTAATGTTAATCATTATTCATCGAAAAAGTTTGCTACCTTTGCATTATCGTCAGCAAAAACTGACCAAATAGATTATCAATGGACATAAAGAAGACCTTCGGCAACATCTTAAAGATAGCACCACCAATCATCTTGGGCAGTGCTATTCTCTATTGGATGTATCGGGATTTTGACTTCAGCGGCATCCGCCATGTCCTATTCCATGAGATGAACTGGACATGGATGATCTTGTCATTTCCTTTCGGCGTACTTGCACAGATGTTCCGAGGTTGGCGATGGAAGCAGGTGTTGGAGCCGCTTGACGAAAAGCCACGCACCCGAACCAGCATTTACAGCATCTTCCTCTCTTATGCTGTCAGTCTCGTCATTCCTCGCATAGGAGAGGTCACGCGGTGCGGCATCCTAAAACGCTACGACGGGGTATCATTCTCCAAGGCTTTTGGCACGGTGGTCACCGAGCGCGCCGTCGACATGTTGCTCATGGCGCTCATCACCGCCATGGCCCTGCTCTTACAGGTGAGAGTTTTCGGAACATTCTTCGCTACTACCGGCACACGCTTCAACGACATACTGTCTGCCTTCAGCGTCGGCGGTTGGATTATCACGTTTGTCTGCGCTATCGCTGTTCTCTTCTTCGGCTATCTCATACTGCGCAAGTTTACTATATATAATAAGGTAAAGGAGACACTCAATGGAATATGGCAGGGAATCATCTCACTTCGCAAGGTAAAAAACATTCCACTGTTCATCTTCTATTCGTTGGCAATATGGATAAGCTATTTTCTACACTACTATCTCACGTTCTTCTGCTTCGACTTCACAGCCGACCTCGGACTTACCTGCGCGTTCGTGACATTTGTAGTGGGAAGCATCGCCGTCATAGTACCTACTCCCAATGGGGCTGGTCCGTGGCATTTTGCCATTAAGACAATGCTCATGCTCTATGGCTTAGCCGAGCCGCAAGCTCTGTATTTCGTTCTAATCGTCCATACCATTCAGACTCTTCTGGTTGTATTCCTTGGAGTTTGGGCATGGGTTGCATTGAATTTCATATCAAAACAAAACACAAAATAACTATGAACACTATCAAAGACTTACAACCGACATGCATCTGGAAGAATTTCCATGCACTGACACAGGTGCCACGACCAAGTGGACACCTTGAGAAGATCCAACAGTTCTTGCTCGACTTCGCCAAGGAGGTGGGTGTAGAGGCCTTCAAAGATCCTGCCGGCAACATTGTTATGCGCAAACCTGCTACTCCTGGCATGGAGAACCGTAAAGGCATTATCCTGCAGGCTCACATGGACATGGTGCCTCAGAAAACGCCTGAGTCAACCCATAACTTTGAGACAGACCCTATCGAGACTTGGATTGATGGCGATTGGGTAAAGGCTAAAGGCACTACCCTCGGAGCCGACAACGGCATGGGTGTGGCTGCCATCATGGCTGTCATGGAGTCGAAAGACTTACAGCATGGACCTGTCGAGGCACTCATTACTGCCGACGAGGAGACAGGCATGTTTGGCGCCAACGGTCTTCCTGAGGGCGAACTGAATGGTGACATACTACTCAACCTCGACTCAGAGCACTGGGGTAAATTTGTCATTGGTTCGGCTGGTGGTATTGACATCACAGCCACACTCAATTACAAAGAGACCGACACCGACCCTGAGGATATAGCGGTCAAAGTAACATTAAAGGGTCTGCGTGGCGGTCACTCAGGACTGGAGATACATGAAGGACGAGCCAATGCCAACAAACTGATGGTACGCTTTGTGCGAGAAGCTATCGAGGAATGCGAGGCTCGCCTTGCCTCATGGCATGGCGGCAATATGCGTAATGCCATTCCATTCAAGGCAGAAGTTGTACTCACCCTGCCTAAGGAGAATGTAGAAGACCTCAAAGAGCTTGTCTGCGATTGGAAAGAAGACTTCGAGGATGAATACAAGACCATCGAACAGGGTATTGAATTCTATGTCGAGGAAGTAGAAACACCAAAGACTGAGGTACCTGTAGAGATACAGGATAATCTCATCAATGCCATCTACGGATGCCACGACGGAGTGATACGCATGATACCCGTCTATCCCGAAGTGGTAGAGACCAGCAGCAACCTTGCCATCATCGACATCGAGCAAGGTAAGGCAACCATAAAGATTCTGGCTCGCTCCAGCCGTGAGGACATGAAGGACTATGTCGTAAAGACTCTCGAGAGTTGCTTCAACATGGCAGGCATGAAGGTAGAGACCTCAGGCAGCTATGGAGGATGGGATCCTAACCCGGAAAGCGAGCTGCTCCATCTACTACTGAAGATATACAAGGAGCAAAACGGAGAGGACGGTATCATACAGGTAGACCACGCAGGCTTGGAGTGCTCTGTCATATTGGGCAAATACCCACACCTTGACGTAGTGAGCCTCGGTCCAACGATGAAGAGTCCGCATACCACTACCGAGCGATGCCTCATCCCTACCATCGCACCTTTCTGGAATCTGCTCCGTCAGGCAATAGTAGAGGTTCCCGAGAAGTAAATTCGGGACCTTCATTTCATTAGTGGTGAGAAGTTAGAGGTGAAGGGCGAGAGAATAGATTTTGCCTATTATATTTAGAAGAGAGCTATCCTCCTACCCCTCACCTCTATAAAAAGAAAAAACAGAAACTTTTAAAAAAAAATTACGCATTACGCATTAATTTATTACCTTTGCACCCACAAAACCAAAACAGAAACTTTTTAAAAAAATTACGCATTACGCATTACGCATTACGCATTAATTTATTACCTTTGCACCCACAAAACCAAAACAAATAGATATTATGGACGACTATCCGGCGGAAAACTTTAGACAGTAAGGCTGGAGGAACGGCAGGCAAGACCGCTAATCCTCTTGCCGCAATTGTGAATTGTAAATTGCCAATTATCATTGTCAATTGTCAATTAAAGAAAGGGATTAGCAAATGAAGACATTCTGGAATACAAACCAAGGCTTGACACCACTCACAGAGTGGCAGCCAAATTGTTGGATACAAGTAACCTGTCCAACAGACGATGACCGTGAATATCTGGAGAAGACTTTCCAGATACCTGACTATTTCATCACTGACATCAGCGATACCGATGAGCGTGCCCGTTACGAATATGACGACGGATGGATGCTCGTCATCCTGCGTATACCATACGTCAAGGAGATACGCTCACGTACTCCATACACCACCGTACCACTCGGTATCATCCACAAACGTGACGTCACCATCACCGTCTGTTATTACGAGACCAATATGATGATCGACTTCGTCACCTTCCAGCAGAAACGTGGTGAGGGCTTCGTAGACTACGTCGACATGACTTTCCGTCTCTTCCTCTCCTCTGCCGTATGGTATCTGAAGCGACTCAAGCAGATAAGCATACTCATCGAGAAAGCCAAGCGTAACCTTGACAAGGAAGTTAACAATGAGAGCCTCATCGGGTTGTCACGACTACAGGACTCGCTCACATATTTCATAACATCTATCCGTGGCAACGAGACGTTGCTTCAGAAGTTGAAGTTCAAGCTACAGGTCGACGAGCTTGATGCCGACCTGATCGAGGATGTCAACATCGAGATGTCACAGGCAAGAGAGACAACCAACATCTATTCCAACATCTTGGAATCGACAATGGATACCTATACGAGCGTCATCAACAACAACATGAACACCGTGATGCGTACGCTCACATCTGTAAGTATCATACTGATGTTCCCCACGCTCATCGCCTCACTCTTCGGTATGAATCTTATCAACGGCATGGAGGCAAAGCCATGGGGATTCATCCTCGCCATAGTGCTCTCATTCCTTGTGTCAGCAGCTTCATGGTGGCTACTAAGACATAAGCGACTAATATAAAGTTCCGCACGTTGCGGAACTTTTTTTTCAAAAAAATTAAGGGAAAATTAGGTAGTTACAATATTTTTCCCTAAGTTTGCATCTTGTTAAACACCATTTATTACAAGAAATGTCGGCATCCGATGCCGAAGAACTAACCGAATCATAACTAAAAAAGTTAAATGATGGACTCTCAAGAATTAAATCCTGTACAGGAGAACTTAGAAGAACAGCCCAAGCACACCTATGCGACCAAGCAGGAAGTGTTGGAGCGAGTGAAGGAACTGGCACACGGTGAGGAGACACCACAGAAGGCTGAGGTGGACATACTTAAAACCGTGTTCTACAAACTGCACCTCGCAGAGCGTGAAGCACAGATGAAGGAATACCTTGACAATGGCGGCAATCCCGAGGAATACCGTGTTATGCCAGATGCCGACGAAGAGGCTTTCAAGGCAGAGATGAGCATCATCAAGGAGAAACGACAGAAGGCTTTCATCGAACAAGAGGCTGAGAAGCAGGACAACCTGAAGAAAAAGCTCGACATCATCGAGAAAATCAAGGCGATGATCACTTCACCCGAAGAGGCTAATAAAACTTATCAGGAGTTCAAAGCTCTCCAACAACAATGGAAAGAGACCAAAGCTGTACCAGCAGAAAAAGCCAACGAATTGTGGCGTACATACCAACTGTATACCGAACAGTTCTATGACCTGCTCAAGCTCAACAGCGAGGCACGCGAGTACGACTTCAAGAAGAACCTTGAAGCAAAGACGAAACTATGCGAGGCTGCAGAAAAACTCGCCGACGAGCCAGATGTCATCAGCGCTTTTCACCAGCTACAGGAGCTACATCAGCAATATCGGGACACCGGACCTGTATCCAAGGATCTCCGTGAAGAAATATGGAATCGTTTCAAGGCTGCCTCAACCGTAGTCAACAAGCGTCACCAGCAACATTTCGAGAACCTCAGGGCGCAAGAGGAAGACAATCTCACACGCAAGACGGCACTCTGCGAGAAAGTGGAAGCCATCGCCAAGGAGGAAAACAAGGGCAGTGCCGATTGGGAGAAGCACACCAAGCAGATTATCGAGATACAACAAGAATGGAAGACCATCGGGTTCGCTCCACAGAAGATGAACGTGAAAATCTTCGAGCGCTTCCGTGCGGCTTGTGATGATTTCTTCGGCAGAAAAGGTGAATACTTCAAAGCCATCAAGGAGACCTTCGCTGCCAACGTAGAAAAGAAGAAGGCTCTCGTTGAACAAGCTCAGGCACTCAAGGACAGCACCGACTGGAAATCGACAACCGACAAGCTTATCAACCTACAAAAGGAATGGAAGACCATCGGTATGGTTCCGAAGAAGATTGGCGACCAGCTGTGGAACGACTTCCTTACTGCCTGCAACACCTTCTTCGAGGCACGTAACGCCGCTACAGCAGGCACACGCAACGAGGAGCGTGACAACCTCACAAAGAAACGCGACATCATTGAGCAACTGAAACAACTTGCTGAGGAGGCTGGCGACAACCTGCAAGCAAAAGTACAGGAGCTTGTTGATGAATATGCCACCATCGGTCATGTTCCATTCAAGGAAAAGGACAAGATCTTCAAGGAGTATCACACCATCCTCGACAAACTATACAACGACCTCAATATCAGTACTGCGCGACGCAAGCTCGACAGCTTCAAGAGTAACCTCAAGAATATGGCTGAACGCGGAGCCAACGTACTTGACAACGAGCGTGCCCGACTGCTGCGCCGCTACGACCAGCTACGTCAGGATATCAATACCTACGAGAACAACCTCGGCTTCCTTAACGCATCGTCAAAGAAGGGCAACACCCTCATCGAGGAGATGAACCGTAAGGTACAGAAACTAAAAGACGAGGTAGAACTTATCAAGCAGAAGATCAAAGCTATCGATGCTGAGAACAAAGAATGATGAATAAACAAAAAAATCCGGAACCATAAAGGTTTCGGATTTTTTGTTGGGGTACTCGGACTCGAACCAAGAATGACAGGACCAGAATCTGTAGTGTTACCATTACACCATACCCCAAACTGTTAACAAAACGAGCGCCTCTCATTTTGCGGGTGCAAAGTTAGTGCTTTTTTATTAACCTACAAAGAAAAAGCCAACTTTTTTCTAAAAAAATTATAAATATCCGCTTTACGCTTCACATTATATATTAAATTCGTACCTTTGTCGCTTTGAAGAACAATAGCAATGGAGCAAACACAACGATTATTAGAGACCATTATCGAAGGTATTCAGGAAAAGAAAGGCAGCAAGATTGTCGTCGCAGACCTACATCAGATTGATGGCAACATCTGCCAATACTTTGTAATATGTCAAGGCAACTCCCCTATGCAGGTAGAAGCCATCGCAGAGTCAGTGGGCGACTATGCGCGTGAGAAGAACGGTGAGAAACCGGCACACGTCGTAGGACTGGAAAATGCGCAATGGGTAGCAATCGACTACACCGACATCATGGTACACATCTTTGTACCCGACATGCGAGAATATTATGATCTTGAAAACCTATGGCAAGATGCCAAACTCAAAGAGATACCTGATTTAGATTAAAACAACAACAACCGTGGACAAGCAGAATCAAAACAACAACCAGCCAAAGATGCCAAAGTTCAATACTAACTGGATTGTCCTTCTGGTACTCATCATAAGTGCCGTGTTCATTTTCTCCGGCAACAACAACCCGTTTAAGCAGTCGTCGACAGCTATCACTAAAGACTATACCACCTTCCTCAGTTATGTAGACAGTGGTTATGCCGCCCGTGTGGTAGTAAACAAGCGTGCGAGTCTCCTTCGTATGTATGTCAAGCCACAGCACATCCGTGATGTGTTCAAGAGCGGCGTCCAGCAGGTAGGCACCGAGCCATACGTCAAGGTAGAGATTGGCTCAGTCGACAATCTTGAGGCATTCCTCAATGATGCCATGCAGAAGCGTAAGATTGGCAGCTATAGCTACGACAACTCCAATGAAGACGGATTTACAGACATGCTCATCAGCTTCATACCGTGGATAGCCATCATCCTGTTCTGGTTCTGGATAATGAACCGTATGGGTGGCGGTGCTGGTGCTGGCGGCATCTTCAATGTCGGTAAGTCAAAGGCTCGTCTCTACGAGAAAGCCAATGACCTCGGCATCACCTTCAAGGACGTAGCAGGTCAGGCTGGTGCCAAGCAAGAGGTACAAGAGATAGTAGAGTTCTTAAAGAACCCACAGAAATATACCGATCTGGGAGGAAAGATACCCAAGGGAGCCCTCCTTGTCGGTCCTCCAGGAACAGGAAAGACGCTGCTTGCCAAGGCTGTTGCAGGTGAGGCAGGCGTTCCGTTCTTCTCTATGAGTGGTAGCGACTTCGTCGAGATGTTCGTCGGAGTAGGTGCCAGTCGTGTACGTGACGTGTTCCGTCAGGCTAAGGAGAAGTCACCATGCATCATCTTCATTGACGAGATTGATGCCGTAGGTCGTGCCCGTTCCAAAAACCCAGCTATGGGAGGCAACGACGAGCGTGAGAACACCCTCAACGCCCTGCTCACCGAGATGGATGGCTTCGGCACCAATAGCGGTGTCATCGTCCTTGCTGCCACCAACCGTGTCGACATGCTTGACTCCGCCCTGCTCCGCGCAGGTCGTTTTGACCGTCAGATCCATGTTGACCTGCCCGACCTCAGCGAGCGCAAAGCCATCTTCAAGGTCCATCTGCAAGGAAAGAAAGTTGACGACACCGTCGACGTTGACCTTCTGTCACGTCAGACACCAGGTTTCTCCGGTGCCGACATTGCCAACGTATGTAATGAGGCAGCCCTCATCGCAGCCCGCCACGACAAGAAGACCATATGCAAGCAAGACTTCCTTGATGCTGTAGACCGGATTATCGGTGGTCTTGAGAAGAAGACCAAGGTGATGACAGCCGACGAGAAGCGTGCCATAGCTCTCCACGAGGCAGGTCACGCCACAATCTCATGGTTCTGTCGCTACGCCAATCCACTCATCAAGGTCACCATCGTTCCACGCGGTCAGTCGCTCGGAGCAGCATGGTATCTGCCCGAGGAGCGCACCATCACCACCAAGGAGCAGATGCTCGATGAGATGTGCTCACTCTTAGGAGGACGCGCCGCAGAAGAACTCTTCACTGGTCATATCTCTACTGGAGCCATGAACGACCTCGAGCGTGCCACAAAGAGTGCCTATGGCATGATAGCCTACGCAGGTATGAGCGACAAACTGCCCAATATCTGTTATTACAACAACCAAGAATTTCAGTTCCAGCGTCCTTACTCAGAGACAACAGCAAAGATTATGGACGACGAGGTGTTGAAGATGATCAACGAGCAGTATGCCCGTGCCAAAGAGATACTCCTCGAACACAAAGAGGGTCACAACCAACTTGCCGAGTTGCTCATCTCACGCGAGGTCATCTTCGCTGAGGATGTCGAGCACATCTTTGGCAAGCGTCCATGGACCAGTCGCTCGCAAGAGATCATGGAGGCTAATGAAGCAATAGAGAAAGCTAATGAGCCCACGCTCGACGACATGCCAGAAGAAGTAAAGAAGGCTCAAGCCGAGTATGAGAAGAAAGCTGAACCGACAGAGCAGCGAGGAGAGCAGAGCGATGCTGGCATCAGCTCTGCCGAGTCGCAGCAGAAGCCGACCGAAGGTCAAAGCTAAAAATAAAAAAAGTCAACCTATGAAAAACCTAATCACTCGCACCATCTTCGGAGCCCTGTTTGTCATCATCATGGTAGGAGGCATCGTGTGGCGCGCCGACACCTTCATCCTTCTTTTTGCCATCATCACAGGCATGACATTATGGGAGTATTCGGGACTTATCAACAAAGTCAACTCTGCGATTGAACGAGACCAGAGCGATGCAGGCATCAGTTCTGCCGAGCGTGAGCAGAGTCGTATCAACAGTTTCAGCGACATTGTAATCAACCGTTTCATTAGCACCGTAGCAGGAGTATACCTCTTCCTTGCAGTAGCGGCATATTGCATAGGTATCGTCGATGGAATTGTCGTCTTTGTGCCATACATCATTACAATCATGTACCTGTTCATCAGCGAATTATACCTCAAGCACAAAGACCCAATAGCATGCTGGGCATACACCATGCTCGGACAGATGTATATCGCCCTACCCTTCTCACTCATCAATCTCCTTGCGTTCAATGAAGATGCTATTGGCATCACCTACAACTGGCTGCTACCCCTCAGCCTGTTCATCTTCCTATGGGCGAATGACACTGGAGCATACTGCGTCGGTTCGCTTCTTGGCAAGCACCGTCTCTTCCCTCGTATCAGTCCAAAGAAGTCATGGGAGGGCAGCATCGGTGGTGCCGTCCTTGTGCTCCTCATAGCCTACCTTATAGGATACATCAACAACATGACCGTTCTTGATGCCGACAAACAACCAGCCCTCTTCTCCGCCACCCTAAGCATCATCGAGTGGATGGGACTCGGAGCCGTCGTAGTAGTCTTCGGCACCTGGGGCGACCTTGTCGAGAGCCTTCTCAAGCGCACCCTTGGCATCAAGGATTCAGGTAACATCATTCCTGGTCATGGTGGAATGCTCGACCGTTTCGACTCCTCTCTTTTGGCAATCCCTGCCGCCGTAGTCTACCTTTACACCATTGCGATGGTGTAAAGAAAAGGTAAGTTGGAACATTAGTCAACATAATTAATAAACTGAACAACAATGAAGAAGCACGTAAGTCTATTTTTACTTTTCAGTCTTTTTACCCTTTTACCTTTAACCGCTTCTGCCCAGTCCCGCCTGCAGGTCGTTGGCTCACAGCTATGCGACGAGTCAGGCAGTCCCGTGATGCTTCGAGGCATCAGTCTCGGATGGCATAACCTGTGGCCACGCTTCTACAACAAAGGAGCCGTAAAGTGGTTAGCTAAGGAGTGGCACGCCGACGTGATACGTGCCGCAGTGGGAGCCTCCTCCGTCGACGACAACTACCTGGAGAACCCCGAGTTTGCCCTCCAGTGCGTCACACCCGTCATCGAGGCAGCCATCAAGAACAAAGTATACGTCATCATCGACTGGCACTCTCATGAGATGCACACCGCCCAGGCCAAGTCCTTCTTCTCGCAGATGGCAAAGAAATACGGCAAACATCCCAACATCATTTATGAGCTATACAACGAGCCAGTGAACGACTCATGGCAGGACCTCAAGCAATATGCCACAGAGATTATCACCGAGATACGCCGCTACGACCCCGACAACCTCATCCTCATGGGCTGTCCCCACTGGGATCAGGACATCGACCTTGTAGCCGCCAGCCCCCTCGAGGGCGTCAGCAACGTGATGTATACCGTCCACTTCTATGCAGCCACCCATAAAGACTACCTACGCGACAAGATGCGCAAGGCAGTAGAGGGCGGTCTTCCCGTCTTCGTCAGCGAATGTGCCGGCATGGAAGCCTCAGGCGACGGTCCACTCGATGCCAACGAATGGCAGAAGTGGGTAGACACTATGGAGCAGCTTCGCATCAGCTACGTCTGCTGGTCGCTCTCCGACAAGAACGAGACCTGCTCCATGCTCCTCCCCCGTGCCAAGTCGTGTGGCGATTGGACCGACGACCTCATCAAGCCTTGGGGTAAGATGGCACGAGCAGCAATCAACAAAAAACCATAAGCTCTCTGCACACCAACAACTAAGACGCAAATTTCTGATTAACAGGAGTTAACGCATAAAAAAGCCTCCCCGAGGGAGGTGCAAGAGAATAGTGCTCTTGCTGAATAATCTTTCTATTCAAGAGGCAAAATCTATCCTCTTGCCCCCTGCTCCCTGCTCCTCACCACTAAGGAAGCAGAGCTTCCGAAATAGTCCGAAATGTGTAGCTTGTTTAGTTTGAATCCACAAACCATTGGTTTAAGGCCGCAAACTCGCAGTTTAAGGCCGCAAACCAACGGTTTGGGGCCTTAAACCAACAGTTTGAGAGTCCAAACTAATGACGTAGCATCGTGCTGGCATCATGTAATCATGTGACTACATGAATAAGGTGTGTTTTTTGATTTCTTTGTACGAGAGGAACGAGGAGGGAGGGTGTGCTCCTAATCTTGCTGTGCTGGTGCTGACGGCGAGAGGAATCGTACCATGAGGCGGGCAGCGTTGTCGGGAGCGATGAGACTGCCGAGGCGTTCGCGTACGGTCTGATAGCCCTGAAGCATCTGCTCCCTACCCTGCTGACCTGGCAGGATGCGGTAAAGTTCGTTGGCGATGTCGTAGACGCGGAAGCGGTCGGCGAGCATCTCTGGCACCACCTCACGGTCGGCAATAAGATTGACAAGGGAGATGTACTTCACCTTGATGACATGATTGAAGGCGAAGCGGATGAGACAGGGCACGGGTGTCTCGTAGCATACCACCTGCGGAACATCCAGCAGGGCGGTCTCGAGGGTAGCGGTGCCACTGGTGACGAGAGCTGCCGTAGAATGGGTGAGCAGGGGATAGGTCTCATTCTTAATAAGATGTACGCGCGTACCTCTTATATACTGCTCGTAATAGGCATCATCGATCGACGGTGCGCCAGCGAGCACGAGCTGATAGTCTTCGAAGCGCTTTGCCGCCTCAATCATCGCAGGCAGATTGTCCTTGATCTCCTGTCGGCGGCTGCCTGCGAGGAGAGCGATGATGGGTTTTTGCTCCAGGCTATGACGACGGCAGAACTCCTGGAACGTCTCATGATAAGAGTGGCGGAAACTGGCTACCTCTTCAGCGGTGGGGTTGCCTACATAGTGGATGGGGTAATGGTGTTTCTTCTCGTAGAAGTCCTTCTCGAAAGGCAGTATGGAGAAGAGTTTGTCGACATCACGCTTGATGGCGTGTATGCGCCATTCCTTCCAAGCCCATATCTTAGGCGAGATGTAATAGAAGACTTTGGGCGAAGGCTGCAGGGTGGCTGCCAACTGCTTCTTGACGTACTTGGCAATCTTGAGATTGAAGCCAGGATAGTCGACGAGGATGACGGCGTCGGGTCGCCAGCGGGCAATGTCCTCCTTACACATCTTCATATTGCTGAGGATGGTGGGCAGATGGAGCAGTACGGGTACGAAGCCCATGTATGCCAGCTCGTTGTAGTGGCGTATGCGTGTGCCACCTACAGCCGACATGTTGTCACCTCCGAAGAACCGGAACTGGGCATCGTCATCGTAGCGTTGGATGTATTGCATCAGTCGGGATGCATGGAGGTCGCCACTCGCCTCGCCTACTATCAGATAATACTTCATTTTATTCCCATTCTTTCTTCATTTTCTCCAACATATCGTATGCCGTAACATCCATTGTGGTTGGTGTGACGGCGATATATCCATTGACAAGAGCCCAGCGGTCGTTGTCGGTGGCTCCAGGCTCGTCGTCATGATAGTAGCCCACCATCCAGTAGTACTTACCCTTGCGTGGGTGGATGCACTCCTGTGTCTCGTTGGTCCAGCTACCATAACCCATTCGGCACACCTTGATGCCCTTGAAGGGAGACTCCTTGGGGAAGTTGACATTGAGGCAAACACCCTTAGGCAGTCCCTCGCTGAGCACACGCTCGACAATCATCCTCACTCCGTCGCGCAGCGGCGACAGGTCGGCATTAGGGTCGTAGTCGCACGAGGAGAAGGCTATGGAGGGGATATACTTCATACAGCCCTCCATCGCTACGCCCATCGTACCACTATAGTGGGTATTCACCGTGGAGTTGTCGCCATGATTGATGCCGCCGATGACCAGGTCGGGACGACGATGGGGCGTCAGCCGCTCCAGTGCTATCTTGACACAGTCGGCAGGCGTACCTGAGCAGGACCACACCTCGGCACCAGCAATATCCTTACGACGCTTCAGATAGATAGGTGGCTCGGCTGAGAATGCACACGAATAGCCCGAACGGGGCGACTCGGGGGCACACACCAACAAATCGCCGATGTCATTGAGAAACTCGCACAGATAGCGCAGTCCACCAGAGTGGTAGCCATCATCGTTAGAAATCAATATCAATGGTTTCTTCATTTTCTTACCTTGTTTTGAATGCAAAGATAGTAAAAAGGTAAAAAAGTAAAAAGGTAAAAAGGTAAAAAAGTAAAATTTTTCAATTATCAACTATCAATTATCAATTTAATTATTACCTTTGCACCCTAAGGTCGGAGGCAAGAAGTGATTGTCGCTGGCCAAATACTCGTTAAATACTCAACTTATGGCAAGTTGAGAGGAGTTAACTCCTTTATCTCCCCGACAGTTGAGCGAAACGAAACTTAAGTAAGAAAGAAATGGGAAAGATAATAGCATTAGCAAATCAGAAAGGTGGAGTGGGAAAAACCACTACCACTATCAATCTGGCTGCATCACTGGCAACACTGGAGAAGACGGTGCTGGTGGTGGATGCCGACCCGCAAGCCAACGCGTCGAGCGGACTGGGCGTGGACATCAAGGAGGTGGACTGCTCACTCTATGAATGTATCATCAACCATACCGACGTACATGAGGCAATATACACCACCGACATCGAGGGGCTGGACATCATACCAAGCCACATCGACCTGGTGGGAGCGGAGATAGAGATGCTGAACATAGAGAACCGAGAAAAGGTGATGGGCAAACTGCTGGCTCCGATAATCGACGACTATGACTACATCCTCATCGACTGCTCACCGTCATTGGGACTGATCACCGTGAACGCGCTGACTGCTGCCGACACCGTGATAATACCTGTACAATGTGAATACTTCGCCCTGGAGGGTATCAGCAAACTGCTCAACACCATACGTATCATCAAGAGCAAACTCAATCCGAAACTGGAAATCGAGGGCTTCCTACTGACGATGTACGACTCGCGTCTGAGACTTGCCAACCAGATATACGACGAGGTGAAACGCCACTTCCAAGAGCTGGTGTTCAAGACGGTGATACAACGTAACGTGAAACTATCAGAGAGCCCCAGCCACGGTCTGCCCGTCATACTATATGACGCCGACTCGACTGGTGCACGCAACCACCTGGCTCTGGCTAAGGAGATAGTTAGTAAGGAGAATTCGGGGAAGTGATTCGGGAGATAATTTGGGAGTTAAAGGAGTTAAAGGAGTTAAAGGAGTTAAAGACGATAGGAATAAGCTATTGATATACTATTGATAAACTCCTGATAACAGAAAAAAAATGCGACAAGTCTAAACGCACTATAAAATGGCTACGTATAGCTTTGAAAATGTAATAGCTTGGCAGAAAGCCCATGAGTTTGCACTCCTTGCTTACAGGACAACTCAGAAATTCCCGGTCGCAGAGCGATATGGATTATGTGATCAATTCCAGAGGGCTGCGGTTTCTATCTCTGCTAATATTGCAGAAGGATACAAGAAAGTGAGTAAGGCTGACAAACTGCGATTTTTTAATATCGCTCAAGGAAGTCTGGAAGAGGAACTACATATTACTCATAAGAGATATTGGATATGTCACAAATGATGAATTTGAAGAACTTAGATTTTCAATAGAAGAGACAAGTAAATTTTTGAATCTGTATTGTAAAGGGATTATAAATAATAATGGAATAAAGGACGAGTGACAAGAAGCTATAGGATGATTTAAGGAGATTAGACTATCGTCTTTAACTCCTTTAACTCCTTTAACTCCTTTAACTCCTAAAAAAAAATACATGGCCGTACATAAGAAATATAGCAAGACTACAAAGACCACAGCACTGGGACGTGGCTTGGATGCACTGATATCAACCGACAATGTGAGCACACAGGGCAGCTCGACAATCAACGAGATTGCCATCGACCAGATAGATGCCAACCCCAACCAACCACGCCGCGACTTCGACCAGACGGCGTTGGAGGAACTGGCACACAGCATCAGCGAACTGGGCATCGTTCAGCCGATAACCCTGAGACAGAAGGAAGACGGCAGATACCAGATCATCGCTGGGGAGCGACGCTGGAGAGCATCACAGCTGGCAGGACAGACCACCATACCAGCATATATCCGCACCATCAAGGACGAGAACGTGATGGAGATGGCTCTGGTGGAGAACATCCAGCGCGAGGACCTGAATGCCATAGAGATAGCTCTGGCATACGAACACCTGTTGGAGAAAAGCGGAATGACGCAGGAGCGAGTGAGCGAACGTGTGGGCAAGAGCCGTGCCGCCATAGCCAACTACCTGAGACTGCTGAAACTACCGGCACAGGTACAGATGGCGCTGCAGAAGAAGGAGATAGATATGGGTCATGCCCGTGCACTGCTCTCGATAGGTAGTCCATCGCTACAGCTGAAGCTGTTCAAGGAGGTGACGAAGAATGGCTACTCGGTAAGAAAGGTGGAGGAGCTGTGCCACCAGCTGAACAACGGCGAGGACATACAGACGGCAAAGAAGAAGATAACTGCCAAGACTCGACTGCCTGAGGAATTCAACATGCTAAAGAAGCTCCTGTCCGAGTTCTTCGACACCAAGGTGGAGATGAGCTACAACGAGAAAGGTAAGGGCAGAATCACCATCCCCTTCAAATCGGAAGAGGAACTGGAGCATATCATGCAGGTGCTGGATAAGATGAGGAGTTGACTCGAGGAGTTAAAGGAGTTAAAGGAGTTAAAGGAGTTAAAGACGATAGTAAAAAGCTATTGATAAACTTGGGAGTTAAAAAAGTTAATGGAGTTAAAGGAGTCCTTAAAAAAGATAGCTGTAGTGCTCGTGATGATGGTCATGGGTTCGTTGTCTGCGGTGGCACAAGCCGACTATGTAGATGACGACTCTACTTTCGTGGCTCCACCACTGGTAGTGCCACAGGAGGATAGTACGGCTATCTCGATACTTGCCGACACCACAGTGGTGACGAAGAAGAAAGGCAGGGACTGGAACACATGGCGTCCTAACCCGAAACGTGCGCTATGGCTGGCATTAGTGCTGCCTGGCGCAGGACAGATATACAACCGCAAATACTGGAAACTGCCAATATTCTATGGAGGCATGGTGGGATGTATCTATGCTCTGACGTGGAACGGACAGATGTATGACGACTACTCACAGGCATACATGGACATCATGGACGACGACCCGAACACACAAAGCTACAATAGCTTCCTACATCTTGGTGCAGAAATTAATGATCAGAACATAAAATACTATCAGGAACTCTTCCGCAAAAGGAAAGACCGCTACCGCAGATGGCGCGACCTAAGCATGTTTGCACTCATAGGCGTATATGCGCTCTCGGTAATCGATGCCTACGTAGACGCCTCGCTGTCTGACTTCGACATTTCTGACGACCTTAGCCTGCATGTAGCACCGACGCTCATAGGTACGCAGACCGACCGCAACCCCGTGAAGTCGACAGGCATAGGACTGGGATGCAGTCTGACGTTCTGAGGAGGTGAGGAATAAGGAGGTAGTAATGAGGAGATGAGTAATATGGAGAACGATAATAAAAGTACTGTGATTGACTGGAGCAAGAAGGTGGACGAAGCCTTCCAGCACCTGATTGACACCTATCTTGCATCGCCACATCGCAAGAAGGTGGACATCATCACGCAAGCGTTCAACTTTGCCAGACAAGCTCACAAAGGTGTGAAACGACTGTCGGGCGAACCATATATCATGCACCCTATCGCCGTAGCACAAATCGTATGCGAAGAGGTGGGACTGGGCTCCACGAGTATCTGCTCTGCCCTACTCCACGACGTTGTCGAGGACACCGACTATACCGTAGAAGATATAGAGAACCTGTTCGGAACAAAGGTGGCGCAGATTGTCGACGGACTGACGAAGATCAGCGGCGGCATCTTCGGCGAACAGGCATCAGCACAGGCAGAGAACTTTAAGAAGCTGTTGCTCACCATGAGCGACGACATACGCGTGATACTCATCAAGATATGCGACAGACTGCACAACATGCGTACCCTGCAGTCGCAACCTGCCAACAAGCAATACAAGATTGCTGGTGAGACTCTGTATATATACGCTCCTCTTGCCAACCGATTCGGACTGAACAAGATAAAGACCGAGCTGGAAGACCTGAGCTTCAGATACGAGCACCCGGAGACATACAACGCCATACAAACCAAGCTGGCAACGACACAACAGAAGCGCGACAAGCTGTTCAAGGACTTCACTGACCCCATCCGTGCCGAACTGGACAAGATGGGTATCAAATACCAGATAAAAGCCCGCATCAAGAGTCCGTATTCTATATGGAACAAGATGCAGAACAAGCATGTCACCTTTGACGAGATTTACGACATCCTTGCCGTACGCATCATCTTCACACCAAAGAACGATGATCCAAAGGAGGAAATCACAGACTGCTTTAGCATATATGTCGCTATAAACCAGATTTACAAGAGCCATCCCGACCGACTGCGCGACTGGGTGAACCATCCGAAAGCCAACGGATACCAGGCACTGCACGTGACACTGATGTCGAAACAAGGACAATGGATTGAGGTGCAGATACGGTCTAACAGGATGGACGAGATAGCCGAACAGGGATTTGCAGCCCACTGGAAATACAAGGACGGTGCGGAGATTATCGAAGACGAGGGCGAGCTGAACGACTGGCTACGTACCATCAAGGAGATACTCGACGACCCACAGCCTGACGCAATGGACTTCCTCGATGCTATCAAGCTGAACCTGTTTGCCTCGGAGATATTCGTCTTTACACCAAAGGGCGAGATCAAGACAATGCCTGCAGGATGTACGGCTCTCGACTTCGCCTTCCAGATACACACCTTCCTGGGCAGCCACTGCATCGGAGCCAAGGTGAATCACAAACTGGTACCGCTGAGCCACAAGCTACAGAGTGGCGACCAGGTGGAGATACTCAGCTCGAAGTCGCAACACGTACAACCATCATGGATAAATTTCGTCAGCACTGCCAAGGCTAAGGGTAAGATACAATCCATCCTGAGACGACAGAACAGAGAGACACAAAAGAAGGGCGAGGAGGTGCTGCAAGAATGGCTGAAGAGGAACCAGCTGGAGATGACCAGCTCCACCCTGGAGAAGCTATGCGAGTTGCATGATATCAAGAAGGCTGACTCGCTGCTACAATCGCTTGGCGACAAGACAGTATTGCTCAACGAGAAGGATGCCGACGAACTGCGTGGCAAGAACAAGCAGCAGAAGCAGGCACGATGGAAGAAATTCGTACCATTCATCAATAGCGGAAAGAAAGAAGAGAAAGCTAAAGACGAGGAGAGGTCACAAGACCTGCTCATCGTAGGAAAAGACTTCAACAAAAAGAAACCGATATTCATATCCGAACAGACCATCGACAAGTATATCTTCCCGCCATGCTGTCACCCTATCCCTGGCGATGACACTCTGGGATATATCGACAACAAGGGTCGCATAGAGATACATAAGCGGGCATGTCCTGTAGCATCTAAGCTCAAGGCAGGATTCGGCAATCGTATTCTCGACGCGAAATGGAACATGCACAAGCAGCTGTTCTTCGACGCTACGATACGTATTCGCGGCATCGACCGCCAAGGACTGTTGCTCGACCTTGCAGAAGTTGTGTCCGACAAGTTGGGCATCAACATTCGCAAGATAGTAATCTCGACAGACAATGGTATCTTTGACGGTTCGATAGAAATCCGTATCCACGACCGTGAGGAGGTCAACGTGATAATGGAAAAGCTGAAAGCCATCGAGGGACTGCAGGAAGTGTCACAGATCATGTAGGGCTTTAAGGACCCTAAGGACATTAAGGACATTAAAGACATTAAGGACTCTAAGGACTCTAAGGACCCTAAGGACTCTCTAAGGACGATAGGAGATGAGGAGAATAGTATTATTCATAATGATCATTGCTACGGCTCTGACAGTAGAGGCGCGAGGCAAATATGACAACACCGACACACTGGTGGTGGCACAAGATGGTAGTGGAGAGTTCCATACCATAGGTGAGGCCGTTGAGGTGTGTCGTGCCTTCATGGAATATCATAAGGTGATATATATTAAGAAAGGTGTATACAAGGAAAAGGTCATCATACCGTCATGGCTCACAAACATAGAGCTGATGGGCGAAGACGCAAAGACAACCTTCATAACATACGACGACCATGCCAACATTCCGATGGACAAGGTCAGGGGGACAACCATAGGTGGCAAGATGGGCACCTTCCGCACGTATACCGTGAAGGTAGAGGGAAGCGACATCACATTCCGCAACCTCACAATAGAAAACAATGCGCCACAACTGGGACAAGCCGTAGCGCTACACACCGAGGGCGACCGTCTGAGGTTTGTCCATTGCCGGTTGCTGGGCTTCCAGGATACCGTATATACAGGAGTCGCCAACACCAGAGTATACTTCAAAGACTGCTACATCGAAGGCACCACCGACTTCATCTTCGGTCCGTCGACAGCATGGTTTGAAAACTGTGAGATACACAACAAGACCAACTCGTATGCCACAGCAGCCTCGACACCAAAGGATGTGAAGTATGGATATGTATTCAATCGTTGCCAGCTGACCGCCGAACAAGGTGTTGACAAGGCATACCTCGGCAGACCATGGAGGGCATACGCCTACACTCTGTTCATGAACTGCGAGATAGGCGGCCATATCGTCCCTGCAGGATGGGAGAACTGGAAAGACTATCACGACCCCGCCAAGGAGGGCATCGTGAGGTACATGGAGTACAACAATCACGGCAAAGGAGCCGCGACCAGTCAGCGTGTAGCATGGAGTAGACAGCTGACCAAGGCAGAAGCTGAAGTCATCACACTCCAAGAGGTGATGAACGGATGGGATGCTGACAAGAATAGCGACGACAACTAAAACTCAGAAACCAAAAATATCAGAACTATGGCACCGAAAACAGAAAAATCGCACAAGCTCTACTACTCCATCAAGGAGGTAGCCCAGATGATGAATGTCAACGAGAGTCTGCTAAGATATTGGGAGACAGAGTTTCCACACCTCAAGCCAAAGACCCTTGCCAACAGGGTAAGGCAGTATACCGACAAGGACATCGAACAGATCAAGGTGATATACAACCTTGTCAAGGTGCGTGGATTCAAGCTTGCTGCAGCCAGAAAGATGCTGAACGAGAACAGACAGGGCACCGACAAGCGTGCTGACATACTGGACAGCCTCATCGGCATACGTGACGAGCTGAAGACCCTGAAGAAACAACTCGACGGGCTGGTGTGACAATTGATAATGGATAATTGATAATTGACAAATAAAAATGATGACAGCTAACGAAATTCGCGAGTCTTTTAAGAAATTCTTTGAACAAAAAGGACATACCATCGTACCCTCTGCACCCATGGTGATCAAGGACGACCCTACACTGATGTTTACCAATGCTGGTATGAACCAGTGGAAAGACATTATCCTTGGCAACAAACAGCCAGAACCACGTCGGCGAGCAGACACCCAGAAGTGTCTCAGAGTGAGCGGCAAGCACAACGACCTGGAAGAGGTGGGTCACGACACCTACCATCACACCATGTTCGAGATGCTGGGCAACTGGTCGTTTGGCGACTACTTCAAGGAGGGAGCTATAGACATGGCATGGGAGTATCTGGTAGAAGTACTGAAGCTGAATCCAGAAGACCTCTATGTCACAGTGTTCGAGGGCGACAGCAATGAAGGACTGGAGCGCGACGACGAGGCTGCCGGCTATTGGGCTAAGCACGTGCCCGCCGACCATATCATCAATGGCAACAAGCACGACAACTTCTGGGAGATGGGCGACACAGGACCATGCGGACCATGCTCAGAGATACACCTCGACTCCCGTACCCCCGAAGAGAAGGCAAAGGTACCTGGACGTGAGCTCGTCAACCATGACGACCCACAGGTGATAGAGATATGGAATCTCGTGTTCATGCAGTATAACCGCAAAGCTGACGGATCACTTGAGAAACTGTCTATGAACGTCATCGACACAGGCATGGGCTTCGAACGACTGGTACGCGCCCTGCAAGGTAAGCACTCAAATTACGACACCGACATCTTCCAGCCCATCATCAAGGAAGAAGAAAGACTGACTGGACTGAAATACGAAGCTACCGAGGAAGCCACCGTCGCCATGCGCGTCTGTGCAGACCACCTGCGCGCCGTAGCCTTCGCCATTGCCGACGGACAACTCCCGTCCAATGCCAAGGCAGGCTATGTCATTCGTCGAATACTACGCCGAGCAGTACGCTACGCCTACACATTCCTTGGTCAAGAAGAAGGCTTCCTATACAAGCTGCTGCCAGTATTGGTAAGAGAGATGGGCGACGCCTTCCCAGAACTGAAAGCACAACAAGAACTTATCGGACGTGTCATCAAGGAAGAAGAAGACTCCTTCCTAAGGACACTGGAGCGAGGCATCAACCTGCTTGAAAAAGCCATCGAGGAGTTGAGGAATAAGGAGAAGAGTAGTAAGGAAAAGCCCGAACTCGATGGAGCAGACGCCTTCCGCCTGTTTGACACCTACGGATTCCCACTCGACCTGACTGAGCTGATATGCCGTGAAAACGGATTCACCGTGAACGAGGAGCAGTTTAATGTAGAGATGCAGAAGCAGAAAGAGCGAGCACGCAACGCTGCACAAGTAGAGAATGGCGACTGGGTGGAGCTCTGTGCAGGCGAGCAGCAGTTCGTAGGCTACGACTTCACCGAATACGAATGTCACATACTGCGCTATCGTCAGGTACGACAGAAGAAGAGCACCTTCTATGAGCTGGTGCTCGACCACACACCCTTCTATGGCGAGATGGGAGGACAGGTAGGCGACCAAGGCGTGCTCGTAAGCGAGAACGAGACCGTCACCATCATCGACACCAAGCGTGAGAACAACCAGAGCATACATATCGTTAGGGAACTGCCAAACGATCTGACTGCCGACTTCATGGCATGCGTAGATACCGACAAGCGCGAGATGAGTGCCGCCAACCATACCGCCACCCACCTGCTCGACTACGCCTTGAAACAGGTATTGGGCGACCATGTCGAGCAGAAAGGCTCGTATGTCAGCGCTGACACCCTGCGATTTGACTTCTCCCACTTTGAGAAAGTCAGCGACGAACAGATACGCGAGGTAGAACGCATGGTCAACGAACTGATTCGTCAGGACATCGCCCTCGACGAACATCGCAACACCCCCATAGAAGAAGCCAGAAAGATGGGCGCCATCGCCCTCTTTGGAGAGAAATACGGCGACACCGTACGTGTGGTACGCTTCGGACCCTCATGCGAGCTCTGCGGCGGCATCCATGCTAAGAGCACTGGTCGCATCGGCATGTTCAAGATTGTCAGCGAAGCAAGCGTGGCAGCAGGCATCCGCCGTATCGAGGCTATCACAGGCAAGAACTGCGAGGAGGCCGTTTACTTCATGGAGGACACCATACGTGCACTGAAGCAGATGTTCAACAACGCAAAAGACCTGCAGACAGTCATAGAGAAGTATATCGAGGAGCATGACACCATGAAGAAAGAAATAGAGCAGTTCCAGGCACAGGCAGTAGAGCGCGCCAAGGAGTCGCTCGTGAGCCATGCTCAGACCGTCGGCGGCATCACCGTAGTCAAGAGTGTACTGCCCATAGAGGCAGCAGCAGCCAAGGACCTCGTGTTCAAGATACGCGAAGCCATACCCCAAAACCTCGTCTGCGCCATCGGCTCCACAGGTGGCAACAAGCCTCTGCTCAACGTCATGCTCAGCGACGACATGGTGAAGGAGCACGGGCTCAACGCAGGACAGATTGTCCGCGAGGCTGCCAAGCTCATACAGGGCGGTGGCGGCGGTCAGCCCCATTATGCCAGCGCTGGCGGTAAGAACCTTGACGGGCTGAGAGCCGCAGTAGACAAAGTCATAGAGCTGGCCTGCGAATAAAAAAATTATTTGGGGAGAAACCTCTCATACTCTTCCTTACTGACCCGTCGTCCGCGCAAAGAACGGACGACGGTGAAGGTAGAGAAATAGTCATCGGAGGACTCAAACCATCGATGCTCGATGATGTCGCTCGTACGTAGTATGCGCAATTCTATCTCGCCTGCACATCGACGGCTGACTACGGACAGAAAATACTTTCCGTCATGTGTGACCAGTGCGAGTATCAATCTCTTGGAGTGCCTTTGGCGCTCCATTTTCTTTTGAGCTGCCTCGGAAAGTTCCCAGCCACGGGTGTCCTGCGTCACCGTTATCTCCCACCCATACTTACGGTTCAGATTGTCCATCATGCCACGGAACACCACGCCATGGGCAGAAGTATCTTTTAGTCCTGTATAGGCTATGGAGTAATGAATCATCTCATGCAGAAGAATGTTCTGCATATGTCGTTCCGTCATATTGTAATATGTGGAGATACGTATGGTGAAATCGTAAAGCTTGCGTCCTCGCCAAGTAAGTTTGCGTTTGCATGAGAACGATCCGAGACGGGTTCGGGAGCGTGATGGGACAAGACGTGGCAACGGCAAACCATCGGCAAAATAGTCATGGTTGAACTGTTGAAAGTATTTTGTAAGGATGTCTGTCGTTATGTTCATCTTCGTCACTCCGTGTCGTCAGGATGTTGGGTTTGCGACTTAGGCCAGTTGACGAGATACAGTTGCTCGGTGGCACGGGTAAAGGCGGTATACAGCCAGTGTAGATAGTCGTCTACTGACATATCTTCTGGCAGATAGCCTTGGTCGATATACACATGTGCCCACTGGCCGCCCTGCGCCTTATGGCATGTGACGGCGTATGCGTATTTCACCTGCAGGGCATTATAGTGGATGTCCTCACGCAGCTTGCGAAGCCTCTCCTTCTTGCTGGGGATGAACGAATAGTCAGCCATAACTTCATTGAACAGTTGTTCGTGCTGCTGGCGTGTGAGCGAGGGTGCCTCTGCCTGCAACGTGTCAAGCAAGACGGTGGCATGCAGGTCATAGTAATCGTAGTCAGGGAAGGTCAGCGACACGTCGGCAAACCTGAAGCCGAAAAGTTCTCTGACGTTACGCACCCGCTGGACGATGGCTATGTCGCCGTTGGCGATGAACGAAGGGTACGAGCTCTCGTTGACGTTAGCGTTAGTGTTGCTCCGCTCTGTCCAGAAATAATTGTTCTTGACTATCATGAGTCGGTCGCCAGTGGTCAGTTCGTCTTCTCGGTCGAGGATGGTGTTGCGTATTCCCATGTTATATATGTTGGCTCGCTTGTTGGAGCGTGTGATAACGATGGTGTCGTCTATGCCTGCCCTACTGTAGCTTGAGGCTAAGGACTCTATGAGTTCGTCGCCTGGGACAAGACGTATGTCGGGGAAGTCTGTCGCAATGCGTGGGAGCGAAGATGCTCCTGACTCACGTCCATCCCTCAAAAGGCCGACGTTCCTCCTGATTTGCGTAGCGTTCCATAGTATGCCGCTCTCCTGGCTTTGCCGTAACACTTCGTCCAGATCGCACGAGAGGACTTCCAGTCCGTATGTCGCCATCACCTCATCGGTCAGGGCGGGGCTGGTCTGCTCGCCTACTGGCGGCAACTGTGCTTTGTCGCCTATGAGCATCATCCTGCATGTGCCATTGCCATAGACGAAGCTGACGAGGTCGTCAAGCAGACTGCCACTACCGAAAGTGCCTGACGTGGCTGGTGGGGCAAAGCTGTCACCACGAGCTATCATTGAAGCCTCGTCGACTATGAACAACGCGTCCTTCAGTTTGTTATATCCCAAATCGAAGGTGCCGCCACCGCCATCTATGGTGCGTTGGCGATATATACACCGATGGATAGTCTGTGCCGCAGAGCCGCTGTTTAAGGCGAACACCTTGGCGGCACGTCCTGTAGGGGCAAGCAGTACCACGGGTTGTTCCATCCGCTTGAGGAATCTAACCATGGCTCCAGCCAGGGTGGTCTTGCCTGTTCCGGCGGAGCCTCGCAGTATCATGAGTGTACGCTCGTTCCTACTGGTCAGAAAATGGGCAAATGTCTCAATTACCCGATGTTGTCCATCGGTAGGCACGTGCTCCATCTCGGATGTAATTTGGAATATTATCTCGTCTGTAAGCAATTTCTTATCTTCCTTTGTTTCTTTTTTCCCAAAAATTTGTACCTTTGCCTTCTAAAGGCACACAAAGATAGTGTTTTTTAATATATAATGCAAATAACCAACAAAAATAATGTGATTTTGACGCTGTGCACGCTTGCACTGGTGTTGCTCTGCTTCGCAAGTGTCTATTCGCCAATGCGCTTTGAAGAGAGGCGCAAGGCAAGGGAGGCGCTGGTCATGGAGCGGCTGACAAGGATAGGACGGGCAGAGAAGGCTTATATGAAGGCACATGGCACCTATGCCCCAGACCTGAAGACGCTAATAGCAAGTGGGCTGATAGCCGACTCGCTCACATTCATACCTTACTCTGAAGGTGAGCGGTTCGCACTGGAGGCTTCAGTCGAGACTGAGAAATCGGGTAAGGTGGTGAACACCATGGAGTGTGGCGCACAATATCAGCAATACCTCAAAGGGCTCAACGAGAACGACATAGCCAACCTGATAGAAGAGGCTAACAAAAGGGGGGAATATCCTGGAATGAAAATTGATCTATGAAAGCTAAACAGATAATAATAGAAATAGGAGCAGACAGTCTGTCATTTTCTGTGGGCAAGACTACAGAGCCATACGATGTGAACAGTAGCATCTCCATGGCTGCCAATCTGCGCGAAGCATTCGACAGCGTCGGTCTTCTGGAGGACAGATACGAGAAGGCTCTCGTAATGGCTGACAGCAACATCATGCTTATACCCGCTGAAGACTGCGGAGAAGACGACCTGACGACCATGTATCGCCACACCTTCTCCGACTTCTCGGCAAGCGACATTATCGTGAGCACAGAGATGCCCGACATGAGCGCCATCGCAGTATATACCATTAACAAAGATGTAAACACCGTGTTGTCCGACCATTTCCCAAATGTCGAGTTTTCGCCCCTGGGGCTGCCTGTATGGCGGGAGATGTTCCGTCACAACTTCACTGGAACGAGCAAGAGGCTGCACGCATACTTCCACGACCAGAAGATGGAGGTGTTCTGCTTTCAGCAAAATCGGTTCCGCTTCTTCAACACCTTTGTCGTAGCCCATGCCCACGACGCACTGTACTACCTGCTCTACACCTGGAAGCAACTGGCGATGAATGTCGAACATGACGAGATGAACCTTATCGGTGAGACCGAGCATAAGGAGTGGTTGGCAGAACATCTCAAACAATACCTGAAGAGAGTGCAGAGTGCAGAGTGCAGAGTGCATAGTTCATAGTGCATAGTTCATAGTGCAGAGTGCATAGTTCATAGTTCATAGTGCATAGTTCATAGTTTAAAGTTAATGTTCATCGTTCAACTAAAAAAGATGCGCATAATAACAGGAAAATACAAGGGTCGACATTTCGACATACCACGTACCTTCAAGGCACGTCCCACCACCGACTTTGCCAAGGAGAACATCTTCAATGTTCTTTGCGGATACACCGACTTTGAAGATATCACCGCTCTCGATCTCTTCTCCGGCACGGGCAGCATCACTCTCGAACTGCTCTCGCGTGGTTGTGGTCAGGTGGTGAGCATTGAGAAGGACCGCGACCACCACCGCTTCATACAGCAGTGCATCAAGAAGATTGGCGACGAGAACGCTATCCTCATCTGCGGCGATGTATTCCGATATCTGAAGTCATGCCGCATGCAGTTCGACTTCATCTTTGCCGACCCTCCCTATGCACTGAAGGAGCTTGCCACCCTTCCTGACATCATATCCAACGGAGAGTTCCTTGCTCCCGACGGCATCTTCGTGCTCGAACATGGCAAGGAGTATGACTTCTCCCACCACCAGCACTTCGTGGAGCATCGGCAATACGGCAGTGTCAACTTCTCACTATTCAGATAAGACACAAGAAAAGAGACTGATAATAACAAAAAAAGGATGATAGACAGACAGACGATAGACCGCATAATAGATGCCGCAGACATTGTGGAAGTGGTATCCGACTTCGTAACGCTGAAGAAGCGCGGAACGAGCTATAAAGGTCTATGTCCCTTCCATGACGACACCACACCGTCATTCTCTGTATCACCCACCAAGGGCGTGTACAAATGTTTTGCATGCGGCGAAGCTGGCAACGCCGTAGGCTTCGTCATGAAGCATGAGCAGATGACATACCCCGAAGCCCTACGCTGGCTTGCTAAGAAATACCATATTGAGATAAAGGAGAAAGAGCTAACCAATGAAGAGCGGCAGGCTGAGAGTGAACGAGAGTCGATGTTCATAGTCAACGAATGGGCAGCTCACTATTTTCACGAGACGCTGACTGGCACCGAAGAGGGACAAACCTACGGCATGCAGTACTTCCGCAGTCGAGGTATCAGAGATGATATCATAAAGAAATTCCAATTAGGGTATAGCCTGAGAGACCGTAACGCCCTCTCTCTTAATGCCAAGACAAAAGGATACAAAGAAGAGTTCCTGCAGAAAACGGGACTATGCTATTTGCGTGAGCCTGAACCAAACGCCAAGGACCAGACAGCCAAATTCATCGATCGTTTTGCAGGTAGGGTGATATTCCCATGGTTTAGTGTCAGCGGCAAGGTGGTAGCATTTGGCGGCAGACTACTCGACTCCCGCACCAAGGGGGTGGCGCAAAAATATGTCAACTCACCCGACTCCGACATATACCACAAGGAACGTGAGCTATATGGTATCTTCCAGGCCAAGAAAGCCATTGCAAAGGAAGACTGTGTCTATATGGTTGAGGGGTACACCGACGTTATCGCCATGCACCAATGTGGCATAGAAAATGTAGTAGCCAACTCCGGAACAGCACTGAGCTACCACCAGATACGTACCCTACACCGCTTCACGCCCAACATCGTGTTGTTATACGACGGCGATGAAGCAGGCATCCATGCTGCCATGCGAGGTACCGACATGCTGTTGTCTGAAGGTATGAACATAAAGGTACTACTGCTGCCTGACGGAGACGACCCTGACAGCTTCGCACGCAAGCATACCGCTTCGGACTTCCGCAGATACATAGATGAGCATCAAACTGACTTCATCGTATTCAAGATAAATCAGATGCTTAATGGCGTCACTGACCCAATAAAGCGCTCTGAGGCCGTCAACTCAATTGTGAAAAGCATCTCCGTGATAAAAGACCAGATATTACGCGAGACCTATGTACGCGAATGTGCCATGAGAACGGGTATGGCTGAACAGACTATCATCGCACAGATGAATAAGATGATATATAACGCCAAGGAGAGCAAGGAAAGTCCGGCACCCAACCCTCAGCCTGCAACACCAGCCGCCCAGCATCCATCACCAAATATCCAGCACTCAACATCCAACACCATTGAAACACTACTCATACAGATGGTGATACGCCATGGCGAGGAGATAATACTCACCGACGTTCAAGATGAGGAGAGCGGACAAACCATCAACCTGAATGTAGCACAATACATCAACTATGATCTCTCGCTCGACAACCTCAAGTTTGAGACACCAATATACAACACCATTCTGGCTGATGCCGTCCAACATTGCAACGACGAGGGGTTCAAGGCAGAGGACTACTTCACCCATCATCACGACATTGAAATCTCTACACTCGCCATCAAGCTAAGCACCGATGACGTGAAACTGGCAAAGAGCATTGCCGAAATCAGCAGCGACTCTTCATTGCGAAGCAAAGTGGAGCAACTCATCATCGGATTCCGCAAAGAATGGATAGAACAACAGTTAGCCGAACGCCGCAAACAAATGTCACTTGCCAGCGGCGACATGACAAAGACCCTACAGCTGATGAACGAAATCAAGCAGCTACAAGACATGCGTAACATCCTGGCACGGCGACTGGGCAACGACATCATTGTCAAAAGGCACTGACGACCAGTATAAACAACAGAAATGAAAGAGGGACATGGGCATTATTAGTCAAATAGGGCTGATCATCTTCATCATCGCAACCGTCATAGCGATGGTCAGGGTGCTGATGGACAGGCGCCAGCCTGCTAAGACCATCGCATGGCTGCTGGTGCTCACCTTCCTACCAGTCATAGGACTGATATGGTATATCTTCTTCGGACAGAACACCCGCAAGGAACGCATCATCTCACAAAAGAGCCTGGATCAACTGACCAGTCGCAAGATGATAGAGTTTGTCGCTCAACGGGGACTGACACTGCCCGAGGATCATAAGCAAATCATACAGCTATTCATCAATCAGGGATGGGCACTACCCCTGCGTGGTTCTGTTACAGCCATCTACACTGAGGGCTACACCTTCTTCCCTGCTCTACTTGAGGCTATCGGCAAGGCACGCCATCACATACATCTCACCACCTACATCTTTGATGACGACCCGCTGGGTAATCTTGTAGCAGACGCGCTGATAGCCAAGGCAAAACAAGGCATAGAGGTACGCATCATATATGACGATGTGGGTAGTTGGAAGACCAGAAATAGATTCTTCGACCGCATGATTCGCAATGGTATTGAGGTATATCCCTTCATGCCAGTACGATTTCCTGCCTTCACCAGCAAGGTAAACTACCGTAACCACCGTAAGCTTTGTATCATTGACAGTAACACAGGATTTATCGGTGGCATGAATATCGCAATGAGATATGTCAAAGGCACTAGAAGCAGCAAGAGCAATGTGAGCTCGGGATGGCGCGACACCCATCTGAAAGTTGAGGGCATGGCTGTATCTGGATTGCAATGTGCCTTCCTCACCGACTGGTATTTTGTCAGCCGCATACTCATTAACGACAAGCGATATTACAATTCCCCATCACCAGACATAGCCAATCACCCATCATCCCTACTCCAACTCGTCACATCCAGCCCTACAAGTCCCTGGCCAGAGATTGAGCAAGGCTACGTACACATACTGCTCAGTGCCCGAAAGTATGTATTCATGGAGACGCCCTACTTCCTGCCCACTGAGCCTATCCTCTTTGCAATGCGTACGGCTGCACTGGCAGGCATCGACGTACGACTGATGATACCGCTACACATTGACGCCAAACTGGTAGACTGGGCCTCACGCTCATACGTCACCCAGACCGTCGAAGCTGGTGTGAAGGTATATCTCTACAAACCGTCATTCAATCATTCAAAACTGCTCATCTGCGACGATACACTTGCCACCTGTGGCTCTACCAACATCGACTTTCGCAGCTTTGAGAACAATTTCGAGTCGAACATCTTCATATATGACGATGGCGTTGCCATGCAACTAAAACAGATATTCCTCGAAGATCAGGAACAATGCGTATTGCTTGATGACATCACCAATCTTGAACACCGGCCGTTTATCACCCGGCTATGGGAGTCGTTCGTGCGACTTTTGTCACCATTACTATAATAGTAGCCATTGCACAAAAAGCATATTTTGTGCACAAATGTATTGTTTTTGTGCATTTTATTTGTTTGACACATAAAAAAGGACTACCTTTGCACCCTGAAATTTGGAACATACAATTATATACATATATAATAATGTGTGATATTCAAGCATAACAAATAACCAAATACTATTTTATGGCATTAAAAATTGTTGTACTTGCCAAGCAAGTACCCGACACAAGAAATGTGGGAAAAGATGCGATGACAGCCGAAGGCACTGTCAACCGTGCAGCTCTTCCCGCTATCTTTAATCCAGAAGATTTGAATGCCTTGGAGCAGGCTCTTCGTCTGAAAGAGCAAAATCCAGGCTCAACAGTAGGAATCCTCACAATGGGTCCTCCACGTGCAGGTGAGATTATCCGTCAGGGGCTCTATCGCGGTGCCGATACAGGCTGGCTCTTGACCGATCGCCTTTTTGCCGGTGCCGACACGCTGGCTACCAGCTACGCTCTGGCAACAGCTATCAAGAAGATAGGCGACGTGGACATCGTCATTGGTGGTCGTCAGGCTATCGACGGTGACACCGCACAGGTGGGTCCGCAGGTCGCACAGAAACTGGGACTCAATCAGGTGACATACGCTGAGGAGATTCTGAAGGTAGAAGACAACAAGGCTACCATACGTCGCGTCATCGACGGTGGTGTGGAGATCGTAGAGGCTCCACTGCCAGTAGTTATCACCGTGAATGGTAGTGCTGCTCCATGTCGTCCCTGCAACGCAAAGCTCGTGATGAAGTTCAAGCGTGCTACCTGTCCTATGGAGCGTCCTGCAGACGGAACAGACTATGACTATCTGTACGAGGAGCGTCCATACCTGACACTCAACCAGTGGAGCGTAGCCGATGTTGACGGAGACGCAGCACAGTGCGGTCTGTCTGGTTCACCTACCAAGGTAAAGGCAGTTAAGAACATCGTGTTCCAGGCTAAGGAGTCGAAGACTTTGACGGCTTCTGATGCTGACGTAGAGGGAATGATCAAAGAATTGTTGGACGAGAAGATTATTGGCTGATAATAAGAAGTTAAGAAGTTAAGGAGTTAGAGAAGTCAAGCCAAATGTTTGAAGACAAAGACAAGTAATGGCTTAACTACTGTCCGAAGGACGAACGAAGTGATAGCTTCTTAGCTACATAACTACAAAAAAGAAACAATATGAACAACGTATTTGTATATGTAGAGATTGAAGGTACTCAGGTACAGGAAGTATCTCAGGAGCTGCTGACCAAGGGTCGCAAGCTCGCCAATGAGCTCGGCGTTGAACTCCACGCTGTTGTTGCTGGCACAGGTATCAAGGGCAAGGTGGAAGATCAGATCCTGCCATACGGTGTTGACAAGCTGTTCGTCTTCGACGGCGAGGGATTGTTCCCTTACACCAGCGCACCACATACCGACATCATGGTAAACCTCTTCAAGGAGGAGCAGCCACAGATCTGCCTGATGGGTGCAACCGTTATCGGTCGCGACCTCGGTCCACGTGTCAGCTCATCACTTACCAGTGGTCTTACAGCCGACTGTACAGAGCTGGAGATCGGTCCGTATGAGAACAAGAAGGAAGGCAAGGTCTATGAGAACCTGCTCTATCAGATTCGTCCTGCCTTCGGTGGTAACATCGTAGCAACGATCGTAAACCCAGACCACCGTCCACAGATGGCTACCGTTCGTAGCGGTGTGATGCAGAAGGCTATCTATGATGGCAAGGCTAAAAACGAGGTTGTCTATCCAGAGGTTTCAAAATATGTAAGCCCTGAGGCATTCGTCGTTAAGGTGCTGACCCACGAGGTTCAGGCTGCCAAGCACAACCTGAAGGGTGCTCCCATCGTCGTTGCTGGTGGCTACGGTATGGGCTCAAAGGAGAACTTCGACCTGCTGTTTGACCTGGCGAAGGTGCTGCATGGTGAGGTTGGTGGTTCTCGTGCTGCCGTTGATGCAGGCTGGCTCGACCACGATCGTCAGATCGGTCAGACGGGTGTAACAGTTCATCCGAAGGTGTATATCGCCTGCGGTATCTCTGGACAGATTCAGCATATCGCTGGTATGCAAGACTCTGGCATCATCATCAGTGTCAACAACGACCCAGACGCTCCAATCAACAAGATTGCCGACTACGTCATCGTTGGTACTGTTGAAGAAGTCGTTCCCAAGCTCATTAAGTATTATAAGCAGAACACTAAGTAAATGAAGAATGAAGAATGAAGAATGAAGAATTTTTCGATTAAGCGAGAGCAATCAAGCTCGCTTGAATTGCCGAGCGTGAGAAAAATCGCCCGACAGGGCAATGAAGAATTTAAAATTCCGTATGAACAATGAACTACAAGCGTGAAGGTTCCATATTGCACATCAAGAGTTATGCTTTTGCTGTAAGAATAACCAAGATGTTTCTGCATTTCTCTGGAAATGACTGGAAGCTTATGGCTATTTATAAGCAAGTGTTGCGATCTGGAACTTCCATATCGGCTAATGTTCATGAATCGGAATTTGCACAAAGTCCTTCTGACTTCTCCTTCAAACTTCAAATAGCTCTCAAAGAAGCTAATGAAACAATGAACTGGTTAAATCTTTTGCATGATACAGATATCCTTTCAGATAAGGAATTTGACAGTATGGCTTCTGATTGCAACGAACTCATTGCTCTATTAGTATCATCTATAAAAACAGTAAAAAAGAATTATAAGACAGAAAAAAGGATGGGCAATGAAAAATGACGAGAAGAAGAGCAAGCAATTATTCTTCATTCTTCATTCTTCATTCTTCATTCAAAAATAATAAAATTATGGCAAACTATTATAGTGACCACCCGGAAATAGCGTTTCACTTGGATCATCCGCTGATGAAGCGCATCGTCGAGCTGAAGGAAAAGGGCTTCGCCGACAAAGACAAGTTTGAGGACGCACCAGTTGACTTCAACGATGCCATCGAGAATTACAAGCAGATTCTCGACATCACTGGCGACGTGGCTGCCAACATCATCGCTCCAAACTCTGAGGATGTTGACCTCGAGGGTCCACACCTTGAGAACGGACGTATGATCTATGCCTCTAAGACCTACGAGAACCTTGATGCCACACGCAAGGCTGGTCTCCATGGAGTCAGCATGCCTCGTCGTTATGGCGGTCTGAACCTGCCTAACGCCATCTTCTCTATGCTCTCTGAGATGATCTCTGCTGCTGATGCTGGTTTCCAGAACATCTGGTCTTTGCAGAGCTGTATCGACACTCTGTATGAGTTCGGTTCAGAGGAGCAGCGTCAGAAGTACATCCCACGTGTTTGCGAGGGCGAGGGTATGTCTATGGACCTTACTGAGCCAGATGCAGGTTCCGACCTGCAGCGTGTGATGCTAAAGGCGACCTACGACGAGAAGGAAGACTGCTGGCGCCTGAACGGTGTGAAGCGTTTCATCACCAACGGTGACTCTGACATCCACCTCGTGCTAGCTCGTTCTGAGGAAGGCACAAAGGACGGACGCGGACTCTCCATGTTCATCTACGACAAGCGCGACGGAGGTGTCGACGTGCGCCACATTGAGCACAAGCTCGGTATCCACGGTTCACCAACCTGCGAGTTGACATACAAGAACGCTAAAGCATACCTTTGCGGTGACCGCAAACTGGGTCTGATCAAGTATGTTATGGCACTGATGAACGGTGCCCGTCTGGGTATCGCAGCACAGTCGGTTGGTGTTGAGCAGGAGGCTTACAACGAGGCTCTGGCATACGCCAAGGAGCGTGCACAGTTTGGTGAGAAGATCATCAACTTCCCTGCTGTCTACGACATGCTCTCTCGCATGAAGGCTAAGCTCGATGCTGGTCGCTCACTGCTCTATCAGACAGCATGCTATGTTGACATCTACAAGGCTCTCGAGGATATCGCTCGCGACCGCTCACTCACTCCAGAGGAGCGCCAGGAGATGAAGAAGTACCAGCGTCTGGCTGATGCATTCACGCCAATGGCTAAGGGTATGAACTCCGAGTATGCCAATCAGAATGCCTACGATGCCATCTCGGTACATGGTGGTTCAGGTTTCATCATGGAGTACAAGAGCCAGCGTCTGTTCCGCGATGCACGTATCTTCTCTATCTACGAGGGTACAACACAGCTGCAGGTGGTTGCCGCTATCCGCTACATCAGCAACGGCACCATGCTCAACAACATCAAGGACATGATTGCCGAACTGCCAGAGAATGCCAACGCAGCTCTGAAGGCACGTGTAGAGAAGCTCATCCCTGTATACGAGGAGGCTCTCAACGCTGCCAAGGCTCTCGACAACCAGGATGCATTCGACTTCCTCGCTCGTCGTCTCTACGACATGACTTGCGAGATCGTGATGTCCCTGCTCATCATCCGTGATGCTGCCAAGGCTCCTGAGCTCTTCGAGAAGTCTGCTAACGTATATGTTCGCATGACTGAAGAAGATGTTCTCGGCAAGTCTGCCTATATCAAGAACTTCAAGGCAGAAGACCTCGATAGTTTCAAAGCTTAGAAGAAGTTAGAGGAGTTAGAGAAGTTAAGGAGTTAAGCCGATAGTATGACAGCTGTATCAAAAGCAAAAACTAATGGCTTAACTTCCGAGCGCGAAGCGCGATAACTTCTCTACTTCTTAACTACATAGAAAAGAAGTCCGATGGATCATGATGGTCCATCGGACTTTTCCAAACCGCCCCCTCTCTCACAAAAACAAAAAAGTATCGATATGATAGAAGTAATGCTGACTCTCTTCGTCATCGTAATCGTAGGTTACGTGGCTGGCAAGCTGGGCTATCTGGGTGGCGACTTCGACCGCCAGCTCTCCAGATTGGTAATCAACATCACTTGTCCTGCCCTAATCCTCTCGTCGTCCATGACTGGCGAGTTACCCGACCGACGGTTCATTTTGCCACTGTTGCTCATCAGCATCGTCACATATATAATCCTGACGGGAGCCGCCTTCCTGCTGCCACGCTATATGACGAAGCGCAAGGACGACCGCGGCGCCATCGGCTTTGCACTGATGTTCGGCAACGTCGGCTTCATGGGCTATCCTGTTGTTGCGTCTATCTTCGGTCATGAGGCAGTGTTCTATGCTGCCGTATTGAATGTAGTCAACACCTTCACCGTCTTCACCATCGGCACGATACTGATAACAGGTAGCAGCAATATCGAAGGCAAGCGATTCGAGAAGAAGGTGCTCTACAGCACACCTATGCTGGCAGCCTATCTCACCATGCTCATCGTGGCATTGGAGATAAACAACATACCAGGCTTCATCTGCCAGTCACTCACCATGCTTGGCAACATCACCGTACCGGCAGCCCTCCTTATCATTGGCTCCAGCATGTCGCAGTTGCCTATTCGTTCATTGCTTGGCAACACCACCGTATATCTCACCACGGCGCTCCGTCTGGCTCTCCTGCCACTGGCAGTCTACTACCTCACATCCCTCATGGGCTTCTCACCAATGGTAGTCAACATCAACACCGTTGTCATAGCCATGCCCGTAGCCACCTACGGCACCATCCTATGCTTGAAATACGGCAAGGACACGACACTCATGGCAGAGGTGACCTTCATCACCACCCTACTCTCCATGATCAGCATTCCCCTGCTCACGATGCTGTTCTGACATCTGGTCAGCAACGGGATACATCACCTTTGCATGATTGACACGTATGGTCTGACTATCAATGCAGCGTCCTGTCCTGCGGTCGATGACATCCCTGACTACCCGTCCGTTTCTATACACCCCGTCCTGTTCCTTGGAGAAATGCTCGTCTTCCACTCGAATATGGTAGGAATTCGTCTGGCGTTCCATAGCTCGCAACTCACCGCAGAGATACTCCCCATCCACCCAGACACGCAACTGATAGGTGTTCTGGGTGTTGTTCTTGACACGATAGTCCACATAGTTATACGAGATACTCGTACCCGTACCAAACGGAATCTTACGGCCGAAATCAGGAAAGAGATCCATCCCGTCGTGATGATGATGCTCCACGATGGTGAGTTCGCTATGGAGCATCATCCAATGGATAAGGTTGGACAACTGGCACAACCCGCCTCCGATGCCCTCCGACGGCTTACCCTTGGCGATGGTCAGCCCAACACGAAAACCTCTCTGCCGAGTGGTTCGTCCTATGAGCTTCCATACGGAGAACGTCTCACCAGGTCTTATCAGCACACCATCAATATGAGGAACAGCCAATGAGAGATTGACAGCCTTATTCTCTTGCAGTTGCATATCCACATTGCCAAGCCGACGCCGTATCAGAGAGTTATGCCGATAGACAAGCACCGGCAACGACTCATCCGTACGTTCCCTTGCAAAACAAATCCTTGCAAAGGAATCTTTCACATGCCGCTTCAGTATCTCCTTCTCCATCGAGAGGCGATATGTAAGGGGCGATATTTCACAAAACAACTTACGTTTCATTGGCAATGCCAGACAGGATAATCCTTTTAATTATTCGCAAAAATAAAATTTTCCTTTTTTATGACAAAATTTCATACATAAAAAATTATTATCTTTGCATCCGTAACATATACTTATAATACATCAATACCATGAGAAAAGCCATTTTCACACTTGCTTTGACTGCATCGTGCATGCTGTCATGCGCCCAAGAGACCATCAACCTGCCTGCACCGAGCAACGGCAGCGAGTACGACATGAGCCTGATGCAGGCACTTCAACAACGCCGCTCGGAACGGTCGTATGCCGACACCGAGCTGTCAAGCCAGCAGCTATCTACCATTCTTTGGGCAGCATGTGGCATCAGCGACGAGAAGACGGGCAAGATAACGGCTCCTTCAGCTATGAACAAGCAGGACATCACCATCTATGTATGTCGGAAGGATGGTGCTTGGCAATATGACAACAAGTCCAACAGCCTCACCAAGGTGAGCGGCAAAGACCTGCGTGGAGCCGTTGCCAGCCGACAAGCATTTGCTGCCACTGCACCTGTGAGCATCGTCATCGTGAGTGACCAAAGCAAGTATGGTGTCAAGGCTCTGGAGTTTGGAGCGATGTCAGCAGGCTATGTGTCACAGAACATCTATCTTGCCTGCACAGCGATGGGGCTCTATACCGTGGCACGTGCTACGATGGATATCGACGTATTACGCCAAGAGCTGGGTCTGAAAGACACCGACCTGCCACTGCTCAATCATCCCATAGCATTTCCTAACAAATAAATACCACCACACACCATGCGAATACTACTAATCGGCGGAACGGGGACTATCAGTAGTGCCATAACGCGCCTGCTGGCTAAGAGCGACCACGAACTATGGCTGCTAAACCGCGGCAACCGCAAGGATGAGACGCCACAGGGGGTGAGGCAAACATCAAGAGATTTGACCCAATTTATAATGAGAAATCAAAAACCTGTCACTACGATTCTTATTAACACACAACCATCACAACTTTGTGAGAACGACTTCATTGTATGAAAACAGGCAGACCTCTATTTGGAAGCAGACAAACCACGACTAAGTAATGAGCAAACCGTTATGTGGCTAAAAAGCAACCAAGGCGTGGTTTTAAAGAAACCAAGGCGTGGTTGTAAAGAAACCAAGGCGTGGTTGCGTAAAAACCAATACGTGGTTGCGAGAGAACCAAAATGAGAAAAGGATTTGGTTTTTGACATAAACGCCATATTAACATGGATCGAATGAACACAAACCGTTTCTGAAGATTAAAAAATATCATGATTATTTCTTGACACCTTCAAATTTTATTGTAAATTTGCACGCAGAGAATATCTGCTAAAATAATTATGAAAAGAATATCATTTGTACTATTGATGGCTGCAGCAATGATGGTTTCCGGTTGCGGCACAACTGGACTAAACCAAAGTAACAGACAAAACAGTAAAGTACTGGGTGACATCTTCGGTGCAGTAACAAACGGAACCGCAATTGGCAACGTAATAACGAGCGTCATAGGACTGGACAAAGTGACACAACAACAGATACAAGGCACATGGAAATACAAGGGTCCTGGATGTGCCTTCAGTAGTGAGCAAGCTCTGGCAAAGGCTGGTGGAGAAATCGCTGCCGTACAAGTGGAGGAGAAGCTGAAGCCCTACTATGACAACCTGAAGATCACGGCAGGCAACACATGGTTCACCTTCAACGAAGACCAGAGTTTCAAGGCACAGGTGGCGGGTAAGAGCATCAGCGGTACCTACACCCTGAACGAGAAAGACGGACAGATGACACTGAAGACCCTGCTCTTCTCCATCAACGGATATGCAAAGCGCGAGGTTGGAGGCATCAGCATCCTCTTCGAATCAAAGAAGCTGCTCACAATCTTCCAAGCCATCGCAGCCATCAGCGGCAACCAGGCACTTGAAGGCATAGGCGAGATAAGCAAGAACTATGACGGAGTACGCATAGGATTCGACCTGAACCGATAGGAAGAGAAGGAGGTGATGAGGTGATGAGGAGATGAGGACTTTAAGGACAATCTCCCGATAAAATTGAAAAAGACGAATGATATCAGACTTTCATACAACAATCGAGGCGAACCTGTTATGGTTCGCCTCGATTGTTGTATAGAGATTCGTTAGTTTATTCCTCGTCAGTCTTCCATTCACTACTCCAGTCAGAGGACCACTCCCCTACTCCTCCGTCTTCGAAGTCGAACTCGTCAGCATCGAAGTCATGTTTCTTGGCAGATTCCTCTGTTTCGTATGATCCATCAATACCGACGCCCCATCCGTCTGCCATAGCGGTGAAGAGTCCCAGACTGACCATTTCAGTCTGAGGACTCACATATCGTTTGCTTTCACTATGTTTCAGTAATCTTTCCATTAGTACTGTCCCCTCCTAACGACAAACTTCTTACCATTACGAATATATATGCCAGGTTGGGTGATGCGCTCAACCTTTCGTCCTTGTATGTCATAGATAGTGTCATCATCGACTGTCCTACGGTTATCGGAGTTATCATTTTCAACCTCATCTATTCCAGTAAGGTCTCCCTCGATTGTAGTACCACCGAAGACAAGGGTGAAGCCCTTAGCCTGAGCATCCTTCACAGCATCGTTGTTGAGGATAATGTAAAGTTTATTGTGCGACGTGAATCGGTTATTCTTCTGACCATCATAGTCACGTGTAGCATTAACAGCAAATGTCGGATTACCCTTTACCTTACCATAGACAAACACACGCTCGTTGTTTACAAATGTATGATCAACCTCTCCCGTGAGATACTTTGGCACGAAGAATTCGTTGCCAACCTTTGCTGATGATGCCTGATAAGGAACCGTAACCACTATGGAGTTGCCATTTGCCGCATCCACATACTGTGTGGTTGTCTTCACTATCACTGGAGTACCAGCAGGAATGGTCTCACCTGCTGCAATCTGAGTGAGTTCAAGCGTACCATGATAAGCGTTACCTCCAGGTACACCTTGTGGCGAGCCGCCGCAGTAATACGCCTCAACTCCTTCAGGTAACTTGATATCATAAGGTACGGAGAAGGTAGTTGACCATACATCGTCATTAAACGATGTCAACTTCAATCTCAACGCATGCTGATATACGTTACCAGAGGCATTGTCAGCTGTTGTTCCCACCGGCTCCAGCAACCACTTCGTGTCGTGTGTCTTCACAGTTGCACCGCTGCTGATACCAGAAGCAATGTTCAGCTCTTTAGCCTCAGTGTTCAGACCATACTTCAAGGTGTTCGGGTTGCAACTGAGATATGCCGTCTCGACGGGCGTTGCTGCCGTAGCACTCGCCTTGGTACGCATCTGGAATGCGCCAAGACCGATGTCCTGCATCTCGAAGAGCATGCTGTTGGCCTGCTCCGTCGTAGGCTCGTTGGGCTCAGCCATCATCTTGCTGTCGCTGACCACCAGTCCCTGAGTCTCCATCTTGACATATCCATCGTCGTCACGAGTAACGCGGAAGATGCTCGACGGGTCGAACTCAATATCAGGAATCTCCAGCAGACTCTTGTTGGCAACATCTGCCGCCCACTCGTTACCTTCGTAGCTGAGCAATGAACTGATGTTGCTGGCATCACCAGCCTTACCATAGATATGCAACGGTTTTTCTCCATCCAGCTCTGTCTTGTGCAGGTAACCGCTGACATAGTCGCCGCCTACCACACCGTTGCCGGCAGAGTATGCCTTCAGTCGGTAGAGCTTGCCACTCTCGAACGGCACGAGGTTGTCAGGATCCTGAACCAGCGACCATACGGTGTTGTATTCCGTATCGTTCAGCGTAGTACCGACGGCAATCTTGTCGAAGATAGCCTTGTTATTGGCAGCATCAGCCACGTCGGTCTTCAGACCGCCTACGAAGCCAGCCCTATTATAATAAGGTAGGAACTGCTTAGCTGCCGGCTTCACGAACTGCCAGTTGGCATATACGTTACGCATTACCTCCCAGTCTTGCATGTAGTTCAGCTGTACCGGGTCACCCGTCGGTGCACCATTGAACAAGTAGGCACCATAATACTTGTATCCGTTCTGGTTGCGAACGTTGATGCAAGCATTTACCGGGTGGATAATCATACCCTCGTCGTAATTACCCGTCATCGCCTCGAAGATGGTGTTCTCGTCGGTCTCGCTCATGGTACCGAAAGCATCAGCAAACCCCGAACCTGATCCAGCCTTTCCGTAAGTAATACCCGACTTCTTGACAGGGTCACCATTAGCGTTGTAGGTGAAGTTTTCATTCTTCGGGGTTCCTCCGTCATACACGCCATCCAGATAGTTGAATTTCTCTGTCGTGTTCACCTTATCTGTAGTCAACAGCGTACTCCACTTCTCATTCTGCGTAGTACCGTCGAATCCGTGGTCAGCATAGCGGTTATGCAGTTTGAAGCCATACGGGTCACCCTCGATAGCCCAGAGGTAGTCGTTGGTCACGTCGTTCAGCGAGTCTTGCCCGAACGTGTATAGCGCATCATGTTGCCGTTCTCCACATTCATGATGTTCACCCACTTGGCTGCATCAGCACCCGTACTCTTCATCGCCTCGAACTCAGCCGACGGCTTGTACTTCACGAGGATAAAGACATCCTTGTCAGCCCAATCTTGCGGGACGACATACTCGTTCTGCAAGCTGTTGTAGCAGTCTGTATTCTCCGAAAGGTCGGTAGTACTCGTCCAATAGCCTGTATAAGCACTACCAGATCGGTTGGAAAGACGGTGTGCATTAGAAAGTGCGTTTTCTGTATAAGTCAGGTCATCAATCAGGCCATCATTCTTTCTTGCGTCAAGGATGTTGTCTCCTGTCTCTTTCAGATAGAACTTGTAGTCACAATACTGACGACGCATCATCCACGGTAGGGTCAGCGTGTTGCCCACACCATAGTTCTTCGATGTATGGTCAAAGACAATATCATTGGCACTACGCAACGATTGGGTTGCTCTTCCATCAGAATAAGTGTCAGTCTGCAAGTGGAAGGTAATACTCTTCGCCTGCGCTGCCATCGGCATGACGAGGAAGCGCGGAATGTGCTGTGTTGTTTTCTTTCCTGCCGCATAATCTGCTTTCAATTTATCGATACTGGTACCAACCTCTAATACAAGACTCTGCTCCGTATCACTAATTTCACCCGAAATGGTATAATCATGAATATACTTATAGGTGGTAAACGTTTGTAAAAGATCTTTCTTTATACTCTCTATCGGACCGATGTAATAACCCGTATATGGTCCAGAAGTGAATTTCCCATCCTCAAATGAATGGCCAGAATTCGTTCCATATATTTGCGTCCACTTGTCTTTGAACAGCACAGCGTCTGATTTTAGTTCCCCACCATCATAAACCGCATCTATAACTGTAGTAGTGTCACTTGTATAGTCAATAGTACGATCGTCTGCATATTTATCATCCTCATTGTATACGTGGAACTTATCAGTAGTACCTGTCGTATATTCCAAAGGTTCTGCTGTTTCATCCTTTACAGTTCTTAAGCTCTTATGCTTATAAGTAACAAAACCATTTACAGTTCCTACCAAATTTTCCTTATCATATAGTGACTGACATTGCATAGCACAGTTCGCCAAATAGCCAGTCTCGATTGAATAGCCTGCTTTCTTGATAGAATCATTACTTGTAGTGCTCGCAGTCTGATAATCCTGATAGAACGACTCAGGCAATCCTGCACGAGGACCATAGGTTGTTTTATTATGTTCAGCATCTCCTTCTGCAAAAGTAAAGCGAGTACCATCAACTTTCCATGTCCAATAGAGACCTTTATATTTATCCTTGCCACCCGGGAATTTGTCAAAATTATTGTTTCCTATTGCATACTGTCCCATCACAGAAGTATTGCACCATAGGTAATAGGCGTTGTTTGTTCCCGCCTCTGCCTTACGGTTATAGTTATATAGGATAAACTTATACGGGTCACCTATCATTGCCCATTTCTGGTTCTTGGCAACTTCCGAGTCAGCATATTGTCCATCTCCATAATATGCATAGGCTTTATCTTTGTTAAAACTATCAGCAGAAGTCTTCGGACTCTCTATCCAACCTTCTTGTGTATCTGTGTATAGATCATGCTGTACCCATCGATGATGAGTCTTTTTCTTTTTATAACTGTGCCGAAATTCAAACTCACTCAATCCCTTGTTATACTCCCAATACTCTTCAGTATAATTATATTGATCAGGCACATCATCCTCTGTCCATTCTTTATGGTCATCGTCCCAGTTGAAAAAGATGTTCACCCAACGGTATTCGTTCTCCGAAGAGTAGAGCGACTCGTCATAGTCGTAAGTCACGTATATGGTGCTACCGTCCTTAACCAGATAGTTGTTGGAGTTACCCTTCGGCTGACCGTCATCCGTCTGGTCATAGCTATGGAACGGATAGCGTGTCATGGTCTCGTCAGCCCAGTAGTGGTAAGTACAACCCCAACGGCGTACATCTACCGGCAGACTGCCGTTCCATTCGGCATTCTTGCGTGCCAACTCCGTCCAACCTGTCGTTGCCACTAACTCGTTCAACTTGTTATAGACATTGACAATAGCATCGAACGACTCGTTGTTGGCACTGGAATCATTGACTGACAGCAGCCACATATTGCTGCCCACGCCATAGTTATCGCCCGTGTTAATGCTTTGTACTCCCATGCCATTTGAGGCACCTGTGCCATCAACGACCTTGAAGTTTCTCGTCTCCGTCTGTGCGCTGATGGTGTAGTCCGACGGCGACGGCAATATCCTACGCGGACCATTCATCGTTTTAGCACCGTTCGTTGCTGCAACTACCTCCGTGCGACGCCCCCTGCTCTCACTGAGGAAGTATTCGTCAGTATTCACTCCATTGTGCAACCACGTCCATGTGGTTCCAGTTGACGCAATGCCCGTATCATACAAGTACGACGAAGCACGCTCGTCATCCTGGCCGCTTTCTACTGCAGTACCAGAAACAATCAGGTCACGGTTGTTGCGCAACGTAAAGTTATAGGGATCACCGATGAGTGCCCACTGTAATCCCTTGCGGAACTTATCTGTGGTATTGGGCAACGTATTGCCTTTATAAGGGAATGACAGTTCAGAATTATTAAACCTATTTGCTCCCGTGCCATTGATGGCGTAGGTCTTACCATCCAGACTACTGTTGAAGAATGCCCACCAACCACCGATGTTCATGTTGTACCACGGACTGAGCGAAGCATCGCGCTTCAGTACGGGCTTGCCGTCAACGAGTGTAGAGAATGGGGACTCTGCATCCTCACGGTATCTTGCATAGATATGCGGATTCTCCTCCGAAACGGTAAAGTAGAGATTCTCATCCACCATGTTTGTAGATTTCGGATCGGGATCGGTGCTCACCCACCAGTATTCACAGTGCTTGCGCTGCAAGTTGTCCGGCACACCCTTGAAGTGGTCGGTAATGGCAAAGTAGTCGGACACCTCATCCTCCGTCACCTTACGAGTCGGCTCGTCGGGGTCAAACACCGTTACCTTCACCTTGGTCGGCTTCAGCGGTGTCAGCGTTGTGGACGTACTGTTAGCCTTGTGTCTGGAATCCGGGAAGTTGGCAAAGGCATCCAACTCGTTCTGTCTGGGTTGCAGTGTGTTGTTCTGATAATTATAAATCCTGTTACCAACTGTTGAACCATTATCTTTTAAATAGAAATAGGTAGCATCTGAGATGACCGCTTCAGGATTAGCACTGCCCGTTACCTTCATACGCAGGGCAAACGGCTTGCCATAGAGCAACTCCTTACGGAAGCTGACATTGACATGCGTAGAGTCCAGCTCACCCTTTGTCTTCGGGTCGCCTACCCACGTATCCACCATTTCCCAATAGAATACTTTTTTACTAACATCCTCCATGAAAGTCCTGTCGTCATCCGTCTGACCTGTTCCATATCCGGAACTCTGATGCTGATCCGCATAGCGGTGGCGCACGAAGTTACGTGTCTCATTGGAGTTTTTGATATCAGTATAGACATTGAACAGACGCACGTTGTACGGGTCGCCCACGAAGTACCACATCAGCTGCTTCGGGTCGTTCGTAGCCGAGAAGCGAGTAGGTTCGCTATAGCCTTTATCGCCTTTATTGTCGGTTTGCACATAAAGGTGTTTTGCCAACTGCCAGTTCTGGTCGAGGAAGTAGAAGTAGTCACTATACTTCTTGCCATCCTTATAGGTGGCATCCTTGCCCGCCTTGATATACTGGCGGAAGTCTGCCAACTCGCTCTCCGCGATAAAGAGCGGTGCATTCTCGGTATCTACCGTGTAATAGACGTTGATGACCTGAGCCGTAGGATTGTCACTGTCGTCCTGCTGAACGGTGTAGCCGCCGTTCTCGACAGTATATTTACAATAGCGGCGGCGCAGTTCATGAGGAATGTTGATTTTATGTCCGTCGTACGGAATGGTGTTGGTATATACACCAAATGGTTTCCATGATCCATCCTCCTGAGCATCCAGCGGCAGGTAGAAGTGGCCGTCGGTACCGTCGATGACGTCTCCGGCAACAAAAGCACGGTCGCTGCGTTCGTAGGTCTTCGTCAGCGCCAGTGCACCATGATTAGCCTCCGTACCCGGATAGATGTTCACCGTCACCTTCTGATACTTCTTGTCATCCCACTCCCATGGGAATGCCATGAAGGAGGCAGTCTTCATCTTGGCGATGTCAGGATTTCCCGGGGTTTTGTTGTCCTTATTTCCCACATTCTTCTTTTCAGTAAAGAACTGTCCGTTGTTGTCATACCTCCATTGAACCATCATGTCATTATCACCGTTATCGTCTCCGTCCCACACTTGCATGACGAAGGTTCTGTATTCCTCTTCATCAGTCTGCACTGCCTGCTTGGATATGGTGAAATAACATTTACTACTTCCTAGAGTATCTACTATAAGCTTCAGCACAGCACCCGCACCTTGCTCGTTACCACCTTCGACCGCCAGTCGCTTTTTTGGTCCAGCCTCTTTGTTGATGACATAGAACTTATAGGGGTTGCCGATGAATGCCCAAAGCCAGCTACCCTCGCGGAAGCCCGTCTCTTTGCCATCCTTATAGGTCTCGGCAATACGGCGGAAGTCGTTCAGCAAGGAGAGCATGTGTACCTTATAGGTCCTCTTCTGCGATGGGTAATATCGGTCACCAGACAGTGTTCTAACATCATCTGTTGTACTTTGCGGCACGGTCATCTTTCCTGTCTCCGTATTCACATTGACGGTTCCGATACGACGCAGGAAGTGGAAGCCTCCCACCTTGGTACCCATTTCGACAGTTCCTGGTTTGTTTCTATTGACTATCTTGGTTTGGGAGTTGCTGACAAACGAGAGCTCGGCAGGTGTCAATCCTTCGATGTCTTCACCAATGTCCTCGCTCCAATCTGCTGTTCGATAGCCGTAGCGTTCCTCCTTACCATAGTCAATCAGTTTCTTACCCTGAATGACGGCAACACTCTCCAGACCTTGCATGAGGAACGACCAGTTGTTGCTTGCCAATGCTTCCTCTTCAGAGTTAAAGAAGGTGATGTTTTCAATTACTTGGTAAGGCACGTAGATGTGTGTCACCGTTGATATGGCACTACCCGAACCACTGACGGCTTCTCCCGGAGGATAGTTCGTCACTTTGCCTGAGTAGGTGTTGGTCGTTTGGTCGTAAGAGGTATAGGCACCTGGATAGTCGCAGTAGGCACGTATCAGGTATGTTGGCAGCGGAGCTGTACGCACACCGAGCGTATGCATCAGCGACGTACCAGCAACAGCATAGAACTCGCCCGTGGTTTGAACATCAGGACCATTGCTGTTGATGTCGCGCACGTGGATTTGATATTTCTGTATCGGATACAGCTTGATGGCTTGCATGGCCACGCTGTCAGCCTTCGTCTCAATCACGTTGTTGTTCTCATCCACATCATAAACCCAGCCATTCACGACCGGACTGTCGCTGGTCAGATTGGTCACGGCACTCTCGTGGTCGAAGCGCATACAGAAGCGCAGGTTGCCATGCTTATCCTTGATGACCATGAAGGTGGTGTTGGTAATCTTCGGCAGCAGGTGGTCGTGGTTTTCTGTTGAATGGACAGAAGTCACCACTGCGTTGTCGCCCAAGCCCATATTATATGGGAGAGTTGCCAGCCAGTGCTGATAGTTCGTCAACGTAGCATCGGCAGCAGCTGTCTTGAAGTACTTGCCATTGTTCACATTCTTCACCTGTACATTATAAGGGTCGAAGCACATCTGGTCATCGGTGTAGGTCTGTGCCTCACCTGTCCATCCCATCTCTGTGTCTATGGTAGCGTTAGGAGCCAGATACCACAGCATGTCGTTGGTGACATCGCCCTCGATATTGAGGTTTTCATTGCCGCCGCTGATATTTACTTCCGAAGAGCCGCCAATGTTCGTCGCGCTGGCAGCCGTTGCCCACTTGCTGTTCTGCTGAATCATCACCGGAGCACTCTTACCTTCGCCGTTGGCATAGAGATAGAGATACTTGTACTCGTCCTTCACGTCGTAAGTGACATACCAGTTGCCATCGTTGTCACCATAGTTGGGCGGGAAGTCAATCAGACTCTCCGAAGTATATTCGGCTTGCCCGTCTGCCGTCATGGCTGGGTCGTACGGAGCATACTGGGGACGTCCGGTTTGCTTCTGAGCGCTCTTATACCAGTGGTAGGTTACCATCGGGCTGTCGTAAGAGCCGATAAAGATGGTTCTTACCTTGGACAAAGCCGTCTGTGTTTCATTCGTCGAAGTATTGGGCATCGGGTGGCGGAACACCTCCCAGCCACGCTTGTCGAGCAAGATGATGGCGGGTTCTGTCTGCACCTCTACCAAGTCGAACTCGGCACCAACATCGAAAGTCTGATACCAGTGGTTCTTATATTCATATTTCTTGGATTTTTCCCATCCTGGTCGGGCGTATGCCCATGCCTCATACCTGTGCCAGCCGCGTGCTTTAAGCTCGTCTATTTGGGCTTGAGTCAAGACATCGTCATTCTTTTCAAAGAAGTAATTACCCTTGATCAAGTCGTAGTTCTTCCAATACTGTTCCAGGGAGTTGACGGTGCGGTGCGCCGTCGTTGTTCCATCGTTGATTGGAGCGGATGTCACCAAACGATATTTACCCTTACTACCCAGAATCATGTATTCGGTAGGCACGTCGGCAGCGTTGCGCGTAGTTACCTTCGGGTCTTTGGAGATGGTGGAGGTGACAACGCTTCCGAGCGTACTATTATAATAGGTATAGAAGTAGCTGTAGTAGTTGTCGTACACCTTATCATTGCTGTCCTTGTATTGCTGCGCCACATTACTTGCTGCCACGATGGTGACATGATAGGGGTCTAGCTGTCCAGTGCGGTTGTCGGCTTCTAAATACCACGACCAACGGGTACGTTCGTTGGCGGCATTGGTAAACTGTTTGTTACGCACAGAGTCGCAATAAACGTTGAAGTTGCCGTCACCATTGATGTAGGCATATTCAGCCTTGTATTGTTTGTTCAAGACGCCCAAAGCGTCATTCGAACCGCCTGCCTTTCGGGTGGTATGCACACCGTCAGTCAGACCGTCCTTACCGTCTTCCTGATAGTAGTTCTGTCCGTTCAGGAAGCGAATCATATATTTCTTCTTTTCGCTTGCCTTGTGCTTGCCGTGGTCGATGCCTGCTTCGGTCTCATTCTCAACAGGCGTGAGGTCCACCTCCGTACCTACATCGTAGGTCACATAGATGTCCGTCAGTCCTGTGGTCACCCTACCGGTCATCTCTTGGCTGGCATCGGTAAGGGTATATACGCCGTTGTCCACAGTAAAGGCAGTGGAAGGATAATAATGATAAGTTGATACCAGCGGACTGTAGATTTCCTCCGGCACGGCAAGTAGCACTTTCTTGTTCTTGGCACTGATGACCTCTTTGCCATGTTTGTCGATGATGTGATAGGTCACCTCGTCGTTGCGCATCTCGTAAATCTGCATCTGCACGGCATCGTTCTCATCGCCTACGTGAGAACTGTTCATGAAACGAGGACGCACTTCGTCCCAGTCGCCATCTTCATCACCATAATAGCCCCAGGAGAAGTGGTCGTCGCCTTCGTCGTCGCTATTGACGGCGCGGAAGAGGAACTTCGGACGATCTGACTGGTATTGCGAGCTCAGCACCAGGAAGTAGCGGCTGGGCATGTGATCCAGCGAACTGGTTGCCTGAATGGCGGCACTATGTCCGGTGGTACCCATCTCTATCGACGTCGTACCAGTACCCGTGAAGTAGGTAGTGCTGCCCGCTGTCTCGTTGGTCACATAGATACCATACGGGTCGTTGCCCCAGGTGCGCCAGATATAGTCAGCCTGAGCATTCTCTGCTTCCTCGGTATCGCCTTCCTTGACGTGGCTGTCCTCCGAACACGTTGCGTCGTACTTCACGTAGCGGTCGTTGATGGCAACGGTATATTTGGCAGTACCATCGAGCTTCATCATGGGGTTCTGACCCGGGGAGTAGTTATATCGTACATAGATAGTCGGCGTTGTGTTAACATCGGGAAGCGTCGTGATGGCATTGTTCTGTTTGTTGGCGTTAGCCAGCGACGTGTAGTACGAATAGGTCACGGGCACCGCCGAACGGATAGCCTTCGGCACCTGCAGCGTTTCCGACTCGTCGATAGAGGCAAAAGCTCTGGCGCGCTTCGTTCCGTCATCGCCCACGATGACGTACTTGTGCACCTTCACACGATAGAACTGGCATTTGGCACGAGTGTCTGCTACAGACTCGTGCTTATTATGCAGGCGCATGTGGAGCGACGGATAACAGGCTTGCTCCAGACCACTGTACTGAGACTCCGAAGTTTCCTTGTTCAGCACGAACCATTTTGTCGTATTACCACCATTACGATAGACGTACAGAGGCTTTGCTGCTGCAATCTGGAATTGATTGGTTACATAACGGAAGAAGAATCGCTGCACATTGGTAGAAGACGAGGTGTTGTCGGGTTGATACGCAAGATGCAAGTAGGGTTGATCTTCAACACTTGTAAAAGGAATGGAGTTCGTCTGTATAGCCGTCAGCACCCTTCCAGAAAGCGAAACATTCTGAATCTTGATGTCGTAGGGGTCTGGATGACCAAAGACTCCTTCTGCTCCTGCCTTGGTACCAATAAAAAACCACTGGTATGCCTTCTCGCCTCCATGCGCATTAAGAGTAGCCGTCACCTGATTGGCTTTCGTCGGCGTCACACGGATGGGCTCGTCAGCCTTCGGAGTCACTGTGATTTTCTTGTTGGGCTCCGTGTAAGAGTCTGTATCCGTACTGTAATACACCAGTCGGTTCTCCACCTGGAGGTTGTAGGCAACGCTACCGTCAATTCTTACCATATTGCCCTCGCTGTCCGTCACCGATGCTGATGGATTGTAGCCATAGCGCACATAGATGTTTACCGTACCGCTTGAAGGAAAGGCAGGTGTGATATTGGTATTCTCTGCATACGCCACAGCATGATGATCATCCACAGCTTCATCCTTGCCGTAGCGAGCATCGTTCTGCGCCTCTACCAATGTCTTGTAGTAACGGTAGTCTTTGGCAAACGGGGTACGAGCCAAATTGGGCAGGTACAACTTCGTATTACTCGAATTGTCACCGCCCTTCACCCGCATTACCAGTTGTCCACTATTGTTGATGATGTTGTAAATGTAGTCAACCGCATGCGCAGCCGTAGTTCCATATACCATAAGTATGCAAAACAAAAAGCTTCTCAAAAAATTATGCACACTGCTAATATTTAAGAATTTCATATTCAACCCTTTCTCTAAATTGCGCAGAGTCTAAAAAAAGACAGTTGCGAATAAATTTGTTGGTTTACTGCTTTTTAAGTTAGATTATAGTTTTATCTTTCGGCTACAAAGATACATAATTTACGACTTTTAAACAAATAAATACATAAAAAAATACAATAGGGGGGGGTAAACCGAATGTTTTTAACACAAAAACCTCATCAAACGCCCTCATCTGAGCACCAACTTGGCACGAGCCTCATCGTTAAAGTTAGTGGCGATGTACAAGCACTCTGTTTTTAGTTACTGACACAACATTGCGCAGACAGCATCCTGGAAATTGCGACCATCGGCAGAAGCCTTTACTCCCTGATTGATGATGGAGAAACATAGCTGATGACCATTGCCTCCACGACAATAGCCGGCAAGAGAGCTGACTCCCGTGACAGTACCTGTCTTGGCACGCACATTGCCACGAGTGGCGCCACCCTTCATACGTGAGGCCAATGTGCCGTCGACTCCTGCAACGGGCAGGGAAGGAAGAAGATGGTCATAGATTTCGGGCTTGCTATAGGCATAGCGCAGCATCATCGTCTCAGCCTGCGGCGTGACGTATGTATACAGGGACAGACCTGATCCGTCGGCGATGTAATATTGCGAAGTATTGAGTCCAGCCTTTCGCATAGTGTCGTATATCTGCTGACGAGCGTCAGCTGCACTTGCGTTCCTCCCCTTTCGGCGATGGGCTATCTGATAAAACAGAGCCTCAGCATAGAGGTTGTCGCTATTCTTCATCATCGGACCGAGCACGTCATCTATCGTATGCTCTACCCTGCCCATCAGCGTACTGCCCTCGGCAGCGGTACCCTCGGCAGCGCTGAGCCATACTACTGTCTTTCCTCCCAGCAACTGCTTGCGCAGAGTCTCGGCAAACGCGTTCTTCCTGCCTACGAGTAGAGGCGACAGCTCAGGATTGTCGTCGTCCCAGCACCAACCCTCGCCCAGCAGCTTGTCGTCCTTGAACGACATGTCGCCACAGATAGAGCCAATGATGCTGTCTACGCCCAGCCCGCCTATGGCAGTAGCGAAAGTTCCCATGTCGCCTGTGCTGAACTTAGGGTCAAAACCTCCAACACAATAGAACATACCCTTATATGTGCGAGTGCTGTCAGCATTCAGTATGATGTCGCCCTTGCTGCGCAGTTCGGTAGTAAAGCGATAGTCGCCTCCCAAGTAGTCGAGTGCAGCCACTGCCGTTATTAACTTCATCGTCGAGGCAGGACGCAGGCGCTGACGTTCGCCATGCTTGTATATACAGCTGTCAGCATCGAGGTCCCACACCATCAGTCCCAGCTGGGTAGACTCCAACAGCGAGTGCTTCATCATCTTGTCCAGCTTCTGTTGGAGCGTCTCCTCCCATGAGTCACCGCCGTTATCGCTGAAGTTTTCGTCTCCACTCTGTTCACGCCCGACATAGCTGATGCCAGCATCGCCCTGTTCTCGCCCGATAGCAGAGCTCCCGTCTGCAATCGCCTTTGCCGGCAGGCTGTCAGGCATCACTCCAGGCTTCTGAGCGTAACCACTTGCTACGCAAAAGAACGTCAAAACAAAAAGTATGTATTGATGTATTCGTGTCATTACAGCCGCAAAAATACAAAAAAAATGCTTTCTCGTGCAATATCTTATAATAAATTACTACTTTTGCAGCATAAAAAATTTCCCACAATGACCTACAAATATGACTTTCTGATAATCGGTGCCGGCGTTGCTGGCATGAGCTATGCCCTGAAAATAGCCAAAGCTCTTAAGGCTGAAGACCAAGCCAAAGGAGCCAAACCCCAGCCACGCATCTGTCTGGCATGCAAGACCGCACTCGACGAGGCCAACACCAGCTTTGCCCAGGGAGGCATCGCCTCGGTAACCAACCTTCAGGTTGACAACTTCGACAAGCATATCGAGGACACTATGATTGCCGGCGACTATATCAGCGACCGTAAGGCTGTAGAGCAGGTGGTACGTATGGCTCCCGAACAGATCAAGGAACTGGTGCAATGGGGTGTCAACTTCGACAAGAAAGAGAACGGAGAGTTCGACCTCCATCGCGAGGGTGGACACTCCGAGTTCCGCATACTCCATCATGCCGACGACACCGGTGCGGAGATACAACGCGGACTAATGGAAGCCGTCAAGAACAATCCGTATATAGAGATCAAGGAGAACCACTTCGCCGTGGAGATCATCACCCAGCACCATCTGGGCATCGAGGTCACCCGTCGCACACCCGACATCGAGTGCTACGGAGCATACGTACTCAATCCAGCCACGCAGAAGGTAGACACCTACCTAAGCAAGGTGACCCTGATATGTACTGGCGGCGTGGGAGCCGTCTACATGACCACCTCCAACCCCGTCATCGCCACAGGCGACGGCATAGCTATGGTATATCGTGCCAAAGGCACCGTAGCCGACATGGAGTTCGTACAATTCCACCCCACCGTGCTCCATCACGCTGGCGAGACCCATCCCGCATTCCTCATCACCGAGGCTATGCGAGGCTATGGCGGCATACTGCGACTGCCCAACGGAGAGTCGTTCATGGAGAAATATGACGAACGACTGTCGCTCGCACCGCGCGACATCGTGGCACGTGCCATCGACAAAGAGATGAAGAAGCACGGACTCGACCACGTTTGCCTCGACGTCACACACAAAGACCCAGAGGAGACCAGACACCACTTCCCCAACATCTACCAGAAGTGTCTCAGCATAGGCATCGACATCACCAAGGAATACATCCCCGTACGCCCCGCAGCCCATTACATGTGCGGCGGCATCAAGGTGGATCTCAACGGATGCTCCAGCATACATCGTCTCTATGCCCTCGGCGAGTGCTCATGCACAGGGCTACACGGAGGCAACCGTCTGGCAAGCAACTCGCTCATAGAGGCGGTGGTATATGCCGAGACTGCCGCACGCCACTCATTACAGCATGTCAACGAATACGACTTCAACACCAACATACCTGCGTGGAATGACGAGGGTACCATGACCAACGAGGAGAAAGTGCTTATCACCCAGAGCGTACGCGAGGTCAACGAGATCATGTCCAACTACGTAGGCATCGTGCGCAGCGACCTCCGACTCAAACGAGCATGGGACCGACTCGACCTCATATACGAAGAGACCGAAGCACTCTTCAAGCGTGTCAAGGCGAGCCGAGACATCTGCGAACTGCGCAACATCATCAACACTGGCTACCTAATCACACGCTGGGCTATAGAGCGCAAGGAGTGCCGCGGACTCCACTTCACCACCGACTACCCCGTACACGCATACGACAAGTAGGGTCAGACATACTATATTATTTGTAATTTGGAGCCTCAAACCGTCAGTTTGAGGCTCCAAACTTTTGGTTTGAGACCTTAAACTAATGTCTTACGGATGCAAAAACAAGTCATTTTGGGCTTTTAGCTGTAGGAATGCTATGTTTTTACCTCGTCAGCGAGAACTTGAAGTTGAATCCGAAGTCGTGAGTGACGGTGGGATAGCTGCTGGCGGTGAGCAACGGGGTATTCTTCTGCATGTCGTAATAGAAGCTCATAGTGATGAGTTTGGAGAGGGTGTAGTCAGCAAGGAAAGAGAGCTTGAAGGCGGTATTGCCGCTGGAGGCTGCACTGGTGAGCGAGGCTATGTCACGACTGATGGCTGCCTGCTTGCGATAAGACAGGTCGAGGCGCAGGTTGAGGTCATGATTGAGATTGTTCTTACCTCTCGAATTGGCGGACTTGTTGTCGTCGTCACGACTCTTGCTACCTTTCACCTTACGATGGTTGATGCCGAGTCCGAGGAAACTGAAGTCGTTGATGCGATAGCCCAGTCCGATGACCCAGTCCTTGCTGATTGCCTCATTGATCTGGACACTGGTCATGGAGAGCGAGAGGACACGTGTGGTTCGATATTCAACCTTGGCGGTAAGGTTGTTGTGCATGGTGACATCGACACCGAGCAGTGGGGCGAAGGACTCGTTGATGCTCACCTGCGGTACGTTGTACATGGAGCTGGGGATGGGCATGCCTGTCTGTGCCTCGGTGACGAAGCCAAGTCCGTTCATGTATTCCTGCCATGTACTGTAGCTCTGATAAGAGTTGACAGAGTAGATGCTCTTATAGGCATGGTTGAGGTTAACGCTCTTGAACAGCTCGCTGAACCAAGGAAGCTGGCTGAGACCGCTATATCGGACGGACCAGTTGGGCAGCATGCTGACGAGCTTGGGGAATATCTTAAGCCCATTGCTACCCATGCTGGTATAGGCATTGAGGAAGGCGGGTATCATGACGTCACCACTATACTTATTGACTTCGCCATACTGGGCTGTCTCGGGATGGATGTCAGGACGATGCTGCCACTGACCGTTCATATACACAGCACCATCATACTGCCGCTGGACGCGCTGCTGATAGCCGTCGAGAGAGGCTACGAACTTATTGAACGTCTTGGAGTGATAGCCATTGGTGGCACTACCCATGGACTCGAAGGCAGAACCGATGGAGATGGTGGTCATAGTGAAGGAGCCACTCTGCGAGGTAGGCGTACCCTCGTACATGTACTGGATGCTCTTGGCGGTGGTGACGGTACGTACTGCGTTGAGATCAATCTTCAGGTTCTTGACGGGTTCGAGGGTCATGCGTAGCTGCAGGTCTTGCGTACGACTGGTGATGGCTGGCGTGGCGACGTTGTCATTATAGAGCAGCCAGTCGCGCCTACGTGCCTTGTCGATATAGTCGTCATCGATAAATCCGAAGGCGAAGTCGAGTCCTGGCGACATGGCTCCCTGTCCGCGACGCTGACCAAAGGCATCGCCGATGTTGGGCATGAAGCCTGGGAGAGCCATAGAGTACTGGTCGCGATAGGAGAAGCTGACGGTACGTACCATCATCAGCACACGCGCCACACACTGGGCAGTCTTATACCATGCCTTTTCCTCGAGCGGCTCTTTGGGTGTGACTGTGAGCTTGAGCTTGATGGCGGAGTCGGTACGGTTGAACACCTTAATCTTGTTGTCGTCGACCTTACGCCACTTTATCTTGTACGGTTTGCCATCGGCTGTCTTTGCCGAGACTATGAGCCGTCGCGTCTTCTTGCTATGGGTGACGATGGTGGAGGTGTCGGCGGCAATGGACAACTCCTTCTCGAAACTCTTCTTATTCTTTGGCAACGCCTTCTTGGGGTCGTCGTCCTTATTGGCATCACTTGTCTTGTCGTTTTTGTCAGCCTTGCCAGTCTTACTAGATTTACCAGTCTTACTAGATTTACTAGTCTTACTAGATTTGCCAGACCTGTTATTCTTGCTTGATTTATTAAACCGATCGTTGGTCTTCTTAAGGAACGGCACGTGGTTATAGAGTTTCTCCATATTAAACGAACCGTTGACATTGAATGTACGATCGACAGTGATGGTATTGCCCAGCGATGTTCCATCTTCGAGTTCGGTACCTCTCACCCACTTATACATGGCATCGTAGGTAGCGTCAGCATTGAGCCAGTCGAAGACGGGCAGCAGATTGAGTGGCAGCTGGTATGACATGCGGAAATTCTGCTGATAGTCCAGCGGACGACCGAAGTGCTTGATGCTCGTCCACACAGAATCCTTCCATGCCGAATAGCGGTCGGGATAAAGGTCCTTGTTGACTGGTGTATAAGGCTCCTCTATCTCAGCATGGGTAGCACTCTGGAAGTTCATGTGCAGGTCCTTGGTGAAGTCCCATCTGAGTGAGAAGTCACGGTTCCACAGGAACTGCGAGTTGAAGATGAGTGGCAACTGGGAACCTCCGAGGTCCTCCATGTCGCGCTCTTGCAACTCATAGTAGTTACGTATCATCTCTGTATTGAATGCTACGTTTTGCGGCAGGTAATTGAGTCCGAAGCGCTTGAAGATGTCCAGCCACTTAGACTTGCTCTTGAAGGTCTTCTTGAAAGGCTCCCACGGCTTGTAGGATGGCGACCACGAATAATTGAGTGCTCCACGCCACTGGTCTTCCTTCTCATAGATAGTAGTCTCACCAGAGGTGTGACGATGCTGGTGGCTATATGACACGGAGAAATTGGCGGGGTCGTATGGCATAGGATGACCCTTGGTGGAAATGCCCACTCGAGCATTAGGGATGGCAAAGTTGCGGTTGACAGTCTTGGTGACGGCTATTGACTCTATGGAGTCTCGCTCATGTCCCTCCATGGCGTCGAGCGCGTCGTCGAGTTCCATATCTGTGTCGAGTGGGTTGTAACGTGGACGTGTCTCCTCTTTGCTGTAGGAGTAGTAGAGCGGTATGCTGACCTTCGCCTTGTCGGGGAAGAACTTACCCATCTCGAGATTGGTGGTGAGGCTATAGCTGGTGTAGTCGTCCATGGCTCGCTGGCTGACACCCTCCTCGAGACCTCCGAAACCGTCGGTCTGGTATTTGCCTTGCAGGTTGACGGTACCGAAGTCGGAGAGTTGGACGTTGAGGTTACCCTGGGCAGCCCATCCACCCTTATTGTTATATTCCTTGAGTCGAAGCTCATTGAACCACACTTCACCACTCTTCTCATTGGCAGAGAGGTTGCGCACACCGATAATCATCGTCTTGACCTCGCCCAGCGTGGGGTTACCCATGATGGAGATACGGTTCTTGGGATTCTGTTCGTCATATATGCTGAACTCGCGGTTGTAGCTTGCCGTACCAGAGGCTTTGGCTTGATTGCGCTGTTTCTTCAGGGAGGTGAAGACCGACAATGGTATGTCGAGCATATTCTCCTCAGGCCATACCAGCATGCACTGCTGACGGCTGTAACGGTCATAGCGTCCAGGGGCGGTGAGCTTTAGAGGAATCTCATACTCATAATAGTTGTTCTTGTAGTCGCTACCCAACCGGATGAAAACTGCCAGCTGGTTGTCCTGCAGGTCGGTCTCATTGGTCTCCATGGCATTAGCATGGACAAACATCTGGATGCGCTTATACTGGCGCAGGTCGATATGGGTGTTTTTGTAGACTGCCTTTGACTCGTTGTTGCCGAGACGGGTGAGGGTCATGGCGAGGGCCTGCTCGTTAGCCTCGACGAGCTGCGGCTGTGTAGGGTCGAGGGCTCGGTTGATACCTGGCGGCAACACATAGTTGACAGGTGTCTTGTCATTGTTCTCCTCAATATTGACCGCGCTCACAGCCATCTTGCCCGAGGTGGAAGACGAATTGGTGAGGTTCTGATCATACACACGCCATTCGCCACGCACGAGGTCGAGTGTGGCAAAACGCAGCACGATGGGTTTCTCGAATCCGGTCATGAACATACGCATGAAACGGATGGAACTGAAGTCGCTGATATTGCCAACACGCTGTTCGAAGTCATCGAGTGGAATACGGAACTGGTACCATGTCACCTCTGGCGAGGTACCGTCACGCAACTTACGTGCTGTGACACGCTTGTCGACGATGAAGTTTTTGCCTACTTCCATATCCTCTGGTCGGATAGACACGTGGTATTGATAGTATTTCTCGTACTCGTTGAGGGTGTAGTCCTGATTGATATCCTCAACATCGGGAGTGGTCTTATACGATGTGTCGTAGCTCTCGCCGCGGTTGTTGGAGTCAGGTGAGTTGCCCTGTGGATTGTTGATGCGCTTGTAGCGCTGTAGGATAGGTGCTCGCAGTTCGTCGAAATCAGAGCCACGATAGTAGTGGTAGTTATCGTTGGCAGGGTCGGCCTGTATGGAGTCGAGGATGTCCTGATCTACTCTGGCAGACACCTGGGAGAGATAGTCCTGATAAGTGGTGTACGTGCGCTCCTCCTCGTCGGTGAGACCATTGTATCCCACATCCTGCAACGCACGTGCGCCGCCCGAAGAAGCAAAGGCGTAGGTGACGGTGGGCTGAGTAGGAATCTTTCCCCAGTTGGTATATTGGAAGTTAGAGGTGCCATCGACAGGCATACCGCTCTCATAGAATTTCTTACCATCCTTGAGCACATCCTCGCTCACTTCGCCCAGATTGATGTAGAAGTCGCCGCCATACTGGTTGGCATCAGCTTGCTCGCGTGAGTAGATGAAGGGGTCGAGGAGCCAGAACTCGATATACTCTATATTGGCATTCTCAAAGTCATTGGTATCGAGTTTGCGCATCATACCTCCCCAGGTGTTCTTGGGCTGGGTGAGGTGGCCACGGCGGTCGAGGTCGGGGTTGAGGTTGTATGGGCCACGCTCCTCTGGATAGAAGGCGAGGTTGAGCACGGGCAGGGTGTTGGTGGCTCCGTTGTAGTTGCTCTGATCACGGTTAGGAAAGAGCTCATTAACGTAGATCTCACGTACATAATGGTTGGACAACTGCTCGATATCGTTCTTGATATGTGCTGGCGTAAGTGATGAGGAACGACGGGTGAAGAGAGGATCAATGGTATACCAAGCCAGAAGACTTCGATTGAAACCACCACGAATGTCGTTGGAAAACTTGGAGTCGCTGAGCATCGAGGGCACACTGGAGATAATCCATGAGGTAGGAGCCGACACGTCAATACCATTCTTTGTATTCTCAAAGTCATCGATATACGAAGCATTGTCCTGTGTACCATGACTCTTGCCTGCTATAAGATGGGCAAACTCTGCCGAGAAGGTGATATATGACGGCTGGGTGACGTGCAGGAATGGTATCTTGTCGAGCATGTTGGTGAGCCACTGGCTCTCCTTCTTCCAGTTCATGTTGAGTCCCCACAGGGTATTATTCAGAGGTTCGCTACCCATCGTCACCTTCGACGTCAGCGCCTGTTCGGAGAGATGCTGGAATGTACCACCCAACTGGAAATTCTTGGAGAAATCGTACTCCCAGTTGATACCTATCATCGTCTTGCGGGTCTGTCCATAGTCGGTATTACTCTCGAGCGAGACATTGACCTGCGTACCTGCGTCAATGATGCTCTGATTGAGGATGGTCACCTCGCCCGCACTGTAGTCTACAGTATAATCGGATCCTTCATGTAGAGGGACTCCTCCTGCCGTTACCACCACCGAACCCTGCGGCACATTGTATGCTCCGAGAGATATCACATTGGCTGACGAGCCACGATACTGACCGACAAGAAGATACTTGTCCTTCTCGGCTATCTGTTTAGCAATGGTCTTGGTTGAGTCGTACAGTTCGGTGAAGGCATATTTCTCTGCTGTCGCCTCAGCTACTCCACTCTGCTTCAGGTAGTTGAAGATATAGCTGCCGAAAGGTTCGGCTACTGGGAAGAACACCCTGCCGCCCGACACGGTATAACCATCGACATAGTCGAAGTAGCCATTGGAGTGGACTTTATTATTATTGTCAAGGCGATCAGCACCAAGCAGTCGGATGATGGGCTGATTTTTCACCTGCGGTTCGGGCAGATAAGTGAGATAAACGCCCGCCGTATCGCTCTGGAACTTCACGTCGAGTCTGAACTTATCCCTCTCTACATTGGATGCAAGATAGTATACGTTCTTCATCATCAGTCGCCAGTTGCCCTGACGAGGGTTGTTGCTGGTATTCTTCAGAGCTTTTACAATAAGCGAAGAGTTGACATCGGTATTGTCTGACGCAAACTCACCCACCTGATAGGTGACACCACCGTATGTATACTCATATGCTATGGCAAGCACCTGGTCGGTCTGCAGGGCTGTCTTCAGCGAGATATATCCCAGAGCCTTATTGACGGTATACTCTGAAGAGTTGAGCAGACGTGCACTTTCGAGCTTCTCATAGTCAACACCACCCGACAAGCCGTATCCCTCGAGGACAGTATTCACCTGGTCAATGTCACGCACTCCAGGCATGTTAGCCAATATGGAATATTCGCTATTTGCATTGTTTGACGGCACGGGCGTCGCTCCTCCACCCCACAGGTCAGGTCGACTCACATTGGTATTCTCACCAAGGTCAGTCAGTGCCACTATGTTTCGGGTGTTTGTGGTAGTTCCAGTCTTGTTGGTCACCCACACCTCCACTCGGTTTATCGTAATGCCTGTGGTGAGGTTGGGCAGTGTGCGCATAGCAGCATCGTACTTAGAATAGAAATGCTGGGAGAGGAAGAAATGGCGATTTTCCTCATAGTTGGCAGCATCAATCTCGAAAGGGGTGAGTTGGACACCACCGCGCGACGACACACTCTTGCTGGTACTCTTCTTCTGCGACACCACGGTCTGCAGTTTCAGTTTACCAAACTGCATGTCGGTACGAATACCGAAGAGCGAGCTGGCTCCTCTTACCAATGAGTTGTTTGAAGGAAAAGATATATTACCTCCCTCAACCAGTTTTATGATCTCGTCTTCTTTGCCCTCATACTTGAGTTTGAGATTCTGGGTGTCAAAGTCGAACGTAGCATCGGTATTGTAGTTGAGGTTCATATTCACCTTGTCGCCCACCTTACCATTAACGTTAAGGTTGATTTTCTCATCGAAGTCGATAGTGGTGGTTTTACGATTCTTTATGGGCAGCGCAGGGTTGTCGATACGCTTCAGTGTAGCACCGAGCTTCAGTTCGGCAGTACCCTGTGTCTTGATTCGCACACCACCAGGTCCGAATATCTTCTCAGCCGGTCCAAGGTCGAAATGCATATCGGTGAAGTCGAACTTCTCCTTACCCTGTTTCTGCAATATCTCCTGATTTTTTGAGCGGTAATAGTCAGCAAAACTCCGTTTCTCACTCCATCGACGATATTCCTCTGGAGTCATCATGATAGGAGCCTCAACCCATGTGCCAGCCACCTTGTTGCCAATGACATACATATTGAGTGTATCGTTGTATTCGATGGTCTGCGACATATTCTCAGGACGTTGCAGGTCGTAAGAACCCTGAGTCAAGTCGTCGAAAGTGACGGGAGTGGTACGCTGTACAGGCCAACGAGGATGGAGCAGCGAGTCGGGTATCTCTTCCTCGTCAATGATGATGTCAGGAAAGATGATGTCGGTGGTGTCATTTTGGGTTGAGGGAACCCCCACCAGACCTCCCCCCGTAGGAGAGGATTTAATAGGCTCAGGGTGGGAGGTGAGAGAACGGAGGAACGAAGGTACGATAAATTCTCTCGTGCCCATCAGCGTTGCTGCCAGCAGGCTGCAACCCACCAGCATCATCACCAATATCAACGTTGCCTTTCTATTTCTCATTCCCAAGCACTTAACTTCTCAACTTCTTTAAGGACCTTAAAGACCTTAAATTCCTTACCCCCTCATCATTTAATCTGCTTCAGCGCCAACTTCACCACCTGTTCTACTGGCAGGTCGGGCTGTTCGGTAAGGATGGCTGTCACCACCTTGGCACTCGGCGCTGGTGAGAACCCAAGCATAGACAGGGCAGACACAGCCTCATCCTTGACGGCAGTGTTGACACTCGTCTGAACGCCATTTGCCACCTTGATCTCGTCGGCAATACCCAGCGAGAGAATCTTGTCTTTCAAGTCTACAATGATACGCTGGGCTGTCTTTAGTCCTATGCCCTTCACAGCCTTCAACAGTCGTTCGTCACCATTGGCAATAACATTGCACAACTCTGACGGGGTGAGCGAGGAAAGTATCATCCTCGCTGTGTTAGCTCCAACTCCGCTGACGGTGATAAGCTGACGGTAGAGGTCCCTTTCCTGCTTGCTATAGAAGCCATAAAGGGTAAACGAGTCATCCCTGCCACCAGTGACAAGCGACTCATGGACATAGAGTTTAACATCCGTCTTGCCCTGAATGGCAGCGTATGTATTGAGCGAAATGTTTAGCGCATACCCAACCCCACTGGTCTCTACGACAGCAAGCGCTGGCGTCAGCTCGGTGAGTGCGCCCTTGATATATTCTATCATAACAACAAAAAAATTTATCCCCACACATTATTATAATGCTGAAGATGTGTATATATACGTTTTAACTAACGATTACACCTCCGTTTTTATTGCATCTCAACGCATACAAATAAAAAAAATGACAAAACGTTAGGATATTAAAGAAAAATATGTACTTTTGCAACCGAAAAGAAAGAAACAGTAACTAAATATCACGAAAAGACATGAAAAAGATTAGAGCAGCCGTCGTAGGTTACGGCAACATTGGCAAGTTTACCATTGAGGCTCTTGAGGCCTCAGCCGATTTTGAGATAGCAGGTGTTGTACGTCGCAAAGGAGCGGAGGACAAGCCGGCAGAACTGGAACCATACGACGTAGTGAAGGACATCAAGGAACTGAAGGATGTGGACGTAGCCATCCTCGCCACTCCCACACGTTCATGTCCTGAATATGCCAAATCTATAATTCCTCAGGGCATCAATACCGTCGACTCTTATGACATACACACTGGCATACTCGACTATCGTCAGGAGATGATGCCTATCTGCAAGGAAGCGGGCAAGGTAAGCGTCATTGCCGCAGGATGGGATCCAGGAAGTGACTCTGTGGTGCGCACCCTGATGCAAAGTCTTGCTCCGAAGGGACTGTCATACACCAACTTCGGCCCTGGAATGTCAATGGGACACAGTGTGTGTGTACGCTCTAAGGATGGTGTTAAGGATGCTTTGTCAATGACCATTCCTCTGGGTGAAGGCATCCATCGCCGTATGGTATACGTAGAGTTGGAAGAGGGTGCTAAGCTCGAAGACGTGACAAAAGCAATCAAGGCAGACCCATATTTTGCCAACGACGAGACTCACGTATTCGCCGTTCCGTCAGTTGATGAGGTGAAGGATATGGGTCACGGAGTAAACCTCGTACGCAAGGGTGTGAGCGGTAAGACTCAGAACCAGCGACTGGAATTCAACATGAGCATCAACAACCCCGCACTCACCGCACAGGTTTTGGTCAATGTTGCTCGTGCCTCCATGCGCCTACAGCCTGGATGCTACACCATGGTGGAGATTCCTGTCATCGACATGCTACCAGGAAGCCGTGAGGAACTTATCCCGCATCTTGTATAAAGAGGTGAGAAGTGATAGGAGAGAGAATTTGTTATACAAAAAACCTCTGTATCTCTTTCGAGATATGGAGGTTTTTCATATCTTTGCGCCCATGTTACGAAAAATATCTACAACCTGCCTGTTAGTATTTTGCACTATTACAGGCTTCGCACAGTCTACAATTACTGGAGTATTAAAGGATTCACTGACACAAGAAGGCGAGCCATATGCCACAATCAGAGTATATAAGGGTCAAAACCAAAAAGAGCCCGTGGCTATGGGAGTGAGCGGACTGGAAGGCGAATTCCAACAAAAAGTAAGCGGCAAAGGCAAATACACCATCACCTTCAACTCGGTGGGGCGCAAAGAGATAAGACGTGCCGTAACGCTCGACGACAAGTCTACCATCGACCTTGGCACACTGTGGATAACTGACGATGCCCAGCAGCTGCAGGGCGTAGACGTGGTGGCACAGAAGCCACTGGTAAAGATGGAAACCGACAAGATGACCTACAACGTTCAGGATGACGTAGAGGCAAAATCGGCAACTGTGCTCGACATGCTCAGGAAGGTACCAATGGTGACGGTGGACGGTCAGGACAACATCACCGTCAACGGTTCCAGCTCGTTTAAGATATATGTCAATGGTAAGCCGAACATGATGTTCAACTCTAATCCATCACAAATATTCAAGGCTATGCCTGCCTCAATGGTGAAAAACATAGAGGTTATCACCAATCCTGGTGCGAAGTATGACGCAGAGGGTACGGGTGGAGTGCTGAACCTCACGATGGTGGGACAAGGCGAGAGCCAAGCACAGATAAACGGCATCAACGGCAACATACGCCTCGACGCAGGAAATAAGGGTACGGGCATAGGTACCTTCCTGAGTGGACAATACGGGAAGTTCTCGTTCTCACTGAACGGCATCATCAACAACGGACGTACGAAAGGAACAGAGGTCGAGATAGAACGTAAGAACATGACCAACGGTTCGAGCTACATGCTACGTCAGAAAGGTGACACCCGCATGCTCTTCGGCATGACAAACCTGAACATGAGCTACGAAATAGACACGATGTCGACCATCGGACTCTCTGCGGGATTCCATAGCTGGGGAATGAAGAACACAGGTAAACCGACAACCACCATTAGCGATGCTCTGGGCGACAGCTACACATACGGAGAGGACTCACGTACAAAAAACAGGAACAACTCTCTGGAGGCAAGCCTGGACTATCAGCGTTTCCTAAACAAGGCTCGCACCAGCAGCATCTCGTTGATCTATCAGTTCAACTATGACCCCACACGCAACAACAGCTCCAACATAATAGAATGGGTAGAGGATGATGACCTGACTACGGATATGCTTCCAGACCGTTTCTCCGACTCTCGCGAGAAGACCATAACCCACGTGGCACAAGCTGACTATACCACGCCACTGGCTGAAAACCATAAACTGAACACTGGCGTAAAGCTGACACACCGCAACAGTAGCAGCGATGCTTCGTTCAAGACAAATATCTTCATGTACGACCCGCTATCATCGACATCTAGTGAGCAGGATGTTGTCTCCTATTCCAAGCACAAACATACAGATGACATCATGGCAGGATATGCCGAATATGAGGGAAAGTTCGGAAAGTTCGGAGCTAAGGCGGGACTGCGCTATGAGCATACATGGCAAAAGGTGGAGTTCCGCACTGACGACGGTGAGGATTTCCATAAAGACTACGGCAATCTGGTGCCTACAGCCAGCCTGAGTTGGCAGATGTTGTCGTTTGCCAACCTCGGTCTGACATACAACATGCGTATCTCACGCCCAGGCATCAGCTATCTCAACCCATATATCGACCGCTCATCGACATCAGCCATCACATACGGTAACCCGAACCTCTCCGCAGAGAAGTCTCACCAGATTGGACTGGTATACAACATGTATACTCCTATGTTCATGGCAAATGTAAACGTCCGACAGAACATCAATAACAACGCCATATCCCAATACTCCTTCTACGACGACGAAGGACTACTCAACACCACCTATGGCAACATCATGCGCCAACGGTCTACGACGATGAGCATCTGGGCAAGTCTGATGCTGTCGAAGAAGACACGCATCTTCATGAACGCCGGAGGCGGCTACTTCCATATGGAGTCGAGAGCAGAAGAGTCCAGAAATCACGGATGGCAAGGCAATCTTATGGCGGGCATCCAACAGACGCTACCATGGGATCTGAAGCTAAACACATTCTTCATCACCAACTCTAAGAAATACTCCTTGCAGGGATGGTCGACGGGCTTTAACATGGTAATGGCAAGCCTGAGCAAGTCGCTGCTTAATGACAAACTGGACATCGGCATACGAGGTATGACTGGTCTTCGTAAGGGTGGACGATTCTACTTCGACAGCTATAGCAGCGGCAGGGACTTCCAGAACCACCAATCGACACACGTACCCGTAGCAAATGTGACACTGAGCATCACATGGAATTTCGGAAACTCAAAGGTGAAGGCTAAGACCAAGACCACACGAGTAGAGGACGACACCGTGAACCAAACCAACAGCATGGAGCAGATGGGCAACATGCAGGGACAGGGAATGTAAAAAAGCCCCCAAAAGGGGCTTTTTTTAGTTTTTAGTTTCTTGGTTTTTGAGAAGTAGAGGCTTAATACCCTGGATTCTGCTTCAGATTAGGATTGGTATCCAGAGCATACTGCGGTATCGGGAAGAGGCATGTATGACCATCGCTCTCATCGACACGAGCATTAGGCAGCGCCTCGCTCTGATATTTACCATAACGTATCATGTCATTACGACGCCAGCCCTCCCACGCCAGTTCTATGAGTCGTTCATCATAGATATTGTCGAGTGTGGCAGGACGTGACGGCATTTTGGCACGCTCACGTATGCGATCCAACTCTGCTTGTCCGCTCTGTCCCAGTCTGACCTTTGCCTCAGCCTGCATCAGCAGCACATCTGCATAACGGAAGAGTACGATATCATTGTCAACCAGCGTACCCTTGCCATTGCTGTTCCTGTCCAGCTCGTACTTGTACATACGTGCACCAGCCGTCTCCAGATGCTCGCTACCCTTCATGTCGTATTTGATTTCCCAAGGATAATACCTCAGATTCTCACCATTACGGTCGCTCACCAGTCGCGAATTATAGTCGAAAGCCATTCGTCCCCAGTAGTTTAGTGAGAATCGCTTATCCTCGTCAGGCTCCTCGAAGTGGTTCACCCGCAGCACCGTCAGGGTGGCACTCGACCCGTTCTCGCCCAGATAGCCACACGCATCGGCATGTCTCCAGTGCATCGACCGTATCATGTTCTGCTGCAGATTGGTGTAGAGCACCCTGTCCATAGGTATGATCCATATATTCTCAACGCTTCCCTCATTGTTTACAGCGAAACAGTTGATGTAGTCAGGTTCCAGTTGGTAATTCATTTCTCCTATCAACTCACAGTAGTGTAGAGCCTTGTCATACGCTGGAGCTGCCCCATAGACCTCAGCATTCAGATATAGCTTGGCAAGCACAAAACAAGCCACCGCCTGAGTCACTCGCCCGTAGTTCACTCCGACGGAGCCACTAAATTGTTTTACCAGATACGGCAAATTTTTGGTCAGTTCGTCTCTGACAAACTCGAACACATCGAGGCGTGTGTTTTGTGTCACCTCGTTCATCGAGACGTCTGTCTGGGTGACGATAGGTACATTGCCAAAGAGATCGAGCAGATACCAATAGTATATGGCACGCAGACTGCGCACCTCGGCGGCATAGCGGTCGTACTCAAATCCTGAAAGCAGGTACTTGTATTTTTCTAATGTCTCGAGCGACCGATTGCACAGCGCTATCACCTTATACAGATAGATCCATGAGTTTTTTATCACCTCATGTCCTGCCGACCAGTTATGGAAATACAGCTGTTGCCACATGCCGCTGTCAAACCAGTCTACGCCACGTGTGGGGATGATGGCCTCATCAGAGCCGAAGGTCTGTAGGTCATACACGCCACGGCATGTACCCTGCAATCCCTGTCCGTCAGTATTGCCTCCCACGTATCCGTAGAGCGAAGCCACAGCATGCTGGTATAATGCTTCGCCAGAGGTAAATATCTTCTCCTCTTCTATTTGTGATGTAGGAGACTCGTTGAGCGAGCAGCTACACACCATCAGGCTTACCGATAATATCAAAACGTAAGGAATGCTTTTTATCTTGAGTGTCATAGTCGTAGGATTTCTAAATGGTTGGCATTGCTTTTTATCAGAACTGTATGCTGATTCCCATTGAGTAGGTGCGATATGGCGGAATGATATTCTTGTCGTCAACGCCTAACGTACCATTCATCACGCTGCTGTTGACGAGCGGAGTCAGTCCGCTATATTTGGTGAAGGTATACAGGTTGTTGACTGATGCAGACACTCTGAGCGACTGGATGTATGGTGAGCTGATGGGAATGTTCCATCCTATGGTGACATAGTCTATATTGAGGTAGTCGCCACGTTCCAGATAGTAGTCGCTCAGGGCTTGTGCCTGTATATTCTTCTCAGGTGCTCCCACCATCACATTGTAGTTGGGCACCGACAATACATTCATGTATGTCAGTTTCGTACCATTGAATATCTTATGTCCGAAGGCTCCGTTGACTTGCATGGCGATGTCCCACTGCCGGTAACGGAAGGCTATGTTCGAGCCTAACCGCATCTTTGGCATAGCCTGTCCGCAGACATACTTCTCACTGGTGATATCGTATGTGCCTCTACCTTCCTCGTCGTATTTCACACCCTTACAGTGTGGCAGGTAGAACACTCCTAAGGGCTGCCCCACCATCTGGAACACCACGTTGTTGCCACCATGGAATCCTGCACCACTGACGCCTGCCACACCTTTCGAGGCAGGTGCCGTGAGGTGTTGTCCGCGGTAGTCGCCATCGAGTGATACGAGTTTGTTCCTCTCGAACGACATATTCATACCTACGTGCAGCTCCATGTCTTTTGTACTTAATGGCGTGATGCCAAATCCCAACTCGAAACCACTGTTGCGCATAGTACCGAGGTTAGCTAGCATCTTGTCGTAGATGAATGGTGGCACTGGCACATCATATATATACAACATGTCGCTTATCTTCGACTGGTAATAGTCCATCGACAGCGCTATCCTTTTCTCCCAGAACGAGGCGTTCAGTCCGATATTGAATGTCCTCTTCACCTCCCATTTCAGGTCGGGGTTGGCATTACGAATAACGTCGAGGGTGGTGGTGGTTCTTCCGTTCACATTGATGACACCATTGGGTGCCACCAGCTGCATGGAGTTATAGGCATCGATACCACCAAGATTTCCGCTGACACCATATCCCATGCGTACCTTGAAGTTGTCTACCACATCGTATATCCAGCCCTCATAATGGTGTTTAGCCAGACTCTTATCCCAAATCACCCACGATCCGCTCACCGACGGGAAGAATCCCCAACGATTGTTACGTCCCACCTTCGACGAACCGTCGGCACGAGCATTCACCGAAAGCGTGTAGCGTTTCATCAGAGTATACTTTGCACTGAAGAGGAATGAAGACAGACGGGAGTCTTGTGCAAACGAGCCCGTACCTGTCCATAGGCGTTCTGAACCTATCGCAAGATTGTCATAGCCGAAGGCCTCGGTAGCGAGGTTGGAGGCTGTGACATGAAAGCCTTTTGACTCCACGCTCTGTCGCTCACCCATGGCAAAGAGGTTGAGTGATGAGTTACGGAAGTCGAATGTCTTAGAAATAGATATATTTGCCAGCACTTCCTCTGACTTACCGTCGGCACGATAGACCTCACCATTATATATATGGGCATTGTCGGTATCGTTGTATGAATAGCTGCCAAAGAGGGTCATCAGTATGCCATAGCCCAAGTCTATCTTTGCCCTGATGTGGGCATTAAGGTGGGCATAGTCCTCGTCGTCCTTCATGGCGAGCATCGCCCCAGGATTGTTGATCCACGGTGCCTCGGGTATGTATGTAAAGTCGCCATTGTCACCACGCTCAGCTGACACAGTGGGGTTGAAAGCTTCAGCCGAGTACAACAGTTTCTGAAGGAAGGGTATGCGGTTGGCCTTCTGTATGCTACCAAAGACGCCAAGGTCGAATGTCACTCTGTTGTCGAATGCCTTCTGCATCATGTCCACCTTGGCAATATAATTACGCAATCGGTTGGTCTTTATCACTGTCCTGTGGTCCATCAGACCCAGTGACACACGATAGTTGCTGTCGTCAGTACCTCCGCCGAATGCCACATGATGATGCTGAACGGTACCTGTTCTGAGTATACCCTTCTGATGGTTTACGTTCTGATTACCGTCCACCAGTCCCAGTCCCATACGTTCTGCCTGCCGTCTGAACTCGTCAGCCGAGAGCATGTTCAGCTTCTTATATACCGATTCAAAACCGAAGTTGCCATCGTATGAGATATGAAACTTTCCACCTTTACCACGCTTCGTAGCCACCTGTATCACACCTGAGGCTCCACGGCTACCATACTGTGATGTCTCGGCAGGGTCTTTCAGGACGGTGAACGACTCAATGTCGGCAGGATAGACCGTAGAAAGCGTAGACAGGTCGCTTGCCACCCCATCGATAATCACCAGAGGGTCGTTACCACCAGTCAGCGAGGTGGTACCACGCACACGCACCGCACTCATCATCACCTCCTGATTGACATTGGTCTGCACCTGAACACCTGCCGTCTGTCCGTTCAGCACGTCGAGGGCAGAGTTCACCATACCCTTTTTCATCTGCTTCTCGTCCACCTTGCCCGTAGAGAGAGAGTCGACAGACACCTGGGCACGAAGGACCATAGGAAAGAGGAGGAAGAATATACACACCAGAGAAAGAAGGTGCAAATTCCTCCCTTTATGGGAGTGGAGTGAAGAGAGAAGGTTGGCAGAAGATAGGGGTGTATATCGGTTGTTCATAAACTTCAAGTAACTCAGGAATTTGCAGATTGTCATGGTATAGTCGGGGTTTATGGTTTTAGCTTAGCGTCAGGCTCCATCTCTTATCCTACATACAAACAGCATAGCCGACAGACTAAAGTCATCAGGGCGGCTACACCTACGAAGAGCGAGACTGTTTCTCTCTGAGGTATTTCTCTAATCCCTCTCGTCTGAGTTTGCATGCAGGGCAATGTCCGCAACCGTCGCCCACGATGCCGTTGTAGCATGTCAGCGTCTTCTCACGTACCAGATCGAGCACTCCCAGCTTGTCCGCCAGTTCCCATGTCTGGGCTTTGTCTATCCACATCAGCGGTGTATGTATGACGAACTGCTCATCCATAGCGAGGTTCAGTGTCACGTTGGCAGACTTGATGAAGGCATCCCTACAGTCGGGATAGCCGCTATAGTCGGTCTGCGAGACACCAGTGACCAAGTGGTTGATACCTCTTTCTCTGGCAAAGACGGCAGCGATAGACAAGAAGAAGAGGTTACGACCAGGTACAAACGTGTTTGGCGGTCCGTCCTGTGGTTTCTCCTGATCCATCTCCATTGTGGTATCGGTCAGGGAGTTGCGCCCCAGCTCACCGATGAACGACACATCCATCTTGTGCCATTCCACACCAGCATTCGTGGCAATCTCTCGTGCCACCTCCACCTCCCGCACATGTTTCTGTCCGTAGATGAAGGTCAGAGCCTCCACCTTCTTAAAGTGTTTCAGTGCCCAGAAGAGGCACGTAGTGCTATCTTGTCCACCGCTAAACACAACGAGAGCGGTCTCTTTATTCATCGTTTTCATATCTGTTTACTTTTTTTTCGGGATACCGTTATTCCGGGATACCGAGAATCGCAATTCCTCATTCACAACCTCACTCCCACCGATGCGTTGACATACCAGTCGATGAGTCTGCCCTTGATGTCACCATTTCTATATGGGAAACGTGAGACCTGTCCGTTGGCATTCACAAAGAAACGGTCCCATTGGTATGTCACCGACAGGCGACCATCGATATTTAGACCTATCTTAGAGTTCTTCGACTCCACAGCCTTCTTTCCCGAAGGGTCGTCAGCTTTCAAGGGGAATACCTCCATCGAAAGGAAATATAAAGGGTCCTCATAATCGATATCGCCTCCGCTCAGGCCATCCTGTCTGAAGTTAGAGTCATACCGCCACGTCTTGTAATGGTTGACTACCGAGAGCATCGGCATTGCCATGGCGCTGACGAGCAGTCCCTTCGTCGGCACCCAGTTGTAGGCATATCCACCACCAATATTCAACTGCGACTGCTCCATCTTTCCGATATTACCCATCATGAAGATGAATGGAGCATTAAAGTCGTGTACATACTTCACACGATTGCGATAGTACATAGCCCCCACCATAAACGAACCAGCCGAACGCTTCTGTATCACCGACTGGTCGTAGGCTGCCGCATAGGAGAAGCGCTTACCATTAAACAGATAGTAGGCATCCAGCATCAGGGCGCGGGTCTTGATGGGCTCCCACATAGGGAACTTTTCTTTCATTGAGGAATGTTTATAGCCTGCCGAGGGATCTTCCTCATCCTTGAAATTTCCAGTGAAGGTCACCTCGGGGTTGTCTGTCTCAAAGTTATGGATACGCAGGTTCACTCCGTATGAGCCACCTGTGGCACTTGCGGTGAAAATGCTACCGCTACCGCCACCCACCTTGGTAGAATAGCCTACACCAAATCCGCGGTAGCCCACCCAAGCACCAGTATAGTATGACGGTTTGGTCTTGATGCGCGGCTCCCATACCACGTCGCCCTGAGCATCCTTGTCTATCGCCTCAGCATTTCTTAGCGTCGACCTCAGCTTGAGGTCAGCCTGATTGATGTTACCTCTTACTATCACCTGCCAGGGGCGTTCTGGGGCATCGATATAGTTACGGTCCACTCCCCTTATCGACAGCGAGTCAATAAAGGTGCCCACCTTTTTCAGCACCTTCATCTGAGCCGCAGCAGGCTCAACTGATAATGATAGGAATATGATAAATAATAAGGTGATTTTTCCTGTTTGTCTATACATTTAATTATCAATTTTTACCTTAGACCACGGATAACACGGATTCACACGGATAATTTCCATTCTATGCCTTCAATTCAATTCTTCAATTCTTTTACAGGGAAATTAAAATATGTGTCGGGGAAGGGCTCGTCCTTCAGTGTGAAATGCCACCACTCCGAGCTGAGCGGTTTGAATCCGTGACGCAGCATAGCCTGGCGCAGTATCATACGGTTCTCAAACTGTTGCTTGGTGATGCTTCTGCCCTTTGGCGACTTTCCGCCAGTATACTTACCCGTCTCGGGATTGCCACAGAAGTCAGGATGGCTCTCTACACCAAACCAGTCGAAGGTGCCACCCATGTCCACCTCCTTCTCTGTCGTCATATCAAAGAGCGTAATGTCCACTGTCGAACCCCTTGTATGGCCGCTCTTCTCGGCGATATAGTCCTGAGGGAAGAGCAGGTTCTTCTCCAGGTCAGGATAGAAATACTGCTTCATCCTCACATCAGATTCATCCTTAGCCCAGCGTACGAAGTTGTCTACAGCCCGCTGCGGACGGTAAGCATCGAAGATCTTCAGACGATAGCCCTGCGCCTTCACGTCGTCGCTCACCGCCTTCAGAGCCTCGGCTGCCTGTCGGGTGAGCAGCGCCGTCGGCTGCATATAGCCGTCGATACGATTGCCCACAAAGTTATACGTACCGAAGTAGCGTATCTCGAGTATCACGTCGGGCACCACGTCCGTGATGTTCACAAAATTCTCCGACCCGTCGTTCGCATTTTGCTGGCAACAACAACCACATACCTTCTCTTGCGCAGTCATCGGACTGGCACACATCAGCGCCAGCAACAGACCGACAAATAATCTCCTTTGTATCTTCATTTTCTTTAATTCTTCAATTCTCCAAACAGTTTGTCCAATGCCTCATAGAACTCAGGCGTCTCTCCTACCACCGTCTGCATGATGTTACCTTTCTGGTCGAGTATTATCTTCGTAGGGAATCCCTGTATCTGGAATTTCTTCATCAGGTCGCTGCCCTCTGGCACATACACATGCTGCCAAGGCATACCCAGCTCCTTCACGGCAGTCTTCCAGTCGTCCTCCGAGTCACCGCAGTCCATACCGAGGATCTCCATCTTGTCCTTATACTTCTCATAGTATTCCTTCATCTTAGGCACACCCCTGACACACCACACACACCAGCTGCCCCAGAAGTCGAGCACCACATACTTACCCCTAAGCGACGACAGCGCCAGCGGCTTGCCATTAATGTCGTTCAGCGTAAAGTCTGGAGCAGGATTCTCCTTACCCTCCGCCTGCGCAGACTCAGTCTGCTCGGTTGTCTCAGTCTGCTGGTTGGCTGCAGCCACCGTCTGTCCCTGCTCTTTCTGTCCTGCTGAGCATCCGCAAATAGCCGTCAGTCCCAGCACCAATGTCATGATAGTCTTCCTCATGGTATGAAAAATCATTACTAATTAATTATTCTTTGATGCAAAAGTATATGATTTTGCGTAATAAAACAAATAAATTCACAATTTAATCAATTCCACCTCCATATTAAATGAAAAAATCTTTTTAACAAAAAAACCATTTCGCCAAAATTCTTGATTAGGAACAAGTTACCATAACCACCAACACATCATTCATTTATTCAGTACAAACTAAAAAAAGCGCCGATTTCATCGACGCTTTTCATCATCTATAGCTTATTTTCGAAACCTAACCACTCTCTCACTTTGGGAGAGGAGGCTTTTAATCATCCAGTGCAAAGAGTGGATCTTCGGGCATCACCATGACAGGTTTCTTCTCGGATGCTTTGAGTATGTTCTCTGGCACATACTTCTTGTCCACAACCAGTCGGAAGGAATATTCATTGAACCATTCGTTGGTCATGATGTCACAACCCTTTATACCATGGTCATTGCCCCAAGAGTTCTCCACCTTCCACCTTACGGGCTTGCCATCACCGTCCAGATGTACCGCTGTAAGAGTCATGGCATGAGTCGAACCACTATCAAAAGTGGCGATTCTATCGGCTTTTTTCATAGGGAAGGTTGTACCCAGAAGGGTGCCATAGTCATAGTTGTCGACATCAAGATAGCCACGTTTGCGGTCGAACTGTTTGCCCACATCATAACTGCTATACAACTTGGATGAGTCCTTGAGGGCAGTAATGGCCATCTGAGCGATATCCTCCATAGGCAGGTTGACATATTTCCAGTTATGTCCGTCGTATGTATGTCGGTCATACTCCACTTCATACGTCTGGTAATATGGTCGACGCGGATCGTTCATCGCCATGATGAATGTGCCATTGAGCGGCTCGCCAATAGTCTCCCGATAGAACTCCTTCGGGGTATATGTTCGTGCAGGTCCAAGCGCCCTACCCTTCTTGTCTTTGAAAGTATAAGTAAACTGTTGTACCGGTTCGCCAAGTGTCAGACACAACATGTTATACACCGTACCCAGCATTTCCTTCTTACGTTGCTGGACAGCCTTCTTCGACTTACCATCAGCAACCATCTTACGCAATTCCAACCCGAACTCTCTCAGCTTAGATGCTACCAGACGTGCGGCTCTCGACGTGTTCTCAGCCGAATACGTCTCGGGCTGCGCCTCCATAGGCACCAGTCCATACTTCTCCGTGAGGTCGGCCACGCCACAGAAGGTGCCGCCATCACCAATAGGACTCTTGAAGAAGAAGCGCACACGCTCGTTCTCCATCGGCAGTTTAGCGTTGTCGATGACACCTTGCAGCATCAGGTTCGACTTCTCCAACTGGTCGTAGAAGAACAGATAGTCTTGTGAGAACTCCACTGTGAGGGTGTCTTTGTGTTTGCGTGCGAACTGCGAGCGCAGCACATTGAGTCCCGAGAACATCCAGCAACGCCCAGAGCTCTTCTGATTGTGTATACTCTGTGCGGGAGTCTCCACATTAAAATAGGTATCCACCATCCCTTGCGTCTTGAAGTTACGCGCCAGATTGTCGATGGAGTTGGTAGCCATGGCATTGGCTATGGCACGATTGGCAGGCTGGGCAGCCTGCGCCTCACGCATCTCTCGTAGCATGTCGGCACTAATGCCTCCCTCTTGGTGCTGAGCACTCAGGGGTGACGTGAATGCGGCTACTGCCAGCATTGTAATCAATTTCTTGTAAGCAATCATCATGTTCTATTCTTTGATTTTTTCGGTGCAAAGATACAAAGTATCTTGTCAAAATGAAAACAAAGCGAAGAAAATTACGCATCAACCATTTAGAATATTTTCAGAAATTACGCATTAAGCATTAAGCATTACGCATTATTTTTGTACCTTTAGATAAGGCACTCCCGCTCGACAATGAAAATAAAAGCAAGCTTTCATTTTGCATTGTTCTCGCTTATTCGTACCTTTGCCCCCGAAAAAGACAACAATTAATGGCAGAACAAGAGAAATACAGGCTGCTGAGCAAGATAGAATATCCTGAAGATCTGCGCAAGCTGAGCATCGACGAGCTACCAGAGGTATGCCACGAACTGAGGGAGGACATCATAGAAGAGGTGTCAATCAACCCTGGTCATCTGGCATCGAGTCTCGGCGTGACGGAGATTACCGTAGCACTACACTACGTATATAATACTCCAGCTGACCGACTGGTATGGGATGTTGGTCACCAAGCTTACGGTCATAAGATCCTGACGGGACGAAAAGAGCGGTTCTGTACTAATAGGAAACTCGGTGGACTGATGCCCTTCCCCTCTCCTTTAGAAAGCGAATACGACACGTTCACTTGCGGACACGCATCCAACAGCATCTCAGCTGCCCTGGGTATGGCTGTGGCTGAACGTCTGAAGGACAACGGCGAAGGAGCAGTTGGACAAGAGAGCGAGGCTAAGCGTCACGTAGTAGCGATCATCGGCGACGGAGCCATGAGCGGCGGATTGGCTTTCGAAGGTCTGAACAATGTGTCGTCCAGTCCTAACGACCTGCTTATCATACTCAATGACAACGACATGTCGATCGACCGTGCCGTAGGTGGAATGGAGAAATACCTACTCAACCTCGACACTAACGAGACATACAATCGACTACGTTTCAAGGCATCACAATGGCTCCACTCCAAGGGTTACCTCAACGACAAGAGAAAGAAGGGTATCCTACGTTTCAACAATGCGCTGAAAGCGGCCTTGGCTGGACAGCAGAACATCTTTGAGGGATTGAACATAAGATACTTCGGACCATACGACGGACACGATGTCAAGGAGCTCGTACGCATTCTAAGGCAGATAAAGGATATGCGCGGTCCGAAACTACTCCATCTACACACGATAAAAGGCAAAGGCTACAAGCCAGCCGAGAAGAGCGCCACCGTATGGCACGCACCAGGCAAGTTCGATCCCGACACAGGTGAACGACTGAGCGAGGACAATGGCGACATGCCTCCAAAATATCAGGATGTGTTCGGAGAAACGCTTTTGGAACTGGCAAAGCGCAATCCACGTATCGTCGGAGTGACACCTGCCATGCCTACTGGCTGCTCGATGAACATCATGATGAAAGCTATGCCCGAACGCACCTTCGACGTAGGTATTGCCGAAGGTCATGCCGTGACCTTCTCGGCAGGAATGGCAAAAGACGGACTCCTGCCTTTCTGCAACATATACAGTGCCTTTGCCCAGCGCTCGTATGACAATATCATCCACGATGCCGCTATCCTCAACCTGCCCGTAGTACTATGCTTTGACAGAGCTGGACTCGTAGGCGAGGATGGAGCCACACACCATGGAATGTTCGACATGGCTGCCTTGCGACCTATACCCAACATCACCATCTCTTCGCCAATGGATGAACGTGAACTGCGCCACCTGATGTATACTGCTCAGCTCGAAGGCAAGGGCACTTTCGTCATACGATACCCCAGGGGACGAGGCATACACACCGACTGGCATTGTCAACCGAAAGAGATACCCGTAGGCAGGGGACGCCTGCTGCATGAAGGTAGCGACGTAGCGGTGCTGAGCATTGGACCTGTAGGCAACAACGTCACAACCGCAATCCAGTCCATAGAACACGAAAACGAGGACGCACAGAAACAGCCCCGTCTGAGCGTAGCCCACTACGACATGCGTTTTCTGAAGCCTCTCGACGAAGAGATACTACAAGAGGTAGCAGAGAGATTCCAGAAGATCATTACCGTAGAGGACGGAGTGCGCATCGGCGGACTGGGCTCTGCCGTACTGGAATGGATGAGCGACCACGGCTATCATCCCGAGATAGTACGACTGGGACTGCCCGACTCATTTATAGAACACGGAACAGTAGAACAGCTACAACATATCGTAGGCATAGATGCCGAAAGCATTGCTGCCGCCATCACCCGTAAACAGTAAACAGCAAAAATCATGAAAATCATCATTGCTGGCGCATACGCCATCGGTACATACTTAGCCAAACTGCTCATACGCAACAAGTATGACATCACGCTGATGGACGAGAACATCGAGAACCTGGAAAAGCTCGGGCGCGACTACGACCTGCTCACCATGGAGGCCTCGCCTACAAGCCTCAAGTCACTCAAAGAGGCTGGCGTGGCTAATGCCGACCTGTTCATAGCCGTTACACTCGACGAGAATGTCAACCTCAACGCCTGTATGATGGCCAAGGCGCTGGGAGCCAAGAAGACCGTTGCCAAGGTGGACACCTACGAGTATGTCTCTCCCGAAAATACCGAACTCTTCAAGACCCTTGGCGTCAGCTCTATCATCTATCCCGAAATGCTGGCAGCCAAAGATATCATCAACGGACTGAAGATGTCATGGGTGCGCCAGAGATGGGATGTCCATGACGGAGCACTAACCATGCTCGGCATAAAGCTCAGGGAAGGGTGCGAGATTCTAGATAAGCCACTGCGCGAGATAAGCGGTCCCGACGACCCCTTCCATATCGTCGCGGTGAAACGCGGACAAGAGACCATCATCCCTGGTGGCAACGACGAGTTGAAACTCAACGACCTCGCCTACTTCATGACCACCAAGAACTATATCCCCTACATCCGAAAGATAGTAGGCAAGGAGAAATATGTCGACGTGAAGAATGTCATGATCATGGGCGGCGGCACAACGGCAGTAAGAGCCGTCAACACCATGCCCGAATACATGAATGCAAAGATTATCGAGATCAACGAACACCGCTGCGAGGAGCTAAACGAGCTCTTCGACACCGAGGACGCATTGGTAATCAACGGCGACGGACGCGACCTCTCACTACTCACAGAAGAGGGCGTCCGCAGCACACAAGCCTTCGTCGCGCTGACGAGTAATGCCGAGACGAATATCCTCGCATGCCTGTCTGCTAAGAGTATGGGAGTTAGAAAGACGGTGGCTATGGTCGAAAATATTGACTATGTGAATATGGCGGAAAGCCTTGACATCGGCACGATAGTCAACAAGAAAGTCATCGCTGCATCACATATCTATCAGATGATGCTCGACGTCAATGTCCATAACGTCAAATTCCTCACCACCGCCCATGCCGACGTCGCCGAGTTCATACCCGTACAAGGCTCCAAGGTGACGATGAAGCCCGTCAAGGACCTTAACATACCACGTGGAATGACCATCGGCGGACTGGTGCGCCATGGCGAGGGACTGCTCGTGTCTGGTAATACCGTCATTGAGCCAGGCGACAGCGTCGTAGTGTTCTGTCACAATGTAGACATGAAGAAGATAGAAAAGATGTTTAATTAAGAATTACGCATTAAGCATTACGCATTAAGCATTACGCATTAAATCATGCTTAACTACAAACTCATATCCAAGGTATTCGGTTCGCTGCTATATTTAGAAGCAATACTGATGTGTAGTTGTCTGGCTGTATCTATATACTATCAGGGCACAGACATGGCATCCTTCATCCTCACCATCCTCGTCACAGCCCTTGCTGGCTTTGCTTTCCGTCATCTCGGCAGAGATGCCGACAACAACATGAGCCGTAGGGATGCTTATTTCGTAGTGACGATGTCGTGGATATTGTTCTCCCTATTCGGCATGATACCCTTCATCGTCCCCAACTTCTCCTTCACCGACATAGCCCACTCCTCGATGCTCAGTTTCTCCTTCACCGACGCTTTCTTCGAGACGATGTCGGGTTTCACCACTACGGGTGCCACCATCATCAACGATGTTGAGGCCCTGCCCCGCGGACTGCTGTTCTGGCGCTCTCTCACCCAGTGGATTGGCGGACTGGGAATAGTCTTCTTCACCATTGCCGTCCTGCCTTCGATGGTGGGCGGTAATGTCAAGGTGTTCTCTGCCGAGGCTACAGGACCCATCCGCAGCAAGCTCCATCCCCGACTGAGCACTGGCGCCAAGTGGATATGGGCTGTATATCTCGTCCTCACCGTAGCCTGCATCTTCAGTTATATGGCATGTGGCATGGGCTGGTTTGATGCTATAAACTATGCCATGACGAGCACTGCCACAGGAGGTTTCGCCACTACCAACGGCAGCATCGCCACTTTCCATTCCCATGCCGAAGAGTATGTCTGTACGCTCTTCTGTTTTCTTGCTGGCGTCAACTTCACATTGCTCTATGCCGCCGTTGCCAAGCTGAGAGTGAAGATGCTGCTACGCAATAGCGAGTTCCGCTTCTTTGTATCCATCATCGCCATCGCCACCCTCTTCATCATGGCAGAGCTGATACTACGCAATGGTTACGACTTCGAGCATGCTTTCCGCAGTTCGCTGTTCCAGACCGTATCGTTCATGACCTCTACCGGACTCTTCAATGAGGATGCTGGCCGATGGCCACACGTCACATGGATAGTCCTTACCTGCCTGATGGCATTAGGAGCCTGTTCAGGCTCCACCAGTGGAGGTATCAAGAGTATCCGCGGACTGATGTTGCTGAAGATTGTCCGCAACGAGTTCCGCCAGATTCTCCATCCAAATGCCGTCCTGCCATTGAAGATCGAGGGAGTCAACGTACCCCAGTCCAAGCGAGTTACCCTTCTCGCATTCGTCACCCTGTATATACTTCTGACCATCGTCTGCGCCTTCGTGCTTACTGTAGCAGGAGTCGATCACACCAATGCCATCACCATCACCCTGAGTTGTCTTGGCAATGTAGGTCCCACACTCGGTCTGGAGATAGGTCCTACGATGTCATGGTCTATCCTGCCCGACTTCGCCAAGTGGATGTGTGCCTTCCTCATGCTCGTAGGTCGTCTCGAGCTCTTTACCGTACTGGTCATCTTTACACCCGCCTTCTGGAAGGAGAACTAAACAACATTAAAGATATCTTTATACACTCTTTGTCCCTTTTTTAACGTTCTATTTGAACGCGATTCTGTTCACACTAATTGTACCTTTCCAACTACCCTGCGGTGAGAAATCAAAAACCTGTCACCGGGATTCTCCAAGAACACAGATTATTACTGAGGATTTCCAACTGGTTATACATATATAATTGTTTTATCCTAACAAAGATACATATATAACAACCTAAATCCAAATATACCAAGGTTTTAGAAAAGATTAAGCATACATAATACATACATAAAAGGTACATAAAAGATACATAAAAGGTACATAACAACAAAGCACACATATTGAAAATCAAAAAGGGCCTTTTTGCAAACAAAAACGATAGGTTTTTACGATAAAAACGGCCCCTTTTCTCCTACAAAGCGTCCCACGTCAAAAGCCAAAGCAACCCGTTTTTACAACATACATCATTCATACATTTTTCCCATATCAAACCTTCATGTATGAATTATGTATCTTTTATGTATAGTTTATGTATGTATAATGTACCTTTATGTACCTTTTATGTATCTATTATGTATAGTTTATGTATGTATAATGTACCTTTTATGTATAGTTTATGTATGGTTTTTGAACACATATATATCTTATTATCAACATATTAACATCAAGATAATACGCATTTTATGTATGGTTATAACATTTTATATATATAAAAAAAACAAGCATCTATATACATTATACCCTACTCATAACGAGAGTAAAGCCTACTCTCACTCAGGTTACACGCTACTGGCACGCAGGTTACAGCCAAACGCCACTATCGTTGCGCCCTACTCATGCTGCCATTCGGCTGTATCTGTGGTATGATTACCGCACAACCTCACTATCGTTCCGCTGTATCCACGTTGGCATTTAGCCTCAACAGAGAACCGACCCCTGTTCACTTCGTGTCTCCTACCATGTGAACAGATGACGGTTCTGTGTTCACATGTACCCTTGTTATAAAAAATTGAAATACTCGAAGAGCGGAGGACTGCCTTATTCCAAAATCCCTATCTTTTTGAGAAATGGAAGCATACGAGCAGCGTTGTACTTCTCTTCACCACCACTACTATCTTGTTTTTTGTTGAAATGACTATATTCATCAAGAAGTTCCTTTCTGCCAGCTAACAATCTTTTAGCATATTTATCATCAATACATTCTATCTTCCTTTCGTCAGACGAAACAATATACCACACTCGATTCTGTAATTGGCTCTCTTCTGACGCACGATCTATAGCACTAAAGTCTAACCCCCTAAGCTGCATATAATTAGTAATTCTACTGATATATTTTTCAGCAAAAAGCAAAGAACCATCCTTGCATTTTATTGCTTTGTCATAACCACCTCCAAAGCGAGCTCCACCATGCCGAAGCCCTCTAAGAGAAATATATACAGTATCATTGTACATCACGGCAAACGCTTTTTTCTTAAGCAACCTGGTCTGTTCATCAGATTCTGCCTCAAAAACATAGTCACCACCTCCAGACCATATTTTCGCACTCATTGAGCGGGTTCTACGAACAACATTCTCTATGACTATCCAATTGTTATTTTTATAATCAGAAAAACTCATACAGAAGCTCGCCGTCATGGGCTCAGTTACAATACGCTTATCACTCTCTTCGTCTGTTTCTTGCGCATTTATTGTAAATGCAAAAGAAATCATCATAATTGTTATCAATAGCCCCTTTTTCATACTTTCTTTCATATTTGTATTTTTAATAAACTCCGTGTTAAAACGTTCATTCTGAACGCGGTTCTGTTCACACTAATTGTTCCTTTCCAACTACCCTGCGATGAGGAATTATAAACTGTCACCTTGATTCATGATTCACTTAAACATTTTCTCTGTCTTCATAATCCGACATTAGTTTACGAAGGGGCTCTGCATAATCCCATTGACTGTCATCGGCATAGATTTCAAATTCTTTGTTTCTGACAAGTTCAAGCTCCCTGTCTATAGTAAAATAAGATATATGTTAATTCTTCCAATTCTTATTCTTCGGTTTAACTGAAAACACCAAATCACAATCAATTATTTCACTTGGATTTTTGGAGCTTTCTCTACTATTTTTATATTTTTCAACAGAACTCAAATCTACATATGTTATCATATCACCTATAGAAAAACTTTCTATTTGCATTCCACTTAACAGTAACATTTGTTCAACTTTACTATAAAGAGCTGTCTGTTTGATAGTGTCTACTACCCTATCATAATCCCTCAACGAATTTGCACGCCAATCAAGATCAAGTTTGTCAGTGACATCGATAGCGACTTCTGGAAAAATCAATATATGTATTCGAATTTGTGAGATATTTCCAATCTTATAGTGTGGAGGAAATGCTTCTATGCACCTGTGTATTACATCTATATTATCTATATCTGATGAATACTCATAATATCCATTAGAACTGCTCCTATGCATAATCTTTCCTGACTTTGTAGATATAACTTTCACCATTACATGAGCATTGGACAGTTCATCAACGATGCATGAAAGTGCTGAAGTGTCATTCCTCGTAACCTCATAATACTCCCTTATTTTATCTGATATGGAATCTGAGACTATAATTTTATCACCACATCTAGGACTTGTAGTATGACAACCAGTCATTACAAGAGCACAAAATATAACTATATATTTGAACTTCGCCATAGGAATGTTTTTGTATTATGATACCTTTCTCCAGTATGAAATAAATAAGCATGCCCAATAGATGTACCATTACAAAAAATATCCATGTGACCCGAGACACCTCTTAGTCCAGTTTGATAAGTTATTCCATAATTTATAGATTTCCCTTTTGGAACATACCTTGGGGCACCAAACTCTTTTCTAAAATAATTATACATTTCTTTTGCACTTATGAAATAGTATTTACCGTCTGCACCTTTGTAGGTAGTAGGTAATTTTGGTATTTTCCATCCAGCTTTATTTAATGAGTAGCTCAATCTTGCAGCACAGCCATTCTCGAAATTTTCAGGCGAACTTGCCGCCCAGTCACCTAAAGGGCCGCCTATTGCCGCATATAGCTCCTTAGGGGTTGGATAATCTTCCATACTTTTCTTGTAATTCTCATAAATTATTTTAGTATACCATTTTGTAAAACGGCGATGCATCAACTCATTGAACATCATTGAGTATGCTGCCGTTATGGCTCCATTGGCAAACTTGCCGCCACCAATCTCAGAGACCACACCGCCCAAGACGGCACTTGAGGCTATCTTTCCTGCCCTGCCAAGCTCGTTTCCAAACTTGTTGATTGCATACCCCCCTGCGCCAGAAACTGCTCCCATGATCAATCCATGAAGCATTTCTTATCCACCAATTGTATTTTCTATCCCAAAAGTTATGCAAATCGTATGGACAACTTTTAACATGCAAAATTATACAAAGCAAAGCAAAGTACAAAATATACATGAATTTATTTTTGGCTTTTAAATGTTATTGCCACTAGCATAGTGCAAACACCGATATAAAAGGGGTGAGCGCTGTGGCAATAAGGTGGCAAAGTGACACTTAGCTACCATTTTTTCCGAACATCCGTTCGAGGTCGTTCTGAAGTCGTTGGAGGGGAGCGGAGTTGAAGAAGTCGCTGTTGCGACGGAGCATCAGGGTGACATCGCCCTTGCTGTGGGTATAGCCAGAGAGTTCGTTATGACGCTGGGTGTAGTGAACCGCTCCACGATAGATCTCACGCTCGCGTTCGCGGATGAGGGCATCGCAAACCTTGGTGAGCATGGGGGTGACGACACCATCAAAAAGGTGATGGCCCTGGATGTAGAGATAGGTCTCTTGGGGTGTGACTCCTAACGTCTTGATCTCCTCTTTCAACCGCAGGTAGCTCTCTTTGGCATCGGGGTTTAGTCGCTGTAGCTGGCTGACTTTTGTCGCCACCTTGCGTCTGACGTTCTGGATGGCAAGCAGGGGGTTGTCAATACGGAAATTGCCAGTCTCCACGACTCTGTTAAAGTCGGTTATGGTGAAGTCGTGCCTTTGCTGGCGATAGTACCAAATGTTCCATACGAACAACGGGAAGATGGCTTCGGAGTATAGTCGCAGATATTCCTGGAAGTCAAAGATGGCATGATCGTTGAGGGTCACTGACACACAGACGTTGTGCAGGCTGGGGGCATAGCATTGCAGATTTTCTATTGCGTAAGCATAGGTGTGGAAGATGTATGGATTGTCTATCACGTCGCACGACTGGGCTGTGGCTCCCTGCATAAGGTAGTCGTAGTCGGCATCTACGCATGCTATCATATTGGCTCCCACCCTGCCAGAGATGATATTCATCAGTACAGACTTCTTACCTCGTGCGAGACGTTTCTTCGAGGGTAGCATCACTTCAAAATAGCGATGTTGGTCCTCATAGTGGGACAGTATGGACCGCCAAAAGAATATGTCGTCATAGCTCTCTACATATGCCACTATCTTCTGTCGTGCATGCTTGGACGACAGTTTGTTGGCGGCTGAGATATAGCCTGACGTGATATTGTCTCTTAAACGGCTGCTCATGGTTAATATGTCATTCTCACCCCCTTATTACTCACCTCCTTATTACTCACCTCCTTATTCACATATCCGTGATGTCGCTGACCTCGGTGACGTTGTCTTCCCATCCGTTCATGATGACGGCTGGTGAGTGGGTGGTCAGGAGTATCTGTACGTTAGGGTTGAGTTCGAGGATGAGGTCAAGGAGTCGCTGCTGCCAGTCTATATGGAGGCTTACCTCGGGTTCGTCCATGAAAAGTACGTAGTTCTCGTTGTTTTCCACGAGTACTGTGAGGAGTATGGCAAGAATCTGTTTCTCACCGCTTGAGAGCTGATAGGGCACGAGTGTCTCGCCTATCTGGGAGAAACGTATCTCGTTCTCGGTACGGATGATGGTCTTTCCCGTCTCGCTGAACAGGTCGTCAATGATGTCCTGAAAGCGTCGCTTGGGTTCGGAGAGCTGTTGGGCAGCCTCAGCATTGCCTCGCTGCAGTTCAGCGATGATGCGGTTACCCATGTTAACCTGATAGTCAAGGTACTTACGCTGCAGCTGATACAGCTGGAAATCGAGTGCCGAAGAGATGAGTGGATCGACGCGATTCACCGTTGCAAGGTCGAAGACTGGGCTGTCGAGCGAACGTATGATGTCGAGTCGTATGTGTGTGGCATTCTCTGGAGACGCCTTGATATGGACCCCCTTCAAGACGTGATTAACTATGTCACCCGTATGGCTGACACTCTTTATCACCTTATTTAATATAGTGGTCTTACCTACGCCATTGATGCCACTAAGCACATTGACGTGGCGATCGAGATTCCACACGATATGTTTCTTGCCCGACCAGAGCGAGTCAATCTCAATCTGTACAAGATAGTCAGCATATACCTTTCCGTCCATACTCAAAACTCACGACTAAAAACTATGCACTATGAACTATGAATTACACACTACCCCATCACCCTGTTTACGACATACAGCACTATCGGGATAGTCACGATAGCTATGCCGATGAAGTCGATATAAACACCCGTCTTTATCATCTTAGTGATGGGAATGTAGCCACTGGCATAGACGATGGCATTAGGGGGAGTAGACACTGGCAACATGAAACCGAGTGACGACGAGAGGGCTACACCTACAGCTACAGGTATAGGGCTGAAGCCTGCCGAGACTGCAGCACCGATAGCCAACGGACCAATCATATTAGTGGCTGCGGTGTGGGATGTAAGCTCTGAAAGTAGCAGTGCCATCACACAGAAGACAGCAATAAACAGTATCTGAGGAGGATTGCCACCGAGACTATTGATGATGAGCTGGCCTATCCACTCTGACAATCCTGTGGAATACATCATACCTCCCATTGCCAAACCGCCGCCAAAGAGCAGCAGTGTGCCCCACTCTATTCCGCTGACTGCCTCGCGCCAGTTGAGTGTGGTCTTCTTGAATGTCTTGTCAACAGGCAGGAAGAACAACAGCAGGGCTCCCACCATAGCTACCGCCGACTCTGGCAGTATGGAGTTGTAAGTCTTCAGTAGTTCACTGTCGGCACCATAGCAGATGCTGATGATACCTGGTGTGACCCACAACACTACGGCTACGAGGAAGGCGAAGAGCGTGTTGCGCTGTGCCATAGTCCATTTGCCCAGACTGCTGACCTTCTCGGCAATGAGTTCCTTGGCGCCCTCGATATGGTCGATGTCAGCAGGGAACATACGCCAGAGCACGAAGTATGCGATGACGAAATAGCACACCATGGCTATTCCGCCCCATATCATCCACTGGAAGAACGACACATGGATATGGGCAAGTTCATCGAGGAAACCTAACATTATTATATTAGGAGGGGTGCCGATAGGTGTAAGCACGCCACCGATAGAACATGCGTATGCCGTCATGAGCATCAATCCGGTAGCATACTTATACGTACGCAGATTGATCTCCCTGCCTCTCACAACCATCATCTCACGTATGGCCTCGAGCAATCCTAGGGCTATCGGGAACATCATGGCAGCAGTAGCCGTGTTGCTAATCCATCCAGAACACAGCATACATGCCAATCCGATGGCAAGGAAGATGCGGCGAGGCGAGTCGCCCACCCACTTCATCGACATGATACCATAGGCTATACGTTTGTCCAGTCCGTTGACCATCATAGCCTTGGCTATGACGAAACCGCCCATAAAGAGGAATATCATAGGATTGGAGAAGGCGGCAAAGGCTTCTTTCATCTTGACTATGCCTAAGACCACACACAACGTAGGACCAATAAGCGAGGTCACCGGGATGGGGATGGGCTCCGTAATCCACCACAATGCCACGAGTGTGACTACAGAGAGCAGATGATGGGCTTCAGGCGACAGTCCATTGATAGGTGTAATCCATATCAACAGCGCACAAATGGGCGCACAGATGGCTCCTATCAGTCTACGTCGCTTGTCAAATTGTGATTCTGGTACTGTGTTAGTCTTGTCCTTTGGTGCGACTTCCGCCACATTCTTGTTTTCCATAATTTAGGTTTTTTCTTTCTTGGATGTAAGAGAAAATAGATTGATTACTCATCTCCTTACAAAAAGTAGAGTTTTATTCAATATTGATGCAAAATTAAATATTTTTTCCAATATAATCATCAAATAAAAAGAAAAAATTACTACTTTTGCAAAAAGTAATAATCTATTAAGCACCATGACGAAAGCATTTGTAATCTTTGGTATCGTATTTCTGATCGGAATACTTTTGGTAGTCTACAAGTATCAACATCGTAAGGATCTGCATGACGACGTAGACCTGTTGAAGAGTGTAATCAACCAGATTTTCGAGGAAGCCGAGACTCCTACCGTTTCTCAGAACAGGTTGATCAAGGGCTTGAAGCAACATCTTGGCATCAACGAGAAGATGGCTCTGAAGCTCATCGGCAAGGCTCGTCATGAGGAGTTGCTCGAGATAGAGTCGACTGACTTTAAGAAGATTGGAAAGATACAATACAAAAAGAAGTTTGAATAAGGTCATACGCTGACCAGTGGTTTTCTATGAATGACGAAATAACAAGCGTGTCAACCAATCGTTTTGATGCCTCCGCCGTGCATCACCTCAGCGGAATGTACCAGAACTGGTTTCTTGACTACGCCAGCTATGTAATACTTGAAAGAGCCGTTCCACATATCGAGGACGGACTAAAGCCCGTACAGCGGCGCATTCTCCACTCCATGAAACGCATGGATGATGGACGATATAATAAGGTGGCAAACATCGTGGGACACACCATGCAGTTCCATCCTCACGGCGACGCCAGCATCGGCGACGCACTAGTGCAGCTGGGACAGAAGGACCTGCTCGTAGACACTCAGGGCAACTGGGGTAACGTCCTCACAGGTGACCGTGCCGCTGCTCCACGATATATCGAGGCACGACTCTCGAAGTTTGCACTCGACACCGTGTTTAATCCGAAGACCACTGAGTGGCAGCTCAGCTATGACGGACGCAACAAGGAGCCTGTCACCCTGCCGGTGAAGTTCCCATTGCTGTTGGCACAGGGTGCCGAGGGCATAGCTGTGGGTCTGTCGTCAAAGATACTCCCACACAACTTTGTAGAGATTTGCGACGCCGCCATCAGCTATCTGCGACAAGAGGAGTTCCACCTCTACCCAGACTTCCCCACTGGCGGAAGCATTGACGTGTCGAAATACAATGACGGTCAGCGCGGTGGCGTACTGAAGGTCAGGGCAAAGATAGAGAAGCTCGACCAGAAGACGCTCGTCATTCGTGAGATTCCCTTCTCAAAGACTACCGTCACTCTCATCGAATCAATACTAAAGGCGGTAGAGAAAGGTAAGATTAAGGCAAAAAAGGTGGAGGACAACACCTCGGCAGAGGCGGAGATACTGGTACACCTCGCCCCTGGCGTTTCGTCGGACAAGACTATTGATGCGCTATATGCCTTTAGCGACTGCGAGGTAAACATCTCACCCAACTGTTGTGTGATACAGGACAACAAACCGTGTTTCCTTACCGTTTCTGACGTCTTGCAGTCGTCGGTGGAGCATACCAAGGCTTTGTTGCGTAAGGAACTGGAGATACGCAAGAACGAACTTGAGGAACAGTTATTCTTCGCCTCGCTCGAACAGATATTCATCGAGGAGCGCATATACAAGGGGAAACCTTTCGAGAACGCCAACTCTACCGACCAGCTCTGCGAATATATCGACGAGCGGCTCACACCGTTCTATCCTCAACTGATACGTGAGGTGACAAAGGACGATATCCTCAGACTTTTGGAAATCAAGATGCAGCGCATCGCCAAATTCTCGAAAGACAAGAACGAGGAGCTGATAGCACGTATCAAGGCGGAGATAGACGAGATAAACAAGGACCTCGGGCGCATGACCATAGTCACCATACGCTGGTTTGAGTATATCAAAAACAAATACGGCAACGACCATCCACGACTCACAGAGATACGCAACTTCGAGACCATCGTCGCAGCAAAGGTGGCAGAGGCCAACCAGAAACTGTATATAAACCGACAAGAGGGATTCGTGGGTACGGGTCTGAAAAAGGATGAGTTTGTATGCAACTGCTCTGACATCGACGACATCATCATCTTCTATAAAGACGGAAAGTACAAGGTGACACGTGTCGCCGAGAAGATATTTGTAGGCAAGAACGTTCTACATGTTCAGGTGTTCAAGAAGAATGACAAGCGTACTATATATAATGTGGTATACCGTGACGGCAAGAAGGGCAGCTGTTTCATGAAGCGATTCAACGTCACATCGCTTACACGCGACAAGGAGTATGACATCACACAAGGCACCCCTGGCTCTAAGATAATGTACTTCACTGCCAACCCTAACGGCGAGGCAGAGGTCATCAAGGTGACACTCGACGCCAGCGTACAGGCTGCCAACCGACGTGCCAGCATCTTTATCGAGCAGGACTTCTCCAAACTACTCATCAAGGGTCGTGCCTCTAAGGGCAACCTGCTGACAAAGAAGCCTGTCCATCGTATTGGGCTGAAGAGTCACGGGCACTCCACACTGGGTGGAAGGAAAGTATGGTTCGACCCGGATGTCAACCGCATCAACTATGAGGATCATGGCAACTTCCTCGGAGAATTCAATGACACAGACAGCATACTCGTCATACTGAAGAACGGAGAGTTCTATCTCAGCAACATCGACTCTAACAACCACTATGAAGACAACATCCTGCGGATAGAGAAATATGACGAGCACAAGGTGTGGACTGCGGTACTCTATGATGCCGACAACCAGAATTTCCCATACGTGAAGCGCTTCTACATGGAAGCCAACAAGCGCAAGCAAAACTTCCTTGGCGACAACACTGAGTCGCAACTCATATTGCTCACCGACGCGGCATATCCACGCATCAACGTCACATACGGAGGAGCCGACGAGAGCCGACCAGCTACAGAGATCGACGTCGAACAGTTTATCGCCGTCAAGGGATTCAAGGCAAAGGGTAAGCGCATATCTACATGGCAGATAGCTGGCATCGAAGAACTGGAGCCAACACGCTGGCCGGAAGAGACGGAAACCGAAACTGACACACAAGACAATGAAGAACCAGAACTCGACGACCTCGACCCTGACGCAGGCAAGAGCCAGCAACAGGTCATCGACGAGATGACGGGACAATTAAACCTTTTTCCTGAAGAAGAGAATTAAGCCTATGATACTATCCTCCATCCACACTCCTCACTCCCCGAGACTATATACTCCCCTCCACATAGGGAGGGGATGGGGGTGGGTCTGCCTCTTATTCCTATTCGCCATCCCCTCATTCGCACAAGAGGAAGAACCCTTTGTGCAGAAGACCAGCACCAACATGATTGGAGTGGGACAAAGCGAGTTGCTCGACACATATCTCTCGCCAGAGAAATATCACGGAACGGAGATTCGATACGCCTTCCATTCCAACAAACCTCTGCGATGGGGTAAGTATCTCACACAAACGATGATACATCAAGGCTACTTCGCCAACACGCACAATCGTGCCGACAACAACGACGAACTGGCAGGAGGTTACAATTTCCAGTACCACGTACGCTACAACTGGCGACCCGCACAGGGATTGCTCGTCGCCGCGGGTGGCGGTCCCGACCTCAACATCGGTTACGTATACAACACACGCAACACCAACAATCCTGCTCAGCTGAAGGCTTCGCTCAACCTTGCGCCATCAGCAATGGTACGCTACGACCTCCCAACCCGCCACTTCACCTTCCGCTTCGGCTATGAGGTAATGACCCCGCTGATTGGCGTTATGTTCTCGCCCAACTACGGACAGTCGTACTATGAGATATTCAACGAAGGTAACAAAGACCATAACGTCATCTTCACCACCATCGCCAAGACTCCATCACTCAGGCAGATGCTGTCTGTCGACATACGCCACAGACGATGGAGCAAGACATGGATACGTCTGGGCTATCTTGGCGACTACCAGCAGGCAAGGGTCAACCACCTGAAATACCACGACTACTCCCACCTCTTCATTCTGGGTGTCACCAAAGGATTCTGATAATTGACAATTGATAATTGAAAATTGACAATTGACATGAAAAATTACGCATTAAGCATTACGCATTCTTTGCAAGCAAAGCGAGCAAAGCTCGTATCCGCATTACGCATTACGCATTACATATTGCTTCTCTTCCTCCTCGCCTCCTGCGTGGATGTAGACGAATATCCCGACACGCCCAACGGCAACTTCGAAGCTCTCTGGCACATAATAGACGAGCACTACTGCTTCTTCGACTACAAGGCAGAGACCATCGGGCTCAACTGGGATGAGGTGTACCAGCGCTACTCCAAACAGTTCGACTCCGGCATGACCGAGGTACAACAGTTTGAGGTGCTCACCAACATGCTAAGCGAGCTGCGCGACGGCCACGTCAACCTATACTCGTCATTCGACGTAGGACGCAACTGGTCATGGCACGAGAACTATCCGCAGAATTTTGCCGACACATTATTAAGAAAATATCTCGGCACCGACTACAAGATAGCTACGGGCATGCGCTATCGCATCCTCGACGACAACATAGGATATATCTACTGCGGTAGCTTTGCCAACGAACTCGGCGAAGGCAACCTCGACGACATAATGGCTTACCTCATGCCCTGCAACGGACTCATCATCGACATACGCGACAATGGCGGCGGCATGATAACCAGTGCCGAACAGTTTGCCGCCCGCTTCACCAACAAGGAGATTCTCGTGGGATACATGCAACACAAGACGGGCAAGGGACATAGCCAGTTCTCAGCAATGGAGGAACAGCGGCTGAAGCCCAGCAAGGGCATACGTTGGCAGAAACGTGTCGCCATACTCACCAACCGTTCGGTGTTTAGTGCCGCCAACGAGTTTGTGAAGTATATGCGCTGCTGTCCTAACGTCATCGTCGTGGGCGACAAGACTGGTGGTGGCGCAGGCCTGCCCTTCTCCAGCGAGCTGCCCAACGGCTGGGGCGTCCGCTTCTCCGCCTGTCCTATGTACGACCGCGACAAACAGAGCACCGAGTTCGGCATAGAGCCCGACTATAATGTCGCCATAACCGATGCCGACGCCCTACAATCCAAGGACACCATCATCGAGTTTGCAAGGAAGAAGTTGGCTGAGTGATTAAAGAAACAGACTACAATCGTAGTTTGTTACGAACAGGGTTAGCATATATCTTCAAGAATATATTCCTAAGCACATCGATGTTACAATCGAAACGTTCGAGTTTGCTTATTCGTTTTGCGAACACTTTCCTTTCCTCATCGCTATATTTCGTGTGGAAAGTATTGGTGTCTGTGAGCATATCGTAAGCAATAAAGTTGTTAGGCCAGAGACGATAAGAACTGATGATGCGACGATCTATGAGCTGACCCACCATTTTATGGTATTCATTATTTGAGCAGCTGCTCAGTTCGCGCAGTTCTGCTTCCTGCAACATCGGGCATATCTGGAAGTGGACACGACCCTTTTGCTGCGTAATACCAGTGAGAATACTGTTTAGGTCTTCACCTGGCTTCTTGATATACTTCACATTTAGACTCTCATATAGTTCAATGGCTTTCAACACATCACACGATTCCCATTCGTACGACACAGAAACTGGCACGATATGCAGGTCGGTAAGCGCTGCTACTTTGTCTGTAGTATTACTCATACAGAACATTTTAATAATACCCTGGTCGGTCTTGTCGTCGCCATTTTTCGTTCTACCATTACGTTGAGCAATCCACACGGACTCCTTCTGGTCGACGATGACCTGACGTATGTATTCGGATAGATGTAGAGAGCCTTTGTAGAAATCCTTTATATTGCCACCAGGCCGCTCCACCTTGAACATCTTGTTAGACTTACCAATATCTACCACCAAAGGATTCATCATAAGATTGGCTCCGAAAGTAATCTGTGCAGTCTCCATTTTATTGTCAACAAGGACATTCTGCAACAGCGAGGCATCGAGCATGATGTCTCGATGGTTGCTTACAAAGAGGTAGGCTCCATCACGTTCAAGCGCATCCATTCCGTCACAGCTAAACTCAGAGATACTATTATCTATTATCATCTTGTTGGCCCCATACATTATCCCCATCTGAAAGTCGTTGATAGTTTTAAAGCTATACAAGAGGGCACGTACTTCGTCGAGTGGTTTGCCTGGGAATACAAATGAAGCCAAGACTGGCAGTGCCTGACTATCGGCAATACGCTTCATCGCCGCAGGTATCTCTGCGTCGGTATACGGTCGGATGTCATCGAATTTGTTCATAACAAAAAAGTTATTTTCCAGTGGAGAAAAGTTTTTTGAGTAAATGTCACGTTGTCTTTAATTCTACCTGTAGGTTATTGGGCTTGGGTTGCATGGATGATAGCAGAACAGCGTCGTCAGGATCACTACAACAAGCTATCACGCGGATATTAGGATGGACGAGAGACATGAGTAGTGCCAGTTGTCCTCTGCCAGCCTCTTCTATAACATAAGGTGAGTCCATGTATTTCGTCACATCAACATTGTCTACTATCTCACTATAGTCATCATTCTCATCAAGCAGGCGACGAGTCTCCCTCTCCACGCCATATCCCTTGTAGATATACTTAGAAATGACATAGTTGTGGAAATAATGGGAATCTTCTATCCTGCGGCACATTTCTGTAAAATATTTCTTATACATCATTCCGAAGGCAGAGGCTATAGCCTGATGGGTGTCTCCGTATTGGTGTAGCTGTCTGGAAGCAACACGCTTGCCAATCTCAACATCAATACGTCCTCGTGCCGCCAGTCCGCTACCCTTCGGCATGACATGGTTGGCTCCATGAATGAACACAGGAAGAATGTCGGCATCAAGTTCTTGTGCCAAATAGAATGCACCACGATGAAAACGACTGATGCGTCCATCATTACGCTGTCCCTCTGGGAATATCACAACATTATAGCCACGAGATATCGCATCGCCAATGTCTCGACGCAGCTCCTCCATAGGCCGATCGAGTTTCAAGAATCCTGCCAGCCGGAAGATACCATTGACTATTGGGTTTTTCCAGACCATTCCACTAATCATTACTATCACGTTGGGGTGAAGAGCCAGCATATATACGGGATCGAGGATCGACTGGTGATTGCATATCATGATGCTTCCTCGGTTGAAGTCCTCGCCATATTTGTTGGTGACCACCGACCTTACTCCATAGATATGGTTGATGTTGGCATGCATTGTCTTGTAAACTATTTTGTGCATTATACGCTCGCGGCGCAAATTGCCGATAGGGACAAGCCGTAACAACAAACCAAAGACGCAACCATAGAACAATTCAAAGAGATAGACAACGGCACAATAGCCCGTACGGACAAGCTGGTCGATGGTTATCGGATTACGGCGAACAGAACCATCGGAACATGTCATCCATCGGAATATTATCGGCGGTATGACCCACGCCATCAGCACTACAGTGAACATACCTACAATGGTCACCTGTGCCAGGGAATATAGAGCAGGATGCTTAGCGATGATTAGCGAGCCCATACCTATAAACATTATCAATGCCGAGATGATAATACTGCGCTTGTATGACGGGAGGAGTCGTTTGCGATATGCATACTCGTTGATGAGTCCGTCTGTCATAAAAATGGTATAGTCGTCTCCCTGACCGAAGATGAATGTGGCAAGAATAACGTTGACGATATTAAATTGCATACCGAAGAGATACATCATACCAAGTATCCATATCCACCCTAAAGCCATCGGACAGAAGGCAAGCAAGCTCAATTCCAGTCTACCGAACGACAGCCATAGGAAAAGGAATACAATGAATCCACAGGCAAAGCCTATATAATTGAAGTCATTGGATAAAGAATGCGCCACGGCACTGTTCATTCCCACAAAATCGAAGGCATAACCCTTATCGCCCAATACTTCGTCAAGTTTTGCTTCCACTCTGTCCAACTCGTCATCTCCACATTCCACGATATCTACAATCGAACAAGCACCCGTACATTGACTATACGAGCCCGACAACAAGACAGATGACACCCGACTAAAATCGTCGAAAGATTTTGGCGAATACTTACCATTAACTATCTGATAGAAGCCATCGAAGGCCTCATCGCTAAATCCATATTGGGGCGCTTTCTGACGGAGTTGGCTTATGACCCCATCCCGATGCGAACTCCAAAAAGCTTCCCAGCGCTTGATTCTCTTCGCCTGCTCAAGCTGAGAACTTACAAAAGAGGTGAAGTCGGAATAGTTTTTCACCTCACCAGTCCTCTTCAAGCTATCAAGCATCGGAGCCATGCTACTTCGTTTCCTAAGTGCTTCCTCCCATGTCTTTCCTTCTGTCACTACATATATATTTGTGGTGTCATTGACCCCCGCTGATATATGCAAGTCTGCCATCAGCCGCTCCTGTGTTGGTGTCATGTAGTTGACATGATGCATGTTGGCATCAAATGATGTTTTAAGACTAAAATATCCAAAGACGATGGTCAGTATGAGGATGATAAGTGTTTTTGTAAAATCGGAATGTCGAATGTTTCTGGAGACATTAGACGGGATATTGTATAATGTGCTTTCTTTTTTTGCAGGATATTCCTTGACCAAATGTGGTAGGAAAATAAGTACAAAGAGGATGGTTCCGATAAGCATGAATGCCGCAAAGAGTCCAAGATCACGCAACGCCGGTGAATCAAGCGGAACGAGACTGGCAAAGGCTCCTACGGTAGTGACGTTGCCGATGAGTAGTGGTGGCACCATTTCCTTAAGCACCTCACGGTGTGAACCTCCATGATCTATGTTATGCGCAATAAAATGTAAGGGATAGTTGACGGCTATACCGATGATTATCGAACCGATGCCCAACACTATGAGCGACACGTTGGAGCGCATCACAGCTATGAAGCCCATAGCAAAGAGCCAACCTATGAGGATAGATAGAGCTATGAGCGACAGGTTGCGCACACTTCGAAAGAAATATACCAACAACAGAAATATAAGACATACGGATATGAGTACCGCCCATCGGCTGTCTTGTTTTATCTGCTTTGCGTTGTCAACAGCTATTACCGGAGAACCTGTTATAGCCACATCCACATCAGGTATAGCCTTCATTGTCTGCTGACAGATACTGTCAACATAGTTTACGAGCAAAGCATTATTGGCAGATTCCATGGCACCGTATGCCGAGGTCATCATCACTACGGCATAACGTCGGTCAGATGTATAGACATAGCCATCATCAACGTCGAAAGGAAGAGACTGTTGCCGTTGCTGCAGGCGTTGCATGACAGGAGTAAATAGCTCTAACGGGTCATTACCTATATTATTTGCAAAGAATCCCGTTGCAGGCATCATTATCATCTGTACATCATTAGCAAGCGTCTCTTCCACATAGTTAGGATTTTCCAATATGTGCTCCATACGCACATAGTCAGAATCAGAGAGCATCAACGGCAGATTCTGGTAAACGAATTCCGTTATACCTGCATATTTCTCAAAATCGATTTGCGTAGTAAGATCCTTAACATGTCGACGGCCATCATGCGCTTGTACCTGTTGAGCAAAAGTATCGACAGCTTCGGCAAGGCGGTCGGTATTAACCAGTTTATCATCCTTCATCCTGAACATTGCCACAACCCGTTTACCTCCAGAAATATCCTGGTAGAGTGTGATTGCCTTCTGCTGTTTATCGCTCAGAGGCAGAAAGTCATAGATATCCTCGTTATACCTCAATGACGTAATCATCACCAAAAGTATGGCAATAAAAGCTGCTATCAAAGTGAAGAAGAGTCCTCGTCTTTGATGTAAGTAGTCGTATATGTTAAGAAAAAATCTCAATTTTCAATTGTCATTTATCCGCAACCAACGCCCTCACCCATTCCAAGAAACGTTCTTTCCAACGTATTGCCTCTTCAGTAGTCTTACGTGGCGACACGCCGAAGCCATGTCCGCCAGTAGCATAGTGTTCGTATTGGTGAGGAATGTTCTTAGCCGTCAGAGCAGAATCGAGCAAGATAGAATTGTAACAGTCTACTACAGGATCGTCATCACAACTCAACATGAAAACAGGCGGACAATTATCTGGCACATGTCGTTCCACAGACAAGGAGTCTCTCATGGTCTTTGATGGAAAAACGCCAAGCAGCCCCCTTAATGAACGCTTATGAGTACACGTATGTGTCATCGATACCACGGGATAGATAGGTGCCACGAAGGTCATACGCAGGGAGTCGTCTGCCAACTGCTCCGCAGCATGCATTACGAGATGACCACCTGCCGAGAACCCCATACATCCGACCCTATCCCTTCTGATACCATATAGCTCGGCATTGTCATGAAGTTCAGTGAGAGCCCTACGCAGATCATTAAAACCTGCAGGAAAGATACGTCCTTTGCCGCGAATACGAAAAACGAAGGATCCCCATCCGCCATGACTATATTCCAAGACGAAGGCTGCTATGCCATTCTCGCACAGCCATTCTGCTACATCATACCCCTCGCCAACCCTATCCAACCAGAAATAGCTACCGCCAGGACATACAACGATGCCAATTCCTGTGGGATTGTTTTGTGGAATATAGGCTGTCAATTTGTAGGCATATGTATCTATGTACGACAACAGTACAGCTGTCAATATTGTTAAAAGTCTCAGATTCTTCATTACTTGATACATTCGTAAAGGTCACTGAAAAATTTCTCCTCCTTATTACCTATTACTTCGAGCAAGTCACCTAAGTCGTCAAATGAAGCTCTCTCCGACTTACGCCTTTTTATCATTCGCGAACCCTTATACGCAAACTCTCGCCACATATCTCCAATTTCCGTCATGCGTTGCGAGAAGTCGTTTAGTTCGTCTATACCCGTTCGTGCAGCGCTTTCCTGTAGAAAGGCTCCGTATATAAAGCGAAAGCCAGCCCCCCCTGTGCCTATTTCTTCGAGCATACGTATGACCTGGGCAAGATTGAGTAGTGCCTTTTGTCGCCCCATCTGCGATTCCCACGTCCGTATGCGTCTCGACATATAATGAATACCATTGGTACCTAAGAATGGAACAATAGAGGAATAACCTATCATGTTGCGACACGTCCTACTGATAGATTTGAGTATCAGTGGGGCAAGGTCTGGCAAGTGCTCGGGCACGGATTCTATCCAGTACATCTGTCCCATCAGCGGATAGGTACCACCTTTAGCAAAACGAACTTTTACGAGGTCATCACGATGAATTGTGACCTTTTGAGTTATGTTAGAGTCGAGCACCGAATAACTCTCTGTCGTTTCATCCTTACCTATGATACATACATTATGACCATTGAAACGGAAACGATACTCCGGCGGAACATATGGCAGATCGTACATGCCAACAACACACCCTACAGGCTTATGTTTGTCCATTAAAACATGGTCCAATAATCTCATCGCACTCTCTTTACTAAAGAATCTGCACGTCCTTGTTTTCACTCCCAACTGTTTAGTCACACGACTGAACAATACTCCCGGGAAAGTTCGGAACGATGTCAGAGGCATACCATTCAGTCTGATGAATGGCACATGAGAAAACCATAATCCACTTGCCATTCCGAATATCATTGGCTCGGACAGATCAATGCCATGAAACCGCAGCAGAGCCGATGTTGCCCCATTCTCACAATGAGCAGCCATCCTATGTTCAAGAGGCAGTTCCGTGCCACTACCCTGTATCATCGTACTCTCGCTACACCGCTCCTCACTCCTCATTTCACGCTTCTCGCTTCTCCATGCATTCTTATCTTCAAGGGCAAGTTCAAGAGCATCATTCTTTGCCGACCATCCATCGCTTACGACTGTAGTATAGCGTCCTTCTTCATCCACAGCATAGCAGACATCACGGGCAAGTGAGTCTTTGTAGTATTTCAAGTCCTGCGGTACGTCTTGCACTTTCATAGGATGAAGATTGGTGGGTATTACTTAGCAAACAGTCAGCATACAGTAACAATATGAGAAGCGTGCACTCTCAGGTACCATCAACAACACCTTCTGTCCCTTTTTCAACTTACCAGATCGCATCAGTTCCTCAAGCATGAAGAAGGCAGATGCAGATCCGACATTACCTATGCATGGCAAATTGTAGAACCATTTCTCTGCTGGTACGAAGAAGCCCTGTCTTGCAGACTCCTCAAGAATCTTGTCCTTGAAGAATATTGAAGACAAATGTGGCAGGAACCAATCGACATCATCTGGTGTAAACTGACGTTTTTTACTGAGTTGCAACAGATATTCCACACCCAACTTGACAATATAGTCGGAAAGCAGACGGGTATCCTGTTTTAGGGAAAAGAGCGATTGGTTCAGCCATTGATCCGTAGGGTAAGAAGCCCAACCGTGGAGTTTGCCATCATCACTTTTTTCTGCACCAGCATACATACAGGTCTCCATAGTATTAGCATATGAAGTCACCTCTATCCAATCAACACGCAGCGACAAGCCCGAGTCGGATGGTTTACCCTGAATTAGCAAGGCAGCTGCGCCATCAGACAACATCCACCGCAAGAATTCCTTTTGAAAAGCTATCATTGGTTGTTGTTTGAGTTGCCTCAACTGCTCCGTTTCTTTCTGGAAGTAAGATGCACGCATCCATGCCGACGTTTTCTCTGACGCGGTAGCAACAGCGTTGAGATTGGAATCCATCTGTACCGACATGCACGCATATTTTAAGGCATCAACCCCTGCACAACAAGAACCAGCAAGAGAAACCACCTCTATATTCCGATCGCCTCCCAACTCACCATGTACCATAACACCATGTGACGGTAATATCTGTTCAGGCGATGCTGTGCCACATGCCAACACGTCAATATCGTCTATAGAAAACTGACTATCAAGCAGTCTTCGAACAGCATTGGCTGCCATCTCTGCATTGGTATGAGTAGCATTTCCATTCTCATCCAAAGCGTAGTATCGTTGTTGTATGCCATTGCTTCGCAGGATAAGCTTTCTGGCTTTCGACGGTTTGCCATCGATCATGCCAAGAAATTTCTCCATATCATCATTACCTACAGCCTTGTTTGGAAGAAACGTTGCTGCTTTAGTAATGTATACATTCATATTGATCTATAGTTATATTATTTGTTATTGATTATTCCTAACACTCAAGGCTACCCGACGCTCACGTCCAACATGGCGGACCGGATACGTAAGATAAAAGAATAGTTGTGCGAATGGCGACACTACAAACAGAACAAAAAGCAGATATACATAAAACATGTCGAGTCTAAACCGTCTGTTTTTGTCACCAAAACCGCCTTTTTTGCGGATAAAACTGGCCCAAATTCCAAACAAACGGTGGCCTGTTTTTTCGATAAAGGCTATTGATGGTTTATAGTCTATTGCTCCAGCATCAACCAGAAGTTCTTGCAAATGAGTAATGTTTCCATTTTTTATTGTACTGGAAATAATAGCTCCATAGCGCGAAGCTCCATTGATATTATCTGCCGAGATACCAGCCTCTGGTAGCAACACACTTTTTTGTTTCTTTCCATACATTAGCCATCGTACCACCGTGAGCGCACTAACGAGATTGGCATGATGATCTTGCAATACCACATGACCAACTAGAGTTGCACCGCATTCTGCAACATACTCTTTTATCTTGTGCAAGGTCATCACCCACATGTTACGACACGCATTAACAAAGACCACGTCACGTCCCCTCAGATATGCCTTAACTTCATCGTCTTCAAAGAATGACTGCAGAGGCAGAGAGGGCGAAAGAAACCATGACTGTCCTACAATTATAACAACATCGACATCCTGAACATCTGAAAAATCGAACGGCAGGATACCGAATGGCGTCATACCAAGTCGAGTCTCAGGGAACACGTCAAAAAATTCACGCCTACTCCAAGGGAACGGGAATGAACATTTCGGCTCAATGGCTTTGCAAACAACCTCGTCAATTGTTTTGCATAAAGACTGCGCCACCTTGAGAGCTTGACCACTCTGCGTATAATAGAATACAGCCGCTTTCATATCTCCTTTATTCCACCAGTTTCAGTTGTCGGAATATTTCGTCTGTAGTCAATATTTCTGAGCATGTCACAAGACTACCAGCGAGTACTCCGAGCATACCATGAAGCACCGTACTTTGTCCTGTCAGTAGAAGATTCGGAACACGAGTCTTACATGGTATGTTTCCCATATTCATCATGTCAACATCCTTAGCCACTCCATACATAGCTCCGTCAGGTATACCCGTATAGTCTAGGTATGTAAGAGGAGTTGATGTATAATAGCATTCTATACTGTCACTTAAACCAGGAACTTCCTGTTCCAAGGCCTTTATAACCTTTTCTGCTTTTTGTTTCTTGAACGTTTCATAGTCTTCTCCGCGATTTCCCTGACGGGTTCCATACCAAGGGGCCATCTCGTCGAACGACATATATGTGATTATCTCTCCCGTCCGTGCAAACACAGGGTTCTTCTCATGGCAGAAATGCATATATAATATACACTCAGGCCACGTTTGATAAGTATATTTCTCACATCCCCATGTGGTATCGCCTCTATATAAATACAGGTTGCTATTCATGTAAGGCACTGTATTCTTTCGAAATTTCAAGTATACGGTGAATGCAGAAGTGGTATTACGTACGCTCTCCAGTCGTCTGCGATAGGCGGGACGAATGAGGTGACTATCTATGAGACGGATGGCTTGCATCGGATGGATGGCACATATTACGAGGTCAGCTTCATATCGTTCGCCATCCGCAGTTATTACCGAAGTGGCGCGTGTGTCGTCACATTCCACCTTGACCACCTTCTCTTTTGTCAACACCCTACCGCCCATGCCACGTATATTGTCTGCGAGAGCATCTGCCAAGACACTACTGCCGCCAACGATACGAAAAGCACTCTGTTCATAAAAGTCGGTAATAAGTGCGTGTGTAGAGAATGGTGTTCGATCTTTCTCGCCAGCATATAGTGGCTGGATGCCTGCGAGCACCTGCCTAAGCAAAGGATTCTTTACTACGCTATCAATAACATCATTGACGCTTCTCTTCTGATATTCCGCACTGACATATAGATCCACGTCCCTATTAAGGGAGTGCATAGCAGAAGATGACGCTACCAACTTGATTAAGTCGTAATAGTTAGCCAACTCGTCACGGCTTTGCGGGAAATGTTCTGCAAGAGTGTCAATAAACGAATCCCTGCCATTGGCAAGTCTGTATCGTTCACCTTGGAGCGAAATAACATCATAGCCATTTGAATCGAGTCGAGATAACTCCACACTCTTTTCGACCCCCAAATAGCGTAATATAGTATGAAGCGGTTGCCCTTGGTCAGCACTACCGATATAGTGCATACCAGTATCAAAGACGGCATCACCACGACGGAAACATTGAAGGCATCCCCCAATCTGGTTTCCTTGCTCCAGCACGGTCACATGATACCCGTTCTTTGCCAGGATGCATCCGCAAGACAGACCTCCCAATCCACTTCCTATGATAACACACTTCTTCAATATAGTTTCCTCACCTTTTTTGTCATTTCTCTATATCCCACCAAACCATCAGGAGCATCACGACGTATGCGCTCCATCACCTCCATAGACATCTTTCCTGGGTGAAGATGCCATGACTTTTTTGGTAATACTTTTCCAAATCCCTTTATCTTCACTGGAATGATGTCGAGATTGAGTTGCTCTGCCAAATAGAATGCTCCACGATGAAACCGACGTATATGACAGTCCTCGGAGCGAGTACCTTCGGGAAATATCATTATGGAATACCCCTTCTCTACCATTGCCTGCAGATTGTGAGTCATCTGTTCAGTCTCGCTTACAGGAAAGAAGTCGGCATAGCGTATTACCAGTCCATAGAAAGGATTGTGCCACACCCAGTCCTTTGTCAGGATGATGAGACGAGGTGTAAGCATCATTATCGCCATCAGGTCGATATGCGATTGGTGATTGCACACTATCATCGCTGGTTTGTCAAACGATTCATTATTGGGATTGCTATACGTAAATGTTGTACCTGGCACATGATGGATTGTAAAGCGAGCCCTCCGACATAATATATTATGGTATCTGCGCTTATGTTCGTCAGTATTACTACCGAGAGTAATCAGGAAGAATCCTATGAGTGTCATCTCTATAGCCAGACAGAGGAAGTAGCAGAATGAGAAGATGGTGTATATCCATTGGCGTAAACCAAAGAACAATGCGCCTACACACAACAGTGTATTCAAAATACTAATGCGGGCAAAGTCGTATATCGGTCGGAAATGGCTTACGCGCTCTTCTTGTGGAGGATAGTATACCCTCACGGGTACATGTGTCAAGCTGACGCCCGACCATGCAGCAAAGACCAGCAGTTCAAGCTCTGCCTCGTAACGTGAGGTGACAAGCGACAATCCCTTCAGCGCAGACAGGGAGTATATGCGGTAGCCGCTTTGGGTGTCTGGAAGATTGATGCCAGTCTGAAGACGAAACCAGAAGTTGGAGAACTTATTGGCAAAGGTATTGCCACGCGGCATATTATCTTCTGACAAATTGCGACAACCCACGATGATGCCTTCATCATTGTCCGTCAGAGCACTCACCAGCACGGGTATATCATCAGCAAAGTGTTGTCCATCGGCATCGATAGTGATAGCGTGAGTGAAGTCTAACTCCTTAGCTCGCATGAATCCCGCTACGAGAGCGTCTCCTTTGCCACGATTCTCTGGGAAGGTGACGCGATAGAGGTGGCGGCGTGTGGTTGCAAGAGAAGAGATGACTTCAGCAGTATCATCTGTACTGCCATCGTCGACGACAATAACATCATCAACGTACTGCCATACATTCTTTACGACCTGACCCACCGTCTTGCCGTTATTATACGTTGGTATGATTGCGCAAATCTTCAATTATCAATTTCAAATCTAAGAGTCATATTAGCATATTTAATGCCGTTGGCCTCAACACTTACCTTTACCGAGACGTTATCACCATCTGCGACAAGCTTTGAGTATATGAAAATCGGTTCCACATCGGGAGTTATTGTCCTACAAAACTTCATGCCTGGCACTTCTTTCTGTTGCAATCGTCTTCCCAATCTTTCCTCCATCATCTCTTTTGCCATCTGCATCAGACACACGCCTGGGGTTACAGGATTTTGGGGAAAATGAGCCTTATAGATGACGTGGTCGGCATCCAGTCTGATCTGACAACGAAAGCCGTCGTCTGTCGGTTCTGTTGTAACGACTCTATATAAATTATCCTTTAGCCTCATTGCTTTTTCTCACACATAGGGGTGAATGTATAGTATATCTTATATCTATTGTTGTTTACCTTGAATGAGCCGTCTTGCATCTGTACGAACTCTCGCTTGCTTTTTTTTCTCATTGCTTCGCCCTTGGCAATCATAAATTCCATATCTTGTCTCAGTACTTTGCGAATATACCATTTGTTCAGTGGTGCAATGACATTCATCACCTTTGCTTTTCCGTTCGAATATGTGAAGTCAAATATCTTCACACCCATCTCCGTAATCAGCGTACCCACTATCGAACTGTCAGCCTCCGTCTGCATCACACAGATGCCTGTCATTTCTCTTCCGCGTACCTGCATCAGCACATTATATTCCCTAATGTCCACTCCCGCCTCCTCCGTATCAGCAGTAATGGACATCTGAGCCAGCACACTTATAGCAAGCAGCAGCAGACTATTCAGTACTAAAAATCTTCTCACTAATATGGTTGTTTGTCTTTACGTTGCTGAGCTTCACCACTGTCACGTCACCTGTTTTCTCCTCCATCATAACACTACTTACCATCGTCAGTGCCGTGTTGAAGTGTATCTCTATCACCCTATATATTTGTTTCAGTTCCTTTTTCTTTGGATAGAGCTTGGCATAATATGTTTTATCCTGCTGATACATCTCTACATTGAAGTCGGCCGAACTCTTCAGTCCTTCTCCCGTCATGGTGTCTATCATGATATTCGACACATGGCGGAACATCTTATTATCCTTCACATTGATTTTTTTCGAGGATTTCGCAGAAATGATACGCACCTTGTCACCATTGAGGATGAAAGTATAGGTATATGGTGAGTTATATTGCCAGCGTAGTTTGTTAGACTTTTTATAGTACATAACACCAGACGACTGCATCTTCTTACTTAACATTTTCATGCTCTTGGTCTGCGTGAAGTCACATTGCAGTTCATTTAGTGCTGCGGTGGCTTTGTTGATCTTTGCGACAATCTGCTGTTGCTGCGCTGCAGTCAGTTTTTTTTGTCCCATCATCGCTACAGACAGCGACATCAGCATAGTACATAACAAAAGTCTCTTCATAATTTTCATTTCCTTAAAATGATTATTCTTACGAAAGTTGGGGTCGTTATTGCATCTTTCTATTTTGCTATCAACACACACCCTGATAATATTAGGAACACACCGAACCATCTTATCAGCGGAACATGCTCGTGAAAGAAGATGATAGCGGCAAACATACCCATGACATAGCTAATGCTTACCATAGGATATGCCATACTGAAAGGAAAATTCTTGATGATATACATCCACAATATCGATCCTGCACCATAGCAGATTCCGCAACCAATAAACTGCCAGTTGAATAGTAGTCTGCCGAAATACTGCCATGACCACGAGAAGTCGCCTGCCTTAGTCAGTCCATACTTCATCAGCACCTGTCCTCCAGAGAGTAACATACACTGTATCAACGATATGGGAAGTAGTTTCAGTATCATGACCACCTACTCTCTTTTACCAGATTCCTTCTATTCCTCTAGATATGCTTCGATATTAGTCATTGCTATCTTCATGCGTGCCGAAGCTATCGGCTCATCGTCAGAAGATACCGTAACCTCAGCCAGCATCAGTCTGAACACCTTCTCGACGATATGTACATGCGTGTGCAACGTCTCACCGATTCTGGGTCGTCTCACTATGGAACAGTCCTTCACATCTCCGACATACCCTATCTTGATGGGCTCTCCTCGCATCCAGTCGACACATCCCATCCTTGCAGCACATGACTGCGCCATATTTTCAATGATACCAGCGACTGACAGTCTGTCACCGTCTATCAATATGTTACCTGGGGTCAGACGGAATATAGTAACCGCATCACACCCCTCACAACTTACCACTTCGTCAACCATCAAGAACGGCGAACGCTGTGGTATCAGCCTTGTTATCTTCGGGAACACCTCTACTGCAGCTTCGACTCAATATAATCAAAGAACTGTGTCAGAGTCTTCACGGATGTCAGCTCTGCAGGATTACTGATCTTAAATCCGAAGTTCTTCTCCACTATTACTACGATGTCTACATAGTCCAGGCTGTCGACACCCATGTCTTCCTTCAGACGTGACTCAGGGTAGATGTTCTCTTCCTCTATTTCGAGGTCGTCTACCAGAAATGCTTTCACTCTCTCTTCAATTTCTGCTCTTGTCATAATTGTCTATTATTAAAAATTTGAATTTGCATAGTTAAACCACTGCATCGGATACTTTCCCAGCAATCGTTCTATCTCAGCCGTATAAGCGTCGGCTATCTGTTGGCGCTGTTCGCTCTTGCTTAATGTCTTGTCATATCTCAGCGGTGTGAAGTATGCCGTATACGAGCCGTCACTCTCTTTCATTCCACTAAGCATAACCACATTGAGACCTCTTGTCACTGCCAGTGAGAAAGGTCCACGAGCTAACGATATCTTGTGTCCATGAAGCGTGGAGGTAATAGTCTTCTTAGCATTGAAGAACCTGTCGGCAAAAGCACAAACAATTTCTCCTCTGTCCAACGCATCGGCTATATCTTCACTATGTGTGGTACCTATACCTACAGGTATCATCTTGGCATTCATTTGTTGAAAGGCTGAGCGACGGAAGCCCATCAGCGACTCCTTCTCGCCACCAAAAACAAGGATATTACAAGGTTTTTCTACATGACACGAATAGCCCAGTATCTCGTTACATCCTATATGCGCATTAAGTTGTATGATGGGTTCGTCACCTTCTGCAAGCCTGCGATAGTCTTCAAAATCCACAAAGCGAATCTTAAATTTATGTCCAGCATACATTGCAAACTTGTCGATCACTGTTTGTCCGAACACGCAATGATTCTTATATGTATACCATATAGCCCTCCATCTGCCACATCCCCTAATCTTACGAAAATACCGATAGGTGACACGTGCTCCAGCACTTATCAGCATCGTAACAGGAATGACACATACCGACATGAAGACATACAGGACATGAATGTTGATATATTTCAGCAGCCAGACAAGGGCTCTGTACATCCACGCATTACCGTATGTAGTACCCTTCTCTATCGGTATCACTTGTTTTCTATTTCTATATATAGGTCGTGCCTATGGTCGTCCAGTTTCACCTTAAAGTTGGATGTAGGTCTCTGTCCAGCACCTATGATACTGATTGCAATCTTTCGCCCTCTCAGACTTTGCAGTTTATTGTCGTCGTAAGACTTGATTACGACCTTCTCATCCGTCTTTACGTTCCTGGCTGAACCCAGTTTTACGTATTTTCCTTTGCTGTTTATCAGATAGACATGTACCTCTTGCAGCCGATAGGAGGACTCATTTTCTACAACAATCTTGTCCTTAATGTTAAAATCTCCAGGAATTGTTTTTGTAATATACCCAGGACCTTTACCTTTTGCAGCCCTTGCAGAAAAGCCACAGACCACAACTGCCATTAAGGCAAGTAGCAATAATTTTGTCAGATGTCTCATAATGATATTCTTTTTTTGATTACTAATGCCGAATTGGTACCGCCGAATCCAAACGAATTGCTCAATACGGTGTTCACCTCGGTGTCAACAGTCTTGGCAGTAAGGTTGATATTCTCGGCATATTCGTCGGGATTCTCAAGGTTGATGTTCGGAGCCACGAAGTTGTTGTGCATCATAATGATAGAATAGATAACCTCACTGGCGCCTGCCATCCAGCACTCGTGGCCTGTCATCGACTTGGTACTGGATATGAGTGCACGCTTGCCACGGAAGATTCTGTCGAGAGCCATAGCCTCGCACATATCTCCCTGATGGGTCGATGTGGCATGAGCGTTGACATAGTCAATATCGTCAGCCGTCACGCCTGCATCCTTCATGGCACGCGACATTGCCACATAGCTGCCTTCATCGCTTGGCTGACTGATGCCACCACCATTGCTAGAGAAGCCATATCCGCACACCTCGGCAAGAATCTTGGCACCACGAGCCACGGCATGGTCGTAGTCTTCGAGCACAAGGGCTGCCGCACCACCGCTGGGAACAAGTCCGTCGCGGTCCTTGTCGAATGGTCTTGAGGCTTTTGTAGGTTCATCCATACGAACGGAGAATGTGTTCAGGGCATCAAATGACGACATGGAGTATTTGTTCACCTCCTGTGCTCCTCCACAGAGAATCACATCCTGCAAGCCCTGCTTGATGAGCAGATAACCCAGTCCGATGGAGTGGCTTCCGCTGGCACAGGCAGCACTCACGGAGAAGTTCACACCACGTAAATGGAAGATGGTGCTCATATTCATGTTCACCGTTGAGTTCATTCCTTGGAAAATGAGGCCTGAACCAATCAGCTGAGAGTCATGCTTCTCTGCCATAATACTTGCGGCATCTACGACGGCACGAGCCGACGAATCATTACCGAAGATTCCTCCAACCTCGTTGTCCAGCAGATACTGGTTATCTATTCCAGCCATCTCAAATGCTTCCTTGCTTGCCATGAAGGCATATTCGGCTTCCTCCGAGAGTCCCACGCGAGTACGGCGATCCAATATTCCTTTCAGTACTGGACGCTCCACGATACCCGTCAGTCCCGAACGGAATCCATAGTCCAACCTATCCTGATCTATTCCTATTCCAGATTTGCCGGCATACAAGGAGTCCTTAACCTCATCTACATTCTTTCCGAGGCACGACCAAATACCCATACCGGTTATTACTACTCTTCTACTCATTATTTTTAGTCTTTATTCTTTAAATTTATCCCTACGTATACAATCCTCCGTTTATCGACACCACCTCGCCCGTAATATATGCTGCTGCGTCCGAAAGCAGGAAGCATACGAGTGCTGCTACCTCCTCGGGCTTGCCGAAGCGGTTCATCGGAACCATTTTCTTCAGGCTGTCCACATCAAGGTCCTTGGTCATATCTGTCTCTATGAAACCAGGGGCCACGGCATTCACCGTGACGTTCCGAGCAGCCGTCTCCTGCGCCAGAGCCTTCGTGGCACCTATAAGCGCAGCCTTGGCAGCACTATAGTTCGTCTGTCCTGGCAAGCCTTTCAGCCCCGAGAGCGACGCCATGTTCACTATCCTGCCACCATGCTTGCGTTGCATCATCTTAGGAAGCAGACGAGAGGTGACATAATAAAAACCGTTGAGAGATACGTTTATAACATTATGCCAATCATCCTCCGGCATCATAAACATCATATTGTCCTTGCGAATGCCTGCATTGTTCACCAGATAGGCGATATAGTCGTCGGGATGACTGTTCTGCCACTGCTCCAAGGCGGCATCTACCTCCTGCTTGTTGCCCACGTTGAATTGCAATAGCTCGGCACTGCCACCCGCATCTTCTATCTCTTGCTTCACCAGAGCTGCCGCCTCGGCATTACTCTGATAGTTGATAACCACTGGCATCCCCATACTGGCAATTTTCTTACATACTGCTCTACCAAGTCCTCTGGAGCCCCCAGTCACTAATGCATACTTCATTTATCGTAAATTTAGAATAAATATCCTACTATTCCATTCTCTCATAGTTTTCCAGAGATGGTTCTCCCAGATTTTCCAGACAATACTTTGGAATATATGTTGTACAGACAAAACCTATACCTTCAATATTGACTCCGACTCTGGTCTGACCTTTCAGTCGGACTACATGTCCTATAAAACCAGCAAACTGGCCCTCGGTGACCCGTACGATGTCATTCTGTTTGAAGTGGAATTTGTTCTGTATGTATATTTTATCTTCGGCATCGGCCTCAAGCCATTTGCGAAACGAGATCATCTGACTTTCGGGAATCACTAACGGTCGCCGCCCATTCCCTATATCTCTACCATATTCATCCTTGTATGGCTCATAATAATGGTGTAGAAAATGCATAGGCGGTACTCCGACAAATCGTCGAAGTACCGCCTGCGAACTTTTTACAAACAGTATATTTGGTAGCAAACTTACGAGCACCTTCTTGCGTTTTCCTGCATATACACGATCCTTTGTCCATTGCGGACAAAAGACCTCTTCAATACCCTCCTTATCCGCAAGCCATGCGGCAGCTTTCGATTCCTGACCGTATGCAGCCCTCATCAAATACCATCTCGGCTTCTCACTTTCCTCCTGTAGTGCTGAGACAATAGAGGGGGACACCACATCAAGCGATTCTTGACGCAGGGTAGTGGATGACTTACTTATTCCACATCTTTGTTCTTCCCTTGGGGCGTGGGAAAACTGTCCATTATTCAATGTGACAGCATCTATTGCCATAATTGGCTGCAAAGGTACAAATAATCGTGCACAACACAAAATAAATTCTCACTTTCTTAATTTTTACTCACTTGCGAAGAGGAGTTTAGGAGTTAAGGGAGTTAAAGACAATAGTCGAGCGGAGAGGAGTTAAAGAAGTGTCGTTCGGGCGGATTTGTAATCAGACCGCATGGAGTATCAGCATTTGTAATGCGAAAAAGATGCTATCGCAATCCCTTAATTATCGAGTTTTGAGCATGAACAAGAAACCCTTCACATGGTCTTACCATACTGATACTCAGACCTTCATGTGAAGGGTTTGCAGGCTCACTCCTCATTCCGCACTTGATGCGGAATCTCCCTCAGAAAGCATAGACATCTTGGCACAAAATCATCAAATTCTCATCTGCAGACATTCGTCAGCAGACCTGCCGACCAATGTCAGCAGCTCTCGACACAGCCAAATTGAAACATAAAATCGCCCATTTCATCGGAACATCTACGTATGTTCGCATATCAGTTACGTATAAACCAAACACACAAGCTGCCAGCTAATGCATCACGTCCAAACCCTTCACAGCAAGCCACTATCACTCAATGGTATACATGGCTGTGAAGGGGTAGACGAAGATGCAAAAAACTGTCAATAAGCTAAACTTTCAAGATAACATTATTAAACTTCAAAAGTATAACAAAGTGTGCTACTCAAACACACAAGATAGCTTATATTTAAGTTTTAGTGACTTGTTTTTATTTTGTATTTTTTGATCTATATTTATTGTCTTATCCTTTAAATCAGATATAACCTTATATCGTGAGGTCGTTTTACCAAATAGTCCACATTGATATGCTATCAGCAAAGCAACTTCATTTATAGTATTCTTAGACAAATATCCTTTTCTTCGTGGAACATCCATATACACATTCAACTCTCCCTTATTTGCATTATCTGGATAAGTAAGGTAATATAGAAGTGTAGAATTCAAAGTCGCTAGGTCTTCAGACATTGCAGATGCAAGGTCATTCCCATTATATGCGAACGTCCACATTTTATTGGTCTCTTTCACACCTGTAAGATAACCATTATTGTCATATTCGATTGTATAGTCTGATAATTTATTGATATACCCTTTCTCGTTAGTATCAAATCTAATTTGTCTCGATAAAGGAAGATGTTCTCTATAATTAGCCCAAGAACCCGTTTTTTTATACAACCAGTTTCTTGTTGCTATAGTAATTACCTTTGAATTATAATCGACCTTTAAGATTTCCTCGTAATCGCCTACCATATTTAATACGTAATTAGGCATTTCTGTACCCAAATCTAATTTCAATTCTGTAATGTCTATTTTTTCAGGAGTCTCATCTTCCATGCTATCAAAAGAATACCACTCATATTTGTAACCCTCGTCAGGGTAGCATAGAAGATAGGTTTCGGTTTGGGGTAAATAATAAAGCCTAAAATCATAGTCAAAACAATGATATGTATCCGTAACAACATCATATTCAAAGTGGTAATTATTTTCTCCGTATTCAACATCAAAGGAAGTAGGACGTGTCAATTTTCTCGAATACCACTTTTTTTTCACCGAATATCCAAGGTACTCGTCCCAAATATCAACATCATAATAATAATAATAAACTTCATTAGTAGCATCATAATAAACATGGAAAGTAGGCTGTCCTATTTTTCCATTAGCTTCAATTAAAAAATTACTGCCTTTTGTTTCTTCCAATATAGGACAAGCTAAGAGAATCTTGGAAAGTCTATTTTGCGAATCATACTCTATTTTGAATTTATATTCTGAATCGTCCTGCCTATAATCGTCATAATAGCCATAATCATCATCTCCCCAATATCCATCATTGTCATAATGGTCTCCATAAGGTTGATATTGAACACCTGAAACAATAAGTTCCGTCAACTTTTTACCCTTAATACCGCCACCTGCGTCTACTGGCGAATCTTTACCTCCTCCACCGACAGAATCATCTGATGACGAACATGCTGTAAAAGCTAATGCCATAGATATGGCAATAAGCAAAATTAAAAAATTAATGTGTTTCATAGTTCTTAGTAATTATTAAAGTGTTTATTTGTGTAAAATCTTTTATACTTGCGGTTTGATCTCCGTCAAGGATAATTATATCGTGTATATATTTTTTATTATTCTCAATATGCTTCTCTATTTCGTTCTTGATTTCTTCATGTACATTTGTTTCAACAGATATTTCACTCATGTTTTTAAGAGATATATCACTCTCAAAAGAGAACTCTTGTGTTCCCATTTTATATTTTACAGTACTCATAATTTAATTTATAAGTTGTTGTATGTATATCTCGTTATTGGCTATACTACAATTGTATAAACTTTTTACAATATTGAACGTTGTATATCCAGATACTTTATAGTCATTGTTTTCTTCCAAAATATCACGTTTTTTATATTGGTCATTGTCATCTGTATTACATAACACTTCTTCCCATACTACTTTTGCTGTTCCTGCAAAAGGGATCTCCTTGCCTATTGGAACGTTTTCCACAGGGTTCGTGATAGTAACATTCTTAACTTCCTGTACTTCAAATTCTTTTTGACCAAACCTTTTCCTCTTAAAGCCACAAATCTTTAACATTCCTTGCCTTTGCAGGTCTAAGATTTCTTTTCGGATAAGTTCGCATATCAAATCCGCATGCACCTGTAATGCATTTTCCATCTTCAACACATTTTTATAGCCTACCGTTCTCCCCTACTTCGGCTGGTTAATAATACAAGTTAGTTTATGGAAACAAAAAAGACGTGGGAGAAACCTTCCATTGCCTATCCCAGTCTTCAGGCCTTCGCATTGCCTTTCTATCAAGATAAGCAACCAAGCCAGCCCACGCCAACGCATATTATTAATAGGTATGCGTCATAAAACCAAAAAAGGTTTACACGCATACGGGTATAATACGCCCAGCATGGACGCTTCGTTGCGTTCATCTTCAGATAGAATTCAAGTTTGCGAAGTTTGAAGACTTGAAGATAACGTCAAGAAAACGTCCTTCGTCCCACAAAGCACGGAGAGTTGCGAAGACTCGGTTATGCGATGATCAGGGACTGTATCCATCGATGTCTTGACTCACCAGCCCATACAGGGCTAACTGAGTCGGGAGCAAAGATACAAAGTAAAAACAAAATTCCAAAATAATCATCCACTTTTTTTAGCAAACAATCCAGAGTGTGGGCACACAGGGAATAGCTATGTAATATGTTACAATCCGAAATTCATAAGATAAGATGCGCCTCAACAATAAAAATAAATGAATTTATTTTGTTTTGTCTTCGGCTTTCATTACCTTTTCATAAGATAAGATGCGCCTCAATAATAAAAATAAATGAATTTATTTTGTATTGTCTTCGGCTTTCATTACCTTTGCACCCACGTTTGCGCCTGTGGCGGAATTGGTAGACGCGCTAGACTTAGGATCTAGTGTCTCGCGACGTGCAGGTTCGAGTCCTGTCAGGCGCACACTTTTTCTTTTACCACGAATTACTCGAATTTCACGAATTGTGATATTTCACAATTTGACAATATCCAATTTTTACCGCGGATTTCACGACTTTCTCTGTTTGTTTCGTTGAAAGAAAAGGGCTGTTGGTTGATTGTTTTTGTTTGTAATTAAACTTTCGGATAACTTTGCAGAAAAGAAAACGAGAACAAACAAGAATGTATAACCAACAAAAACTGTAAACGTATGAAAAAGTATCTTGGTTTTTTCGCGGCAATTATTGCATTGTCAATGTTTTGCATAGCATGTTCATCTGACGACGACCTCTCGAGTGAGAGTGTTATTCCTTCAGGTGGTGATTCCGATGGAGGCAGTTCCGTGACTCCTTCGACCAATAGTGAACTATTGTCTTTCTCCATCGCTATTGACAAGACGACCGCAGAGCCTTCGTCTACCGCTTCGGCACTGTACCCTGAGAGTGGCGACGCTCCAAGTGCAAACAGCTTTGGCACTACTGTGAACATCGACATGTCGAACCCTACCGACCCAGGCGTGACGGGTGTGACGGTGACCGTCGACGGCAATAACGTTGTGACTGATCATGGCAATACTGAGGGTGTCTGCTATGTTGTGACGGGAACGACCAGCAATGGATCATTGCAAATAAATGGTAACACAAAATTCAAACTGCAACTCAACAACGCCACCATCACCAACCAGACTACCACAGCTATCGACCTGGAGAGCAAGCAGAGCGCTTACGTGGAACTGGTGGGCACCAACAAGGTAACCGACGGAACCACCGAGGATCATAAGGGTGCAATATTCAGCAAGGGTAAGCTCTTCATCTCGGGTACTGGTTCGCTGGATGTATATGGTACCTACAAAAACGGTATTCACGGCAAGAGCAACGTGGTGATAGAGAAGGGAGTGAACCTGTATGTGAAGTCGACCGCTAACAATGGTATCAAGGGTGGCGATGACATATATATAAATGGTGGTATCATCAACGTGGAGGTGTCAGCAGACGCTGGCAAGGCTATCAATGGTGACGCAAGCGTATACATCAACGGCGGTAGGACCACAACGATAGCTACAGGTAACGGCACATGGGAAGAGGATGAGACTCTGACATACGGCGGCGACACAAAGGCAGCAGCTGGCGTGGGATGTGACGACACGTTCCACATGAATGACGGCGAACTATATGCTAAGGCTACTGGTAGCGGAGGTAAGGGTATCAAGGCTGACGTGGCAGCGGAGATCAACGGCGGAAAGATACGCATCATCACCACTGGCGGACTCTATTACAATAATGGTCAAGGCAGCGAGAGCCACAACTATAATGGCAACACCGACAATCTGCCTAACGCCTACACATCGTCGCCAAAGGGTATGAAGATTGGAACAAAGGACGATGAGGGCAACACCTCTGGTGAGATGACCATCACGGGCGGCGACATCATGGTGCGCACGAGTGGTACCAATGCTGAGGGTATAGAAAGCAAGGGTACGCTCAACATCATCGGTGGTACGGTGATGATCTATGCCTACGACGACGGCATCAACTCTACAAGCGACCTCACCATCAATGGCGGTACGGTGATGACGGTATCAAAGACCAATGACGGTATCGACTCTAATGGCAACCTGATCATCCAGAGCGGTACGCTCGTAGCCATAGGTAGCGGCGGTGCAGAGGCAGGCATCGACTGCGATGAGAGCCACTACATGTCAATACAGGGCGGAACAGTATTTGGCATAGGCGGCAGAGTGGACGTAAAGTTCAACAACTGCTCACAAGCCTTCGCCGTGACATCGGGTTCGGCATCAGCCAATGCAACAATAAAGGTGATGAATGGTTCTACCACTCTTGGCACTACAGCTATGGGACCCGTAAGCTATAATAACGGAACTATACTCGTCAGTGCTCCAGGTATGAGTAGCGGCAAGAGCTATACCCTGAACATCGGATCTAACAGCACCACCATCTCTGGCGTAACCAGCTATAGCGGCGGCGGCATGGGACCTGGCGGCGGCGGCATGGGACCGAGATAATATCAGAGTGGAGAAGTGAGAGGTCTTCTCTCACTTCTTCTCACTCACCACTAAAATAATACCAATATTTCATACGTTATACATACACAACAGAACAGTCGCTTATGACAGAATTTCTACGCAAACAACAGGAAAACATAATTTACCTGCTCATCTTCGCCCTCCTATTTGCCGCACCGATACTCAGCCTGTATGTACGGTCGGTCAATGACGACATACCATTCCATTGGGACGAGGTGATAGATGTATGGAAGATACTGACGGTATATGTGATCATCTTTGCCATTCACAATTTCCTGTTGGCTCCGATGCTGATATATAAGAACAGGAAAGCGCTCTATTTCACTATCGTAGCCCTGCTCCTCTCGGCATTCATCGTACTGCAATGTACCTCCCGGCCCGACTTCAAACACCCGATGGCTAAGGAGATACACGGTCCCGTACCGCCCGAGTTTCGGGATGACAACATCAAGCAGGGCGAACCAGGCAAGCATCGTCCGCATCATCGTCCGCACGGTCACAGACCACCCATAGTGCTTGGTCAGGCTGATGTCATCAGCACCGTCATACTGGTCTTCATGCTCGGAATGAACCTCGGGGTGAAATACTACTTCCGTAGCGAACGCAGCCGTAAACGAATGGAGCAGCTGGAACACGAGAACCTGACCCACCAGCTGGAGTATCTGAAGTTCCAGATCAACCCACACTTCTTCATGAACACCCTGAACAATATACATGCACTGGTAGACATCGACCCTGAGAAGGCAAAAAACAGTATCATACTGCTCTCGAAGATGATGCGCTACATATTGTACGAGGGCGACAAGAACACGATCCCACTACAACGGGAGGTGGCATTCATAGAAAACTACATAGCCCTGATGCGTATGCGGTACACCGACAAGGTAAGTATCAACGTAGACATGCCGAAGGGAATCGTTGGAGCAAAGGATCAAGGAAGTGAGAGAGCTAATGAGGAATGGGAGATCCCGCCACTACTGCTCATCACCTTCGTAGAGAATGCCTTCAAACACGGAGTGAGCTACCGACAGGAGTCGTTTATCGACCTATATATAGGCATAGAAGACGGTCAGCTCATATTCAGATGTAGAAACAGCAAGGCACAGGAGGCCAATCAGGAGAAGGGCGGTGTGGGACTTACGAACGTCAAGAAACGCCTCGACCTTATATACGGAACCGACTACACCCTGAACATTAAGGACGACGACACATACAGTGTAGACCTAAGAATAAACAAAAATAGCACACCATGATTAGAACAATTGCCATCGACGACGAGCCTTTAGCTCTGCAACAGCTAGTCACATACATAAGAAAGGTACCGTTTCTTGAGCTCGTAGCCGAATGTCAGAGCGCCATCGACGCCCAGAAGGTACTGGAACAGGAAGTCATCGACGTGATGTTTATAGACATCAACATGCCCGACCTCAATGGTCTCGACTTCGTGCGCACACTGGCAGCGCCACCACTCGTGGTATTTACCACCGCTTACAGCGAATATGCACTGGAAGGCTACAAGGTAAATGCCGTCGACTACCTGCTCAAGCCCTTCGGCATGGACGAGTTCATGAGAGCCGCCAACAAGGTGAAGCAACAATATGACCTCACCCACACGGCAGAGGTATCGAGGGTAGACGACAACGATGCGATATTCCTGAAGACAGAACACCGCATCGTGCGCATTAACGTGACTAACATTCGGTATATAGAGGGTATGAGCGAATATCTGAAGATATACCTCAAGGAGGGCAAGCCTCTCGTGGTGCTCCTATCAATGAAGAAGATGGAGGAGCGCCTCTCCTCCACCAACTTTATGCGTATACACCGCTCTTATATTATCAACCTTAACGAGATACAGGAGGTGAACAAGAACAGGGTCATACTCGATCAAGACACCTACCTACCCATCGGCGACCTGTATCGCGATCAACTCAACAGATATATTGAGTCCAAGTTCTTAGGAAAATAGCATTTCTCATCTCATCACATCACTCCCTTCCCTTTCTTTGCAAGCAAAGCGAACAAGTTCGAGCGAGGAGGGGGCGGGGGTAGGCTCTTTTATTTCCTGTTCTTCTTATAGTAATTCACTGCCGCCTTCACGTTGGCTATCACGGCATCAGAAGAATAGGTGGCACCCGTCACACCATCTATCTTTGTCTTCTCCACCTTACTTGTCTTCATGCCCGCATACTTTGGCAGCAAGGTCTTCTTGACCATAGCAAAATATTTCGGTGTCTCATGATTCTTCAGCGGTACTATCTTCACTATCCTGTTGTTCTTGATATGTACCTCGAGTGGAGTCTTGCCCCTGTAGCCCTCGGCGCTGCTCAGGGTCGTCGTGTTCACCACATACGTGCCGTCGGTCTGCTTGGTCATTACGCCAGAGTATATGCCAGCAGCAGTTGTTGTCAAAAGCACTACGGCTATTGCCGAACTGATAAAAAATGTCCTCATAGTTACTGATTTTTTGAAATTCGCATACAAAGGTAATGAATTTTCGAAAATTATTTTCACTGAAAAAACAAGTTTTTTTGCTGAAGAAACAGCGATATTCACAGAAAAAACGGACACTCGCCTTAAACCTTCTGCCCCTTTTTGCCATCAAAAATGCAGAAAGACGAAACAGTAAATTCAGAATAATAACAACAAAAAAGAGAATGATTATGAAAAAATTTATGATGACTATGATTGCTGCACTCTGTATGAGTAGCGCCTTCGCTTTCAACCAAGGACCAAAGACACTGACACCAGCCGAGAAGACCGACATGATGGCTAAGGAACTGAACCTCACCAAGAAACAACAAACCAAAGTGTTGGCTCTCAACGAGAAATATGCCGACCTATTTCAAAGACCTGCCCATCATGGTCGCCATCACATGAAGGACGGCAAGTGTCCTAAGCAGCAGATGGAGGGATGCAAGAAAGATGTAGAGAAGAAAGAATGCTGCAAGAAAGACGCTGCCGAGAAGAAAGAATGTTGCAAGAAAGACGCTGCCGAGAAGAAAGAATGTTGCAAAAAGGAAGCTGGCGAGAAGAAGGACTGCTGCAAGAAGAAGATGGGCGGCAAGAGAGAGATAACTCCTGAGCAGAAAGCCAAGATGGAGCAGATGCACCAGAAGCGTGAGGCATACGACAAGGAGCTCGAGTCTATTCTGACCAAGAAGCAATTCCAACAGTATCAGGAGAACAAGGCTAAGCATCATGGTCGTCATGGTCATCATGGCAAACCACACGACAAGCCTGCTGAGTAAGAAAAAGATGACTGAATGAATAATAATAAGAGGCACACCGATAATGGTATGCCTCTTTTTCTATAAACATCCCCTAAGAGAGAAGTTTACTTACCCAATATTACCTATCTTATACAAGTATTCAGCTATCTGTACGGCATTGAGAGCCGCACCCTTGCGTATCTGGTCACCCGTGAGCCACAGCGTGATACCGTTATCGTTGGCAAGGTCTTGACGTACACGACCAACATATACATCATCCTTACCAGCTGACTCTAACGGCATAGGGTAGACATAGTTCTGAGGATCATCGACGAGAGTCACGCCAGGAGCTGACTCCAGCGCCTTGCGTACCTGCTCCACGGTGAGAGGCTGCTCGGTCTCTACCCATACCGACTCAGAGTGAGAGCGAAGCGAGCTGACACGCACGCAGGTAGCACTTGTACGTACGTCTGAGTGCATTATTTTCTGTGTCTCGTTATACATCTTCATCTCCTCCTTTGTGTAGTCGTTCTCCGTCATCACGTCAATCTGCGGTATGACGTTGTATGCCAACTGATGTGGGAACTTCTTGATGGTCTTCACCTCGCCCGTTTCTACAAGCTCCTTATACTGCTGCTGCAGCTCAGCCATAGCCACCGCACCTGCACCGCTGGCACTTTGGTATGAAGATATGTGCACTCTGCGGATGTGACTCAGGTTCTCTATCGGCTTCAATACCACAACCATCATTATTGTCGTACAGTTAGGATTGGCAATGATACCGCGCGGACGGTTGAGTGCGTCCTCGGCGTTCACCTCAGGCACCACCAGCGGCACATCCTTATCCATACGGAAGGCGCTGGAGTTGTCAATCATCACCGCTCCATACTTAGTAATGGTGTCGGCAAAGTCCTTCGATGTACCACCACCCGCAGAAACGAATGCCACATCGATATCCTTAAAGTCGTCGTTGTGTTGTAAGAGTTTCACCTCATAGTCCTTACCCTTGAAGTTATACTTGCGACCTGCTGAACGCTCTGAGCCAAATAATACCAACTCGTCAATGGGGAAATCTCTCTGTGCCAAGATGCGCAGGAACTCCTGACCTACAGCACCGCTGGCACCAACAATTGCTACTTTCATTTTTACCTTAAATTTAGAATTTACGGTGCAAAATTACACATTTTCATCCAAATAGGGTAAGGATTGATGTTTTTTTTCGTAATTTTGCAGACAAACAATAGGCTCATGTTCAATTTGTCACAATATTTTCCCATCACCGACCCCACTCTTATATTCTTTGTGGTGCTGATGATAATCTTGTTTGCACCTATCGTGATGGGCCGATTGCGTATTCCGCATATTATAGGAATGGTATTGGCAGGCGTGTTCGTCGGACAATACGGACTGAACATTCTGGAGCGCGACGCCTCATTCGAGATATTCGGAAAGGTGGGACTATATTATATAATGTTCCTCGCAGGACTGGAGATGGACATGGAGGGACTGAAGAAGAACAAGGAGCGCATACTGGTATTCGGACTGCTAACCTTTGCTGTACCGCTACTGATGACATGGATCATGGGGGTAGCTCTGCTCGACTACACATCGCTGACGGCTCTGACGCTGGGCTGTCTGATGGCTTCCAACACGCTCATAGCCTACCCCATAGTGGGCAGATACGGTCTCCAACGTCATGCCACATCTACCCTGAGTGTAGGTTCGTCAATGTTCTCACTGCTAATCTGTCTCATTACGCTGGCTGCCATCGTCAACTCTGTGAAGGGTAGCGGAGGCTTTTTGTTCTGGCTATGGTTTGTGGCGAGGCTCCTGCTGTTTTGTATGACCATGGTGATACTCATTCCGAGGCTGACGCGCTGGTTTCTGCGCCGATATTCCGACTCCGTGATGCAGTTCATCTTCGTCATGGCGATCATGTTTATTAGCGCTGTCTTCTCCGACTTCATTGGGTTAGAAGGCATCTTTGGTGCATTCCTTGCTGGACTCATCATGAACCGCTACATACCCCAGGTGTCACCACTGATGAACAGACTGGAGTTTACGGGTAATGCCATCTTCATACCCTATTTCCTCATCGGTGTGGGCATGCTCATCAATCTGCAGCTACTCTTCTCAGGAGGCAACATCATTTGGGTAGTAATATGCATCGTGCTCTTCGGTACCCTGGGCAAGGCTGCAGCAGCTTATTTGTCGGCATACATCTTCAAGGCACCAAGGATCTGGGGACACATGATGTTCGGTCTCACCTCAGCACATGCCGCGGGAGCCATCGCCATGGTCATGGTGGGCTACAATCTGGAGGTGACACCAGGCAAGACGCTCTTCAACGACGAGATACTCAATGGCGTGGTGATCATGATTCTCTGCACATGTGTCATCTCTACATTAGTTACCGAGGCCTCAGCACGACACATCCGACTCAACGACAAGGCCATGCAGCACGACCATAACCTGCAGGCTGACGACGAGAAAATTCTCATTCCCGTAAAATATCCGGAATATGCCGACAACCTGCTCTCCATGGCAATGATGATGCGCAACACACGACTCAACCGCGGACTGGTGGCGCTGAATGTGGTATACGACGACGTCAATGTCGGCAAACATCAGGAGGAGGGACGTCAGCTACTCAGGCACCTGCAACAGGTGGCAAGCGCTGTCGACGTGCCCATGCAGACACAGGTGCGCATCGCCGCTAACATAGCTAACGGCATCAAGCACGCCTTCAAGGAGTTCCAGGCATCAGAGATTATCATGGGACTGCACTTCCACAAGGAGATATCCACCAAGTTCTGGGGACAATTCACCCAAAGCCTATACAACGGCATGAGCCGACAAATCATGATAGCACGTATCATGCAGCCACTCAACACCATACGCCGCATACAGGTAGTAGTGCCCTCGCGCGCTGAGTACGAGCCAGGGTTCTATCGCTGGCTGGAACGACTGGCTCGCATGGCTGGTAACCTCGACTGCCGCATACAGTTTCATGGCAGGCAAGAGAGCCTCAACCTCATCGGAGAATACCTGCAGAACCGCCATCCCAGTGTCAGGAGCGAGCTCACCTTCATGGGTCACTGGAACGAGCTGCCCGAGCTGGCAGCACAAATCAGCGAGGACCACATGTTCGTTGTCGTCACAGCCCGCAAGGGTACGGTGTCCTACAAGAACGCTCTCGAACGACTGCCCGACGAGATTAACAAGTATTTCAACGGCAAGACGCTCATGATTGTCTTCCCCGACCAATATGGAGCTTCCGACGACACCATGACCTTCGCCCAGCCTCAGCATACCGAGGAGCGATCAGCTTACGATGCCGTGATAGAATGGGCTCAGAAGAAGGTGAAGAAGTGAGATTTGAAGAAATGAAGAACTTTCAAATACTATGATAAAAATACAGAATATAACTAAGAGCTTTGGCACCCTGCAGGTACTCAAAGGCATCAGCCTGGAGATAGACAAAGGCGAGGTGGTAAGCATCGTTGGTCCAAGCGGAGCTGGCAAGACAACACTCTTGCAAATCATCGGCACCCTCGACCAGCCCGACAGCGGCTCTGTCATCATTGACGACATCGACGTGACACGGCTCCGAGGCAAGCGGCTCTCAGCTTTCCGCAATCAGGAGTTGGGCTTCGTCTTCCAGTTCCACCAGCTGCTGCCCGAGTTCACTGCCATTGAGAACATCATGATCCCAGCCCTCATAGCAGGGACGAGTCGCAAGGAAGCCCGACAGAGAGCCGAAGAGCTACTACTGTTCATGGGACTGGCTGACCGCGCCCAGCACAAGCCCAACCAGCTATCGGGCGGTGAGCGTCAGCGCATAGCCGTGGCACGAGCACTCATCAACAACCCCTCTGTCATCCTCGCCGATGAGCCCTCTGGCAGCCTCGACAGTAAGAACAAGCAAGAACTCCACCAGCTCTTCTTCGACCTACGCGACAAGTTCGGACAGACATTCATCATCGTCACCCATGACGAGACCCTTGCCAACATCACTGACCGCACCATACACCTCAAGGACGGAGAGGTAAGTACGTAAGAACTGAAGAATTAAAGAATTGAAGACATTCCACCTTTATGAAACTACTATTAGGCGACTATAACACACTACGCATAGCACGACGATCAGACATCGGACTATACCTCGACGGCGACCAGGCTGGTGAGATACTGCTGCCCAACAGATATGTCACACAGGACATGCAGATAGGCGACGAGACACGCGTCTTCCTATACCTCGACCAGGAAGAACGACTCGTAGCCACCACCGAGCAGCCACTGGCAAAGGTAGGCGACTTCGCATGCCTTGAGTGCGTATGGGTGAACCAGTATGGAGCATTCCTCGACTGGGGTCTAATGAAGAACCTCTTCTGCCCCTTCCGCGAGCAGCGACAACGCATGGAGACAGGACGACGATACATCGTTCACGTACATATAGACCAAGACAGCTACCGTATCATGGCGTCAGCCAAGGTCTCCAAATTCCTCTCCACCGACCACCCGCCCTATCAGCCTGGTGACGAGGCAGATATCCTCGTATGGCAGCCCACAGACATGGGATACAAAGTCATAGTAGACAACCGCTACTATGGACTCATCTTCCGCAACCAGGTATTTCAACCCATACACACGGGCGACCGTCTGAAGGCATATATCAGCAACGTCAGGGAAGACGGCAAACTGGACATAGCCCTGCAACACACCGGACGCCAGCACACCCAGGACTTCGCCGAAGAGCTGCTCGCCTACCTGCACGACCACAACGGAATCTGTAGCCTCGGCGACAAGAGTGATGCCGATGACATACGCGACACCTTCCACGTCAGTAAGAAAACCTTCAAACGAGCCGTAGGCGACCTGTATAAGCGCCACCTCGTCATGGCAGGCGACTATGAGGTGAGGCTGAAGTGAGTACTGCCCTAAAGCAATAGCAATCAAAACAAAAAGAATGAGGCACATCATAAATGGCATGCCTCATTCTTTTTTGTTGTTTCGTTCTTCTCTCCTACCCCCAGCTTTAGAACTCGGCGTTCTTAGGTGTGCGAGGGAAGGGGATGACGTCACGGATGTTCTGCATACCTGTAACGAAAAGAATCAAACGCTCGAAGCCGAGACCGAAGCCGGCATGAGGACAGGTGCCCCAACGGCGAGTATCGAGATACCACCATAGGTGGGTCGTATCCATCTGGCGCTTCTCCACCTCGCCCATGAGCTTGTCGTAGCTCTCCTCACGAACGGAACCACCGATGATCTCGCCTATCTGCGGGAACAGCACGTCGGTGCCCTGCATCGTTGGACCAGGTGCGACAGCACCCTTATAGCCTACGGAGCCCTCGCCCTGCTCGGCGTTCTGCTTCATATAGAAGGACTTGATGGCACTGGGATAGTCGGTCATGATGACTGGCTTCTTGAAGTGCTCCTCTACGAGATAGCGCTCATGCTCAGAGGCAAGGTCGTCGCCCCAGTTGCAGGGGAACTCGAACTTCTTGCCGTTCTTGATAGCTTCCTGCAGGATATTTATGCCTTCGGTATATGGCAGGCGGACAAACTCGTCACAGAGGACTCCCTGGAGTCGCTCGAGTAGGGTCTTGTCTATCATCTTGTTGAGGAACTCGAGGTCGTCCTTGCAGTTGTCGAGTGCCCAGCGCACACAATACTTGATAAAGTCTTCCTCGAGGTCCATAAGTCCTTCCTGATCGAGGAATGCCACCTCGGGCTCTACCATCCAGAACTCTGCCAGATGGCGCGGGGTATTGCTATTCTCTGCGCGGAAGGTGGGACCGAAGGTGTAGATGGAGCCGAGAGCTGTGGCTCCGAGCTCACCCTCGAGTTGTCCGCTGACTGTGAGTGATGTCTGCTCACCGAAGAAGTCGTCATCATAGATAATCTTTCCGTTCTCGTCTTTCTTCAGGTCATAGAGGTTCTTGGTCGTTACCTGGAACATGTTACCGGCACCCTCACAATCACTGGCTGTAATCAGCGGGGTGTGGAAATAGAAGAAGCCATGCTCATGAAAATAGGTGTGAATGGCCATCGCCATGTTATGGCGAATACGCATCACTGCACCGAAGGTATTGGTACGCAGACGCATGTGGGCATTCTTACGCATCACCTCGAACGACTGTCCCTTCTTCTGCATAGGATAGGTATTGTCACAGAGTCCGTAGATCTCGATGGTAGAGGCCTGTATCTCTGAAGGCTGGCCTGCGGCAGGGCTCTCAACGAGCACCCCATCGACCGAAAGGCAGGCACCTGTGGTGACGTCCTTGAGCGAAGCCTCTTTGCCACAGAATGTCACAGGACAGTCGTCGGGAGCTACCACCACCTGTACGTTCTTAATAGTGGAGCCGTCGTTGAGGGCAATAAAGTCTACTGCCTTACTACTACGATGGGTACGAACCCATCCTTTTACATTGATCTTTTCTCCATATCTGGTGCTCTTCAGAGCATCAACAATCTTTGTTCTTGTCATAAAAAAAATCTTTCCCTGCCCCTCCCTATAATGGAGGGAGTAGAATGTCAGACACTCTACAAGGTGTATTTTTAATATTGTTATTATTTAGATAAAAAAACTCTTTTGTCTACCCCTATACACTCCCCTACCCAATAGGGAGGGGCAGGGGGATGGTTCTCTCTTTACTCGAACGCTCCCATTCGCAGGATGTCGACTTCCTTCTCTGTAAGGAATCGCCAGTCGCCTCGACGGAGATTCTTCTTGGTAAGACCAGCAAACTGGACACGGTCGAGCTTGATGACACGATAGCCGAGGCTCTCGAAGATGCGACGCACGATACGGTTCTTGCCGCTGTGGATCTCGATGCCTACCTGGCTCTTGTCGGTATCACTTGCGTATGCTATAGCATCGGCATGTACCTCACCATCGCTGAGCTCAATGCCTTCGCTGATCTGCTGGATGTCGTGAGCTGTCACGTTCTTGTCAAGGAAGACGTGGTATACCTTCTTCTTGAGGAACTTAGGATGTGTGAGCTTGCTTGCAAGGTCGCCATCATTGGTCAGGAGGAGCACGCCAGTGGTGTTACGGTCGAGTCGGCCAACAGGGTAGATACGCTCCGGACATACATTCTTCACAAGATCCATTACGGTCTTGCGTTGCTGTGGGTCATCGCTTGTGGTGACATATCCCTTGGGCTTGTTAAGCAATACATAAACTTTCTTCTCGATGGAAACAGGTGTGCCGTTGACGATAATCTCATCGCTACGCAGCACCTTAACTCCGAGTTCGGTCACTACCTGACCATTGACCGTCACAGCTCCATTCTGTATGAACTCATCTGCCTCACGTCGACTGCATACACCTGCATTGGCAATAAACTTATTCAAGCGCAGTGGCTCGTTGGGATCGATATGTTCCTCCTTGTACTCGATGCGCTTCTTCATGCTATACTTAGCATTGGGATCATAGTCGGCACTACGCTGACGATAGCCCCCACCGCGGTTGTTATAACCACCACGATTATTGTTGTAGCCGCCACGCTGCTGGTAGCCACTCTGGGGGTTGTTATATCGAGGACGATAGCCTCCCTGCTGCTGACGGGGCTGATAGCCGCCCTGTTGGTTGCCATAGTTGTTATAGCGAGGACGATAGCCGCCCTCGTTCTCAACCATGTTCTCGCTATCGCTATTGTTATAACGTGGACGATAGCCCTGTTGCTGACGTGGCTGATAGCCTCCTTCGCCCTGATTGTTATAGCGTGGACGATAGCCGCCCTGCTGACGAGGCTGGTAACCCTGTTGACGGGACTGATAGCCGCCCTCGCCCTGATTGTTATAGCGTGGACGATAACCGCCCTGCTGACGAGGCTGGTAACCCTGCTGACGGGGCTGATAGCCGCCCTCGCCCTGATTGTTATAGCGTGGACGATAGCCCGTATTATAGTTTTCAGAACTTGCACCCTCGCCGTCATTATTCATAGCATCACCGCTATTATACTGCGGTCTCTGCACATGAATACGTGGACGCATGATGCGTTTTCTCTCACCTGTGTTTCCTTGTTTCCAGTCAGTAGTCTCGTGTTGTTCCACCTGAGAAGAGCCTTCACGGTTCGTCTCATTCACTTCTGCCTTGTTCTCTAAATCTTCTGGCTTCATAATCTTAAACTTTTAAACTCTTAAACTCTAAACTCCCGTATAATTGCTGGGTGTTATTGCCATCAGCTCTTGCTTGACGGCATCACTTACGTTCAATCCTTGTATAAATTCGTGTATCGATGATTCGGTCATGTGTTTATTGGTACGAGTGAGTGCCTTCAGCGCCTCGTATGGGTGAGGATAGGCCTCACGACGTAGTATGGTCTGAATGGCTTCTGCCACTACCGCCCACGTATTATCAAGATCCTCAGCTAGTTTGTCCTCGTTGAGAATCAGCTTGCGAAGTCCCTTCAGTGTACTCTCGATGGCTATGACTCCATGACCGAGAGGAACTCCGATGTTACGTAGCACAGTGGAGTCAGTGAGGTCGCGCTGCAACCTGCTGACAGGCAGTTTCTGTGCCAAGAACTGCAATATGGCATTAGCAATGCCAAGGTTGCCCTCGGAATTCTCAAAGTCAATAGGATTGACCTTATGGGGCATTGCGCTGGAGCCTACCTCACCTGCCTTGATCTTCTGTTTGAAGTACTCCATGGAGATATACATCCAGAAATCTCGGTCGAGATCGATAATGATAGTATTGATACGGCGCAACGCGTCAAACACGCCACCAAGATGATCATAGTTGCTTATCTGTGTGGTAAATTGCTCACGCTCTAATCCTAGTTTCTCGCTAACAAAGCGATTGCCAAAGGCTTTCCAGTCGTATGACGGATATGCCACATGATGGGCATTATAGTTACCAGTAGCACCACCAAACTTAGCGGTAAACTTACTGTTACGGAGTGTGGCAAGTTGTTCTTCCAAGCGATAAACGAACACCATCACCTCCTTACCCAGACGTGTAGGCGACGCTGGCTGACCATGAGTCTTGGCAAGCATTGGTATCTCTGCCCACTCGTCAGCATACTCCCTGAGCTGGGCTATCAGTTCTTCCACAAGGGGGATATACACATCGGTGAGGGCTTCCTTGACCGACAGGGGTACACTGGTATTATTGATATCCTGTGAGGTCAGTCCGAAATGGATAAATTCCTTAAATGCATCCAGACCGCCAATCTTGTCGAATTCCTCCTTGATAAAGTATTCTACTGCCTTTACGTCATGGTTTGTCACCTTCTCAATGTCCTTGACACGAGCAGCCTGCCGCTCGTCAAACTTGCGGTAGATGTCACGTAGCCTGTCAAACAAAGTGGTGTCAAAATCTGCCAACTGGGGTAATGGCAATTCGCAAAGGGCAATGAAATATTCAATCTCAACACGAACCCTGTAGCGAATAAGTGCATACTCAGAAAAATATTCAGCCAAAGGCGCTGTCTTCCCCCTATAACGTCCGTCTACTGGAGATATTGCGGTTAATAAATTTAGTTCCATGCTTATACTATAATCTGTATTCAAAATATCTATTTATCATCAAAAAAATTCAATCAGTCATCCCTAAATATCATGAGATTCTCATCTCCTTGAGAAGGTACGATATAGCGCCCTACTCTTTTTGCCGCAAAGGTAGTAAATAAACGGACAAGAAAGAGAAAAGTAGGAGTTAAAAGGAGTTAAAGAAAAAATTACAAAGACAATTAAGATAAATTGCAAAGAAGGAAGGAGGTGTTTTGCGAAAAAAGAGATTGCGCATCAAGTGCTGAATGAGATAAGGAAACTTCTTGAGGTGGAGCAACGAGAGCTGTAGAAACTTGAGGATATAAAACACAAAATGTCCCCCACAAATCATACTCCGAAGAATATTTCTTTGTGGGGGACTACACCCCGTGGGCGCTGAGGGAGTCGAACCCCCGACCCTCTGCTTGTAAGGCAGATGCTCTAAACCAACTGAGCTAAGCGCCCGTGCTTGTTTTAAGCGAGTGCAAAGGTAATAAGTTTTTTTATTCCTGCAATAGAAAACGGAGAAAAATTTCGGATATTAACATTATTTTAGGATAGGTTTTTTATAATACGCCATCGCTACCTCCGCATGGCAACATGGAAATAAGAAGCGAAGGCGCTCTGTTAGAGCACCTTCGCCTCATTTCTTCAATATTCTGCGAATAGAATCGTTTCTATCCAAGAATATTTGCCATCTGATTATTTCTTCTCAGGAATGTCTGTGATCTGAACAGTAGCACGACGGTCGAAGTCCTTTGGCATGTCAACACCGAGGATGTTTACACCACCAGCGTGAGCTGTTGTAATCTTGCTTTCAGAAACGCCCATACCTATAAGCTCATTCTTAACGGTCTCAGCACGCTTGAGAGAGAGCTGCTCATTCTTTGCAGGAGTACCCGTTGCGCTGTCAGCATAACCTGTTACGAGGATGCTTGCGTCATTGTCCTTAGCATACTTAGCAAGAGCACGAACATTAACAAGATCCTTTGGATTAGCTACGTCAACCTTGGCGAGGTTGAAGAATACAGAAACTGGAGTGGTGATAAACTCCTTAACAGAGTCAGAGATGCGCTCAACTGGCTTGTTCTGAGCCTCCTGAAGGAGCTTCTGCAGACGTGCGTTCTCGTTAGCGAGGTCGTTAGCTCGTGCGTTAGCAGCATCGAGTGCAGCCTGGTGCTGTGCCTTGAGAGCCTCAACATCGGGCACTTTCTTCCAAGTAGCCTTACCGAGGTTGAGAGTCAGACCGAGCTCTGCATAAATATTGTTGTCGTGAGAATCCCATCCACGGTTAGCATCAGTAGACTGGTTACCACCATCGATGTCACCCTCAAGACGATTCCAGCCGAGTTCAGCATGGATACCTACGTTCTTGTTGATTAGGAACAGAGCCTGGATACCTGCGCTGAGATCCATAGCATACAAGTTGTGAGTCATGGTACGACCCATACCACCACCGACGAACGGGATGATGTTAACGGTACGAGCCTCCTTGTAACCAAGGATCAGGTTGCTCAGGTTGAACATTGCATGACCGTTCAGAATCCAATACTTGTTACCAATGCTCTTCTCACCTGGTACACCTTCAACAGTCTTACCCCAGATACCCTGTCCTTTCAAGCGGAGACCGAGACCAGGAGTAAACCACTTACCAATGGCGATAGCTACGCCTGGATTAGAACGATCGCCCTTGAATGGGCTCTTAGAGATAGTACGAACACCTACATGCTCCTCACTGGAATACCAAGCATTCCAGTTTGCACCTGCCTCTACAAACCAATTGCTCCAAAAAGAGTTTGTTCCAACACTGTACTTCTCTGTGATTTCATCCTGTGCGAAAGAAGCTACTGAGAAGCTGGCAAAAGCCAATACAATCAAAATTTTTTTCATAACCTTATGTAATTAATAAAAATATTTTAGCTTTCTAACCTATTAAAAATCGGGGGCAAAGTTAATAAAAAAATATAAAACAGATAGTTTTTTACAAAAAAAAACACATAAATCAACTTTTTTTCTATCATTTTCCAAGCCTTTGTTCTATTTCTGACTGATGAATTATGGTTAATATCGGTTTTCCATCGGGTGAATAGTTCACATTCTCACATGTAAAAAGATCGTTAACTAACGAGTCCATCTCCTCGTTACTAAGCACTTGTCCGTATGGGATAGCTGCATGTCGTGCTAACGACAATGCCATAGTCTTCAGGATCTCATCTATTGCCCCGTCACTTTTGTCCTTGCTTTCCAATATCATTTCTTCAATAAGCGAAGATATACTGATCCCTTCAAGTCCTGAAGGAATAGCCTTCACGACATATCTATCTTGCAAATCCTTCTCAACTGAGAATCCCATCTCCTTCATTTGGGGGAGCAACTGATCCATAACGACCTTCTCTGAAGTAGACAAGTCAAGGACTTCTGGGAACAACTGTTGCTGGGAGTCTACGCTATGCTGTCGACGTGCTGCCATATAGCGTTCATATAATATACGTACGTGCGCGCGATACTGGTCAATAATCATCAACCCTGACTTCACCGCCGTCATAATATACATTCCCTTATATTGATAATGGACAGGCGACTTTTCCTCAGCTATAGCATTTCCAACAGGTATAGATGTTGCATCATCGCCAAACAACACAGGGTTCTCGGGTTGGTCACTCAACGGCACATCGTCGATAGTAGAGGCATGTATGTCAGGTGTTGATGCGCGAGGTGAATTAAATGGATTATAATGTGGGTTATAGTTAATCTTAGGCATGCGTGGCGCTGCCCCCCCCTGCATAAAAACAGGAATGTCCGGTTTACCCTCTGTGTCGAAGTCAATGGTAGGTATATTATTAAAACGACCTATCGTCTCCTTAACTGCAGCAGACAACAGCTGCCAGATAGCTTGTTCGTTTTCAAACTTCACCTCTGTCTTTGTAGGATGTATGTTCACGTCGATGTCAGCAGGATCGAGTTCCAGATACAGAAAATACGGAACCTGCATACCTTCTGGCAGCAATCGGTCGTAAGCATTTTGAACAGCCTTATTGAAATAAGCATGCTTCATAAATCTGCCGTTGACAAAGAAGTACTGATTAACCCCTCTCCGTTTTGCTGTTTCCGGCTTTCCCACAAAGCCATGTACCTTACATATCGTAGTGTCTACTGACACATCGAGCAGTTCCTGATTGATTTTCTTGCCAAACACATCTACCACTCGCTGTCTGTAACTGCCCGTACGCAGATCATAGATCAGAGTATCATTGCTATATAGAGTAAAAGTGGTTTGTGGATATACCAGCGCTATTCGTTCGAAGGCTGTAATAACATTGTTCATCTCTGTGGTGTTCGACTTCAAGAAACGTCGACGAGCCGGCACATTATAAAAGAGATTTTCAACAAGAAAGTTACTACCGACAGGACATGCACATGGTTCCTGACCCACAATATGGCTGGCGGCAATACTAAGATGAGTACCGACATCTTCACTCTCCATACGAGTTCGCAGCTCAACTTGAGCCACCGCTGCGATTGAAGCCAAGGCCTCACCCCGAAATCCCATAGTATGCAAAGCAAAAAGATCATCAGCATTACTTATCTTGGATGTGGCATGACGCTCGAATGCCAGTCGTGCATCCGTCTCGCTCATGCCTTTGCCATCGTCAATCACCTGTATGGCTGTACGACCAGCATCTACGACTCGCACTTCGATGGTCGTAGCACCAGCGTCGACAGCATTCTCCACAAGTTCTTTTATTACTGATGCCGGTCGTTGTATCACCTCTCCTGCAGCTATCTGATTAGCGACGCTATCCGGCAAGAGCTGTATCACGTCACTCATATTTTTTCTTCTTTGGCAATCCAGCATCACCATCCTCCTTACGTACTCTACGCAACAAATCAAACTTATTCAAGGGTCGCATGAAATCATACCATGCAAACGAAGGAAGTTTGTCGGTCCCAGGAGGTATTTGCGTTATGGGATAGAGTGTTCCAGTAGGAGCTGACACCCAGATTTTCTGTAGTTTCCGTTCTTCTGTAAGATACATCTTCATCGTATCCGTCTGCAGTGTATTCATCCCGACATAAGTACTATCCTTGTCGTCGCGAGGAAAGTAGACAGACAACACGTTGCCGATGGCTTCATTTCTACGCATCTTGCCATCGACAAAATACGAGCGCATCTCCTTAGAAGATATCTGGTTGTAACGTTCCTCATCCTCTATTTTCTCAACAGAGAGGGCATTGCCAAACACGTACGCTTCGCGTATCGTGGAGTCATTCATAAAGATTTTGATAGAATCGCCCAGTATTTGGCGCATCCCGTTCCACGCTATCGGATCTTTATGCATTGTCATGCACGAGTCCTTGGAATTGAACACTAACAGATCACATACTGCCTGCACGTCAGTACGATAGGCTCTCACATTGGCATAGCAATACACCTCTCTATATAAAGAATCTGTATTGAGATTGAATGCTCTCATTCTAATGGTGTCACACCTCATAAAGAGGGTATCTTTCTGAGAATATTCCTTGACCAAAGGATTGCCATATGCGACAGCCACAGAATCAGTGTAATTGACATATTCCCCCTCAAGGGAGTTAAGATTCTTACGATCTGTGTATACGACATTACCAGTGCCCTCGCCCTTACGTGTCTGCTCATTGTATATCAAGTGGTCACCAGTCATAACACGGTCGTTGATTTTGTCGACAATTCTCACATTACCAGTGCCTTCGCTGTCTCCAGTCTTACTATTATACGTAATGTGTTCACCCTCGATATCACGTTCTTTCGACACGATGGTGGAATGTCCGACCAGTTCCATCCTGTCAGTCTTACTGTGATAGTAGCCGTCATTAGTATGCACTACCTCCCCACCCTTACCATATATCACCGACGGTCCTATGACATGAGCCTCTTCTGTGTCGGTGTTGTAATTAAGGTGTTCGGTATTTATAGTATACTTTGGGCTCTTCATGACGACATTCTCAAAAAAGTTTGCCTCGTGTTGGTCCATGAAATACTCGCCTCGAGCCGATGTAACGGTATTCTGTCCTATCACCAGCCTTCCACCATTACCTCCGAAGAAGTTAGCATATTCTGTCCCACTGTTATAGTCAAGACTATCACAATATAATGATCTGCCTGGTTGTTTGAGCACTACATGTTGGCGAGCCTGTATCAGTTCACTATTACCATAATAGTTAGCACGGGCACAATCGAGTGTTATTCCTCCCCTCTTACGCATCTTTACATGTCCAAATGCCTGAAAGGTGTTTTGGTTTTGATTAAAATAGGCGCTGTCACATGACAGGTTGGTATCCTGATAACGGAACCTCACATGTCCCTTGACGATCTGGACACCAGGCTTCAACCCTTGATCATACTTCAGCTCATCAGCATGATCCAGGTATACCTTCTCGTCGACTGCCTTACGTTTTTGTGCTCCTGCAGAGCCCACAAATAGCGTACACAGAATAATAAAGAACCAACATCTCCGCATCAAAAAACCATTCTTATTTAATCCATCCCTCGTATTCAAAGTCACAATCGGTATACTGTGGATTCATACGAACATAGATATTCTTAATTTTCTTTACCACCCAATCATGTATTAACTGCTGGCGTCGCTTGGCAAGCACAATCTCCTGCATGTCCTGAAAATCACCAGTGATAGTGGCACGGTGTTCATCCACACGGCTTTTCAGCTTGACTATCGCACATACTGTCTTACCCTTAGAATTGGTCATTTGGAACGCATCCGACACTTCACCAACTTGCATCTTCTCTATTGTATGAGCAACCTCCGAAGGAAGGTCTTGAATGCGGAATCTTGACGTACGCGAACTTTCGGTACTGTTAGCCATAAGTCCATTATTGCTTCTTGTATCCTTATCGTCAGAGAGCAGCGTGGCAGCAGCCTCAAAAGTAAACTTCTCTGATCTGATATCGTTAGCGATAGAATCCAGACGTAGTTTTGCTGCATCTATTTCATCACCACTCACTCTTGGTTTCATCAATATATGGCGACAGTTTATTTTATCACCTCGCCTATCTATCAATTGGATGATATGATATCCAAATTCACTCTCTACTATCTTTGAGACCTTCTTTGGATCAGTCAGATTGAAAGCGGCAGTGGCAAAAGCCGGATCGAGCATTCCACGCCCCACATATCCAAGTTCACCTCCCTGTCTTGCCGAGCCAGGGTCTTCAGAATACAGACGAGCGAGTGTCGCAAACGTAGCCTCGCCATTAGTCACGCGATCACTATAGGATCGCAACTCGTCCTTTATTCTATTTATTTCTTCTTGAGCAATCTTCGGCGTCTGTGTTATTATCTGCACCTCAACGGTTGTTGGTATTAGCGGCAGACTGTCTTGCGGCACGTCTTTAAAATAGTTGCGCACCTCTGCAGGAGAAATCTTAATGTTCTCCACAAGTTTCTCTTGCATCTTCTGCACCAACATCATAGTGCGATACTCATCACGCATTTCCTGTCGCATCTGGGTGACAGACATACGGCGCATCTCCTCGAGCTTTTCTTTTGAGCCGACCATCTGTATCCAGTAGTTAATACGTTGCTCCACTCCTTGTGATATTTCGTTCTCAGACACCTCGATACTATCTATCTCTGCTTGATGGACAAAGAGTTTCTGTACCGCTATCTGCTCAGGAATGCGGCAGTTGGCATTATCGCCCCATCCGCCATCAGGATCTCCCTGCAGACGAGTCACCTCGATTTCTGACTTTAGAATTGGTTCGTCACCGACGACCCATACCACCTCGTCAACCACACTTGCAGGATTAATATTGTCCTCTTGTACGACCGACTTAACAGAGTCGCTATCAGCAACTATCGTCTGTGCTCCAGCAGTACTGAAGAACAGGGAGCAAAGAACAAAAAACAAAGATTTCCTCATCTCTCTTAGTGTTTATTCACTGTGGCAAGCACGTCCTTATTTACCGTCACAGGGTATTTCTTACGAAGTTCTGCAACCCACGCTTTCTCGAGTTCTTCCTGATAGTCAGCGACAACCAATCCACGTACATCTGTGTAATCCTGTGGGGCCTTCAGCTTCTTGCCGAATGTCGCATCTATAGGGAAGTCCTTAGTTGGTTTCACTTCCACATTCTTCTTAAATATATCACGATCCACCAAACTGTTCCTACCCTCTTCAAAGATACCTTTCTCTACACGAATACGAAGCACAGAGTCATTATTGAAGGTGGTACGAAGCAACTCAGCCCACTGACTGAAAGGTTTTCCCTTCACACAGTTCTTCACAGCCTTCACGTCTGCCGCATCTTTCACATGATAGGCAATGCCCTTAAATCTGGGCTTCTCCCACTTGTACTTCTTCTTGTTCTTCTTGAAGTAATTTGCCAATGCCGCATCATTCTTTGATGCTTTTTCCCAGACCAAACGATTGCTGATTTCAAAGAGTAGCAAACCATCATGATACTCCTGTATTAGATAATGCAAGTCAGGATCATTACTTTCCATCTCTGCACTACGCTCATCAAGTAAACTCTCTACGGTCTTCGTGCCATTACTCTCTGCCACCATCTTGTCGAGTTTTTCTGTAACAATACGCTCTCTGATGCCTCTATTCTCGATAAATCGGGTAATGTCAACACGCAGACTGTCGTATGGCGGCACTTGCGAGCGTTCGTTCATCTTTATGATATGATAGCCAAAAGGTGACAAGAAAGGCTTACTCATCTCGCCTGCCTGCAAAGCATACGCCTGAGTTTCAAACTCTGCTATGGTCTGTCCAGGACCGAGTGTCGGTAGTTTTCCACCATTACGAGCCGACCCAGGGTCTTGAGAAACCCTCTTTGCCAACTCTGCAAAGTCAGCACCTGCCAACAACGCGTTGTATATAGAATCAATACGTACCTTTGCCTTTTCCTGTTCCTCCTTGCTTGCTGTCTGCTCCAGATGCAATAGTATATGCGAAGCTGTAAACAGACCACGAGGACCAATCTGCTCTACCATGTTATCATAGTATTTCTTTGCCTCGTTCTCGACATCAGCATCGGTGACAAACGATGGTTTAATCTGCTGGTCGCGATAACTCAAGAACTCCTTCTTAAACGAAGTCAACGTATCGAGTTTAGCATCAAGAGCTGCAGCTACTTTCAACTTGTAGTTAATGAACAAGTCCACATACTCTTCAACACTTTTCTTATCTATTACGCCTTCGGAGTTGTTCTTATTGAAAGAATATTCAAATTCAGAACGACTAACTGGCTGACCATTAATAGTCATGACCGTAGGATCAGACGTTTGTGCTATTGCAGGACTAAACGACAATTGGCAAATGACAGCTGACAACGCCATCATTCCCCATTGTCTATTTTCTTTTAATTTCTTCCACATTGTTTTCTTCTATCATTTATCATTTTAAGCACACAAATCTTCCCATACTATTCTGGTCGGCTATAGTTTGGTGCTTCGCTCGTAATCGTGATATCATGTGGATGGCTTTCCATCACCCCAGCATTGGTAATACGTACAAATTTCGCACTATGCAGAGCATCTATTGAGCCTGCACCACAATAGCCCATACCAGCACGCAAGCCACCAATCAACTGATAGATCACCTCCTGCACCGTTCCCTTATAAGGCACACGACCCGCGATACCCTCTGGAACCAGTTTCTTCGCCTCCTTAGTATCTCCTTGGAAGTAACGGTCTTTAGAACCATGTTTCTGCTCCATTGCCTCCAACGAGCCCATGCCACGATAGCTCTTAAACTTTCTACCATTGAATATGATAGTGTCGCCAGGACTCTCTTCAGTACCAGCCACCAGTGAACCTATCATCACGCAACTACCACCAGCGGCTATTGCCTTAACGATATCACCAGAATAACGCAATCCGCCATCGGCTATCAGTGGCACATCTGTATCTTTAAGTGCATTATATACATCATAGACAGCACTCAACTGCGGCACACCGACACCAGCTACCACACGAGTAGTACAAATGCTACCAGGACCGATGCCTACCTTTATGGCATCGGCACCATTCTCCACCAAGAGCTTGGCAGCTTCTCCAGTGGCCACGTTACCTACCACAATATCCAAATTAGGGAAGGCAGACTTCACCTCCCGCAATTTCTCGATAACGCCCTTAGAGTGTCCATGAGCAGTATCTATAACGATAGCATCAGCACCTGCCTCTACAAGAGCCTTAGCTCTCTCAAGCGTGTCAGCAGTCACGCCGACACCCGCAGCAACACGCAGACGACCCTTCTCGTCCTTACATGCCATCGGTTTGTCCTTGGCCTTGGTGATATCCTTATATGTTATCAACCCTACCAGCTTATTATCCTTGTCTACTACCGGTAGCTTTTCTATCTTATTTTCCTGTAATATCTGCGCTGCTGCTGCCAGGTCGGTCTGCTGATGAGTTGTCACGAGGTTTTCCTTTGTCATCACCTCATCTATCTTCTTCTGCAAATTACGTTCGAAGCGCAAGTCTCGGTTTGTCACTATACCTACCAGGTGATTTTCATCGTCAACTACGGGTATACCGCCGATATGATAGTCGTGCATCATATCCAGTGCGTCCTGCACAGTACACCCTTGACGGATAGTGACAGGATCGTATATCATTCCATTCTCGGCACGCTTCACAATAGCAACCTGACGAGCCTGCTCTTCTATCGACATATTCTTATGTATCACTCCGATACCACCCTCACGAGCAATGGCTATTGCCATAGATGCCTCTGTTACGGTATCCATCGCAGCTGTGACAAACGGCACATTCAGGTCAATGTGACGTGAGAACTTAGTTTTCAACTCTACTGTTTTGGGTAGTACCTCAGAATAAGCAGGTACCAAAAGGACGTCGTCAAAGGTCAGTCCGTCCATTACGATTCTGTCTGCAACAAATGATGCCATATCTCTTTTTACAATTTATTGCGTGCAAAGATAGCAATAAATTCCCAATTCGTTGTCACCTTTTCATCTTTTCGCAGCCTTGTTAATACGATTTAACGTCACTAAGAGGTTTGTAATAACACTACGCTATTCTTATTTTGCCTGCAGCCATCTTTCTATGGCCTTCTTAGTCTTCGCTCTGCCTATACCTGCGAGTCTGTCATACTTATCAAAATCAAAAGTATCATACCGGTTCATGGGAATGTCTATAAGAATATCAGGACGCAAGAGTTTTACTGACAGCTCCGCATTCTTTTGAATCATTATCGAGACAGAGCGATTCATCAGGGTGTAATAATTGATATCCGCATCTTCAGGTATTATCCTGTTGATGAAGGACATCATACGTGAACGTTCCGATGCCGTTTCCCTGACTACTTTTCTCAGTTTCACCTGTCCCAGGTAGTCATGACCACTAACATTAACCGCCACAAGCAGGTCTTCCTTGCTACGCATGACACGGTTCAATGGCAACGGATTGACCAATCCACCATCTACCAACAATCTCCCATCACTTTTGACAGGACTGAAAAAAAGAGGTAACGATATTGATGCTCTTATTGCCTCGTAAAGACTTCCACTTGTAAACACCACCTCTGTTCCAGTAATAGCATCTGTGGCGATGGCACTATAAGGTATGGGCAGGTCTTCGATATTTACATCTGGCACGACATCCTTCAAGGCTTTTATTATACGCTCACCTTTAGAGATATGGCTTATACTAAGCGAGAAATCTATGAGCGAAAGAATCTTCTTACGATCTATAGTCTGCATCCACTGTTTGAATTCCTCCAATTTGCCAGCCGCATACATTCCTCCAACAAGTGCTCCCATTGACGTGCCCGAAACAGCCCTGATATGATAGCCCATAGACAACAGCTGGTCGATAGCACCAACATGAGCAAGTCCCCGTGCGCCACCTGTAGAAAGCACAAGGGAGACATCTTTTTTTTCTTTCTTTTTATCTTTAAGAAATTGGAACAACTTGTTGCTTTTTGTGTATCTCCAAATAAATCAGTTGGCGACATCTGACAAGAACTTTATACGAACGAGTCGTATTTCCTCTTCGCTATAATCAGACCCCAACTCATCCTGAGCAGCATCAATACTGTCAGTATCGCTATCACAGAAGTAGTCGTATATATCGTCTACATGGTCTTCATCGAGAACATCATCAATGTAATAATCAATATTCAACTTAGTTCCACTATAAACGATCTCCTCTATCTTGTCGAGCAGTTCAGATAGCGAGAGAGCCTCACCTGCCGCAATATCGTCGAGTGGAATCTGCCGGTCGATACTCTGAATGATTTTCACTTTCTGCACAGATTTCTTGGCAACAGTGCGCACTCGCAGTTCCTCAGGGCGTTCTATCTCATTTTCTTCACAATGACGTTTGATGAGTTCACAAAACTCTTTACCATAGCGTTTTGCCTTTCCTGCTCCAACTCCCTGAATATTTTGTAGTTCTTGTTCAGTGACAGGATACATTGTCGCCATCTGCTCAAGCGACACATCTTGGAAAATGACGTATGGAGGAAGATTATGCCTATGGGCTACCTTGCGACGAAGATCACGCAACATGGTGAGTAGCTCGGGGTCAAGGGCTGCGGTGCCTCCCTCTTGACTGTCGTCGTCATAATCATCGCTAAATTCTCTGTCCATTACTATCATAAAGATGGAAGGCTGTTTGAGATAAGCCTGTCCTTTGGAGGTCAGTTTCAGCAATCCGTAATTCTCCACATCCTTCTTAATATATCCTGCGATGAGTGCCTGACGGATTACTGGGTTCCACATCTTTGAATCCTCATCTTCGCCAGATCCGAACTCCTCTATCTGATCATGGTGATGATCACGAATGTCATCAGTTGCCCTGCCTGTAACGAAGTCAACAACATACTCTTGTCGGAAATTCCCCTTAAGCACTTTGATAGCTTGCAGGATGATTACCAATGCGTGAGATCCGTCAACCTGGGTTTTAGGATGCAGGCAGTTGTCACAGTTATGACAGTTATCTTGGCTATACTCCTCACCGAAATAATGAAGTAGCATTCGACGACGACAGACTGACGACTCAGCATACGCAGCAGTCTCTTGTAACAGTTGACGTCCTATATCCTGTTCGGCAACTGGTTTACCCTCCATAAACTTCTCCAACTTATGCAGATCCTTCTCTGAATAGAAGGCTATACATTGCCCCTCTTCGCCATCACGGCCTGCGCGTCCCGTCTCTTGATAGTATCCCTCCAGACTCTTTGGTATATCATAGTGTATCACAAAGCGCACATCGGGTTTATCTATGCCCATGCCAAAGGCTATCGTGGCAACGATGACGTCAATACGTTCCATAAGGAAGTCATCTTGGGTCTTCGACCGTGTCTCGGAGTCAAGACCAGCATGATATGCTTCCGCCTTTATGTCGTTAGCACGAAGCACGGCGGCAAGTTCCTCCACTTTTTTTCGGGAGAGACAATACACTATACCGCTCTTGCCTGCATGCTGACGAATGAACATGATTATCTGTTTATCGATATCATTGCTCTTCTGTCGTACTTCATAATATAGATTTGGACGATTGAATGAGCTTTTGAACTCCTTGGCATCTTCTATGCCAAGACTCTTTTTTATATCTGAACGCACCTTATCGGTAGCTGTTGCCGTAAGGGCAATAATCGGTGCGTCACCTATCTCATCGATAGCATGACGTATTTTCCGGTATTCTGGTCGGAAGTCATGTCCCCACTCAGAGATACAGTGAGCCTCATCAATAGCATAGAAGGAGATCTTGACCGTTTTGAAAAACTCCACGTTCTCTTCCTTGTTCAGGGATTCGGGAGCCACATAGAGCAGTTTGGTATGACCTGAAGCCACATCTGCCTTCACATTATCTATGGCAGCCTTCTTCAAAGATGAATTGAGATAGTGGGCTACACCATCGCGTTCACTCATACCATTGATGACGTCCACCTGGTTCTTCATCAAGGCTATGAGCGGAGAAATCACGATTGCAGTACCCTCCATCAATAGCGACGGCAACTGATAGCACAAACTTTTGCCGCCACCTGTAGGCATGAGCACGAAGGTATCGTTACCTTCGAGCACATTACGTACAATCTCCTCCTGATCGCCTTTGAACTTATCAAAGCCGAAATAGTGTTTCAGTTCACTTGTTAGATCATATTTCTTCGACATGCGACTCCTCCTATGATGGGGCGTTATTGTTTATGAAATTCTCCTGCGGCAGCCAGTTCCTTGGCTGCATAATCCTTCGTCAGTGTAAAGGTCTTAATATTCTTTGACGGCGACTCAAACATGGCGTTCATCATGATACGCTCTGTGATAGAACGTAAGCCACGTGCTCCAAGTTTATATTCCACCGCCTTGTCTACGATATAATCGATAGCATCCTCGTCCACCTTCAGTTTTATGCCATCCATATTGAACAGTTTTTCGTACTGTTTGAGTATCGAGTTCTTCGGTTCACGAATGATACGCGACAGCGCCTCCCTGTCGAGTTGCGACAAGTAAGTAAGCACTGGCAGTCGACCTATAAGCTCTGGTATAAGTCCAAACGACTTCAGGTCCTGTGGCTGAATGTACTTCATGATGTCTGCGCTCTTCAGGTTCTGGGCATTCTGTAACGAATTGAAGCCCACCACGTTGGCATTCATTCGTTGCGCTATCTTTCTCTCTATACCATCAAAGGCACCGCCACAGATGAAGAGAATGTTATTTGTGTCTACCTTTATGTAGTCTTGATCCGGATGCTTACGACCGCCCTTAGGTGGAACATTCACTATCGTACCCTCAAGCAGTTTGAGCAGCGACTGCTGTACGCCCTCACCACTAACATCTCGAGTTATGCTTGGGTTATCACGCTTGCGGGCAATCTTGTCAACCTCATCCACGAACACTATACCCCTTTCAGCCGCCTCAACATTATATTCAGCCACCTGGAGCAAGCGCGACAAGATACTCTCCACATCCTCTCCTACGTATCCTGCCTCGGTGAACACCGTAGCGTCAACAATAGTAAAAGGCACATCAAGTAGTTTGGCTATGGTACGTGCGAGCAGGGTCTTACCTGTACCGGTAGGACCTACCATGACAATGTTGCTCTTCTCTATTTCTACTTCTTGGTCATCGGCAGGCTGGAGTATTCGCTTATAGTGATTATACACCGCCACCGAGAGGAAGCGCTTAGCATCATCCTGACCTATGACATACTGGTCAAGATGGGCTTTGATTTCTGCGGGCTTTGGCAGTTCGGCAAGTGTTTTCGACAGCCCTACTTCATTTTTCTTCGAGCCGTACGCATTGGCCTCTGTCGCTATCTCGAAAGCCTGCTTTGCACAGTCCTCACAGATAAAACCATTGATACCAGAAATCAGAAGTTTTACATCACGGTCGCTACGACCACAAAAGCTACAGGTTTTCTTTGCCATCTGCAGTCTCCTTTTTCTTGCGTACCAACACCTCGTCTATCATTCCGTATTCCTTGGCTTCCTGAGCCGTCATCCAGTAGTTACGATCACTGTCCTGCCAGACCTTATCGAATGGTGTGTGAGAGTGTTCTGAGATAATGGTATACAGTTCTTTCTTAAATTTCTGTATCTCGCGTACCTCTATCTCCATATCTGAGGCTTGTCCCTGCACGCCACCGAGTGGCTGATGAATCATCACACGACTGTGTGGCAATGCCTGTCGTTTGCCCTCACTACCAGCCACGAGCAGTACGGCTGCCATTGATGCTGCCATTCCTGTACAGATGGTACAAACGTCAGAAGACACCATCTGCATAGTGTCGTATATGCTGAGTCCTGCCGTCACACTACCACCAGGGCTATTCAGGTATATAGAGATGTCTCTCCCTGGCTCTACAGAGTCAAGATAGAGCAACTGTGCCGTTATCGTATTGGCGACATAGTCGTCTATAGGAGTACCAAGGAATATCACCCTGTCCATCATCAATCGAGAGAACACGTCCATCTGTGTAACATTCAATTCTCTCTCCTCGAGGATATATGGGTTGAGATATTGTGACTGAACATTCATCACGTCATCAAGCACCATACCGTTTATGCCGAGGTGCTTGGTAGCATACTTTCTAAAATCATTCATTTTTAATTTGTTTTCAATTTTTCTTTCCGTAAAAATCCAATAAACAATAGGGGTTATCGACCCTTTTGTCTTATTGCTTTATGCAAAGTTAAGAAAAAAGTCGATAACCCCTAAAGATATATAGAAGTTTTTTTCTTAAAAAATCCTATTGAATTAGCTTTTCTTCCTTTTACTCTTGCCAGAGCTTATTGAAGTCATCAATGCTGATACTCTTCTTTGTGAGCTTCACAACACCCTTGAGCGCCTCCATGAGCTTACGGTCTATAGCACGCTCCACGAGGTTGTCTACAGTCTCACGTTTCTTCAGCATCTCCTGTGCATAGTTGTTGATGTACTCTTCGGGTACGTTATTCATACCATACTGTGCAAACTGGGCACGCGCCGTCTCGCGTGCTGCCGTGAGGACATCGTCATCCTCCACCTTCACGCCATTAGCCTCAGCCAGTTGCTCGCGGATAAGATGCCACTTCAGCTCCTGTATGCTTGCGTCAAAATTCTTTTCTACAAATTCAGCGCCCTTATCCTTATTGTTCTCTATCATCATACGCTTGAGCAGAGCCTCTGGGAACTGAAGGTCACCAACTTTCTTCTCAGCGTATTTGCGTACATCCTGCAAGAAGCGATAGTCTGCATCGGTCTCAAGCTGAGCAGTCAGTCCCTTTGCTATAGCCTCACGGAACGCCTTCTCGTCTTTGATACCCGCCTCTGCGCCATATACACTATCGAAGAGTTCCTGATTGACCTCAGCCTTAGCGAAACGTGAGATCTCTGTAATCTGATATGAGAAGTCGCCAGTATGCTCTGCCACTTTCTCCTTGTCAATCTTCAGGAGTGCGCTTATCTCCACGTCACTCTCAGGATAAGCCTTACGTGGGTTCCATGTGATGATGTCGCCGAGCTTTGCACCATCAAAGAGTTTCTTCTGTGCTTCCTCCTTAATATATTGTGGCATCAGCGTAGCCGACTCCACCTCTATGCCTCCTTCAAGAGTATTACCTTTGTCATCAAGCTCACGCAGATCACCCTTTAGCAAATCGCGCTGCTCTGGATCATAGCTCTCGGCTTTCTCATAATGACCATTACGGCTGGCAAACATGTCCACCTGATCATCAATCATCTTGTCGTCTACCTTGATGTCATAATATACAACCTTATCCTTGTCGGAGAGCTCCACCTTAAACTCTGGAGCTATAGCGATATCAAACTTAAAGACGTATGGTGCCTCCTTGTCGAGGTCTACTGGTTCATGGTCAGCAGCTCCAAGTGGTTGACCTAACATCTTGATTTTATTGTCAACAATGTACTTCTGCAAATTCTCACCGACAACCTTATTGATGGCGTCCGCCTTTACTTGCGTACCGATCTGACGTTTGATCAGACCCATTGGTGCTTGTCCTGGACGGAAGCCAGGAATATTTGCACGCTTACGATAATCCTTCAGGGTTTTCTCAACCTCCTGCTTGTAGTCAGCCTCTTCTACGGTGAGAGTCATCAGACCATTCACCTTCTCGGGGTTTTCAAATGTAATCTTCATCTTAGAATATTCTGTTATTTAATTGTTTATAAACCAAATTGGGGTGCAAAGGTACGATTAAGCAAGCGAAACGCAAAAGAAAAAACAATTTTTCTTTTCTTTTCCAAGCATAAGTTCCTTCAGCTCGAAGCTAAAGGTACAAAAATAGTAGTACTACACTACCCCATCTCCATGTCTTCTTGTTCTTCTTTACGTTTTTTCTCCTCAGAGAGTTTCTGGAAGTCCTTTTTCTGCAATACGAAATTAGAGCCAAGGTATTTCTCCCTTACAATGGGATTGGCAGCAAGCTCCTCTGGTTTTCCTTGGAAAAGGATGCGTCCCTCAAAGAGCAGATAGGCACGATCGGTAATATTCAGCGTCTCATGAACGTTATGGTCAGTTATCAGGATGCCGATATTCCTGTATTTCAGATGCCATACGATATGCTGGATGTCCTCCACCGCAATAGGGTCGACACCAGCAAACGGCTCGTCGAGCATGATGAATTTAGGGTCGATAGCAAGACAACGGGCTATCTCCGTACGACGACGCTCGCCACCAGAGAGACGGTCACCCGTATTCTTACGCACCTTGTTCAGCCTGAACTCTGACAGAAGACTCTCCAGCTTATCCTTACGTTCCTGCTTGTTCAGCTTTGTCATCTCAAGCACTGACATGATATTGTCTTCAACCGTCAGCTTACGGAACACCGATGCCTCCTGTGGCAGATAGCCTATACCTGCACGTGCTCGTTTGTACACAGGATAGTCTGTTATCTCCTGATCGTCAAGATACACATGCCCCTCATTGGGGACCACAAGACCCGTAGTCATATAGAATGAAGTCGTCTTACCAGCACCATTCGGTCCCAGCAATCCAACAATCTCGCCCTGTCTGACATTGATGCTAACTCCATTGGCAACGGTTCGCTTGCCGTATATCTTTACCAATCCCTCGGTACGCAGCATCATACCACCCTGCATTTTGCTCTCGCTCATTGTCGTTTCTTCCATTTCAGATGCAAAGGTAAAGAAAAACTATAAAAACCACTTGACATATTGCATTTTTTATCAACTTTTCGTTACTTTTGCACCGAAAACCACAAAAAGATGATTATATACAATTGGCTATTCACGTTTGGCAGATATCTGATTCTAATGGGAAGGACCTTCTGCCGTCCTGAGCGTTTCCGTATGTTCTGGAAGCAGTATGTCAAGGAGATGTCGCAACTGGGAGTAGACTCTATTGGCATCGTGCTGCTCATCTCGTTCTTCATCGGAGCCGTGATATGTATACAGATGAAACTTAACATTCAGAGTCCATGGATGCCACGATGGGTGTCAGGATATACCACACGCGAGATCCTATTGTTGGAATTTTCCAGCTCTATCATGTGTCTTATCCTTGCAGGTAAGGTTGGCTCGAACATAGCGTCAGAATTGGGTACGATGAGAGTGACACAACAGATTGACGCATTGGAGATAATGGGCATCAATTCGGCATCGTATCTCATACTTCCAAAGGTTCTCGGGCTTATCACCATCATGCCATTACTCGTGATATTCTCTGCGGCGACAGGTATTCTGGGCGCATACGCCACCGCATATATAGGTCACGTGCTGCCACCCGACGACCTCACCTTAGGACTACAACACAATTTCGTACCGTGGTTCTTATGGATGAGTATTATTAAGAGTACCGTTTTTGCCTTTATTATCGCAAGTGTAAGTTCGTTTTTTGGATACACCGTAGAGGGCGGAAGCGTTGAGGTGGGTAAGGCCTCTACCGCGGCGGTTGTCAACTCAAGCGTCCTCATCTTGTTTTCTGACGTATTCTTAACACAGCTATTAAGTTAGCACCCAACGGCCTATATCATGATAGAAGTAAAACACTTATATAAATCCTTTGATGACAAGGAAGTACTGAAAGACATCAATACCGTCTTCGAGGACGGAAAGACAAATCTGATTATCGGACAATCAGGAGCAGGAAAGACGGTGCTGATGAAAAACATCGTAGGACTACTGGAACCGACAAGTGGAGAGATCCTATACGACGGGCGCAACTTTGTCAACTTGACCAAGAAGGACCAGGTACTGATGCGTAGGGAGATGGGTATGATTTTCCAAAGCGCTGCTCTCTTCGACTCTTTGTCAGTATTGGAGAATGTGATGTTCCCGTTGGACATGTTCTCTGACATGAACCTTCGCGACAGGAAGAAGCGAGCACGCTACTGTCTGGACCGTGTCAACCTTACTGATGCCGAAAGGAAATACCCTGGAGAGATTTCTGGAGGTATGCAGAAACGTGTAGCGATAGCACGTGCCATCGTGATGAACCCGAAATACCTCTTCTGCGATGAGCCTAACTCAGGACTGGACCCGAAGACATCGTTGGTAATTGACGAACTGCTACATGGCATCACAAAGGAGTTTAATACCACTACTATCATCAACACCCACGACATGAACTCTGTGATGGGTATTGGAGAAAACATAGTATTTATTGCCGACGGCAAAAAGGAATGGCAAGGGAATAAAGATACGGTCATCAGCTCAAAAAACAAGAAACTCAACGACCTGGTATTTGCATCCGACCTATTTAAGAAAGTCAAAGAGGTTGAGATACATGAGACGGAGCATAACAACCCATAATCTCTCCAACGTTCAACGTTCTACCTCAGATACCACACTTCGTATTTCTCTATCATCGGCACCAGCACCTGCTCGGTGGTGCCGTCGCCATAGCTAAACATCAGAAAAACATTTGCTGTGTGGCTCTTCTCGTCGTAAGTCCCGCCTCCCTGCTCTATTTTCCGTATACCTTTATGTCGGGACTGTTGCAATGCCAAGAACATCTTAGCATTGTCTACCAACTGGGAATGGTAGTCGTCAGGAATACTGTCTTCCCGATACGTTCCCGCAAGGAAATCATCATACCTTCCAGCAAGCAGGTGTTCATAGTACAGTTTGGCAGTACCTACCGCCACCTCCTCAGGTTTAGGCTTTGAACACGCTACAACCAACGAGAGACATGCCCCTAAAAACAACCAAACAACTCTCTGCATCTCCTTATTCCTACTTCTGTCTGACAAACACATTGATAGGACAACCATGGAGGTCCCAGTTTTCCCTTATCTTGTTCTCAAGGAATCGTTTATATGGTTCCTTGACATATTGAGGCAGGTTGGCATAGAACACAAACGATGGTATCTTGGTGTTTGGCAGCTGAGCCACATACTTTATTTTTATGTACTTACCCTTGTTGGATGGCGGTGGAAACGCCTCAATCAGCGGCAGCATCACCTCGTTGAGTTTAGATGTTCCTATCTTTCTGGTTCTGTTTTCATAAACTTGCTTGGCTGTCTCCAACACCTTATATATACGTTGCTTGGTGAGTGCAGAACTGAAGATTATAGGGAAGTCCGTGAATGGTGCCATCCTGTTACGGATAGCCGTCTCAAAGGTGGTGATGACCTTCTGCGACTTGTCTTCTACAAGATCCCACTTGTTTACTACCACCACCAGGCTCTTATTGTTCTTCTGTATCAGTTGGAAGATGTTCATATCCTGCGCCTCTATACCTCGTGTGGCGTCGATCATGAGGATACAGACGTCGGAATTTTCTATAGATCGGATGCTTCTCATCACACTATAGAACTCCAAGTCTTCCGTCACCTTATTCTTTCTGCGGATACCTGCTGTGTCGACAAGGTAGAAGTCAAAGCCGAACTTATCATATCGGGTATAGATAGAATCTCGTGTCGTACCGGCAATCTCCGTTACTATATTACGGTCCTCACCTATCAAGGCATTGATCAGACTCGACTTGCCGGCATTAGGACGACCCACCACAGCAAAACGCGGGATGTCATCCTCGACATCGCTCTCTACGTCAGGTTTCAGCATGGACACCACGAGGTCAAGCAGGTCACCCGTTCCTCCTCCTGTTGCAGCCGACACACACTGCGGCTCACCAAGACCGAGTTTATAGAACTCTGCAGCCTGATAGTACTCTCCACTATTGTCCACCTTGTTGGCTACAAGTATGATTGGCAGTTTAGTACGACGCAGGATTGCTGCCACATCCTCATCCCAATCGGTGATACCTGTCATCACGTCGACAAGGAACAACACCAAGTCAGCCTCTTCTGTAGCTACAATCACCTGACGACGGATGGCATCCTCGAAGATGTCGTCCGACTTCACTACCCAGCCACCTGTGTCCACCACGGAAAACTCACGGTTGTTCCAGCTGCACTTACCATACTGGCGGTCACGAGTGGTACCAGCAGTATCACTAACTATCGCCTTGCGCGACTGCGTCAACCTGTTGAACAGTGTCGACTTGCCCACATTTGGCCTTCCTACTATCGCTACTAAATTTCCCATAATTAGTTTTTATATAAAACTGTAAACCGTAAACTCTAAGCTCCCCCATCACTCTGGATTATATCCAAAGGCATTGAGCTCACGCTGGTTCGACCGCCAGTCCTTATCCACCTTGACGTATGTCTCGAGGAATATTGGTTTGCCAAAGAATTTCTCCAATGCCTTACGACTCTCCGTACCAACCTTCTTTAGTGCATATCCCTGATGGCCGATGATAATCCCTTTCTGCGACTCACGTTCCACATAGATTACCGCACGTATCTCTATTTTCTTCTCGCTCTCCTTGAACGACTGTACGCTCACTTCTACAGAATAAGGTATCTCCTTGCTGTAGTATAGCAGTATCTTCTCACGTATTATCTCTGACACAAAGAACCGTGCAGGCTTGTCGGTCAGCTGGTCCTTGTCAAAATACGGAGGCGAGTCTGGTAGCAGTTCCTTTATGCGCTTCAGCAGCACATCGACGCCAAACTTGTTCTTTGCCGAGATAGGCAGGATCTCCGCATTTGGCAGCAACTTGTGCCACCGCTCCACGATCGATGCAAGCCAGTTGTTTGCTGACGAGCCCTTAACGCCACCATTGGGAGCAGACTGCGGCACCTGATCTATCTTATTGATAAGCAAGATGACCGGTATCTTCATCTTCTGGACCTTCTCCAGGAAGTCCATATTCTTCTCAGGGTCCTCTACCACGTCGGTGACATACAGCAGCACGTCGGCATCGGCAAGAGCACTCTCCGAGAATGCCAACATCATCTCCTGCATCTTGTAGTTGGGCTTCAGTACACCAGGAGTGTCACTGAAGACTATCTGCATGTCATCGGTATTCACAATCCCCATGATACGATGACGTGTCGTCTGTGCCTTAAAGGTAGCAATCGAAATACGCTCACCAACCAACTGGTTCATGAGCGTACTTTTACCTACGTTGGGATTGCCAACGATATTCACGAATCCTGCTTTATGCATCAATTGTCAATTATCAAATTATTTCTCACCATCGTAAGCCCATTTGTAGTAGCTTGCGCCATGTACAAAGCCTGCGCCAAATGCGGTGAAGACGATGTTGTCACCCTTCTTCAGGCGTGACTCATGATCCCACAATGCCAATGGTATTGTTGCCGCACTGGTGTTACCATATCTGTCAATATTGATCACCACCTTGTCCAGTGGTAGCTCTGCGCGCTTTGCCACAGCCTCGATGATGCGCATATTTGCCTCATGTGGTATCACCCATTGTACGTCATCAGCCGTCATATTGTTCTGCTCAAGGATCTGTATCACGTCCTGACTCATAGCTGTCACTGCAAATCGGAACACGGTACGACCCTCTTGGTAGAGATAGTGCAGGCGGTGGTCCACCGTAAAGTGGGATGGCGGGCATACCGAGCCACCAGCCTTCAGGTGCAGATAAGGTAATCCCTTGCCGTCCGTCCTGAGGAATGAGTTCTGATAGCCGATGCCTTCTTCTGTGGTTCCTTCCACCAATACCGCTCCGGCTCCATCACCAAAGAGCACACAGGTCTGTCGGTCAGTATAGTCAATCAGCGACGACATCTTGTCGGCACCTATGACGACTATCTTGCGATAGCGACCACTCTGTATCATCGATGATGCCAGGTCGAGCGAGTAGAGGAAGCCACAACAAGCCGCTTCAAGGTCGAAGGCAAAGGCATTCTTCAAGCCCAACTTGCCAACAACGATTGAGGCTGTCGACGGGAACTTATAGTCAGGAGTGGTTGTCGTAACAATCAACGCGTCAATGGTATCTGGATCCACGCCCGTACGGTCTATCAACTGCTTGGCAGCCTTGCGAGCCATATAGCTCGTACCGAGGCCCTCCTCGGTGAGTATATGACGCTCCTTGATGCCTACACGGGTCATAATCCACTCATCGCTGGTATCAACCATGCGCGACAACTCCTCGTTGTTGAGGATATAGTCGGGCACATAACCACCAATGCCAGTGATCACTGCGTTAATTTTCTCCATTACTCTACAACCTCAGCCTTAACGATAGCTACCTTACCTCTGTAATAGCCGCATGTCGGACATACTGTGTGGTATACATAGTATGCGCCACAGTTTGGACAAACAGCAAGTGTTGGAGCTACTGCTCCGTCATGAGTTCTTCTTTTACGAGTACGAGTCTTTGACTGTCTTCTTTTAGGATGTGCCATAATTTTTTAATTCTTTAATTCTTCAATTTTTCAATTCTTCAATTTTAATAGTGCGCTCCACCTCGGATCGATGTTATTGTCGCCATCGTCGTTGTCCTCATCACTGCTTCGGGCAGCTGACCACTCCTCATCGTCACTATTACCATAAGGCAACAGCTCGCTGAGTTTCTCCGTCATCACAACATTGCATTTTCCAGGTGCATGAACGTGCTTAATGGGGATGGCAAGCGCTATTTGTTCATAGAGGAGCCATGACAGGTCGAGGATGCCGTTATCCTCGCTCACTATCAGCAGCTCATCATCTTCCGAATCTTCTTCTCCAAAACGTATCGTGAAGCGGCAGTCTGTCGCCACAGGCTGTTCCATGTCGTCCAGGCACAGGTCGCATGGCACTATCACGAATCCCTCGAGGTGACCTTTCAGGGTGAAGATGCCTGCCGAACGCAATATTTCCAGCGCCGCCTGCACTCTTCCACGCCTCACCTCCTGAGCGTCTATTGCCTCAAAGTAGGCATCATCAAGGTCGAGTTCCAGCGTAGTAAGCCCGTCACTCAACCCCTTTAAGTCTATCTTAAAAGGTTCCAAACAACTCATACGGGCTGCAAAGGTACGAAAATAATGCGTAATGCATAATGCGTAATGCGTAATTACCCATTAAAGAACCACTATTTTAAGTTTTTTTAATACACGACACATCTATAAAAGAAGAGAGTTTTATTTTTTCAGTTCGATGCGGAAGGTGGTTCCCTTACCCACCTCGCTGCGCTTCACATAGATGCGTCCATGGTGGTATTCCTCAACGATGCGCTTGGCAAGGGAGAGTCCGAGTCCCCAACCGCGCTTCTTGGTGGTAAAACCTGGACGGAAAACGTTGGAGAGGTCTTTCTTGCGGATACCCTTACCGGTGTCGCTCACCTCGACGATGGCAAGCTGGGAGGTGTCTTCGACATGGAGGGTGATGGTGCCAGGTTCGCCTTGCATCGCGTCGACGGCATTCTTTGACAGGTTCTCGATGACCCACTCGAAGAGGGAGCCATTGAGGCGGACGATGACGTCATGGGTGGGCATGTCCTTGATCATACGCACGCTCTTCGACGTACGACGGTCCATATAGTCTATCACGTGTGTCAACACGTCGTTCAGACTGGTGGGCACGGGCTCTGGCAGGGAGCCTATCTTAGAGAAACGGTCGGCAATGAGCTGCAGTCGCTTGACGTCTTTGTCCATCTCGGGTATAAGGGTGTCATCAGGATAAGACTCGCGTAGCATCTCGGTCCATGCCATAAGGCTGGAGATGGGTGTGCCGAGCTGATGGGCTGTCTCCTTGGACAGTCCCACCCATACCTTGTTCTGCTCAGCGCGCTTGGAGGTGAGCAGGGCAAAGATGGCGACGACGACGAAGATCATGACTACGCCTAACTGGACAACGGGGTACACCTCCAGCCGACGTAAGAGCAACGACTCGTCATAGCACACGTTGACATAGTCGGTGGCGGCGGCTATGGCGGGCTCACCCTGCTGCATGTCGAGGCTGATACGTATCACCTGACCATTAGCCATGAGCCGCTGACCCAGCTGTGTGGCATAACGAAGACTATCCTCGCCGGTACCTCTCGGACATTGTATGTTACGATAGAACTGTGCCTTGTCGTCGGTACCCATCACGACGACGGGGATGGTGGTGTTGTTGTTGATGACTTTCAGGACGAGTTCCAGATCGGTATTCTCATCAGCAAGGTTGAGTGATCGCATGGCGGCAGCCCACACCTCCACCTTCTTACGTTCTTCCTGAACGAGATCGTGGGTGAGCATGCGCGACACGAAGAGCGACGCCACAGCTATAAGGATAGCAGCGACGACGAGCATTATCTTTACCTGGCGAATACGATCAGTCCATTGCATAGCACTTAGAGGTGAGGGGTGAGAATTTCAATGTAGTTAGCCGAAGAAGAAGTAGCTGATGAAGACGGCGGCGATGAAGCCTGCAAAGTCTGCCATCAGTCCACATGCTACTGAGTAGCGATACTTCTTTATGCCCACACTACCGAAATAGATGGCAAGGATATAGAACGTAGTGTCGGTACTGCCCTGCAGGATGCTCGCCAGATGGCCCACGAAGGAGTCGGGACCGAACGAGGTGAAGCACTCGAGCATCATACCACGAGCACCACTACCATTGAGTGGCTTCATGAGCATCACGGGTATGGCATCGACGAAATCGCTATTCATACCACACCACTCTACACCCATACGGATATAGTCCTTCAACAGGCCCAGTGCGCCCGAAGCCTTGAACACGCCCACTGCGGCAAGGATAGCAACACAATAGGGTATGATACTGACGGCGACATTGAATCCGCCCTTGGCTCCCTCGATGAAGGAGTTGTATACATTGATCTTCCTGCGCCAACCAGAATATATGAACACCAGTATGGCTCCGAGAATCAGGCAACTGGTGAGCAGTCGGCAGAAGTGCTGCATCTCCTCTGAGCTCATACGCCAGATGGTGGCGAAGAGTCCAATCACCAGGGCGGCGATGACGGCAAACATCACGAGGAAGGCACGCTGGAAGAGGTTGATGCGCTGATAGATGCTGACGGTGACAAGTCCGACGATCGTAGAACAGAGCGTGGTCAACAGTATCGGCAGGAACACGTCGGTGGGGTCGGCAGCGCCAAACTTTGCCCTGTATGCCATGATGGAGACAGGGATAATCATGAGACTGGAGGTGTTGAGTACCAGGAACATGATCATGGAGTTGCTGGCGGTATCCTTCTGCTTGTTGATGCTCTGCAGCTCCTGCATAGCCTTCAGTCCTACTGGTGTGGCAGCATTGTCGAGTCCGAGCATGTTGGCAGAAATATTCATGAATATCGAGCCAAGGGCTGGATGGTTTTTCGGTATCTCGGGGAAGAGCTTGGTGAGCACTGGACTGAGGAAGCGTGCCAGCTTCTCTATCAGTCCACTGTCCTCGCCTATCTTCATTATTCCCATCCAGAAGGTGAGCATACCTGTCAGTCCGAGCGTCATCTCGAATGCCATATTAGACATCTCGAAGGTGGAGTCCATCATAGCAGGCAGGGCGTCCATGTCGCCAAGGAACACCAACTTGATGACGCCTACAAGAACACCGATAGCAAACAATGCTATCCAAATATAATTAAGAGCCATAAAAAAAAACTATCGTTTTATTACTATCTTCTTACCTTTTTTATTAGCAGAGAGGCTTAGCGGCTTGAGTTCAGCTGATCGAGAGTCATGTTCTTGCTCTTTGATGCTGGCACAGCGGCAACATCATTGGCATTCTCCCTAACTTTTTCTGCCTCTGCACGTTGCTTCACTCCCTTGACACGTCCCTTCTCAGGTTGTGCCTGCTGGATCTGCTCATTAGTTAGCGTCTTCTTGGGATCAAAATGGCGCTTTCTCACGATGTTGTCATCCTCCCATGCCTTGATAGCTTTGATCTCGAAAGGAAGGTCATCGACTTCTTCTGCCTTTATAATGACCTTCATTCCCACGAAGGCAAAGTTATTACGCAGACTCCTGATATCATCGTCCTTCAGGCGGATACATCCCTCACTGGCACGTCCTGGCACACTCTCACTATTGTTCGTACTACCATGGATACCGATACCCTTATGGCCTGGAGTCACCAGTCGCAAGAAGAAGTCGCCATAGCTCTTGATGTTGCCACGACCATCACCGAAATCATGCTTCCAACCGGAGGCATCCGCAATCTGTGATATGCTGAAAGGATTCTTCATGGTGCAGTGTGGTGTACGCATATCACCAGGCTTCTGCTTATTGCCCTTCTTCAGCGCAAAACAACAGTCATAGCGCGCCAAGAGCACGGTGTCCTTGCCTTGTGCCTCATACACGTAGAGGTAATAGTCTTTCTTTGACATCACGATGAAACAATTCTGCTTGTTCTTCATCCTGTCGGCAAAGCATATGGTCTCATCACCATCGGTACGGATGGTCCTATTACCATAGTCCAACACTACATGCTCACGCACGTCATCGGTATAAGGCAGTGTCTGAGCAACTGCCTTATCCGAACTCTTCTCCACCTCTACTCCATCAACATCTACAAAGTGCTCCACACTCTCCTTGTTAGAGGCGGAACTGCCACAGGCTATCACAGCCAGAGCTATAGATAAATAAAATGTCTTCTTCAAAATATAAGATATATTCATTATGTTTATGTACAACTTGACAATGTACAATGAAAATTAATTACGCATTAAGCATTACGCATTCTTGCGCCGCTCCGCTCTGCAAGCGAGCAAAGCTCGAGTCCGCATTAAAAAATTACGCATTACGCATTAAGCATTAAGCATTAATCAATACTCCAAGTAGCTGAACTCCTTGGATACATAGAATGTATGGTTCAGATATTTCACCTGATACCAGTCGCCATCTTCACCAGTATACTCCAGACGAGCACCCTTCTTCGGAGCACGGGTCTTACCGTTCTCCCATGTCAGATAGCCAGCATTCAGGCTCGGAGCGAAGCGAAGACGTACACCTTCACCATTAATCACGACCTTTGCTTTGCTGCCACCAGCACTTACTGCACGATGCTCAGCAGCATGCTCAGCCTCCTTCTTAACTATTACCTTTGCAGGTTTTGCATTCTCCTCTGCAAGTTTTTCGTTTTGTTCCGTAAGTTCCTTATTCTCATCAGCTAACTTCTTTTGTTCCTGTTTCATCTGCTCCATCTGCTGAGCCTGCAGTGCATCCTTCTCGTTGCTCTCGCTAATGAAATACCATGCTGCACCACCAATAAGCAAAGCAACCAACAATGCTATAATACCGTAAAGCAATCCCTTGTTTCCGCCACCATTATTCTCAGCTGGCTGACGATAATATGGCGACTGCTGATACTGTGGGATTGGCTGTGCCTGCTGTGGCTGTTGGGGTTGAGGCTGAGCCTGTATTGTTGGGTTATTTACCGGCTTGCCACACTGTGGGCAAACATTTGCATTCTCTGGTAGTGGACTACCACATTGTGAACAAAATTGTGCCATATCTTTTGCTTTTAGATGTGTTTTCTGCGTACAAAGATAATAAAAACAATAAACCGAACAAAAGAAATATCGTTTTTTTGAAGATATTGACCATAGTAGCTATAGTATCTATAGTTTCTATAGTACCTATAGTATTCATAGTATTATAGTTACCACCAAAAAGCAAGAGGCTCCACCATCAATAATGACAGTGAAGCCTCGTGTGTAAGAAAATGGGCAACCTCCTACTCTCCCGCATCGCATTGCAGTACCATC
>ONCJ01000010.1 GCA_900316295.1 uncultured Prevotella sp.
TGATGAGGCACGTGCAAAGCTGGTACTCCGCTGGGAGCAACTGGAGAGGGAGAACCTGTTTGTGCAGTAAAAAAGTAAAAAGGTAAAAAACTAAAAACTGAAAACTGAAAACTAAAAACTAACCCCATAGGGATATAAAGCGTCCAAAGCGTCCACCGTCCACCCGTCCAATAAAACTAAAAATAGCAATCGAAATCAAAAGGAAGAAGAGGGTACGTCAATCTGACCGTACCCTCCTCCTTTAGTAGTTGAGTAGCCTCATCATCTCCTTACTACTCATCTCCTTACATCTCCTATCGCCTTTAACTCCTTTAACTCCAAAAAGTTGAGCGAATGCGAAACTTGGAGTATTTACTTCTTCACGACCTTTTTCCCGTTTACTATGTAGATGCCCTTAGTAGGCTTCTCTACGTGGCGACCCTGCAGGTCGTAGTAGTTGCCGTCTGTGTTGGCGTCGGCAGACTTAATACTATTAATGCCTGTCGGCACAGCGTAGCCATAGACCTCAATCTTTTTTATACCTTTAGACGTGTATGCCAGAATGGGGGTGCCGTTTACTTTCGGTGTCTTATCCTCTTCTGTGGTTTCTACTACAAAGGGAGCTTCGCTGTCTGTAGCTGTACGATCGGCGTCGTCATAGAATATACATTTGGTGATGGTATATCCTTCGGCAGCGGTGACGGTTGCCGACCAACCGTATCCCCACCATCCCCAGTTAGCGAGGTATGCTGAGGATCCATATGCAGTATAACTGAATGAAACGGTTGCCACATTCGCCGTACTGTAGTTTGCTTGCTCTTTGCCTGTTGCTGTAATTGTGGTCAGCAGCGTTTCGGTCTGCGCCATTGCGCCCGTGGCTGCCATCAGCAGCAGGGCAAGAATTGAAAGTAGATTTCTTTTCATAATCTTTTTGTGTTTAGTTGATAAAAAATAAATGATTAAACTATATAATACGATGCAGCTTCCCATGAGACATGCTCATAGGAAGCCGTAAGTGTTGCGGCGTGCGGAAGTGCGCGCCCTCAAATATGCTATTATTGGCTAATTGTAGAGAGAGAGAGAGAGAGAGAGAGAGAGAGAGAGAGTAGGTCATTCTCTTCGCTGCGTTAATGGCATTCATGTTCATTCTATTATAGTACATCTTTAGAATATAGGTGAAGATTACAGCCGCAGTAAGTCCTTGACGGAATATATCTTGCTGAGCGACTCGAAAGAAAAATACTGGTCGTCCATTATCATATAGTCCTCACGTTGTTTCTTTGACAACTGCTTGATGTCAGGAAACATTGAAACAGGTACTATAATCTCGCGCCCGTCGGTCAGGTAAGCCGCCATCGCCCCACGCTTAACATTGAAGTCGAGTTTCTTGATACCCAAATTGGTGTCCCTGTATTTACACATATTCTTGTCCTCCTAATTATTTTATACGTTTGATTTGTATTTTTTTTCCAGCAAACACATCGTCGATAAGACGATTCAATTCTTCCCAATGTTCATCGATAACCTTCAGTACGTCCGTCTCTTCATCACCAGTCAATTCTGACCAAGCTATCTCTATTTTCTTCTCTCCATTCTCCTCAATCCATATCTTTGCTACGGTGTTACCTCGGTGTGACTTCCTACTTCCTCGACGCACTACATGTATGTGCCGTCGGTTCTCCGCCGCATCGGCAGGAAACACCGAAAGGATGAAATAGAGAAACAGCATCAGTTTACCCATAATTATGACAAATGTTCGAAAGAATAAAATCGCTTTGGCGACATTCACGTCACAAAATTACAAAAATTCCGATTAAGTGAGAAAGAAATAGTTTACTTTTTTCTTCGAGCGTGAGGAATTTATATACTAAAAGTACCTAAATGCTTTGGACTTATGAGAAATCTGAATAACTTTGCATCATATAAATCATAGGGATATAAAGCGTCCAAAGCGTCCAACGTCCAACGTCCAATAAAACTAAAAAAAATATTAGGGGCAAGGGGCAGGGGGCAAGAGAGTGGTAAGGAGCAGGGAGCAAGGGGCAAGAGAATAGTGCTCTTGCTGAATAATCTTTCTATTCAAGAGGCAAAATCTATCCTCTTGCCCCCTGCTCCCTGCTCCCTGCCCCTAAGGAAGCAGAGCTTCCGCACTTCAATACGCATATTCATCTTCTAATCGTCAATCTCTATCAGACGACCTTGCTTGCTGAATTTCAACTCGAGATTGTTGCTTAGCTCAATCTCATATCCGTAAGACTCTTTGTCAATCTTCACAATCTTCTGGTCACGGAAGTTGGTATTGACATATTCCATAATAGATGCAGGAACGAGAGAGCTTGGCACGGCTTGCGTCTTGCAGTCTACAGAATCCCAATTACCGTTTTTGTCGAATTCTATCTTCGAGCCGTCGTTGAGCACTACTTCATAGGTCTTAAAGATGGTGCCGTCCTTCTCTGCGTAAGATACTGTCTTTCCAGGGAACTGATTCTTGACGAATGTCTTAGCGGCGGCGGGGAGACAAGCACAAATTTCTTGCGGCAGGGATATAAAATTTGCGACAAATCAGGAAAACATACTCCCGATTTGTCGCAAAAATGATTATTGGATACTAATTAGTCCTCAACAACTACTGGCTTGTACTTCGGTACAAGAGCCTTCATTACTGACCATCCGATGAGGTAAGCAACTGCACAGATACAGAACACAATCATGTAGGCTGCTGGTTTGCCCTCAAAGCCCATAAACTGGAAGGCCTCACCCTGTCCTGCGGCATAGTCGAAAAGCACGCCCGAGCCCTTGTTGATAAGGAACGAGCCGACTCCTCCTGCCATTGCGCCAATACCAGTAATGGTAGCTACGGCACTCTTGGGGAACATATCGCCTGTGGTGGAGAAGATGTTTGCCGACCAAGCCTGATGGCCTGCACCTACAAGACCGATAATGATTGCTGGCCACCATGCGCTATGGAAATAGTCACCGAGAGGCTGGGCGAAGAGTGCCAGCACTGGGAAGAAGGCAAAGATCAACATCGCAAGCATACGACCCTGATATGGGTTCATACCTTTCTTCTCAACAAATATCTTTGGCAGGTAACCACCAAACATCGACAGTATCGTAACGATTGCATAGAGTGTGAAGATGAGGGCGATACCCATAGGATCACTTGCCTTATGTCCGAACTGATCTTGGAAGTAGGCTGGTGCCCAGAACAGGAAGAACCACCATACACCGTCAGTCATAAACTTACCAAAGGCAAACGACCATGTCTGCTTGTATGTGAATGCCTTTGCGAAGCTCATCTGCTTCTCTTCCTTAGCATTATCACTGGCTGCCTCAGACTCGTCGTCCTGGTTGACATACAACAACTCGGCCTCGTTGACATGCTTTGACTCAGCTGGTTTGTCGTAAACAAAAATCCAGATGCCAGCCCATATAAATCCGAGCACACCGATGATGATGAATGCCATCTCCCAACCCAGACTCTTAGCAAGCAGAGGTATGGTGGCTGGAGCAGCAAGGGCTCCTACTGAGGCACCTGCATTAAAGATACTGGTAGCAAAGGCACGGTCCTTCTTCGGGAAGTATTCTGCTGTCACCTTGATGGCTGCGGGGAAGTTGCCTGCCTCACCAAGACCGAGAATCATACGGCATGCTAAGAACAGCCATACTGATACGGAGCTGACAGCAAGCAGGGTCTGGGATGTAACATTGAACTTTGCAAGTGCAGCATCTACGGCAGCCTGATCAGTACCGGCAGCAGCTACAGCCTCACCGATAGACTTCAGAGTGGCAGTATCGGCAATTCCGTCTACGAAGTGAACCGACACCCATCCGCAAGCAGCATGTAGCACAGCTCCCAACGACCATATCACGATAGCCCACAGGTAGCCTTTCTTCGTTCCCATCCAGTCTACGAACTTACCTGCGAAAAGGCAGAAGATGGCATAGCAGATAGAGAACATACCCGTGATGGTACCATAGTCGCTGTCGGTCCAGTGGAACTCTGGCTGTATAAACTCCTTAAAGGTGAGAGAGAGTACCTGACGGTCAAGATAATTCACTGTAGTGGCGAAAAACAACATCGCACACATCACCCAACGCCAGTTGGTCATTTTGTTTGTTTGAATTGGTGTCATAGTTATTTTTTGTTTGCTTTTTTATTTGATGTCAATAACTGGAATGTTGTCCTTGTCGTTATAGTACAAGTTCTCGCCTGCCATACCCCAGATAAATGTATAATAATATGTGCCAGCAGCAGCATGGATGCTCCACTCCGGCGACATGATAGCCTGCTCGTTGTGCAGCCATACCACCCTACTCTCCTGCGGCTCACCCATAATATGAGCTATGGTCTGTCCCTCGGGCAGATTGAAGTAGTAGTATGCTTCGATGCGGCGGCCATGAGTATGAGGCGGCATAGTGTTCCATGCTGCACCCGGGTTGAGCTGTGTAAGACCGAGTTGCAACTGGCATGGTCCCTCCTCCAGCACATCGTTGACGATGAGCTTGTATACCGTACGGTTGTTGCACTCCTCCAATGAGCCTACAGGTCCCCACACGGCGGCTTTGAGCGAGCCCTTTCTGCCATCAAGTGTTATCCACTGAGTCTTATAGTGCTTATGGGCAGTAGCAGAGTTCAGATAGAACTTGGCTGGCTTACTGGCATCCTTAGAACGGAACTCGACGTTCTTGTTCACGTCCTTGTCTTTGTCAATATGTCCGCGACCAATATACAAAGCCTCTTTCGGTGACAAGGCATATTCCTTACCATCAACGATAACGACGCCATCGCCCTCACCACAGTTGACAACTCCCAGCTCACGGTTATACAGGAAGTACTTCTCCTTGATAGTCTTGTCGACATCAAGACCCAACTCCAGGAAGTTTTCCAGTTTCAGGGTCTTCGTCACAGGCATCGCGCCACCATATATGAAACGGTCATAGTGTGAGTAGGTGAGATTGATCTTGTCTGCCTCCATCACCTTCTCCATCACGAAGCGCTCACGAAGCGTCTTTGTGTCATAGTGCTTCACATCAGCAGGATGACATGCCGTCTGAAAGTTAACTTGCTGTTGAGCATTCACGCCCAGTGCGCCAAGCACCAAGGCAAGCGAAAGAATTGTTTTCTTCATAGTATTTATTTCTTATTGATTCTTATTCGGTTCCATATCACGAGTGCCATAGTACATACCACAAGTATACCGGCACCAATCCACTTCAGATACTTCATGCAGGCATAGATAGCTGTAGAGAGTGGACTCGACGCAAAGTCAAGAGCTCCTGCCTGGAAGCCTGCTGGCACCTGTACGGTCTTATCGTCAGGATGAACCTGTGCCACATGGTTAGCAGCCATTGTAAAGTCTCCTGCCATCCAGGTTACGAAGTATAGTCCGATAGCCATCACCACCAGTCCTACGATGAACGAGCGCAGCACATTACCATTGGTATATGGCAACACCATCACAAACACATAGAACATACCTGCCAGTGAAGCCAATGGCAAGAACTGGTTGCCAGGAAGCACTACAGCAAGAATAAGTGTCACAGGTATGAGCAGCAGCGATACCACCAATGTCGTAGGATGACCGATAACCAGCGCTGGCGACATACCGATATACAGTTCCTTGTCAGCACCAAACTTCTTTGCTATCAATTCCTTTGTAGCCTCAGCAATAGGCTTCAGTCCCTCAATGAAGAGCGATGTGATACGTGGAATCAATTCCATCACGGCACCCATCTTAATACCAATCTGCAGAGTGACAGGTATGTTGGCTACTACTTCGTTCCAATCCTTACATGCCAGACAACCGATGATGATACCGATGAGTACTCCGAGGAACAGCGGTTCACCAAAGAGTCCGAATTTCTTCTTCATGCCATCGCTGTCAATATTCACCTTATTGATACCAGGAATATAGTCGAGACATTTGTTTATACCTAATGCAAACGGCATAAATCCCTGACAGAAAGGCTGCGGAATAGAAATACCATCCATGCCAGGATAGAACTTTTGGAACTTCTTTGCCGTCACGTCGGCAAGCACAAGCGTGATGATATAACAGATGATGGCTGCAAAGAATCCCCATGCCACGCTATCTGTCATGAAATATATTACTGCTCCGATGAATGCGAAGTGCCAGTAGTTCCACAGGTCGATATTGACAGTACGCGTACATCCCAGCAACAACAATACCAGATTGACGCCAAGGCATACAGGAATGATAAACGAGCCCACAAGGGTGTTGTACGCTACCGATGCGGCTGCAGGCCAACCCATGTCGAACACCTGTAGTTCAAGACCATAGATTTCCACCACCTTCGACAGTGCTGGCGACATCGTGTCAACCAACAGAGCTGTGATAATGCTTAGTCCTACAAAACCGACTCCTACATAAAGACCACTCTTCAGAGCCTTTGAGAACTTGATACCAATACAAACTCCGAGGATAGTGAAGATGATAGGCATCATCACGGCTGCTCCGAGTCCGATAATGTAACTGAATACTTGTTCCATGATTTGTTTTTATAATTAGTTTTAAGTTTTAAGTGTTTAGTTTTGAGTTTTGAGTGTTTAGTTTTGAGTTTTAAGTGTTTAATACTTAGTTTTTAAGAATTTGGCGCAAATATACAAAAACTTTTGTATATCCGCACCAAAAACTCTATTTAATCTTGAAAATAAATTCGTTTTACCCTGTTCGACACTCCTGTCAGCACCTCGTAGGGGATGGTGTCGATGGTATCTGAAAGCACAGTCACAGGCAGATTGTCACCAAAAATCTCGACACTGTCGCCCTCCTTGCAAGCTATATCAGTAACGTCTACCATCGCGACGTCCATACATATATTGCCGACATACTCCGCCCGTTGTCCATTAATGAGGCAATAGCCACGGCGGTTGCCTAAGTGTCGGTTCAGTCCGTCAGCATAGCCAATAGGGATGGCACCGATGATGCTGTCACGATCCACCACCGTGCGACGGCTATAACCGATGGAATCGCCCGCTTTCACATGTCTCAGCTGCAAGATTGTGGTCTTCAATGTCGACACATTATGTAGTATCTCATTGTTTCTCGGGTTCACTCCATAAAGTCCTATGCCCAGTCGGCACATGTCCATCTGACGTTCAGGGAAGTGTTCGATACCGGCAGAATTGTCCATGTGACGCAGGATATGATGGTCGAAGGCGGACTGCAGCCTGTCGGCACCTGACTTGAAACGGGCAAACTGCAAGGCGGAGAACTCATCAAAGTCATCACTGTCTGAACCAACAAAATGAGAGAACACCGAGCGTGGCGACACCGCCTGCTGACTCTTCAGACGGCTTATCAACTCAGCTATCTCATCGCCATCGTCTGATCCGTCAGCCGAGACGTTAAATCCCAATCTGTGCATACCCGTATCGAGCTTGATATGTACCGGATAGCCAGTGATACCTTCCCGACGCGCAGCCTTTACGAGTGCATCGAGCAGTCGGAATGAATATACTTCCGGTTCCAATTCGTAGTCGAACATGGTCTTAAATGCCGTCATCTCAGGATTCATAATCATGATGTTCGATGTGATGCCAGCCTTTCTCAGTATCACTCCCTCGTCTGCTACTGCTACTGCGAGATAGTCCACATGCTGATCTTGTAGGGTCTTGGCTATCTCCACCGCACCTGCGCCATAGCCATCAGCCTTGATCATACATACCATCTTGGTCTCTGGTTTCAGGAATGACTTATAGTAGTTCAGGTTGTCTACCAATGCGTTGAGGTTTACCTCCAGTGTTGTCTCATGCACTTTCTGCACGAGCAGCTCAGTCAGTTTGTCAAACTCATATTGTCTGGCACCCTTCAGCAGTATCAGTTCGTTTCTAAGATTGGCGAATGTCTTGCTTTTGATAAACTGTTCGGTATTCTCGAAGAAATACTTCTTTGGTATCTTGATGAGCTCTTTGTTCGCCATAAGCTGCATACCGATACCGATAAACTTCTCAATGCCTCGCTTCGCAGCCAGATCGGAAACGATACCATACAGCTCTTTCGCATTCATACCGCTCTGTTCTATATCACTGAGAATCAGCGTACGGCTCCGTCCTTGCTGGTCAGTCCTTCTATTCATAAAGTCGAGAGCGATATCCAGCGAATTAATGTCCGAGTTGTAAGAGTCATTGATAAGCGTACATCCCTGCTGTCCTTCCTTTACTTCCAGACGCATCGCCACAGGTACGAGCTTCTGCATATGCTCGGCAAGTTTTTTCTCTGACAGCCCAAGATAGAGTGAAATACATGCACAGGTAATGGAGTTGCGCACCGAAGCATCGTCTATAAATGGTATGACATACTCCCCTGCAGTCTCTTTCACTCCCTCACCTCCCTTATATATATAATGTATTACAGTAGTGTCACCCTCAGTCTTCACCGAGTCCACATAGAAGGCTGCCCGTGGGTTCTGCATTGACCACGACAACTGCTCGCCCTTATAGGCATACTGTGACACACACCGCTCCACCATCTCATCGTCCATGCAGTAGACTACTGCTTTGGTGTCATGAAACAGCACGAGCTTCTCCTTGCACTTGGCTTCCATCGACGAGAAGTTCTCCTGATGGGCTGCTCCCAGATTGGTGAGTACTCCGATAGTTGGTTGTATGATGTCACGCAGGGCTGCCATCTCACCAGGCTGGCTGATACCAGCCTCGAACACACCTACCTCAGTCTGCTCATTTAGTAGCCATACCGACAGGGGTACTCCTATCTGCGAGTTATATGAGCGTGGCGATCGTGTGACGTACTTCTCTCCCCTGAGTATCTGGTACAGCCACTCCTTGACAATGGTCTTTCCGTTTGATCCTGTGATACCGACCACAGGCACGTCAAACTCATCACGATGGCGCTCGGCAAGACGTTGCAGAGCCTCACGCGTACCCACCACTTTCAGGAAGTTTGCGTCTGGAAAGTCTTGCTGCCATGTGTCAGGCAGATCCTCTACGACAAAGTTCCTTACTCCACGATGATACAAGTCAGGGATATACCTATGTCCGTCGTTCCTCTCCGATCTTATTGCGAAGAATAGTGTTTCTTCTGGAAAACAAAGTGAGCGACTGTCCGTCAGCAGGTATCTCACATTGAGTTCACTGTTACCATAACGACGTGCTCCAATCAGTGTAGTAATCTTCTCTATAGTATAGTTCATGTTAGTTTGTTTATTGTCAACGTGCAAAAGTAGGATATTTCTCTGAAATACGTTGCACTTTTTCCTGAGTTTTCTTCATAAATTCTTTATATTCCTCTGAATCTGGATTGAAGGGACGATGATTGAGTGCCTCCTTGACGGGCTGCCATTCACTGAGATACACCTTAGCTTTGTTTGAGAAACAGACATCAACGAGTCGTTGCCATATATACTCCACCACCTGCTCAGTAGGATGCAGCATGTCAGGTGCATAGAAGCGATAGTCGCGCAACTCGTCGTTCACTATCTCGTATGCGGGAAAGTAGTACAGGTGTGTCTCCGTTCCTACTGACGAACTTAGCAGTTTGTCTATCGCCAGCAAGAGTGTGGCTTTTGAGAGCTGACTACCATGATAACCATATTTGGCATAACGTATCGGACTGACAGTCAGTATTATCCTTATGTCAGGATTATGCTGCCTAAGCTGTTCCGCACACTGTATCAGATATTCCTCACACTCCTCCACACTCAGTTTGCGTTCCTCGAAGAGTCGTTGCGGTCGTTTTCTACAGTTGTCCACTATCTCTCCTGTCGCCTTTTCTATATATACATGGTTTGTGCCAAGTGTCAGCACTGCCGTTGTGTAGGTCTGTCCTCCACACTCATCACCTCTCATGGTGCGCTCAATAGTATGTAGCACACTGGCAGGATTGTACATCACGCCATAGGGGTTCACCGTTACGGGAAAGCGTTCTTCTTGGAATCGCCTACCTATCCTGTCAGCGAAGCAACTGCCGACAAACAGTATCCGCTCGCAAGGTTCAATCTCAAACCTCGGCTTCTCTATGTCTATAATAGTTCTAAACTCCAAAACCAAAAACTAAAAACCCAAAACCAAAAACTAAAAACTCAAAACTAAAAACTAACTCCTGCTCACCTGCAGTCCATACTTGCTCAGTTGCATGTCCACAAAGCGAGCATTCTTGTTCCTTCGATTATCCGTTAGTATCTGTTTGATGCGAACAGCAGCCTGTGGGTCTTTGGCAATCATATACAGATAGCCACCGCCACCCGCACCTGGCAGTTTATATCCCAAGCACAAGTCGTCGATAAGCGATGTCAGCGCCTCTACCTCAGGAGGATTAGTGCCGCTGTCTATCCTCTGGTTCTGCATCCATGTCGTTCTCACCAGGCGTCCCATCCTCTCAAACTCACCTTGTTGGAAAGCGTCATACATCTCCAGTGTGTGTGCCTTCATATCTCTGAGCAACGATATTTCGTCGCCCTGGTTGAGGAACATCCTACGTACTATCTCTGCCAGTATGGTCTTAGCCGTACGTGTTATACCTGTATAATATAATAGGTGGCAGGCTTGGTATTCTGGTTGTGTAAACAGATCCGTTGGCAGCCATCTCACTACAGGCAGTTGTTTGAATCCTCGTTCGGTCTCCAGCAGTTTGACCCCTTGTAGCAGACCACCATACTGGTCTTGCCATCCGCCACCAGTGGTGAGCAGTTGCTCCAATATCAGGGTCTGCCTGCCTATCTCGTTCTTATCCCATCCTAATCCGCAGAAGTCGCTTAGTGCTCCTAACACAGTTGATGCCAGCAGACTGCTCGTACCAAGACCCGAGCCAGCGGGGATGGCTGAGAGTAGTGTCACTTCAATACCACAGCCAAAGTCGCGCAGTTGTTGTTCCAGGGATAACTCCGAACCACCAAATCCAGCCAATATCAGTGCTGCCTTGGGTATGGAGAATGGCGATCCCACCTTATTAAATTCTGACAGCGCCTCATTTGTTTTCACCACCTCTGATGCTCCGAGGTCGATACTTCTCAGCACAATGTTGTAGTCGCTACATGCCTTTACGTACACCTGCAAAGGCGGCTGACCGTTCAGTTCGATGGCGATATTCAGCACTCTGCCTCCTTCCATAAGGCAGTATGGTGGCGTGTCGGTCCATCCGCCAGCTAAGTCGATGCGCACGGGTGACCGTCCCCATACTATCTGGTCATCGTATATGGTCTTACGTGGTCGTGGCTGGGCACCGCGACTGGCAGTCAGTCCCTTCCTCAACAAGGCAAAAGCCTCATCGCTCCACTGCTTTTTCGCTCCGTACTCCGTACTCCTCACTCCTCGCTCCTCATTCCATCTCATCACCTCCGAGCGGAACATTGCGTCGTGGATTCTCGTCAACAGTGGTTCGTCGTCACCCAGAGGTTGTGGCAGTGGCAGATTGTTCTGAGCAAAGGCTCTCGCAGCATCCTCAAGGTCTATCTGATAGAACACGCTATGAGCATGGTTCTCTGCCAGTGCTGTCCAGTTCTTCTTCCTGTACTCATCACGCTGCCCCCACAGTCGCCGTAGGTTGGCTTGGTTGCTGAGGTCCTCAGCGCTGAGGAGGGGAACGGAATGGATCTGATCTATAGTATCCGTAGCCACTATATTACCTATATCCTCCACAGAATCCACCACAGGGAATCGTTTTTCCTGTTGTTGTTTTCCGTCGAAGCGGTCGTAGTACCTATACTTTCTCACAGCCCACTGACTGTCACCTATAGGCACAACGTCTATGCATTGTCCTGGCTGCAGGTTTACCTCCCAGTCGTTCTCAGGCACTCCCGTGATGATATTCTCGCTCGACAGCGTCCACCGACTGCCCACGCAAGAGTTTTCTATCCATACATTATGGTTCTCTTCCTTCAACTTTATTCTCACATCAGCATTCTGGACGAAGATGGAAGGGTGTGGTTTGCGATCACGATGCAGCACCTGTCGCTGGTCGTTCACCTTGTTTTGTATCGCCACCGTCGAGGACAGCAGTTCATGTGATGTTCCGAAGTGATAAAACTCACCACCAGGCAGAGGCAGGATTGCCACACTGAGACCGCCCACCTCAGAATCTGGCTGTGACGGATCGGTACCCAGTGCACATCCGAAGTCGGAGTAAAGGTCATAATACGTAGGTACATGTGAATGAGAGCCTGACAGAGAGGACGAGCATTTCCTCATAAGTACCCTCACTGCTTTGTCACTCAACAGCCATACGCCTATATCGGTGAGGTAGTAGTTGTCCATCAGCAGTTCGCTCAGCGTCTCCACCGAAGGTTTTTGCAGCATATATTTTAGTTCTGTCGGATTGCGTCGCGAGGACACGAACACGCCGTGATCCTTAGCTATCTCTGGACCAAGCCACAAGCCATAGCACACCACGTCGGCATCGGGTATGGTCTGAAGCGGTTCGGTGCTACGTATATACACATCGCCACTCACCACCATCGTATGCAGGTCGTCAGGTGCCTTTGCCATAATCTTCTCATAGAGTGGCACCTGCAACGACAGCAGGTCTTGCGACAGTCGCTGTCCCCTCTCCCATCGGAACACAGGTATGGGTGTCAGTATCTTTCCCGACGGTGCGTAGGCTGGCAGTCGTCTACTCTGACCGCCGGCATGCAGGAGTATCCTCTTCTCACTGCCAAGCCATTGGTCGAAGGCAACACCTCGTTCTTCACTCCCCACTCCTCGTTCCTTACTCCACGCTTCGTACGCCTGTTGGAGCAGCCATGCCGTTCCGCCTCCCGACCCAAGCTTACTGTCTATAGGGTCATTAGTACAAAACCACTCCTCGCATGGGTGGCAAGTGATATCATGGAAACATCCCACCAGATTTGGCGGAAGCGATAGCAATTTCTTCATTTTTCTATTGACGGTTAGTTATATATCACGACTTGCAGCGGAGACCATAAAGGGCTATCACCACGAAGCATACGAGCGGCACGACGAACGACAGATGGATTACTGACATTCCGCCTATCTCGCCACCGATGTCCATAATCTTTGCCTGCACAGGAGGCAACACCGAACCACCGATAATCGACATGATGAGTCCGGCACCACCAAACTTCACGTTCTCGCCAAGTCCCTTCAGCGCTATACCGTATATGGTGGGGAACATCAACGACATACATCCGCTCACAGCCACCAGACAGTAGAGTCCCCAGATATTGGTCAGGAGTATGGCTCCGACTACGCATGCCATAGCCATCACTGCGAGTATTGCAAGCAGTCGCCCTGGCCTTATGTACTTCAGGAACCAAGTGCACACAAACCTGCCCACGGTAAACAATACGAGGGCAATGATGTAATAGCGGAACGAGAGGGCTGTGGCATCCTTCTCAGCCATACCCTCCTGCACACAGAATAGCTGATGACCATAGTGCATGATGAATGTCCAGCACGTCACCTGAGCACCGACATAGAAGAACTGTGCCACCACTCCTTCGCGATAGTTCTTTATCCTTACCAGTTCGCCCAGTGCTTTCCATATAGATTTCTTCGTTACCGTATCGCTCGCCTTAGGCATCTTCGTCAGATAGATGACCACGAGCAGTAGGAACGCCACGATGCCAATATATACGTAGGGTTGTATCAGTATGCTCAAATCATGGTCTTTGATACTCTCAAAGAGTTCTGGCGTATGCTTCATCATCTGCCCCCTGACGCTGCTCGGTGTCGGGTCGAGCTGTTGCTGTACGAACAGCCACGCCACCACCGTACCCGTGACGGCTCCTATGGGGTTGAAGGCTTGTGCGAAGTTGAGTCGTTGGGTGGCGGTTTCCTCGCCTCCCATACAGTAGATATACGGATTGCACGACGTCTCTAAGAATGACAGTCCGCAGGTCATGACGAAGTATGCCAGCAGGAAGGCGTAATAGATGCCTGTGGACTTGGCTGGGATAAACGCCAAGGCTCCTACGGCATAGAGCAGGAGTCCCACCATCACACCTGCCTTGAACGAATATCTCTGTATGAACATCGCGGCGGGAAAAGCCATGAGGAAGTAGCCCAGATAGAATGCCACTTGTACGAACGAACTCTCGAAGACGCTCATCTGGAAGATGGTGCTATAGCTCTTCACCATCGGGTTGGTCACGTCATTGGCAAAGCCCCACATGGCAAAACAGGTGGTGATCATGATGAATGGCAGCAGAAAATTCACACCATTCTTCCGAAACAGTCCGTCATTATCAGTCTTAGTCATCATTGCTTTTTGTTGTTTTCTTTCCCATTCTCATTGACAATATCGCCAAGACTGCTACCACAAGGATAATCAGTGCGCAATAGGCTATAGTCTCGGTGATAACAATGCTCTGGGGCTTGAAGGTGAGCACCACCTTATGGTTACCTGCCTTCACGCTGATGGCTCTGAGTACATAGTCCACCCTGCCTACTGGTGTCTCCTGGCCGTCTACCGTGGCTGTCCATCCAGGATAGTATATCTCTGAGAACACTACTACGCCTCCCTTGGCAGACCGTACGTCATACTCCAACTGGTTGGGCTCGTACTTGGTCAGCTTGACAATTGCCGTGGAGTCACCATTTTGAGACTCTCCTCCCTTTGTGAGAGGTTGTAGCTGGCCGCCTATTTTCTTCATCGCCACAGCCTCATGGCGAAGGTCTATCTTTCCAACTGCGTCGAGCTCCTGATTGGCATTGTCTACGAGTGTCACCTTGTCTACCATCCATGCGTTACCCATGGCGTATGGGTTCTCAACCGGCATGGTCTCGCCGCCTTGCAGGGGCATGATGAAGTACTTGGTGTTGAGCATGTTAAGTACAGGGAATATAGAGTCGCCCTTGACGGCACTCATGTCACCACCTGCCGCTGCCACTGCCTTCATCGTCTTCTGCATTTCAGGCGAGATATAGCGTTCTATCAGTTCCTGGTATCTGCGCAGCTTGGCAGCATGGTATCCACCGATGCTCTTATGATAATAGCTGGTCTCGTTCTCGTTGAAGGTGTTCGAGGCGAAGTTCAGCACACGGTAGTCCAGACTCTTGTCCTCGAGTATTTTCTCGTCGGTGGCTGTCATCTGTTGTGGTGCCTCACGCTCACTCTTCGGCACGAACATGCCATCATTGAGGTAACGCTTGTCCACCTGCCACATATCTACCAGACAAAGCACAGCCATCGCTGCCACGGCATATACAGCCTTCATCTTCCGGAACACGGCGAGGAGCAACAATACCGTTCCTGCCACTATCACCCAGAACGAGCGCCAGCAGTCGGCGGTGAAGATGGCTTGTCTCACTCTGGTGATGTCTGCCATCAGCGGACCGAGCTGGTCGGCTGGTATCTGCGACAGGGCATGGCGCTCGGCTACGGAGATGTAGTCGAAGAACATTCCTGGCATCATGGCAAACACAGCGGCGATACCTGCTGTCAGCACGAAACTGACGGCGACATACCTCAGCAGCTTCTTCTTATTGTCATATTCCAACACCTCCTTCAGTGCCATCATCGCCAGGAGGGGTATGGTGAATTCGGCTATGACGAGTATCGAGGCTACCGTCCTGAACTTGGCATACATAGGTACATAGTCGAGGAAGAAGTTGGTCATCGGCATGAAGTTTCTACCCCATGACAGCAATATCGACAATACGGTAGCGGCAAGAAGTGCCCATTTCATCGGACCTTTCACTATGAACAATCCAAGTACAAACAGCATCAACACGAAAGCACCTACATACACGGGGCCGCTCGTACCTGGCTGGTTGCCCCAATATTGGCCCAGCTGCTGGTATATCTGTTCATACATAGGGTCAGCTTCCTTCTGTACGGTCTTGTTGTATATCATCGGCACCGACGCACCACCCTTGGCGTTAGGTACCAACAGCGTCCATGTCTCGTCTATTCCGTAGCTCCATTGGGTGATATAGTCGCGATCCAGACCGCTGCTGGTCTGATTGGCAGAGTTCTTCTTCACCAGCTCGCTCTTGCCACGCATCGACTCATTCTGATACTGCCACGTATGGTACAGGTTGGAGACATTTGCCGCCACACCTATCAGTCCAGCCACCAGACACACCGCGGAAGCCTTCCAGAAGCGAGCCAGCTCCTTCTTTCTGATAGCATCGACGAAGAAGGCTATCACCATCAGCAGTATGACGAACATATAGTAGTAGGTCATCTGAACATGGTTTGCCAATATCTCAAAGGCTGTGAACACAGCCGTAACTACAAATCCCAACAGATACTTACCCCGATAGGCGAGCACTATACCGGCTATCATCGGCGGAAGATATGCCAATGCGTATACCTTCCATATATGACCAGCGGCAATGATGATCAGGAAATAACTGCTAAAAGCCCATACCACCGAACCCAGCACAGCCAGTTCCCTGCGGAAGTCGAAAGCACGCATAAGGATATAGAAGCCTAAGAGGTATACAAAGAGATACCATACGTTCTCGGGCAGCCACAGATGATAGGCCTTCACCACCTGCGACAATCCGTCGGTGGAGTCATACGACGGAGCAGTCTGATAGGTAGGCATACCGCCAAACAGAGAGTTGGTCCACCTGGTACGCTCACCAGTACGCATCATAAACTCCTTTGCTTCCTGACCAGCACCTACTCCTGCCGATGCATCATGCCTATACAGCACCTTGCCCTGCATCACAGGCACGAAGAAATAGGCAAACGAGATACCTGCAAACAATACTAATACCAGAACTTCTGGTAACAATCTCTTCAATAGTTTCATCTTCATTATTCTAAATATCATGCAAAAGTACTAAATATCGAGAGAAATGCAAAAGAAAAACATGTTTTTCTTCTTACGTTGTAAAACTTTCAACTTTCAACTTTCAACTTTCAACTTTATTTCATACCTTTGCAGCCACAAGAACAAAAAGTATCGTCTTTCGCTCGAGCACTGCTCGCCTGCAAAGAACTACCTAAGGGTCCCCAAGACACTAAAGACCTTAAGGTCCTTAAAGTCCTTAAAGTCCTTAAAAAAAAACTCCATAAAACAATGAAAATAGGATTAATCGTAGCAATGGACAAAGAGCTCGTACAACTACAAAAGCTCTTCGACGGAACAGACGTGATTGTAAGAAAATGCGGCATCGGCAAGGTGAACGCCGCGCTATGTGCACAGAAGATGATCTTCGAGCACCACCCCGACTGCATCATTTCAAGCGGATGTGCGGGCGGCAATGGTGACGACATCAAAATACGCGATGTCATCGTGGGATCTGAGATCACATACCACGACGTATATTGCGGCAAAGCCATCGACGACACCACTGTCTACGGACAGGTACAAGGGCTACCGGTACGATACAAGGGCGACCCATTCCTGATGAACAAAGCATTGGAACTGAACAATATCCTCGCAACCAAGGACGACATGGACATCAAGCTCCACTCTGGACTCATCGTCACAGGCGACTGGTTTGTAGATAGCAAGGCAAAAATGGCCGATATCATCGGACTTTTCCCCGATGCCAAAGCAGTAGATATGGAGTCGGCAGCCATCGCTCAGACGTGCCACATCCACAACGTACCATTCATCTCCTTCCGCGTCATCAGCGACATTCCGCTACGCGACACCGACGCATCACAATACCACAACTTCTGGGACACAGTAGCAAACCAGTCGTTCCATATCACTAAGCAGTTTGTGGAGAGTCTTGGATGAGGTTTTAGTTTTGAGTTTTGAGTTTTGAGTTTTGAGATATGGAAGTAATAAAGAGTTTCACAATAGACCACACCCAACTAAAGCCAGGTATATACGTATCACGCATTGACAAAGGCTTTACCACATTCGACCTGCGCATCACCGAACCCAACAAGGAGCCAGCCATCGCACCGTCAGCCATCCACAGCATAGAACATCTGATGGCTACTTGGTTCCGCAACTCTGAAGCCAAGGACGACGTAGTATACGTCGGTCCGATGGGATGCCTAACTGGCATGTACGTCATCATGACAGGAACATATACCGTAGAGGATATGCGACGGCTGACCATAGAGTGTCTGAAATGGATACTGACACAGGACAAGGTGCCAGCTACCGAGCCACAGACCTGCGGCAACTACTTGCTCCACGACCTGCCCATGTGTAAGTGGGAATGTGCCAGATACCTCGACCGACTCACCCACGACTTCCATAGCGAATATGCCAAGCTACAGGTAACTCTCGACGACGGAAAAGTATTTGCCGACGCATAATTACTTCCGATTCCATCGTCAGTATAAACAACACAACAAAACCTCCTTGCAACCCAAGGAGGTTTTCTTTATAGCATAGTGAAAGGGCTTAACGACAGCTCCTTGACAACCGTTTCCCCGCAATCGTTTTCATACTTTTTTCTTTTTTTTTCGTCAAATCACTTGCTTCATACACATATTATATATACCTTTGCACGACTTTTTCAGACGCCATTCATTTGGGCACTTATTATCAAGCTATATAAGTTAACAATCTGAAATAACAGAAAAATATATAAACCAACAACTAATAATACTAAAAGCAATGAAGAAGTTTCTAACTTTATCACTGTTATTCCTGTCCGCACTGTTTGGAGGAAACAAGGTAATGGCAGACGAGACGTTGATCAATTACCCTGTCGTAAAAGGTACAACAACAGTTGGTGTAGACATCACCAGCGGCTCTGCAACCATCAATTTCACTTCTAACATTACCATTGAGACAAAAAACAATATTGATGGTGCGAAGTTAGACAACTCCACCAGCAAGTACATAAAAATTGTACTTCCTCAGGCTCTACGAACAGGTGACGTAATAGCTTTAAAAGGATTTTGCACATCATCGGGTAACACCATTGGCTTCAACCTGTCATCAACAGCTGGCGGAACGACAGTGGGAACAAACACTCTAACCTCAGACAAGACAGCTCAAGACTTTTCTTACACTGTCACAAACAGCGATGTTCTGGTAGGAAAGTCAACATTCTACATATATCGCCAGACCGATGTATCTACTTATTTCCATTCAATAACTGTAACGACGCCCGATATCGTAACACCAGAAATAGGCTACAACATACCTATTGAGGATTTGCGATTCAAGCATCTCACTTACGACCCCAGCCGCACTAACATCTGCGGATTCGATATAACGACTTCCGGCTGGCAATCTCAAACTAACAATCAAACGACGCCAAACAAATATTATATCCATCTGAACAAAGACAATTTGAGCAGCAACACCATTACCGTTACACCAAACTCGGCTAACAGCGGCGTAAAGATTACCAAGGTGGTACTGGTGGGTGATGCCAACACCTTTGATGGCACTACTGCTCAGACTACAAGTGAAACAGGGGCAACAGTAAGCCCGACTACAGGTAAAGACCAAATTATCTGGAGCAACACCTCTGGAGCCTCGTCGGCAACCATCAGCCTGACCGCAACTACAACGCCTTATGTGAAATATATCTATATTTACACCGACAGCTATACCACATGGACGAAGCAGGACGTTTCACTTTCGTTCTCACCGAACAACAGCTCGGTGGCACCGAGCAGCAGCGAGGTTAATGTATCACCGACAACGACACCTTCAAACTTCAGAGTAGACTATACCTATAACGCAGGGGTTACTGGGGCAACGGGAATCTATCATCTCAGCTCCGAGACTTATGGCATAACCCCCAATACAAGTCAAGGTTCTGCTACAGTAACAGCTTCTTTTGGAGGTAACGCATTCTACAACGCAGCATCAGATGCAGTCTATACACTGAACATCGTGAACAACACCGAGCACAACAAGACCATCTCGGTGAGTGACATGAAGTATAACCCGACATTCTACAGCAGCTACGGTTTGTCTGCCACTGACGGCATCGACCGTACATTAGGTGGTTTCCAGTTCCACTTCGAGGGTGGTGGGGGTATTAAACTCAACAACGAATCCACCATCTCCTTATTTAATAGATCGGCTGGAAAAGGAAAGATTACCATCACTCCACAGAAAAACGGTACAGGCACGATTACTATCACGAAAGTGGTGCTCACCCTGACAGGTTCTAAAACAGGAACGGTAAAAGTAAACGACGGAAGTGATCAGACAGTACACGATAACTCTGGCTCGGTTACATTCGACGACCTAACAGGCGAGACCTTCACAATAGAAGGGTCGGGGACAGCTGATGACAATAATGAAATAGACATTACTGCCTTCGAGATTTTCTACACTGACCCTAATGGCGTACTACAGGTAACGAAGGTTCGCCCAACGATAACCTTCAGTAAGGCATCGGACGTTGTAGCTCTTGGCGGAGCTTACACCTCGCCTACAATAACCACAGTTCCTGGCAACTTCGACATAAGTGTTAGCAGTAGCAATACATCGCTGGCCACTGTGACTACAACAAAGACGGATGGAACTACACCAGCATTAGTGCAACTCGTCACAAATGCTTCTGGCACATCCACCATCACAGCCTCATCAACCAATAACGATTATTTTGACGCAGCGACGAATGCAACATATACCGTAACAGTTGCTGACGCTGTGGTAACACCTACGTTCAGCCAACCTTCTGGCTCAAGCGTAGCGCTAGGTACATCAGTAACCATTAGTACCTCGACAACAGGTGCCACCATATATTACACCACCGACGGAACCACTCCTACCACCTCGAGCACACAAGGAACAACGGTGACAATCAACAACGATGTTACCATAAAGGCTATCGCCGTTAAGGATGGCGTAGTATCGGATGTGGCTACTGCCACCTATACCGTAACAAATGGCAAGACGTGGGACTTCACCACTCTGAATGTTACCAATACCATCAACAATGACACCTATACCGAGGACCAGACGACTAAATTCTGGTGGGTAGGTAACAAGGAGACTAACCCCAACTACTATGCCAACCAGTTTGTTACCACTAACAAAGATGATGCATACGCTACTTATGCCGCACCAAGTGGCTCTCAGATGTACGAACTGAAGTTCGGTCGCAACGGCGATGTCCTGAAAGTCGGCAGCCTCCGTCTCTATCCAAACAGTACAGGCAATACAGATGGTTATCTGACATATAACAATACAAATGTAAAGATAGGCATTCCTGTCACAGCTGGTCAGACAGTACGCATCACCTTTGGTGGTGAAGCCACATTCGACTATACCAATGCCACTCTGGAGAGTGGCTCGGCGACAGCTGCAGCAGGTAGCACAGAGGTTCTCGAATTAAAGGCTATAGCAAATGGATATGTAGATATCAGCAACACATCTAACAGACCGCATTTGTATAAGATTGAGGTATACGATGACAATCGAACAGAGTTCGGACTTCGCTCTGTAGGCTCTCAAGACCTGACATACGATAACTCATCTGCTACTACTTTTAATCATAACATTGCAACGGTAAATGAGAATAATGCAGCAACTAACTACGGGCTCTCAACAACGAACAATAGTGAGTTTGAGTTTGTATCCTCAGACCCATCCGTCATTGACGTAAGTAATGTTGGGATCACATGGGATCAGTCTAATGGTAGATTCCAGATTACTGGTATTAAAGTCGGTGACGCAGGAACAGCTTATATCACAATCAACTACGCTGGTAACAGCACATATAAGCCAACATCGGGAACTACAGCACTTTTCACCGTGACAGGTAAGGCTGCGTACGGAGTTAATATAGACGACCAGCAGGTTCAGCGCGGTCAGCGTTCTAACTTCGCACCATACATAACCAATGCCGCAGGCGAACACATCGGCATCCGTGAGACAGAGACTTCTGGAACATATGAGACATTCGTGTATGGTGATGACGAAGATGTAGAGGAAACCAACTATTCTAACTACTTTGACTTCACATACGCAACGGTAACACCAGAGACCGGAACTGGTACAAACTATGACAAGATAACGGTAGGAGCATCTGATGGTATCATCAGCACCTATACTGGTAGCGGTTCGGAGAGAGTATACGCTGAGGTCGGGGCCAAACGACAGTTCACAGTGACAGCAACACTGAAGAGCACTGCACCCGAGGGTGTCAAAGCACTCTTCAGAAATATGACTCCCGCACCAACAAGTACAGCCACAATAACCATCATTGAGGCTGCAGCACAGATAGAACTCGAATTCTATTGGGATGCTGCTATGACCATACCTGTGACAGGACCTGGCAGCGACAAAGACTATAAGCTGAGTGGTTCAACCGGTCTCTTCGGAGAGTCAGGAACCTTCCCCAACGGATTCCCCAATGGTCGAATGATGTATGTGAAAGTAAAAAATGCCGGAGACAACATCTGGTTCTCGTTCGCAAAGAACGGCGATGCCGCTGACATCAAATCAAACCCAAAACTTGACAAGAGCAAACGGATATACCAGTATCGTCGTGGTATACCTATTTATATCGATGAAGATCTTGTTTCTGGCGATTACGTATGCGTGAATGCTGTTGCAACAAGTCCTCAGCAGGATGGAAGCGAGCCTCTTGATGGTGGTGTAGCAAAGATGAAGTTCATGATTGTTGCTCATGATCGTCCTGCACAACCTACCTACGACCCTGTATCGCCAGATGCAAATAGCGAATTAAACGTTGAAGGCAAAAAGATCATGTCTACGGCAGAGAACGTTGTAGCCTATGGTGAGGGAGCATCTAAGAGTTCTGCTGGACGTGGCAATCTGGTATACGGAAAGTTCTCGACTTCAAGCATATACACCACAGCACAACTCATCAACGAGTCAACAGTATCAAGCGGTATCGACAACGTACCTGTCATCTCTACTGAGGTGAACAAGCGCCGATTTACTGCCGTACAGATAAGAACAGAGTCGGAAGGCAACGAGTATATCAGCTTCCAGACTTATACTGAATACTACTATCTCTTCGATACTACGTTGAAACTCGACCTTCCATCAACAACAAACCGTATAGCACAAACGACCACCTACGCCCTGGGCACTACTACCTTCGGCAATGGTTTGCAGTATAAGGTGACATGGGTCAACAAAGGTAACAAGGGACTAAGCGGTGCTGACCCTGAATACAAGGGTAATCCCGTAAACCAAGAGGTGGACTACTACGAGCAGAACTCACACAAGAAGGTAACATTTGCCATCGTGGATAGAAATGGTGCTGATGGCACTGATGTCGACATCAACACTGGAACCGTAACCGCAGGAACAAATCCTGGTTGGGTAAAGGTACGTGCCACTTACAATGGTACTATAGAGAAAGAGTACCATGGTGGTAGCAGCAATATCAACAAAGACAATGCTGAAAAGAACGGTGGCATACAGGTGGGTGAGCCACAGTATAGTAGCTACACCGCCTCCTCAACAGCAGAGTATTACGTATATGTAAACTCCGAAAAGGGCGAACCAATCATCACACCTCCATCACGCAAGTTTACATCAACACAGGAATATACTATTGAAGCACCAAAACAATGGGATGTACGCTACACGATAGATGGTACCGATCCAACACCAACAACAGGCACTAAGCTAAGCGCAAACAAGAGCATTAAGCTTGTTACAGGTCAGACCATCACTGTGAAAGCCATCGCATACAACCCTGACCCTGAAGGAACAGAATGGACCTCAGATGACAAGAGTCGTATTGTACAGGAGACCTACACAAAGGTAGACCCACTACCAGACCCTATCTTCAATCCAGATGGTGTACCGACACCATACGTATACTACACTAATACGCTGACGGTACAAATCTCTTGTAACTATGCCGGCTCTATGATTTTCTATACCACAGACGGCACAGAGCCTGTACGTGGTGCAGACAACACCTATCAATACTCTGGTTTGAGCAAGGTTATCATCTCGGGCAACAAAGCCATCAAGGCAATAGCATGGGATCCAGTGAACGACATATACTCTAACGTGGTGACATCAAACTACCTGTACTCTACAGATATGGAAAAACCATTCTTCCAGATTTCAGAAGACGGAAGCACATGGAAAGGTATGGACGAAAACGGCAATCTCGTGGATAATGGCACATACTGGAACTCAGGACAAAGCCAGGAAATAACTCCAGCTACACAGATACGTATTAAGACTGCCGACGGACTGGGTACTATCTACTATACTCTCAATGGCAACATGCCTACAGAGAATAACATGGTATTTGAAAACATACCATTCACACTGGCTAAGACCACTACAGGACGCGCTGTCGTAATGCTTGACGAGGCAAGTAGCGGTATGGCATGGGCTGTATTTATCATCAATCCAAATAGATATCCTGTATGGGAGGCAGTACAGAGCACGACACCTAATGGTACCCTCAACAAGGGTCAGCGTGTGATAACAACAAATGCAAATCTCTCCGTGGAGAATTCAAGTTCTGGAATCAATACTGGCTCTATTGAAAACGACGAGGATGTGGTATATGCACAGCCATACATCACAGCTACCTTTGGAGGATACGACGATAAGGAATGGACATATATGACCATTGCTGACGACGCCATCGGTACACCTCTTGATGCAGTTGGAACATATAGCATCAAGAGTAGTGACAATGCCAAGATGGAGGAGAAGTTCCAGGTAAAAACAGGCGTTGCGCCAGGTGACAACTACAACCATATTTACACCAACAGTACAACTTATCCTACTACACATGAGCGCACCTTCAAGATGCCATCAAAGGGTACGTATGTGAAGTTCGAACCTGAAAAAGACGGCGACCTCACAATTTGGGCTTTGCAGCAAGGCTCACTTAACTATCATGAGGACGAGGTGCTCTGTAAGACATTCATCCGCTATCGACCTGTTTACCTTATCGACGAACAGGGCAACAGCATACAGGTGAAGAAGGTGAACGGAGTGGATCAGATGTGGAGTTCTGCAAGACTCAGTGATGCTTGGAACTATATTAAGGAGACGGCTGAAGCTAATAGCGGTAATGGAAATTGGCCTAAGTATACCAATGGCGAGGATGAACATAAAAAAGATCCCGAATATGGTGAAAATATCACCTATCGTGGAGACGACACCTTCGTAGCAAACAAAGCCTTCTCTCAAGATGAATCGAGAGCTATCTATAATCTGTATAACAACTATATAACAACCAACAATATCGCTATCGGCGACCAGTTGAAACCATTCGCAATTCATACAGGAACAAGCATCTCGCAGACAAATGGTTTGTACGTGGATGCAAGCAACGATGGTACGGGTTACATCATGCTTACTGGTGGATACGTTAAATACATATTCCCTGTAAAAGCTGGTAAGACCTACTTCTTCTTTGGTCAGCAAACAAAGATTGGTATCCGCGGCTTCCAGTTCGTACCGACGGAGACTGGTGAACGTTCTAAAGTAGAGATTATCAAGGATGAGAGTACTGTCAAGGTAGATAATACAACCAAAACCCTTGCTGAAGCTATCACGCAATGTGCGGGGAAAGCAGTTAACGTAAAACTGAAGAAACGAAGCTTCCAACAAGATACATGGGCTTCACTTACACTACCATTCAGCGTCAGCGTTGCTCAGGTTGAGAAGGTGTTCGGTCCATACACCGACATCATCCACTTCGATGATATCACACGAAATGACCAAACAGGCAACTATAAGCTGTTAATGAAGCGTCACTGGCACAAGATGATTGTGGCTGGTACACCTATCTTCATTAAACCTACCGAGGCTGTAACAGACCCAACATTTGAAGGTGTACAACTTGAAACCAGCACGATTGACGAGATGGCAGCATCCACCGTCACTAACCAGTACAAGATGACTGGTACACTCGTTAAGGCTGATAATGCACTGAAGAAGGACGACTATTACCTTAATGGAAGCGGTGCACTAACTCAGATGGCAAAACCAAGTGCAAACGTAAACTCTGCCTACGCATGGATTCAGTATATCGGTGCAGCTAATCATGCTAAGGGTCTGACTATCGGTATCACTGATTTCGACAATACTTTATTATCGGACGATGAGACGACAGGAATACAAATCGCACTGTTAGAAGAGTCTGGTATCAACACATTCGGAACCGATGATAACATTTACAACCTCAATGGCATCAAGGTGGGCGACGGTTCATCAATACAGAACCTACCAAAGGGTATTTATGTTGTGAAAGGTAAGAAAGTTATTATCAAATAATCAGAAAGGAGGCAAAACAATGAAAAAGATATATCTAAAACCGACAACAGAAGCATATGCCCTTTTGGAAAGTGGAGGCATCATGGACGGAATATCAGGAAATGGAATCAATGGAGTTACTGACGAAAAAAATCGTGACCAACAATTAGAAGAAGGTGGAACTGGCGATGGAACAGGCATGGGTGCCAAGCGCTTTGACTTCGACTGGGACTTAGAGGACTTCAATGATTTCAAAGACACGTGGGAATAATATAAAATAAAAGGTAATATAAAAAGGCAAAACTTCGAGTTTTGCCTTTTTATATTTATTGAGAGCGGTACTTACACCTTTGCTGCCTTCTTTCTCTGATCGTGGTCGAGGATGATCTTGCGCATTCGCATGGACTTAGGTGTCACCTCGACGTATTCGTCTGCCTTGATATATTCCAGGCACTCCTCAAGGCTCATCACAGTCTTCGGAATGACACGAGCCTTATCATCGGAACCACTGGCACGGACATTGGTGAGCTGCTTGGCTTTGCATACGTTGATGACAAGGTCGTTGTCATGGACATGCTCACCTACCACCTGACCGTAATAGACATCGTCGCCTGGATCAATGAAGAACTTGCCACGGTCTTGCAGCTTATCAATAGCGTAAGCGTAAGCAGTTCCTGTCTCTAAGGCTACCATCGAACCGTTGACACGACGTTCGATGTCTCCCTTATAAGGCTGATAGTCCTTGAAACGATGAGCCATGATAGCTTCGCCCTGACTGGCTGTGAGCACATTGGTACGCAGACCGATGATGCCACGTGATGGTATCTCAAACTCTATGTTGGTGCGCTCGCCTTGTGTCTCCATACCCGTGAGGTCGCCCTTGCGACGGGTCACCATGTCAATCATCTTGGACGCGAACTCTTCGGGTACGTTGATGGTGAGCTCTTCGATAGGCTCACAGCGCACACCGTCAACCTCCTTATATATCACCTGCGGCTGACCTACCTGCAGCTCATAGCCTTCGCGACGCATGGTCTCGATGAGTACGGAGAGATGGAGCACGCCACGACCACTGACAATCCACTTGTCGGTAGAGTCTTCGAAGGGCTCTACACGCAGTGCGAGGTTCTTCTCAAGTTCCTTCTGCAGTCGGTCGTTGATATGACGTGACGTACAGAACTTGCCTTCCTTTCCGAAGAAGGGGGAGTCGTTGATGGTGAAGAGCATCGACATGGTGGGTTCGTCAATGGCGATGGTGGGCAGTGGCTCGGGTGTTTCGAAGTCACTGATGGTATCACCTATCTCGAAATGTTCAAGTCCTATGACGGCACAGATATCACCTGAGCTTACCTTGTCGGTCTTGACATGTCCCATTCCTTCAAAGGTATGAAGCTCCTTGATCTTGGTTTTCTCTATACTGCCGTCGCGATGGCAGATGCTGACGTTCATACCGTCAGTGAGTGTGCCTCGATGGACACGTCCCACGGCGATACGACCTGTGTAGTTGCTATAGTCGAGCGAGGTAATGAGCATCTGCGGGTTGCCTTCCAGCTGCTTAGGGGCGGGTATCACCTCAAGTATCTTGTCCAAAAGGTACTCTATATTGTCGGTAGGAGTCTTCCAGTCTGGGCCCATCCAGCCATTCTTGGCAGAGCCATAGACTACGGTAAAGTCGAGTTGTTCCTCGGTGGCATTGAGATCGCACATCAGATCGAACACCATCTCATATACCTCCTCAGGGCGACAGTTGGGTTTGTCTACCTTATTGACAACGACCATCGGCTTCAATCCTATCTCTAACGCTTTCTGCAACACGAAACGTGTCTGTGGCATAGGACCCTCAAACGCGTCGACAAGCAACAGACAGCCGTCTGCCATATTGAGGACTCGCTCTACCTCACCTCCGAAGTCAGAGTGACCTGGAGTGTCGATGATATTGATCTTTGTCCCTTTCCAGTTGATGGACACATTCTTAGAAAGGATTGTTATGCCGCGCTCGCGCTCAAGGTCGTTAGCGTCAAGCACCTGGCTACTGTTATCCTGTCCTTCGCGGAAGAGCTTTCCTGCGAGCATCATCTTATCGACTAACGTTGTCTTACCATGGTCCACGTGGGCGATGATGGCTATGTTTCTTATTTCCTGCATTTTATTCGGTTATTAAAAGCGGGTGCAAAGGTACAAAAATAATGCGTAATGCGTAATGCGTAATGCGTAATTATTTTCAATTATTTTATCATATATGATTATTTTAAGGCCTGCATGGTGGCATTAGATACAAAAAAATAGTTAAAGACATAATAAAAACTTCGCATTACGCATTACGCATTACGCATTATTTTGTACCTTTGCAGCCGCAAATCGGAAAATCCGATGCATTCGTTACGATGTGGTTTGCTGAGATGAAGGGCGGCTGACGTTGTGCGGATGTAATATAAAAAACATTCATCAACAACAAAATTATGTATTTAGACAAAGCAAAGAAAGAAGAGATCTTCAGCCAGTATGGCAAAGGTGGCGCTAAAGACACTGGTTCTGCAGAAAGCCAGATTGCACTGTTCACCTATCGTATCAAGCACCTCACCGAGCATGTAAAGCAGAACCGCAAGGATTTCGTGACTACTCGCTCGCTGACCCAGCTCGTAGGTAAGCGTCGTGCGCTGCTGAAGTATCTGTACGACCGCGACATCGAGCGCTATCGTGCTATCGTTAAGGCTCTCGGTCTGCGTAAGTAAGATACCGAAGAGAAGAGGAACACAATCCTCACAACGAAGAAGATGTAAGGACCTCACGAAGAGGTTTCATCACAAACTCCCTATCCCGCATCAATGGATGCGGGATTTTTAGTTCCGGTAAGTCGACTGTGATATCGTCATACAACAGGATGTCAATATCAATGGGACGGTCTTTATAGATACGTGGGGTAAGAGGTGAGAGGTGAGAGGTTCCATGGGTGGCATATTTCTCTGTTCGTCCCATCTCCAACTCTATGCGCTGTGTTGCCTTAAGCAGGCAGAGAGGACAGAGGACGGTCTCTACACACACCACAGCATTAAGGTACCTGTTATCGGACTCGTAGCCCCATGGCTCTGTCTCATAAAAAGTCGATTGGCGCAACACTGTGCCAACCGACTTTTCTATTCTCTCTATTGCCTCGGTCATATTCTTCCGGCGGTCGCCAAGATTGGTTCCGAGTCCAAGATAAGCAGTATGTTTCATCAATCGTTCAATATCAACATGGCATCACCATAACATCCGAACTTATATCCGTGCTCAACGGCAAGGTCGTATGCCTGCATGACAAGGTCGTAGCCCCCGAATGCAGCCGTCGCCATGAGTAGTGTGGACATAGGATGATAGAAATTGGCTATCATCGTGTCTGCCAGTCCGAAGTCATAAGGTGGGAATATGAACTTGTTGGTCCATCCATTGTATTCCTTCAGCATACCATCAGTACCCACCGCAGTCTCGCAAGCCTTCAGCATGCTAGTGCCCACGGCGCATACGTGGTGACGATTGCGTACGGCTTCATTGACTATCTCGCATGCTTCACTATTGACTATCATCTGCTCGGAGTCCATCTTATGTTTAGAGAGGTCTTCCACCTCGATGTCATGGAAGGTGCTGAGTCCACAGTGCAAAGTGACAAAGGCGGTACGTATTCCCTTGATCTCCATACGCTTCATAAGCTCACGACTGAAATGAAGTCCTGTTACCGGTGCAGTGACAGAGCCTTCATGCTGAGCAAATACCGACTGGAAGTTCTCGGTGTCCTCCTCAGTAGCACGAGGAGACTCGCCCTTGGCTGCTCTACCGTCAATGATATAATGTGGCAGTGGCGCCTCGCCCAGCGCAAAGAGATCCTGGCGGAACTCTTCATTGGGGCAATCATACAGGAAACGGAGCGTACGACCGCGGCTGGTGGTGTTGTCGATAACCTCTGCCACCATCGAACCCGAGTCATCAAAGAACAGCTTGTTACCAATTCTTATCTTTCTTGCCGGTTCTACGAGCACATCCCACAAATGCATATCTCGGTTGAGCTCTCTCAACAGGAACACCTCTATGCGAGCATCGGTCTTTTCCTTAGTACCGTAAAGACGCGCAGGGAACACCTTTGAGTCGTTAAGTACAAAGGTATCACCATCGTCAAAATAGTCGATGACATTGCGGAAGTCGATGTACTCGCCCTCGATAGGGTTGCCATCGGCATCCTTCTTGAACAGGTCAATGGTCTGCGACTGTTTGTGGAGCACCATAAGACGACACTCGTCACGACGAGTCACACTGAATGTCTCCATTGTTCCGTTAGGGCGTTTGAACACGCGCTCTGACGAATGTGGATACAATGCGATGAGCTCCTCTGGCAAATTGAATTTGAATTGGGATAATTTCATGTCTTTCTTTGCTTTGTATTCTTTTATAGCAACCATAGCACCTACAGTAGCTACAGTACCTATATTTTATATATTCTTTTCTATTTCCTGTTGGTTGAGCCAAGTCTCGAAAGTATCGAAATCATGACACTGCTCCACCCTGACATCGCCCACGCGAGTACGCCTGAGGGCTGTGAGGTAAGCTCCGCATCCGAGAGCCTCGCCAATATCGCGCGCCAGAGAGCGTATGTATGTGCCCTTGCCGCACACCACACGTATTGTGGCTTGCTTCAGTTGGTCGTCATAATGGCTCAGTTCTATCTCTTCTATATGTACTGTCTTGGGCGCAAGATTCACCTCCCTACCCTTTCTGCTGAGTTGATAGGCTCGTTTGCCATTGACATTACATGCCGAGAACGATGGCGGAATCTGCTGTATGTCGCCCACGAATGATTTTAGTGTCTCGCTTACCTGTTCCCGAGTGACATGGTCCGTAGGAAAAGTAGCCTCGACTTCATGCTCCATATCGTGGCTCGCCGTAGTCCCGCCCAGCTGCAATGTCGCAACATACTCCTTGGTATGCTGTTGGAACTCCTCTATGCGCTTGGTCATCTTACCCGTGCAGAGGATAAGCACTCCCGTGGCAAGTGGGTCGAGCGTACCAGCATGTCCCATCTTCACCTTCGCTCCCTGACGACGTGAACAGAGCATACGCACATGTGCTAACGCTCCGAAGCTCGACATCCTATAGGGCTTGTCGATTGCTATGACTACTCCTTCCTTGAAATTCATCTAATCGACCATTGCGAGTGAGTGACCTGTCAGCAGCAACGCTATGATGATGCCACCAACTATGATGCGATAAACACCAAAGGCCTTGAAACCATATTTAGCCAGAAAAGCAACAAACCACTTCATGGCAAGCAACGCGACAATGAATGCCACGACACATCCCAAGAGTAGCATCGTAATGTTATGAGGGGTTGCCCACGACGTATCTCCCTTGAACAAGTCGAGCAGATCGAGCAGTGTGGCGCCTGCCATAGTTGGCACTGCAAGGAAGAAAGAGAACTCCGCAGCACGCTGACGGGTCAAGCCCTGTGTCATTCCGCCCACGATGGTTGCCATGGAACGCGAGACTCCCGGTATGACCGATATGCACTGATAGAGACCTATGGCGAATGCTCGCTTCTCATTGAGTCTCGTAGCGTCCTCTCCCTTATTGAAGAGTCTGTCGCAGTACAACATGAACACGCCACCTACTACCAGCATGACGGCTACCACCTCAACGCTGTCAAGCAGCCAGTCGAGCACGCCCGACTTCTTGGCAACCAAGCCAATGACTACCGCAGGCAATACACCCACGATGAGCAGCCAATAGAAATAGTAACGATGTTTCATCTTCTGAATCCACGAGCTGCCTGCCGGTGCTGGTGTCTTGTCAAAACGGAAGAACCGTTTCCAATAGAGGCACACCACCGAAAGGATGGCGCCAAACTGTATGATAAAGGTAAATGCATGGACGAACGGATCACCCTGCTCTATACCCAGAAGGTTCTGGGTTATGATCATGTGTCCCGTAGAGGATACAGGCAGGAACTCTGTCAGTCCCTCGACAATGGCTATGATTACAGTTTCAATCCAGTTCATTTCCTATTGCTTATCTCCTTACTACTCATCTCCTTACTACTCAGCTCCTTACTTCTCATCTCCTTACTACCCTCTTCCTTATCCTTCGGCTTATATACTATTGCTACGATGATGGACACAAAGCCAAGAAAGGTAATCACTGGTGCCACCTTGATATGACGAGCATCGAAGATGGCAGGATTGAAGGCCTCATCAGTAGTGGCACCGCCACTCATAAGTATGAATCCAATGATGATAATAGCCAGACCTATTGCCAACAATATGAAATTGGTCTTACCGAAAGCGTAGTTCTTATTGCTCATTATTGTCTTTGTTTTTTATATAGCCACTATAGCGGCTATAGTAACTATAATGTCTATACTATTTATGGTATCTATCTTCTTTATATCTTATATAGCTCTCCCGCCTTCATCTTAAGGAACTTGTTTACAGAGAGCCACGAACAGAACACTGAGATGATGAGTCCGAACAGGAGTACGGCGCAGCCTGTGATTGCCAACACCCGCCAATTGATTATCACCGTCATGTCGGGCTCATAATAATACAAGGCATATATGCCTCCACCCAGCACGAGCAGTGCCAGGAATGCCGACAATAAGCCCAGAAGAATGGAGTTACGCAGGAATGGTCGGCGTATGAACCACCATGATGCTCCTACCAGTTTCATGGTGTGGATGGAGAACCGTCGGGCATAGATAGCCAGGCGGATGGTGTTGTTGATAAGCGAGAACGACACGATGGCAAGCAGTGCGGCAAGTATCAGCAATACCAGACTGATCTTGTTCATCCAGTTGTTCACACTCTCTATCAGTTCCTGCCTGTAGTCCACATCCGACACTCCATGATAACTCTTCAACTGAGATGCTATCCAGTCGATAGAGTCGTTATTGGCATAGTCGGCATGTAGCTTCAGCTCGATAGAGGCGGTGAAGGGGTTCTCGCCTACAAACTCGCTCGGGTCTGCGCCCAACTGACGTGTTCCCTCCTTCAGCGCAGCTTCCTTGCTGACATAGGTCATACCGCTGATATAGTTGAGTGTCTTTATTCGTTTACACAGGACTTGTGCTTCCTGATCGGTAGTCTCTGGCGATAGTATCATTGTCACAGTCAGGTTCTCCTTGACGTATTGTGAGAGATTGCGTCCCGTAAGCACTGTGAGCACCACCATTCCCAAGAGTACCAGCACCATAGACGTGCTTATGCATAATGTTATCAACTGCAAACTGCGATGGTTTCGCGTTCTATTTCTCTTCTTCTTCATTTCAAAAAAGGTCGTATTACACCAAATTTAGCTGCAAAGGTACATAATAAGTGGGCTAAATGCAAGAAAAAATTCATTTTTTCTTAGAATTATCAGGACAAAAGTACATTTCTTTCCAAATCAAGTCTGCATCTTTCCTGCCATGTTTGTCTTTGCTATCTTAGTTTTTTATTACTTTTGCACCCTGAAAAGTACACAAAAGAAAACAGACGATGAGTACAATAATATTTCCCTCACCCATCTTCGGTCCTGTGCATAGCCGCCGACTGGGTGTGTCGCTCGGTATCAATCTCATGCCAAGCGACGGCAAAGTGTGCACGTTTGACTGCATCTACTGTGAGTGCGGACTCAACAAGGACTTCCGTCCCACCCTGCCGCGTCCCACAAGAGAGGAGACGGCACAGGCTTTAGAGCAAAAGCTGAAGGAGATGGTAGCTGAAGGAGTGCTGCCCGACGTGCTCACATTTGCAGGCAATGGCGAACCGACAGCCCATCCCCAGTTTGCTGGTATCATCGACGACACCATACGCCTGCGCGACCACTACTGTCCCGAGGCCAAGGTGTCTGTCCTCAGCAATGCCACCATGACACACAAAGCCGACGTATGTCAGGCCCTTCTACGGGTGGACAACAACATACAGAAGCTCGACACCGTGGACATGGACTATATATATAAGGTGGACCGACCTGTGTCACCAGCATACGACGTGCAAAAGATTGTTGAGCAGCTACGTGCCTTCAACGGTAAGGTAATCATTCAGACAATGTTCATGACGGGCGATGGCGTCGACAATACGGGCGAGGAATATGTCCAGCCGTGGCTGAAGGCTGTAGAGTATATTCAGCCTGAGGAGGTGATGATATACACTATCGACCGCGAGACGCCAACCAAAGGGCTAAAAAAAGCAAGTCGCGAACAGCTGGATGCCATTCGCGACCGTGTAATAAGTGCAGGCATTCCCTGCACAGCATCGTACTGATCATATCACGCCACGATCTGCCGTCGTCAGGAAGTCGATTATCTTCTGACGCTCTGGGCTATCGGGTATCTGATCCTTTATCTGGTTGGTGGCATCAAAGAGGCTCACCTTACCGTGGAATACCAGTCGATAGGCATTAGCTATATGCTTGATGGTCTTCTCGCTGAAACCTGCCTTCTGACACATCGGTGTGTTGACACCCGTGAAGGTGGCAGGATTACCGCAGGCAATGATGTATGGTGGCACGTCCTTATTGAATACCGAACCCGACAACACCGTAGAATACTCGCCCACACGGGTGTTAGGCAGTTGTAATACGGCTGAGGTGAGGATGGCTCCATCACCTATCTCGCAGTCACCAGCTATCTTAGAGCCGTAGCCGAAGACACACTGATTGCCCACCTTGGTGTCATGTAGTATGTGGACGCCCTCCAGCAGGAAGTTGTTATTGCCTATGATGGTCTTGCCGCCAGCATGTGTACCGCGGTTGATTACCACATTCTCACGTAGCACATTGCAGTCGCCGATGATCACTTCCGACTTCTCGCCCTGGAACTCAAAGTCCTGTGGCAGTGCAGCGATGACCGTGCCCTGGTGTATCTTGTTGCGATTACCCATACGTGTACCGTTCAGGATGCTGACGAATGGGAAGATAATGCAGTTGTCGCCAATCACGACATCATCCTCGATATACACGAAGGGATATATCTTACAGTTGTCGCCGATCTTCGCCTTGGGACTAACCTCAGCTCTTGGGGATATTTCGCTTGCCATAATTCTCAATTATCAATTATTGATTACAAATTAAAAATAAACACTACTCCACTCCTCCACCGAGGGCATAGTACAGGTTGACTATCGCCTGTAGCTTAGAGAAGTCGTCCTGTACCTTCGCTATCTGTGCGTTGAGCAGCTGCTGTTGCGCTGTAATCACCTCAAGATAGCTGGTAGAACTCTGCTTATATAATAATGTGGTATGCTCCACATTCTTTGTCAGCACATCTATCTGTTGCTGTTCCAACTGGCTTTTCTCTACGGCAGAGGTATACTGCACCAGGGCATTGCTCACCTCACTACCTGCCGAGAGGATGCTGTTCTGCCATGTGTTGTACGCCTGCTTGTATTGAGCCTCAGCCACACGGAGTCCAGCCTTCAGCTGTCCGTTCATGAAGATGGGCTGTGTCAGCTGACCTACCACCTGCAACAGGAGCTTACCTGGGTTCACCATGCCATTGCTGTTGGTGAAGGCGCCCATCGGCGAGATGGTGATCTGTGGATAGAAACGTGCACGAGCCGTCTCGACATTATAAAAGCACTGGGCCAGGGCCATCTCGTTGGCATGTACGTCGGCACGATTGGCAAGCATATTCAGTCCTATGCCATTGGCATACTGCTCAGGCAGCGACTGATTCTCCAGCTTTCCGCGGGCGATGGCATGTGCCGGCTCACCCATGAGGAGCGAGAGCGAGTTCTCCACCTCACGGATATTTCCACGTATCTCTGCATCGCGCGTCATAACATCATAGTATGCAGCCTCAGCACTCTGCACACTGGTAGAGCGTGCCCTGCCGAAGGACATCTGCAGTTTCATCATATCCCACGTGTCCTTGGTAAGGTTCTGCATGTTATGGACTATCTCCTGCTGACGGTCGAGCATCAGAAGGGTGTAGTACATATTGGCGACATTGCTGATCAGGCTGGTCTGAACAGCCAGACGATAGTCGCGTGCCTGGAGCAGACCTACCTGTGCCGCACGCTTCTGTGAGCGCAACGAACCAAACAAGTCGACATTCCATGATGCCGAGAGTGGTAGCGTATACGCCTTGGTCGTCTCACTATGAGTACCGAAATGGCTCAGTGTACCCTGCGGACCGAACACCACCGACGGAAGGAACGACAGCTTGGCAGCCTTGAGCTGAGCCTCAGCCATCTCAATGTTCAGCGCTGCATTGAGCAGGTCGGGGTTGTTGGCAAGGGTCTTCTCTATGATAGCCTGCAGATAGGGATCGGTGAACACCGTGCGCCAAGGCAGGTTGCCGAAGCCCGTAGAGTCTGCAGTAGACAGGTAAGCGCTGTCGTTGATGGGGTCGCGCACCACATTGTCGGTAGTCACCGTAGCAGGACGCTCATAGTCGTCGTAGAGCGAATGGTAGGCTTTACAGCCACTGAGCAAAGCGACTGTAAAACCTATCAGGATTATATTTCTTGTATGCATCATAATATTCAATTACTTGTATAATTGTTATTTATCTATTTCTCCACAGTATCAAACTCCTTGCTTAGATCGTGAGCATACTGCTCCAGCTCTGGCGAGTTAAGTATATCGCCATTGTCCTCACCCTCAAACTTCATCGGAGAGAATTTCTCCTGCAAGGACTGGAAAATAACGAAGAGGGCTGGCACTACGAAGAGTTGCAAGATAGTACCAATGAGCATACCACCTACGGCAGCAGCACCAAGGGTTTGGTTACCATTCTTACCTACTCCCGATGCAAACATCATAGGCAACAAACCGATGACCATAGCAAGGGAGGTCATAAGGATAGGGCGCAAACGGGCTGCGGAGCCAAGTATTGCCGACCACGTGATAGCCATACCCAACTGACGACGCTCCAAGGCAAACTGTACAATAAGTATGGCGTTCTTCGCCAACAGACCAATAAGCATGATAAGCGATATCTGCATATATATGTCATTGGAATGGCCGAATATCTGTGTAAACAAGAAGCAACCTGCCAATCCGAACGGCACTGAGAGTACAACCGCCAACGGCAAGATATAGCTCTCATACTGAGCCGAGAGGATAAGGTAGATGAAGATAAAGCACAGCACGAAGATAATTGCCGTGGTATTGGATGCCTTTGCCTCCTCACGTGTCAGACCTGAGTAGTCGTATGTATATCCTGATGGCAACATTTCGTCAGCTACTTCCTGACATGCTTTCAGAGCCTCACCGGTTGAATAGCCGTCTGCCACCGTCGCTGTCACATTGATAGAGGTAAACAGATTGAAACGGCTGATGTTGGTTGGTCCGAATACACGCTCCAATCGACAGAATTCTTGAACCGGAGCCATACCGCCTGGTGTGCGGACATACACATTCTGTAATGAAGCTTCGGTCATACGTGTCTCTGGTGCACCTTGTATCATGACACGATAGAGTTTACCGAAGGAGTTGAAGTTTGAGGCATATAGTCCACCATAGTAGCCCTGCAAAGTAGAGAGTACCATGGTTGGTGTTATACCCGCCTGCTTACACTTTGCTACATCCACATGTACCATATACTGCGGATAATTAGGATTGTATGACGTCATAGCCATCTGGAACTCCGGCCGTTTGTTCAACTCTGCCAAATAGTCCTTGACAACACCGAAAAACTTGTTCAGATCACCACCTGTGCGATCCTGCATAACAAGCGACACACCATTGTTAGCAGAGAAACCAGGAATCATTGGCGGAGCAAAGGCCAGAATCTGAGCATCCTTGATGTGTGCTGTCTTCATATAGATCTGTGCCAGCACGCCATTAGCCTCGTATGGATTGAGGAAGAAACGGTAGATTCCATCGCCTTCCCACAGTCCACTGATTTTCCACCACAAACCTTTTTGGCGTTCTTTGAAGGATTTCAACTTAATGATGAATGTTGCCTGGTCGGAACCTGCACCAGCAATAAAATTGTAACCCTGCACCTGCTCACGTGTCTTCACAGCAGGATCGGCCCCAAGAATAGAGTCTACTTGTGCTATAACCTCCTTGGTACGTTCCTGAGATGTTGCCGGTGGCATAGAGATGGTACAGAAGATGGTTCCTGTATCCTCATCAGGAACAAGTCCCGACTTGGTAGTAGACATGGTAATTACCAATGCCACAACACCCACTACCACCGTAAGCATGATAAGCAATGGTTTGTGGACCAATTTTTCAACTATATTCTTATATTTATTTGTATACTTATTAAAAGCGGTATTGAACGACGTATTGAAACGATCTATCAAGGAACTCTTCTTTACATGACCATTCTCATCGTGCGGCTTCAAGAAGATAGCACACAACGCTGGCGACAGTGTCAACGCATTCAGTGCCGAGATAAAGATACTAATAGCCATCGTGACACCGAATTCACGATAGAAAGTACCACTAGTACCACCAATGAACGACACAGGAACAAACACAGATGCCATCACAAGGGTGATGGAGATGATGGCTCCAGAAATTTCGTTCATAGCATCAATACTTGCAGTAAGCGGTGACTTATAGCCCTGGTCCAGCTTGGCATGAACTGCCTCCACCACCACAATGGCATCATCCACCACAATGGCAATAGCCAAGAGCAATGCCGATAGTACCAGAAGGTTGATGGAGAAGCCCATCAGGTTGAGGAAGAAAAATGTACCGATGAGTGATACGGGCACGGCTATAAGTGGGATGATGGTGGAACGGAAGTCCTGAAGGAAGATATATACCACAAGGAACACCAACACAAGGGTCATCACAAGGGTAAACACCACCTCCTCGATACTTGCATAGAGGAACTCCGTAACATCATAATTGATCTTATACTCCATACCTGGAGGGAACTGCTTTGCCTGCTCTTCCAGTGTGGCCTTCACCTGCTTGGCAATCTCGTTGGCATTAGAGCCTGCAACCTGCTGTACCATCGTCAAAACAGATGGTACGTTATTGTTCTTCATCGCGATACCATAGCCCTGACCTCCAAGTTCAATTGTAGCGATATCCTTGAGAGTCAGCGTCTGCCCGTTAGCATCACTCTTGACTACAATATTACCAAACTCCTCTGCGGTCTTGAAACGACCGGTATAACGCATGGCATACTCGTAAGCCACGTCCGACTGTTCGCCAAAGGATCCAGGAGCTGCCTCGATATTCTGTTCTGCCAACACAGCTGTAATGTCCGACGGCATCAATCCATGCTGTTTCATCACATCTGGTTTCAACCATATACGCATGGCGTATGTCTTTTGGCTAAAAGTGGACGCATCACCCACGCCCTCAATACGCTTCAAGGCAGGAATAATATTGATAGCGTTGTAGTTGGTCAAGAATTCATCATCATAACGTCCATCAGAAGTCAAGGTAAACATAATCACCTGCGACGACTGACGCTTGATCACCTGCACACCAATCTGGTTAACCTCAGCAGGCAGCAATGCAGCAGCCTGCGACACACGGTTCTGTACATTGACAGCACACATGTCTGGATTGGCGCCCTGATTGAACACAACAGAGATATTGGCAGAGCCAGTAGAAGCCGTTGAAGAGATATAGTCCATACCCTCCACACCATTGATACTTTCCTCCAGTGGTGTGACAACGGCATTCTTCACTGTCTCAGCATCGGCACCAGGATAGCTGGTTATGACCATAATCTGTGGTGGTGCAATATTTGGATATTGCTCAATAGGCAATGAGACCAATCCAATTATACCGAGCAATACAATTAGGACGGAGATTACCGTCGACAGTACTGGTCGTTTTATAAAATTAGTAAATGTCATTGTTCGTATTCTGTTTATTTCTTCATTCCATTTACGATATCACCAGCAGTCATTGACTTTGCCTGCTCTTGAATCTTCTTCTCATAGCGTTCCTGAGAGATAGGAATAATCGTCATCTGGTCGGTGAGCTTCGTTATACCATTGGAAACAATCTGATCACCGATTTTCAAGCCGCCAGTAACAACATAGTTCTTTCCGTCATTCTGTGGATTAACTGTAATCTCTGTATAGTGCAGTTTGTTATTCTTGTCAACCTTATATACAAAGATCTTGTCCTGAACAGTGGTACATGCTGACTGAGGTATCACGATGGAGCGGGTGTCTGTGCGTGGAACAACGATAGAACCGGAACCGCCACTCTTTAGCAGACGCTCAGGATTGGCAAAACGCGCAATCATCGATACAGAGCCAGTGGCAGCGTCGATGACACCGCTCACCTTGGTTACGGTTCCAGCATGGGTATACATGGTACCGTCGGCAAGACGTAAGTATACTGGCGGATAGTTGCTTACCGCAGCATTGATACCACCCGCATTACGAGTCATATTGAGGATATCCTTCTCTGTCATAGAGAAGTACACTTCTATAGTGCTGATGTCTGACACGGTAGTAACGGCGGGATTGGACGATGGACTAACCAGCGCACCAAGTTTGTATGGCAGATTGCCTACAACTCCAGATACTGGACTTGTGATAGTACAGAAGCTCAGCGTCTCCTTAGCATTGGCGAGCGAAGCCTGTGCCTGCGCCACACTCGACTTGGCTTGGGCTACTGCAGCCTGTGCCGACTCGAATGAATTCTTTGACGATTGCAGCTCGAAGCTACCTATAACACCGTTCTTAAAGAGTTCCTGACTATTCTTATACGTCAGCGATGCTGTCGCCAACTGTGCTTGCGAGGAGTTAACCATTGCCTGTGCCTGTGTCACGGCTGCCTGTGCCTGACGTACAGCAGCAGCGTATGTGGCGTTATCTATGGTAAATAACACCTGTCCACGAGCCACCGACTGTCCTTCCTGAACAGCCAGACGAGTGATAAAACCTGAGATTTTCGGACGGATCTCAACATCCTGCACACCCTTGATTGTAGCTGGATAAGTTGTCTCCGACTGAGCACTCTGTATGCCGACAGTCATGACAGGATATTCATTGTCACCGAAATTAGGACGACCACCCGATTTTCCACAACCAGAGAATGCCAATACTGTCGCGCAAGCGATCAAAATACTTGTAATCTTCTTCATATCTTTTTACTGTTATTCTCGTTATAAATACAAAACTTACTTTACCTATATGAGTTTTTTCAAGGTGCAAAGTTAGTCATTATTTATGTAACACCTCGCACCTACACTTTATCTTTTAACAATTATTACACTGCAAGCCCAATTCCTTTGCTCGCTTTAAGAGCAATTCCATCAGCGGCTCTCGCTCATTGGCAACTTTATTGTCCAGCACAGCATCCTTCAGAGTCTTCTTCAGGACACCGACAACCTCACATGGTTTCAGGTTGAACATCTGCATTATCTCATTACCGTCGATGACTGGCTGTAGCAGTCGCTTGTAGTCCTTTTCCCTCAGCAGGGCTATCTTCTCGCGCACCAGACGGAAGTTTTCACGGAACTGAGCTTTCCTGACCTCGTTTTTGCTCGTTACATCAGCCTCACAGAGCCTCATCAGATAGTCAATGTCGTCGCCAGCATCGTTGAGCAGTCGTCGCACCGCACTGTCGGTCACCTCATCATCAGCAATGGCAATCGGACGCATGTGCAGGTCTACGAGTTTCTTCACGAACTTCATCTTTGCGTCCAAGGGCAGTTTCAGTCGTCTGAAAATCTCGGGCACCATCTTAGCTCCGATATAGTTATGATTATGGAAAGTCCACCCCTGCAGGTTGTCCCACCGCTTAGAGCGTGGCTTTCCTATATCATGGAGGAGTGCTGCCCACCTCACCCACAGCTCGTTTGACGGATCCTGACCAGCGGCGTCCCTACTCTTGCAGATATTCTCCAGCACCTCCAGTGTATGGTAGAAATTGTTCTTATGCTTCCTTCCATTGCGTATCTCCACTATATCAAGCTGTATCAGTTCGGGCAAGATCAGTTCAAGCAACCCACTGCGATAGAGGTCCATAAACCCCTTTGACGGATGTGGTGCCATCATTATCTTATTGAGTTCATCTGCTATACGTTCGCCACTCACAATTTCCAGTCGCTGTCTGTTGCGCAGTATAGCATCGAAGGTCTCATCTTCAATATAGAAATTGAGCTGGGTGGCAAATCGCACACACCTCATCATACGTAACGGATCGTCTGAGAAGGTTATATCCGGGTCAAGTGGTGTGCGTATGATGCCGTCCTCAAGATCATAGACTCCATCAAACGGATCGACGAGCTCGCCAAAGCGCCCGTTATTCAGACATACCGCCATGGCATTGATAGTAAAATCCCTACGGTTTTGGTCGTCTTCGAGTGTTCCGTCTTCTACTATCGGCTTTCTGCTGTTACGGTTATAGCTTTCTTTACGTGCACCGACAAACTCCAGTTCGGTGCCGTCCTTAAGCTTTACCTGAGCGGTGCCGAAATTACGGAACACTGACAGATGGGCTCTTTTGCCCAACACCTTTTTCACTTGTTCGGCAATGAGCACACCGCTACCTACCACCACAACATCAATATCGTTGGATGGACGTTCAAGGAACAAGTCCCTGACATATCCACCCACCACATAACACTCCATTCCGAGGTTGTCAGCAGCGTCTGCAATCAGGTGGAAGATGTCCTTATCAAGCAGTTTTGCCAATTGATCATCAGAAAGATTTCTCATTGTCGTCTGTTTTTCGAGTGCAAAGGTAATGAAAAGTTTTTAGTTATTAGTTTTTAGGTTTCAGTCTTTTTTACTACTTTTGCAACGAATTATGGCAACATCGCAAAATACAGAGCAACAATTCAAGGACATCATGGCTGAATGCCGTGTGTTGTTCGCCAAGAAACTGCATGACTATGGAGCTTCCTGGCGCATATTGAGAATATCGTCACTCACCGACCAACTGTTTATCAAGGCAAAGCGCATCCGCTCCATCGAGGTTAAGAAGGAGGCACTTGTAGACGAAGGCATCCGTCCAGAGTTCATTGCGCTGATCAATTATGGTATTGTCGGACTGATACAGCTGGCTCACGGCTATGCCGACGAGGTAGACATGGACAACACAAAGGCATTGGAACTCTACGACCAGCATGCCAACGAAGCACTACAACTGATGCTGAAGAAAAACCATGACTACGACGAAGCATGGCGATCAATGCGTGTTTCGAGCTACACTGACTTCATTCTCACCAAGATACAACGCATCAAGGAGATCGAAGACCTTGGAGGGGAGACGCTGGTGAGCGAAGGTATAGACTCCAACTACATGGACATCATCAACTATGCCGTGTTTGGAGCGATAAGACTGAAGGAGTAACATATATATAAATAATGTGAGAGGATGATACGACTGCTTGTCAACGTGTGCCGCATATTACTGGGACTGACGCTCACCCTGTCGGGATTGGCAAAAGCAATAGACCCCAGAGGTACACAATACAAGATAGAAGATTATCTCGGAGCCATAGGACTCTCTGCAATAGTAAAGGACTGGCAGGCTCTGACACTATCGGTGACTCTCTCTACCGTGGAGTTCCTCTTAGGTATATTGCTGCTCTTTGCCATCCGGCGGCGGCTGGTATCAATGGCAACACTGCTGTTCATGACCGTCATGACAGCCATCAGTATATGGATAGTCATAGCCAACCCCGTGAGCGACTGCGGATGTTTTGGCGATGCCATACACCTCACCAACGGTCAGACACTGCTCAAGAACATCGTTCTTCTTGGATGTGCCATCATGGTGGCATGGAAATCAGAGCTTATGCCGGCACTACTCCCAAAGAGTATACAGTGGATTGTACCCAACGGCGCACTGCTGTCCTGCCTGGCTATCAGCGCATGGGGACTCTACTACCTGCCTCTCATCGACTTCAGACCATACCACATCGGAGCTGACATCAGAGCAGGCATGACGATTCCTGAGGGAGAAAAGGGCCCAACGCTCCTGACAACCTTCATAATGGAAAAGGATGGAGAGCGTAAGGAGTTTACACTGGAGAACTACCCCGACTCCACATGGACCTTCATCGACTCGAAGACCGTTGAGATAGAAAAGGGATACGAACCACCAATCCACGATTTCTCGATAGTCGACAACGAGAGCGGAGAGGACATCACAGAACAGGTGGTCAACGACAAAGGCTACACCTTCCTGCTGATAAGTCCATATCTCGAACAAGCGGACAGCAGGCATTTTGGCGAGATTGACGCTATCTACGAATATGCGAAAGAACATCGGTATGCCTTCTACTGCCTGACATCAAGCAACGACAAAGCCATCGCCGACTGGAAAGACCTCACGGGAGCCGAGTATCCATTTTGCATGACTGATGCGACGACGCTGAAGACCATCATACGCAGCAACCCGGGACTGGTGCTTATCAGGAATGGCAAGGTGATTGGTAAGTGGAGTCACCACAACCTGCCAAAGACGAACAGTCTGGACAAACAGAAAACAATGTAGACTATATAATTACTATAGGTATCATAGATACTATAATTACAATAAAAAAAACAAAACACAACAATGAGAAAAAAAATTGTAGCAGGCAACTGGAAGATGAACATGAACCTGCAAGATGGAGTAGCTCTGGCTAAGGAGCTCAACGAATGTTTAACAGCAGAAAAGCCTAACTGTGACGTTGTCATCTGTACACCATTCATTCACTTGGCAAGCGTGGCTCAGTTTCTCAATCAGGACATTATCGGACTGGGAGCAGAGAACTGTGCAGACAAGGAGAAGGGTGCCTTCACTGGTGAAGTAAGTGCTGAGATGGTTAAGTCTACTGGCGCACAGTATGTCATCCTTGGCCACTCTGAGCGTCGTGAGTACTACAAGGAGACTCCTGAGATACTGAAGGAGAAGGTTCTGCTTGCATTGAAGAATGGTCTGAAGGTAATCTTCTGCATCGGCGAGACTCTCGAGGAGCGCGAGGCTGAAAAGCAGAACGAGGTTGTTAAGGCTGAGCTCGAGGGTAGCGTATTCAACCTCAGCGCTGACGAGTTCAAGAACATCATCATCGCATACGAGCCAATCTGGGCTATCGGAACAGGCAAGACCGCTACCGCAGAACAGGCTGAGGAGATACACGCATACATCCGTAGCATCGTGGCTAAGCAGTATGGCGAGGAGGTTGCCGACAACACATCTATCCTCTATGGCGGCAGCTGCAAGGCAAGCAACGCTCCTGAACTGTTTGCGAAGCCAGACATCGACGGTGGACTCATCGGTGGAGCTTCTCTCAAAGCAGCCGACTTCAAGGGTATCATCGACGCTTGGAAATAAACATTCAACACAACTAAACGACATTTGACATGAAACGACTCGTCGCCATCCTCACTTTAGTCGTCTGTGCCTTTGCTTGTAGCTACGCACAGTCCAACAAGGGCTCTGTATCTGTAAAGCAGAGCGCAGAGATTGATGAGTTGGTCTATGGCAAGAAGAAAGTAGTGCCAAAGACCAAGGAACAGTTGAAAGCTGAAAGGAAGGCGGCGAAGAAAGCCGAGAAAGAAGCCCGAAAAAGGGCTAAAGAGGAGGCTAAACTCAAAAAGGCTGCTGGCGAGAAAAGCCAGCAGCCTGTACCTCAACAACCACAAAAGCCACAACCTGTAAAGCCGGCACCATACATGCCTGCCCTGCCAGAGGATAAGGTGGTACCAATCCAAGAGACTCAGAAGCAAGAGGAAACGGAACGACCACGCACAAAGATTATCCGTCGTAAGGTAAAGGTAGGCGAAGGCGGTGACAGAGAACATCGCGCTGTGGTTTATCATGGTATGCGTAAGGTGAGTGGCTACCGCATACAGGTATTCTCTGGAGGCAATAAACGAGTGGACCGACAAAATGCCGAAAAGATGGGACATAAGGTCAAGGCTGCATTCCCCAACCAGCCAGTCTATGTCCACTTCCATTCTCCGCGATGGTTCTGTCGCGTCGGCAACTTCCCAAAGAAGGAGAAAGCACAGGAGTTCCTCAAGAAGGTGAGGAACGCAGGCTTCAAACAGGCCACATTGATAAACTGCATCGTCACCGTAAGGAACGCAGAATATATTTATTAGTGATCATCACCATCCCGATATACCGAAATCCCGATATACCGAAATACCGAAAAATAACAACAACAAGAAAACATCATGAATCCAGAAACCGAATTCCGCCCAGGACTTGAAGAACTGGCGGCACATTATAAAGACATCCTAACATTATTAGGTGAAGACGCTGAGCGCGAAGGACTCCTGAAGACTCCCATGCGTGTTGCCAAGGCTATGCAGATTCTCACCCGCGGATATCAGCAAGACCCACACAAAGTGCTCACCGATGCCCTCTTCGAGGAGAAATACAACCAGATGGTCATCGTCAAGGACATCGACTTCTTCTCCATGTGCGAGCATCACATGATCCCATTCTATGGCAAAGCCCACGTAGCCTATATCCCTAATGGCTATATTACCGGTCTGAGCAAGGTGGCACGAGTAGTCGACATCTACAGCCACCGGCTACAAGTACAGGAGCGAATGACCCAACAGATAAAGGACTGCATACAAGACACGCTGAAGCCACAAGGCGTAATGGTGGTCATCGAGGCACGACACATGTGCATGCAGATGAGAGGTGTGGAGAAACAGAACAGCATCACCACCACGAGCGCATTCAGCGGAGCCTTCAATCAGGCTAAGACACGCGAGGAGTTTATGAACCTGCTACGCGGAGAGTCGAAGAGAATTTAATCGGTGCATAGTTCATAATGCATAGTTCACAGTTCATAATTCGTAGTAATTTCAAAACAAATCATTCATGAAACTAATCTCCTGGAACGTCAACGGACTGAGGGCTTGTGTGGGCAAGAACTTCAGGGAGGCATTCGAAACGCTGGATGCTGACTTCTTCTGCCTGCAAGAGACAAAGATGCAGGAAGGTCAGTTGGACATCAGTTTTGACGGTTATCAGTCATATTGGAACTATGCCGAGAAGAAGGGGTACTCGGGTACAGCCATCTTCACACGCCATCAGCCACTCAACGTCACGTATGGCATAGGTATTGAGCAACACGATCATGAGGGAAGAGTCATCACATTGGAAATGGAGGACTTTTTCCTCATTACTGTATATACACCCAACTCACAAGACGGACTGCGCCGACTGGACTACCGCATGCAGTGGGAAGACGACTTCCGTGAATATCTACAGGCCCTGGACAAGAAGAAACCGGTCATAGTTTGCGGTGACATGAATGTAGCCCACAACGAGATTGACCTGAAAAACCCATCGAGCAACCGCCACAATGCGGGCTTCACCGACGAGGAACGACAGAAGTTCACCACACTTCTCAATAGTGGTTTCGTCGATACTTTCCGCCATCTCTATCCCGAACAGGTCACCTACTCATGGTGGTCGTACCGATTCCAGGCACGACAGAAGAACGCAGGGTGGCGCATCGACTACTTCCTCGTGTCCGAGCGCTTAGCCAAGGACATCAAAGACGCAAAGATACACACCGACATTCTCGGCAGCGACCACTGCCCGGTAGAATTATGCCTCACCCCCTAACCCCCTCTTCAAGAGGCGAGGGAGAAGCCTACGGCAAATAACAGTTATGAATAATTACAAAAAAAGTTAGTATATGAAGGAACAACTGAAGAAGGTGCTCGTACTTGGTTCAGGAGCACTAAAGATTGGACAGGCAGGAGAATTTGACTATTCTGGTTCGCAAGCACTGAAGGCTCTGCGCGAGGAAGGCATCAAGTCGATACTCATCAACCCCAACATCGCGACCATCCAGACATCTGAGGGTATCGCCGACAAGGTGTATTTCCAACCCGTCACTCCACATTTCGTCACCGAGATCATCAAGAAGGAGCGCCCCGACGGTATCCTTCTGGCATTCGGAGGACAGACAGCGCTCAACTGCGGAACAGAGCTTTACCGTAATGGTACGCTCAAGGAGTATGGCGTACGAGTGCTCGGAACGAGCGTCGAGGCCATCATGGACACCGAGGACCGCGACCTCTTCGTCAAGAAACTCGACGAGATCGCTCTGAAGACTCCTGTCAGCGAGGCGGTAGAGAGCATGGAGGCAGCCCTTGCCGCTGCCCGCAAGATAGGGTTCCCAATCATGATTCGCTCTGCCTACGCACTCGGCGGACTGGGCAGCGGTATCTGTCCCGACGAGAAGACGTTCAAGGAGCTGGCTGAGAGTGCCTTCACCTTTGCGCCGCAGATCCTCGTCGAGGAGTCGCTGAAGGGATGGAAGGAGATTGAGTTCGAGTGCATCCGCGATGCCAACGACCACTGCTTCACCGTTGCTTCTATGGAGAACTTCGACCCACTGGGCATCCATACTGGCGAGAGCATCGTCGTAGCACCTACCTGTTCGCTACGAGAGGAGCAGGTGAAGATGCTGCAGGACATCACCATCCGCTGCGTTCGCCATCTGAATATCGTGGGTGAATGTAACATTCAGTTTGCCTTCAACGCCGAGACCAACGACTATCGTATCATCGAGATTAACGCTCGTCTGAGCCGTTCGTCTGCCCTCGCATCCAAGGCTACGGGCTATCCGCTCGCCTTCGTGGCTGCAAAGATTGCACTGGGCTACACACTCGACCAGATTGGCGAGATGGGAACGACCAGCTCGGCATACGTGGCTCCGTCGCTCGACTATATGATTTGTAAGATTCCTCGCTGGGACCTCACCAAGTTTGCTGGCGTGAGCCGCGAGATTGGTTCGTCGATGAAGTCAGTCGGTGAGATCATGTCTATCGGTCGATCGTTCGAGGAGATGATCCAGAAGGGTCTGCGTATGATTGGTCAGGGCATGCACGGCTTCGTGGGCAACGACCATACTCGCTTCGATGATGTAGAGAAGGAGCTCTCCCACCCTACCGACCTGCGCATCTTCGCCATAGCACAGGCACTGGAGGAAGGCATGAGTATCGACCGTATCGAGGAGCTGACAAAGATAGACAAGTGGTTCCTGGAGCGTCTGAAGCACATCGTTGACCTGAAGCATGAGCTTGAGGCACTGAACCGTCTCGAGGATATCAGCGCAGAGAAGATGCTGGAAGTGAAGCAGGCAGGCTTCTCCGACTTCCAGATAGCACGCTTCGTACTGAAGCCAACTGGCAACATGGAGCAGGCCAACCTCAGCGTGCGCCGCTATCGTAAGCAGCAGAACATACTGCCATCAGTGAAGCGCATACCTACCGTTGCCAGCGAACATCCTGAGCTGACCAACTATCTGTATATGACATACACCCACACTCCGGCATTCGCCACACCTGACGGCAAGCCATATGTCACAGCACATGACATAGACTACTACAAGAACGAGAAGTCGGTAGTGGTACTCGGATCGGGTGCCTACCGCATCGGATCGAGCGTAGAGTTCGACTGGTGCTCGGTCAACGCCATTCAGACGGCTCGCAAACTGGGGTATAAATCCATCATGATCAACTACAACCCAGAGACCGTCTCTACCGACTACGACATGTGCGACCGCCTCTACTTCGACGAGCTCACTATGGAGCGTGTGCTCGACGTGATAGACCTGGAGCAGCCACGAGGTGTCATCGTCAGCGTGGGAGGACAGATACCTAACAACCTCGCCATGAAACTCTATCGACAGGGAGTACCCGTTCTGGGTACAAGTCCTGTGGACATCGACCGCGCCGAGAACCGCGACAAGTTCTCAGCTATGCTCGACAAGCTGGGCATCGACCAGCCTGCATGGCGCGCTCTGACCAGTCTCGACGACATCAAGGAGTTTGTCTCTGAGGTAGGATTCCCCGTACTGGTACGTCCGAGCTACGTGCTCTCTGGCGCAGCCATGAACGTATGCTACGACAACGAGGAGCTGGAGCGCTTCCTGCAGATGGCTACCGAGGTGTCGAAGGACTTCCCCGTAGTGGTCAGCAAGTTCATGACCGACACCAAGGAGATAGAGTTCGACGGTGTTGCCGACAAGGGTGAGGTGGTGGAATATGCCATCTCCGAGCACATCGAGTTTGCCGGTGTCCATTCAGGCGACGCCACCATGTGCTTCCCAGCGCTGCATATCTACTACGACACCATCCGCAGGATCAAGAAGGTGAGCCGCCGCATCGCCAAGGAGCTCAACATCTCAGGACCGTTCAACATCCAGTTCCTTGCCAAGGACCGCACGCTGAAGGTCATCGAGTGCAACCTCCGTGCCTCACGTTCGTTCCCATTCGTCAGCAAGATACTGAAGCGCAACTTCATCGAGACTGCCACAAAGATAATGCTCGACGCACCATACGAGACTGCCGACAAGTCAGAGTTCGACATCGACCGTATCGGCGTGAAGGCGAGCCAGTTCTCCTTCGCTCGTCTGCAGAATGCCGACCCAGTATTGGGTGTGGACATGAGCAGTACCGGTGAGGTGGGCTGTCTGGGCGACGACTTCAACGAGGCTCTCCTCAACGCTCTCATCGCCACGGGCTACAAGCTGCCGAAGAAGGGCGTACTCATCAGCTCCGGACCCGTACAGGGCAAGGTGGACATGCTCAATGCTGCCCGTCTGCTCGTGGAGAAGGGCTACAACGTATACGCTACCGAAGGTACCGCCCGCTTCCTCACCGAGAACAAGGTACCGGCAATACCCGTCAGCTGGCCCGATGAGGAACCGTTCTTCAAGGGAGTGGAACTGGAATACCTCGAGAAGTTGCGCGACGAGCGCGACTTCGGACAGAAGCGTGTGCCAGTAATGCAGCTCATCGCCAACCACGACATCGACCTTATCGTCAACGTTCCGAAGAACCACAGCAAGCGAGAGCTCACCAACGGCTACAAGATTCGCCGTGCAGCCATCGACCACAACATCCCGTTGATGACCAATGTGCGACTCGCCAAAGCGTTTATCGAGGCGTTCTGCGAACTCAAGGAGGAGGACATCCCCATCAAGAGTTGGCAGGAATACAACGCATAACAAACAGAAATCCTACACCACCGAGGTGTAGGATTTCTTGTTTTTTCAGTCTAACACTCTATGTTATCTGCCTCTTCCTATAGCTAATCTTCAAAAAAATCTGATGGATCAATATCACTTTTATACCCTCATGCATGCCAAGTCATAGTCTGATTCCTGCCTAATCATGAACTGAAAATGGCAGCTTCTTAAAGTAATATATAATATATTGCAAAGTAATATATAATATATTGGTCGGTAATATATAATATATTAGTCAGTAATATATAATATATTACTTTATAATATATGAAATATTCCACCAGAAAAATTTGGATTTCGCCTCAAGATTTTGTATCTTTGTAGGTAAGAAACGATAGTATTAACCATAAAGAAAGAAAGGAAAAAGATAATGGCAATAAAGATTAGACTATTGCAACACAAAAGGAAAGCGCTGAAAGGAAAATGGTATGGCAGGGCAGTATCCAACGGCGAGGTGCACACCAAGGAGCTGGCGCGCAGCATATCCAACGACACCACCCTGACCGAGGCTGACGTGCATGCGGCGATAATAGCGCTGGTGAAGGAGATGAAGGACCGTCTGCAGGACGGCAACACCGTGGTGCTCGACGGATTCGGGCGCTTCCACCTGACGATACAGAGCGAGATGGTGGACAAGCCCGAGGACTACAACCTGAAATACCACGTGAAGCGCATACTGTGTAAATTCACTCCCGCTGCCAACCGCAACCAGTTCGACCGCCACTTGGAGCGTCCGCTGATAGACGGAGCAGACCTGTCGAGGGTATGAACGGCAGAAGCAGCCTGCCTGTTCGACCATGAAGAAGACACAGGAAAAACAAATGAGGAGACAAGGGAAGACAAATGAAGACATAGAAAAACAAATGAGGCGCTCAGATCTCACGACCGAAGCACCCCTACCTTAAAAACTAATACCATGAATGTGTATATACTATTATGGTAATAGTTTAAATTGTGTGTGATAATAAATCATATATGCAAAGTTACTGCATATTTTTTTAACTACCAAATTTACAACGTATTTTTTTACTCCGCTGTGATTTCGAGCACTCGGCTCGCCCATTCGTTCTTCTTACCCCAATCGACATCGTGACGGTATGGGAGCTCGAGTCCATGGTTCATGAGGTATTCGCCCGAGAAGCTCTTACCCTCGAAGGAGAGCGGGTTGAGGTCGATGCGGTCGAGCTCGTGTATGGTATACATGCGATGTGGGTCGAGTCCTGCCATTCTGACACGTGGAAGGTGCTCGTTCTGGAACGACTCCGTCTTCCACCAATAGAATACGGCACGGTCCTTCTGCTCGGTGACGTACATCAGCGAGGCCGCCCCCTTGTGGTCGAAGGGTGAGAGCAGGCGATAGATGTCGCCAAACTGTACCACCGGACGTATGCGCTTGTACTCCTCAATGGCCTTGCGGCATTGTGCTTTCTCCTCGTCGGTCATGTTCTTAGGCTGTATCTCCATGCCCAGTCGTCCCGACATTGCCACGTCGATGCGGTATTTCAGGGATGTGGTACGGAAGACCGTGTGGTTAGGTACGATGGAGATATGGCTCGCCATAGCTATGGCTGGGAAGAAATAGCTGGTGCCCCACTGCATATAGATGCGCTGGAGGGCATCGGTATTGTCGCTCACCCAGAACTCGTCAAACCAAGGCAGCACGCCCCAGTTGGCACGACCGCCACCCGAGGCACACGCCTGTATGGTGAGGTCGAGATATTTCTGGCGTATGCGTTCGCACACCTTGGCGAATCCCTCGTGGTACTTAATATAAAGATGTGACTGCTCAGCCAAAGGCAGATACTGCGAACCGTGGTTCAGTATGGGCATGTTGGCATCCCACTTGATATAGTCTATCTCGGGATAACGGCTCATGAGGTCGTCTACTATCTTGAAGCAGAAGTCCTGAACCTTAGGGTTCGAGAGGTCGAGGACGAGCTGGGTGCCGCCACGTCCGAGCACAGGGTCGCGTCCGGGAGCCTTCAGTACCCAGTCGGGATGCTTCTCATAGAGCTCGCTCACGCTGTTGGTCATCTCGGGTTCTATCCATATACCGAACTTCACTCCGTGCTTCTTGGCGTCGCGCAGCAGTCCCTCTATGCCCTCAGGCAGTTTGCGCTTGTCCACCACCCAGTCGCCGAGCGACGAGTTGTCGACGTTGCGTGGGTACTTATCGCCAAACCATCCGTCGTCCATCACGAACAGCTCGCCACCCATCGAGGCTATGTCGCCCATCATCTGGTCCATGCCTTCCTGGTTGATATTGAAGTAGACGCCCTCCCAGGAGTTGAGAAGTATCTTGCGTTCCTTGTCGCCATGAAGCATCATATACTTGCGTCCCCAGCTGTGGAAGTTACGGCTCGCACCCGAGAGTCCCTGCTTGGAGAAGGTCAGGGCGAGGTGGGGAGTCTTGAATGTCTCACCCTTCTTGAGGTGATACTCCGAGTTGTCCTCGTTGATACCTGCGAAGAAGTAGTGGTACTCGGTATCGTCGGTGACGAGACGCAGGCGGTAATTGCCCGAATAGCAGATGGCAGCACCGATGACATCGCCCGAGTTCTCACGTGCCTTGCCGTCGAGCGAGAGCATCACCTCGCCATGATCGGTGTGCGAGTTGCGCGTGCCGTCGTTGTTACGGATGATGAGTTCGCCAGGTGTCAGTGGCTCCTCGACGAGCTGTGCCTCGTTAGCCCACGAGCCATAGAGATGGCTCACCCACACGTCGCCGCGACGTATGGGCAGCATGCCCGAGGCAAAGCGGGTCAGGGTGACGCCCTTCTCCTTGGTGCTGACCTCCGTCCACGTCTCTATCATGTCCACGTCACGATAGGCTTTGAACACGATGTCCACCATGACGGGATAGACGGGATCGGCGGTATGTATCGTAGTCAGCGTGGCATTGCCGTCATTTCGGGTGTCCACTCCCGTAGCATTGAGCACCGTAGCCATGCTTCCGTCGGCATGGGTCACGGCAAAGGCGGGCTCAGCGGGGGTGTTCATGCCATACGCAGGATACACGTCCATCCTGCCGTCAGCCGACGGTTGCTGTATATGGGTGAGGTCTTGTGCCGACAATTTAGCGCCGAAGTATACGTATCTGGGCGCCCTGCCCTCCTCTACTTCCATCACTAAGGAGATGTTCCTGGTCTCCACCACCACCTGTCTTGACCATGCACCAAGAGTCAGGCACACGAGCATCATTACGAATAGCGTTCTTTTCATATTCTTCTGCAATATTTTTGGTTAGTCCTTAGGTTTTGACCACAAAAATATCTAATAACCGTTAGAATACCAAATATTTTGTTTCAAAATTTGTTCAGATTGCAATTAAATACGTAATTTTGCAAAGATTGTTCAAATAAGCTGACCTCAACTTTCGCAAGTTGAGAGGAGTTAAAGGAGTTAAGGGAGTTAAAGGAGTTAAGGACAAATGTTTTACTTCTTAAATCTCTACTCCTATAGGGAAAATTCAAGGAAAAAGGCTATCGTCTTTAACTCCTTTAACTCCCTTAACTCCTTTAACTCCCAAGTTGAGCGAAGCGAAACTAAATATCTATAATAATGAAAAAGATTTGTATTACACTTGTGATTTTGTGCTCCATGACCATGACTGTCATGGCTGCAGGAAGACTGGAACGTCCGAAACTGGTTGTAGGACTGGTGGTTGACCAGATGAGATGGGACTACCTGTACTATTATTATAATGAGTATGGTGAGGGCGGACTGAAGCGACTCGTCGACGAGGGCTTCTCGTGTGAGAACAACATGATACCGTATATCCCAACTATCACAGCCATAGGCCACACGAGCATATATACCGGCTCGACACCAGCCCTGCATGGCATCTGCGGCAACGACTTCTTCATCGACGGCAAACCCGTATACTGCTGCGGCGACAGCACCGTGAGGAGCGTCGGATCGGACACGAAGGAGGGACAGATGTCGCCACGCAACCTCATCGCCTCGACCATAGGCGACGAGCTGAAGCTGGCAACCAACTGGAAGTCGAAGGTGATAGGTGTGGCGCTGAAAGACCGCGCCGCCATACTGCCCGCAGGCCATGCGGCTGACGCGGCATACTGGTGGGACACCAAGGCTGGCAACTTCGTGACCAGCACATACTACATGAACGAACTGCCACAATGGGTCAAGGACTTCAACAAGCAGAACCGCACCAAGCCAGGCTATGACCTGAAGGGCAAGAACGAGGGCGTGACCATGACATTCAAGATGGCTGAGGCTGTACTCGTGAACGAGCAGATGGGACAGCACGAAGAGACTGACATGCTCACCATCAGCGTTTCGTCGACCGACATCATCGGTCATGCCGTAGGTACTCGCTGTCCTGAGAACAAGGCTGTATACATGCAGCTGGACAAGGACTTGGCGGCGTTCCTTACGAAGCTCGACCAGCAGGTGGGCAAGGGCAACTATCTGCTCTTCCTCACTGCCGATCATGGCGCAGCCCACAACCACAACCAACTGAAGGAGCACCGCATACCGGCAGGAGGACTGGAGTCATGGAAGCACGTGAAGGCGCTGAACGAATACCTCAGCCAGCTGCATCCTGGCACCAAGCCGCTGATATTGGGTTCGCACAGCATGCGCTACTACCTGAACTATGACAACATCAAGGCTGCAGGACTCGACGCACAGAAGGTGAAGGACGAGGCTATAGAATGGCTGAAGAAGGACCGCCGATTCGTCAACGTCATCGACATGGAGAAGGCCGCCACGGCTCCGCTGCCCGTGACGGTACGCGAGAGGATTGTCAACGGATACTACCCCGGACGTTCGGGCGACATCTTCGGCGTGGCCCGACCACAGTTTACCGACACAAGCGACGCTCCCGACTACAAGGGAACGACCCACGGACACTGGAACCCATACGACGCCCACATCCCTGCCGTGTTCTTCGGATGGAAGATTGAACACGGAAGCACCTCGGCAAGAACATATATGACCGACATAGCACCTACCGTATGCGAACTGCTGCACATCCAGATGCCTAACGCATGTATAGGTAACGCTATCACAGAGATTGTGGACGACTGAGAACAGAACGATTATGAGAAATCACAAGATACTTGCAGTTGCATGCCTGATGCTATGCCTTAGCATCGGTATGCAGGCTCGAGAGGAGACCAAGAGACCCAAGATAGGACTGGTGCTGGGCGGTGGCGGAGCTAAGGGTGCCGCACATGCCGGAGCTCTGCAGATAATAGAAGAGGTGGGCTTACCAATCGACTATATCGCCGGAACAAGCATCGGCAGCATAGTAGGTGGACTGTATGCCTGCGGCTATCGCTCCAAGCAGATACAAGACATGTTCCTGTCGCAAGAGTGGGCCTCGCTGCTTACCGACCGTAGCGACAGCCTTCGCCACAAGATATACGGCAAGGACAAGGACGGAGTGGGCTATGTCTTCGGATTTCCCGTCCATCGCAAGGGCACAAATAAAGCCGACGAGAGCAAGGGCATCATCCGAGGCGACAACATCATTGAGCTGCTCGACTCGATGTTGGGACGGTATAAGGACTCTATGAACTTTAACAACCTGCCCATACCCTTCCGCTGCGTAGCCGCCAACATGGAGAAGAAGGAGGAGGTGGTGTTCAAGGAAGGAAAACTGTCTACCGCCATGCGGTCGAGCATGTCCATACCTGGAGTGTTCAAGGCTGTGACGCTCGACTCACTCGAACTGCTCGACGGCGGCATGCTCAACAACCTTCCGGTGGATATCGTCAAGGAGATGGGTGCCGACATCGTCATCGCCATCGACCTGACACAGAACAAGCATGAGGACGAAGAAGGCGAACGAAAGAACCCTCTGAAACTGAAAGGTATATTGGGATGGGCTATAGAACGTCCCGACTTAGAGAAATATCAGGAGAACAGGCAGAACGCCGACGTATATATCAACCCCGACCTGGAAGGTTATGGTGCCGCCAGCTTCAAGCCAGAGGCTATCAAGGAGATGATGAAGCGCGGCTATGAGGCTGCAAAAAAAGAGCGCAAGTCTCTCGAAGACCTGCGCAATAAAATTCTAGTATTACCTCTCTAAGATAGAGGTTGGGGGCTGCCGCCCCTAAGGTTCTATTGATTCTCTACCGTAGTGACACTCGGCTTACTCATCTGCTCTATCGGCGGAGCAGGTGGAGCGGGTGGCGCTGGTGTGGGGTCTGAGCTGATATCAGCCGACTCTATTATCTCCTCCCCATCGTCGTTAGAAGCCGCGCTTTCCGACTTCTTCTTATTGCTATCGTCAGCCGACTTCTCATCCTTCTTGTCCTTTTCCGACTCTAAAGCCATATCCTCACTGGATGCCTTCTGGTTGGGGAACAGATAGTCGCCCACCACATCAAATGTGTCGGCATACATCGCCTCACGAGCCTTCTCCTCCTCAAGGCGTTCCAGACGATCAGGGTCACGATTTGCCCTGACAACACAGTTATATATCACCAATACGAAGAGTATGACTACCACTCCTCCGAATAAGCGCATGAAAATTCCCTTGTGTTTCATATCATCATCCTTTTACGGCGACAAAGGTACAAAATAATGCGTAATGCGTAATGCGTAATGCGTAATTTTTCTTGCTTGCCTACAAAATAATTCTTAATGCGGACTCGAGCTATGCTCGCTTGCAAAGCGGAGCGACGCAAGAATGCGTAATTTATTCTTAATGCGTAATTTTCTCAACCCACGTCCTACCCCTTCAGCGAGAAGAAGCCATTGAGGATCCTGTCCGACTGGTGCTTCAGGTCGTCAGCCGACTGCACTTCGTCGGTATTCTTCACCTGATACCATACCATCCTACCGTCCTTGTCAAAGTAATAACGCTCCTCGACGGTCTCACCAGAATAGTCCTGCCATTTCGCGAAAACAAAACGTAGCGTCACGCTATCGGGATCGTAAAGGTATTCCAGGTAGTAATTGCGCACGGTCACATTAAACTTCTTCGTCACGAAGTACGGCTTCGACACATATTGGTTTACTTCTTCCGAGAAGTCAATATTAAAATAATAATGGTAGTTGACCACCTGTCTGCCCACAGCAGGCTCCATACTACTGACGGTCACCACCATATCATTCTGCATCTCCTCGTGCTTGTCATTCTCAGCCATCATCGCCTTCGCCTCTTGATACATCTTCCTCACCTCAGCCACACATGCCTTCTCTGCAGCCGTCTTCTGCGCATACGCTGACATCAGTCCGCACACACACGCCATCAAACACAACAATTTCTTCATAGTTTCACTCCTTTTTTAGCGTTTTTACCAATTTCTGTTGTCACTTTGCCACTACTTGTTGCCACTCCCAACTCTTTGTCTATCATCTATTTACAGCAATAGTGACAACAAAGCAACAAAAAAGATGAAAATTTCTCTGAGAGAATGTGAAATTCCTCTTGCCTCCAGTTCTTCTTTCAGAACATCACCTGGATGAGTTGGTATTCTATTCATTTTTTTATTGATAATGGTTTGTTATATCCGTGATTGTGCAAATGTAGCCATTACATTTAATATTCACAAATTTAGTGAATGTTTTTTGTGCCTAAACAATAGGTAGCAGAAGCTACAAAGCCAAAAGAGAAAGCAGATTTCAACATACACCATCAGCCGCAGCTGGATTAGTAAATTCCTGCTGCGGCTGATGAATATACTCATTGAATTTGCAACTTATTGTATTTCAATTGATTTTGTTTTAAATGGTAGAAAAGTGATTGCATGGATTCTGTGGATAGTGAAAATGATAAAGCTTTAACGTTTTTAACTTTATAAAACCACAAAAGAGGTGCGAATGTGCAATTATGGAGGATTGTTATTCTGATTAATCAAATTTGTTTTGCAATTATATGTCATGTCCTAATAATACACATAACCTAAAAAACATTAACATAATATAAAGCGAGAAATTTTCGCGTTTTTGGAATTCGCGAATCGGTATTTTGTTAAATATGGTTGGCTTTTGAGGTTTTTTCTCATTTTATATAGCCCATATCAATAATTAATTGTATCTTTGCACAAAAATATTGAGATATGCTTACAAATTTTACGGTCAAGAACTATCGATCCTTCAAACAGGAACGTACGTTCAGCATGGAGGCAAGTTCCATTAAGGAACATAAAGACTCTGTCATTAACAAGGGTAAGTACAGTTTGTTACCGTTGGCTGTTTTTTATGGTGCTAACTCAGGTGGCAAGAGTAATTTGATTCAGGCCATATCTACCATGCGTAGTATGGTCAGACGTTCTGTCAGGCTGAATGAGGGAGATACACTACCCTATGATCCTTTTGCCTTGGATGAAAATTCTGATGCACAGCCCACATCGTTTGAGATACAATTCATCAAGGGTGAGGTGCTTTATCGATATGGCTTCGAATACAACAAAACGGATATTATCTCAGAGTGGCTATACGAGAAGCGGTTCGGCGAGAAAGAGTACGAGCTCTTTGTGCGTTCACGAGACATAATTGAGGTATCACCAAAGAGATTCCTAGAAGGTCAGGGAAAAGAGGATTTGACAAATTCGAATCGCCTCTTCCTGTCGCTTGTAGCTCAGCTGAAGGGCGAGAAGTCCAATTCCATATTAGGTTGGTTTGGAGAATGTAATGTACTTTCGGGAATCGACAGCGAGGGCTACGAGGCATTTACACTTAGAATGTTTTTGGAACATCTGAATGGTGCTGACCAGGCTCAGGAGTTCTTCAAGACCTTGCAACTGGGCTTTACTCGTTTTTCGGTCAAGAAGGTTGATATTCCCAAAGAAGCCTTGGAAAGTGCCCCCAAGACGATAAGGTCACAATTGGAAAAAGACATAGCCACGGGTAGTTTCGTCGAACCAATAACTACTCATAATGTCTATGATGAGAATGGACTTGTGATTGGTGAGCGTAATTTCCACAAGAACCAGATGGAGTCTGAGGGAACAAAGAAAGTGATAGAAATTTCCGGGCCTATTTTCGATACATTGAACGAGGGCAAGACACTCATTGTGGATGAACTGGATGCAAAACTACACCCGCTTCTTACTCGCAATATTGTGCTTCTGTTTATGGATCCAGAGAAGAACAAGCATGGAGCACAGCTTATCTTTGCCACTCATGACACCAATCTGCTCGATTTAGATATTGTTCGTCGCGACCAGATTTGGTTTGCCGAGAAAGACAAGGTGGAATCTACTGACATCTACTCACTTGTGGAATTCAAGGATGAGGAGGGAAAGAAAGTCCGCAATGACCGTGATATCAAGCGCGATTATATTCGCGGACGCTATGGTGCTATACCTTTCATCGGTAAATAAAGGGTTGCTATGGGATATTCAAGAAAAGAAGAAATCGCAAAGCTGAGGCGGGAACGCAAAGAAGCCAAAGCTGCCAAGAAACGCAAGGAGAACATTCGCGAAAAACTCGTGCGTTTCCTCATAGTCTGTGAAGGTACGAAGACAGAGCCGCACTACTTCGAGGCTCTTATAAATAATTACATCTCAGCCGTTCGCGAGGTGACGATTGAGGGCGAAGGCAGGGCTACGGTAGCTTTAGTTGACAGAACACAGGAAATCAAGACAGAACTGGAGCGTAAAAATGCCATGTCTTTTGATCGTGTGTGGGTCGTCTTTGACAAGGATGACTTCGACGATTTCAACGATGCCATCAAAAAAGCCCACAAGTTGGGCTTCCAAAGTGCATGGACGAATGAAGCATTCGAACTATGGTACTACTTACACTTTGAGTATCTTGATACAGGTATTGGCCGCGCAGATTACATAAAAAAGCTGGAA
>ONCJ01000043.1 GCA_900316295.1 uncultured Prevotella sp.
TGCGAGGTGGCAAGAAGGTGAAGCTCGACACTCTGGGCACTTTCAAGGTGGGCATCCGCACCGCCCCTGCAAAAACCGCAAAGGAGTTCAGTGCGAATACCAACGTCAAGGGAATGAGGATACTCTTCATGCCTGCGGCATCCGAGAACTCCACCACCACCAACCGTGTCAAGGGACTTCTCGAGGGTATCAAGGTTGTGGAGCATAGCCAGTACCATGTTGACAAGAGCGATCCTCAGCCAGATCCCGTCAATCCGTAAGCTAATAGAGAGAACTAACTAATTATTAACTAACTAAAAAATGGCCCTAAAGCCCCAGCAGGCAGCAGTAACCCACGTGAGTGGCAGGGCTCCCTCCCTTTGGGAGGGGCTGGGGTGGGCTCCTCTATCACTATGAAAAAGAACACTTGGACAGAAATAATCCGTTTCGTTGTCACTGTCCTCACCGCCCTTCTGGGCACGGCAGGCATGCAGAGCTGCGGAATGATATAGAAAAGTCAGGACTAAAAAGGAACAAAGATCTAAAGACTAAAACAAAAAGACGGGAGCCCGACGTGAGTCGCGCTCTCGTTTTTTCTTCTATATATTTTGTCCTGTCCCCAAATCTTCGTACGTGTCCCTATGATTCCTTAAATCTTCTCGATTTTAGCATTTTTGTGCAGATTTCGCCCAATACTCAATAAAATTGAGTAAATTTGTAGCCATATTTGGAAATCGAAAGCAAGCGATATGAAAACAGAGAAACAAATGGCTATGGCTGCTGCTGAATTTGCAGAGCGGTGGAAAGACAGAGGATATGAAAGGGGCGAGTCGCAACCCTTCTGGATTGACTTGCTTACAAATGTCTTTGGCATTGAAACACCATCGGATGGCTTTATCACTTTTGAAGACCATCGAATGGTAGATGCCTCCAACTTTATAGATGGCCGCATCCGTTCCACCAAAGTTCTGATAGAGCAGAAATCGTTGGGAAAGGATTTGCGTGCTGGCATCCGTCAAAGTGACGGCTCATTGCTTAATCCGTTCCAACAGGCTCGCCGTTATGTAGTATCGCTTCCTGTTTCTGAACATCCTCGTTGGATTGTCACCTGTAACTTCTCCGAGTTCCTGGTTTATGACATGGAGCAGCCCAACAATGAACCTGAGCAGATACTTTTAGAGAATTTGGGCAAAGAGTATTACCGCCTTATGTTCCTTGTTGATGCCAAGAATGAGCATCTAAGCAAAGAAATAAAGGTGTCAAAGGAAGCAGGTGAGATTGTCGGCAAGATTTATGAGGCTCTTTTGGAGCAATACGATGATAACAGCCCCGAAGCACTCCGTTGGCTCAATATCCTATGTGTCCGCATCGTCTTCTGTCTGTATGCTGAGGATGCTGGCGTGTTCGGGCATGATCAGTTCCACGATTTCCTCGTGACATACGAGGCCAAGGACTTGCGTCGTGCTTTGCGTGATCTGTTTGAGGTGTTGAATACGCCAACAGACAAGCGCAGCAAGTACCTGCAAGAAGAACTGAAAGCCTTTCCCTATACCAATGGCGGACTGTTTGAAGAAGAAATAGAAATCCCTCAATTCACCGAAGAACTTAGGGCAGACCTTCTTCAGAATGCCAGTCTCGATTTCGATTGGTCGGAAATATCGCCAACTATCTTTGGTGCCGTCTTTGAAAGTACCCTTAATCCCGAGACACGTCGTAGCGGCGGTATGCACTACACGAGCATTGAGAACATCCACAAGGTGATTGATCCGTTGTTCTTGAATGACCTGCGCCGTGAACTGGATGAGATATTGGAAGAAAAGGTAGAGAAGCAGCGCATCAAGAAACTCGATGCCTACCAAGAGAAGTTAGCCTCGCTGACCTTCCTTGACCCCGCTTGCGGCTCTGGCAATTTCCTGACAGAGACCTATCTCTCGCTTCGTCGTCTGGAGAATGAGTGCATTCGTGAGCGTTATCATGGGCAGTCGTTTCTGGGTTTTGAAGAAGTGAACCCTATCAAGGTGAGCATTCAGCAGTTCTACGGTATAGAGATTAACGACTTTGCCGTTACCGTAGCCACGACAGCCCTGTGGATTTCAGAGGCTCAGATGCTTCGTGAGACAGAAAAGATTATCCGTCGTGATATTGATTTCCTGCCGTTGAAGCCGTATCATAATATTCGTGAAGGTAATGCTTTGAGGATGGACTGGGATGTTATAGAAATTCCTTCGGACATACCTACCATTCATGCCAATAATGTGCATTTGATTGTTGAACCAGAACCGACAGTCGCAAGTGAACCCATAGTTGATTATGATGAACTGAATGTTGTGACTAAAAGTTTCGATGGCAACGCAAAACCCGAAGTAAAGAGATATGAAGTTCGTTATGACTATATTATTGGTAATCCACCTTTTGTGGGAGCACGTCAGATGTCGGATTCACAGAAAAAGGATATTATCACTATTTTCGGTTCCAAATGGCAGAATGTTGGCAATATGGACTATGTCTGCTGTTGGTATAAGAAAGCAACCAATGTGATGCAACACAACCGCAATTGCCAAGCAGCTTTCGTTTCTACAAATAGTATCTGTCAAGGTGAACAAGTTGCGTCACTATGGGAGAAACTATTTGACGAAGGGTTGTCAATCAACTTTGCTCATCGCACGTTCCGTTGGGATAGTGAGGCAACCCTAAAAGCCCATGTACACTGCGTCATTGTAGGTTTTGGATATAGGGAAATAGCGCCAAAGATGCTCTTCGATAATGGGCAGAGCAAACAGGTGGATCACATCAATGCCTATTTGACTGATGCCCCTGACGTGTTCGTTAAAAAGCGTAACACTCCCCTGTGTGACGTGTCGCAGATGAACTACGGTAGTTTTGCACTTGACGATGGGAACTATACTATCAGTAAAACGGAATATGAAGAACTTGTGGCAGCCGACCCAAGCATTACGCAATTCTTACGACTATTCATCGGTGCACAGGAGATGCTTCACTCTGTTGAGCGATATTGTGTTTGGTTGAAAGATGTTCCATTATCGCTCTACGCACATAACTCCATTATCCGCCAGAAAGTGGAACGGGTTCAACAGTGGCGTGCTGCCAGCAGTCGTAAGAACACTGCACTACTTGCCGACACCCCGACACTCTTTGCTGAGATACGTCAGCCAACCACACAATATCTTGCTGTGCCTACTGTTTGTTCTGAGAAACGTCGTTATATCCCCATGATGTATCTCATGCCAGATGTCATCGCAAGCAATCAGCTATATATAGTTCCAAATGCAACGCTTTACCATTTCGGCATTCTTGAAAGCAATGTCCACATGGCTTGGATGAGGGCTGTATGCGGCCGCTTAGAAACGCGATATCGCTATTCTAATAGCGTTGTCTATAATAATTTCCCCTGGCCGCAACCAACTAATGAGCAACGGCAGCGCATAGAGCAAGCGGCCCAACAGATACTGGATGCACGTGCTAAGAATACCGGCACCTCGTTAGCAGACCTCTATGACCCTGTCCTCATGCCCGTAGAACTTCGCAAAGCCCATCAAAACAACGACCGTGCTGTGATGCAGGCATACGGCTTCCCTGTGAAGTCCACCTTTACAGAAAGCCAGTGCGTAGCAGAATTGTTTAAACTGTATAAGGAAAAAACGAAATAAAAATCATAGGGACATGATTCCCAAGGCGGAATTGGGTTTTAACCCCATAGGGATATAAAGCGTCCACCGTCCACCCGTCCACTAAAAACTAAAAATAAACGAGTTTTATTTTGTTCTGCCCTCGATTTTTCGTAACTTTTCCTTCGGAGAAGTTACTTCGTCTCGGAAATGAAAAGAAAAGCAAGCTTTCCTTTTGCATTTCTCTCGACTTTTCGTAACTTTGCAAACAAATCTATTAACCTATTAAAACTATTCAGAAATGACTTACAAGCAGACATTCTGGAGATTATTGACCGTAATGACGGTAATGCTCCTCACTATGCCCGCTACATTGAGGGCACAATCATTTGGTGGTGGAAGTGGAACCTACACTGACCCCTATCAGATTTATAACCCCAGCCATTTTGTAGAATTATCTGATGCTGTAAAGGCTGGCAACACGTTTGAGAACGTCTATTTCAAACTCACCAATTCCGTTGACTTCAGGCTGTATGGTCAGATACCGCCCATCGGAGGTCAATACTATTATGAAGGCAATGCCACTGGTATCAGGCGCTTCTGCGGCACTTTCCTCGGCAATAACTGTACGCTCTACAATCTCACCATCACCGAGAATCCTGACCAATGCGGTCTCTTCGGGTATCTGGGTTATGGAGGCTACGTGGGCGACCTAACGATTGACGGCAATTCCACGATAACAGGAATCGGTAACACTGGGGCAATTGTCGGTTCTGCCGACAACAATACGTATATTTTCAACTGCACCGTCGGCGAGAATGTCGTTGTGAAAGTTCATCCCGACGCTGCCGGCACTTCTTACAAGCCTGGTAGTTTCGGGGGCATCGTAGGCTCCACAGGCGGTAGGGTGTCTGGCTGTGTAAGTAGGGCAACAGTCAGTAATTCGGGCATAGCCAAGACCACAGAGCTTGGAGGCATCGCAGGCGAAGTGTGCCCATCAGGCAAAGTGGAAGAAAACTATTTTCTCGGCACAGTAGACGGCACCAATACCGTTGGCGATATTGCGGGTAAAAACAACGGAACAGTCAGCAGAAACTATTATAATACCGCCAATCGTCACGGTGGAATCAACGGAGCCGACACCGATGGCGCCAAGTGGATGGGTATAGTCACAATGGGAGAAGGTGTGTCAGGCTCTCTGCCTGAAGCAACTTACACTAATGGTAATAAATCGTATTTTGCCACAGATAAATATATGCTCCTGACGCTTAACTACTCTGCGCCGGAAGGTTACTGCCAACAAGGAGACCAAGTGTCCTACAAGGCTAATGACGTAGCTATCGGAGAGACCGAGAGATCCGGAAATCAATATTACGAGTTTACTATGCCAGATGAGGATGTCACCATCAGCGCTGTTGCCGACCTAAAGCGTGACATCGCCTACTCTGCGTGGGTGAAAGTCAACATCCCGTCGCTCACCTATACAGGAGAACAGTTGACACCTACGGTGCAAGTGACCGACATCAAGGATGGCGCTCAACAGACGCTCATCGAGGGCGAACATTTCTCCGTCACATGGCCAGAGGAAATCATTCAGGTAGGAGAATACACCGCCACCATCAATGGTATTGGCGACTACGCTGGTACCAATACTGTGACGTTCCGTGTGGAGCCTGCCGATGCTGCGGTTCGCATCGTCACGCCTCCCACAGCCATCAGCGGACTTACATATAACGGTCAAGCTCAAGTACTTATCACCGCTGGAGAGGCGGAAGGTGGCGTTATGCTCTATCGTCTTGAGAACGAAGAATACAGTACCGAACTGCCCACCGCTATTTCGGCTGGCATCTACACCATATATTATAAGGCACACAGTGACGACAACCATCTCGATACGAGCGAGCAGTCGCTCGTGGCACAAATAGCACCAGCCACAGGCTCATGGGACGGAGAAGGCACAGCCGAAGTGCCCTACTTAATCAAGAGCGTATTGGATATGAACCTCATCGCACTCAAGCAGAACGAAATGGACTATACAGGCGTGTACTTCAGACTGGAGAACGACCTTGACTATACCGATGCCGAACTGTTGCCAATCGGCACTTTGCAGCGGCGTTTCAACGGCAACTTCAACGGCAACGGTCACACGTTCACCAACTTGGTTATCAACAAACCTGGCGAAACCAATGTGGCAATTTTTGCTATTGTGGGCAATAATGGTGTTATCAGCGACCTTCATCTGGGCGAGGGTTGTGTCATTACAGGTGGGTCGTGCGTAGGAGCCTTCGCCGGACTCTTCTCAGGCACCATCAGCAACTGTACCACAGCACCGGGCGTTATTGTTAGCAGTAACCATGAAGTGGGTGGTATCGTGGGGCGATGTGTTGGTAAAATCGACCACTGCGTCAATCAGGCATCGGTGATCACTGACAATAATGAGGGTAACACAGCCGGTGGCATTGCCGGAAGTGCTTACAGTACGCAGAGCGCAGCATCCGACATAAGCAACAACCTTAACCTTGGCAACGTAGAGGCAGTAAACATGGTCGGTGGCATCGTGGGGTACAACGGTAACACATATACCAACAACTATTATGCCGGCGACTGCAACGTTGGTGGTATCAATGGCAGAGATCGTGACAACCAAGCTCAGCGTGGCTACACCATCACTGGAGGTAACGACGTCGTCGTTGAATTGATAGATGATGCCACAGTGGGGTTAACCTTCAACGGTATAGTTTATGCTGGTGCCAAGCAGCAGGTTATTCTCAAGTTGAGCGTCAGCCAGAACGGAGCGCAACACGCGCCTATCTTGCGAACTGGTGCACAGACCTCGTTTATAGTCAGCAGCGGTAGCCTTGTCGACAACGGTGACGGCACATGGACGCTCACTATGCCCGAAACAGGAGAAGATGTCACCATTTCGATAGACAACACCTCGACCAGTATTACCGACATCGATGCAGACAAGCCTCGTAGCAGTCAACGTTACGACCTGACGGGAAAGCCCGTCGGCTCAAGCTACCGAGGCATAGTCATCGAGCACTCGGCAGAAGGACGCTTGCAAAGCAAGAAAATCATAGTGAAATAAACTTCAGCCGCAGACTGTTGAGCACGACGCTGACGCTGGAGCATGCCATGAGGGCGCTTGCCCACATAGGGGTGATCTGCCAATGGATGCCGAAGGCGTAGGGGATGCCTGCGGCAAGTGGTATGCTGACGAGGTTGTAGATGAATGCCCAGAAGAGGTTCTGACGGATCATCGAGACGGTGCGTCGGCTAAGACGTATCGACTCGGGCAGGCGGCGCAGGTCGTCGCTCATGAGTGTGACCTGGGCTACGTCCATTGCCACATCGGTGCCGCGACCCATAGCTATGCTCACGTCGGCAAGGGCGAGAGCCTGGGTGTCGTTGATGCCGTCGCCCACCATAGCAACGACTTTACCTTCCTGTTGTAGCTGGCGCACAAGATTCTCCTTGTCCTGTGGTTTCACCATACTGTGATAATGCCTTATGCCAGCCTTCTCTGCCCAATAGCGAGCCGCGTCGTCACGGTCGCCACTCATCATATATACGTCGACGCCCATGCTGATGAGCGTAGTGATGGCTTCACGGGCATGGGGCTTCAGCTGTTCGCGCTCCTCGAGGGGTAGGCTGTCGGCACGGGTGAAGTCTATCTGCTGGTTGGGAATGGTCAGGGTACCTGTCTTGTCTATGACCATTGCCTGTATGTCCTTGAGTCGCTCGAGAGCTGTAGCGTCCTTGACAAGGATGTTGTTCTTGGCTGCCTTGCCTATAGAGACCATAAGGGCTGTGGGGGTGGCAAGTCCCATGGCACACGGACATGCTATGACCAATACGGCAATGGCTGAGAGGATGGCATGAGGAAGGACGTTGAACGTTGAACCGATTATAATCCATGCAACGAGGGTGAGGAGCGACAGACAGAGCACTACGGGTACGAAGACCATAGCTATCTTGTCGACTATCCGCTGTACGGGTGCTTTGCTGCTCTGTGCCTCCTGTACCATACGGATGATATTGGCAAGTGCTGACTGCTCGCCTACCTGACGGGCTCTGACGTGCAGTGTGCCTTGCTGCAGTACAGTACCAGACAAAACCTTATCACCTTTGGACTTACGTACGGGTGTGGGTTCGCCGCTTATCATCGCTTCATCAACGTATGCGCTGTCTGCCGTCATAAAACTCGTAGCCTCAACGACAATTCCGTCGACAGGTACCTTCTCCCCTGCCCTGACTTCCAGGACGTCGCCGATGGTGATGGTAGTGAGGGGAACTTCTTGAAATGAAGAATGAAGAATGAAGAATGAAGAATCATTCTCTGAAGAAGGACTTGCGGCAGCCGATTCTTCATTCTCTGAAGAAGGACTTGCGGCAGCCGATTCTTCATTCTTCATTCTTAATTCTTCATTAACAAGTCTTGCCGTCTTGGGCTGTAGTCCCATCAGTTCGCGTATGCTTCCTGCGGTAGCGTTCTTGGCTTTCTCCTCAAGCAGTCGACCTGTGAGCACGAAGGTTATGATCATACATGAGGCATCGAAATAGGTGTGCCATTCTATGCCTCGCGGTGTCCACACGGCGTCGCCCCAGAAGGTGTTGAAGGTGCTGAAAAGAAAGGCTACCATCGTAGACATGGCGACAAGCACGTCCATTGAGGCTACGCCGTGACGCAACTGCTTGAAGGCGTTGACATAAAAGTCGCGACCACAGAACAGCATGTTGGCAAGTGCAAAGAGGAGGGAGAGTTGAAGGACTGAAGAATTGGAGGATTGAAGTACGTCACCAAACAGCCATGTGCCCCAGCCCATACTCAGCATCATCACGAGTATGGAGAAGCACCACGACAAAAGGGTCTTGCGCAGGAGCAGGGTGTAGTTACGTCGCTCTATCTCTGCGATGCTACGATTTGACTCTATCACAAGATCGAAGCCTATGTCATTGACTGCCTGCTTCATCTGGCTGAGTGACACTATCGTCTCGTCATACTCAACCGTAGCCGAACGTCCAGTCAGGGATACTGAGGCAGAGTGTACACCTTCCATCTCCGACAGGCGTTTCTCAACATGAGCCGAGCATGCCGAGCATGCCATTCCTACAACAGGTATTGTCTTTTTCATATCGCTCAAAACTTAAAACTCAAGACCTTATACATAACTCCCACCGCGAGTATGAATGTCAGGATGTCGCTGACCGACTGGCATGCCTCAATGCCAAACAAGCCAAACCATTGCGGCATGAGGACTATCAGCGGTATGAAGAACAGACCGTGACGGGCGGAGGCAAGCAGATTGGCACGCCAGGGCTTGCGGATGGTCTGCGTAAGCATATTGCTCATCATGATGAAGGCATTAAGGGGATAGGTGGCAAGCTGTAGGGCTAATGCCACACTACCGATAGCCACCACGTCGGCATCGTCACGGAACATGCCGATAATGGAATGGGAGAAGGAGATGCCGACTATTGCCACGACGACAAGGAACGACGTAGCCACCCAGACGCAGAACCAGAATCCACGACGCAGACGGTCGAACATCTGAGCACCATAGGCATAGCCGCAGAAAGGCTGAAAGCCCTGTCCCAGTCCCACGACAGCAGAGAAGATGAACATCGTGATGCGACTCACGATGGACATTCCCGCTATGGCTGCATCGCCATAGGTGGCAGCAGCTATATTGAGCATCATCGTTGCCACACAACCCATTCCCATTCGTGAGATGGACGGTGTGCCACCAGCAATGAGTTCTTTGACGTAATATCGGCTTGCGGAGAAAGAACGCCAACGGATGGGAATGTTGTCATGACAATAACACAGACGCAGCAATACCAACAGACTGATAGTCTGACCTGTCACGGTGGCCCATGCTGCTCCTGCCACGCCCATATCCATGACGAAGATAAAGAGCGGATCGAGCAAGATGTTAATTATTGCTCCCGACATGATGCCCCACACAGCATAGCGGGCATTGCCCTGAAAGCGCATCTGATTATTAAGACACAAGGCACCTGTGATCATCGGAGCACCAAGCAGGATGATCCTCAGGTATCTGCGAGTGTAAGGCAGGATGGTGGGGGTGCTTCCGATCCACGACGAGATGTTGTCGATAAACAATTCGCCAACAACGCATATACATATTCCCGAAAGTACAGCATAGAAGAAGCCTGTAGACGCCATGTCTCTTGCCTGCGTCTCATTACGGGCTCCGAGTTGGCGCGAGATGTACGTTCCGGAACCATTGCCGAAGAAGAAGGCAACCGCCTGAATGAGAAACATCACAGGGAAGACTAAGCCTACGGCTGCCGTAGAGGGAGTGTCTATCTGTCCCACAAAGAAGGTGTCTGCCATATTATACAGACTGGTGACCAGCATCGAAAAGATGCTGGGTACCGCCATCGTCAGGATGACCTTTGAGACAGGACCCTGAGTGAGATAAGTATAATTATCGGTTGTCGTCTCTTCTTGCCTTTTTTAATATGGCTGCGATAGAATCGCAGCATACGGAGAAGGAATTGTCAATTGTCAATTGCCAATTGTCAACAGTGTCTGCACTATACGTTCGGCAGAGCGTCCGTCCCATCGGTCGGGCACTTCGCACGGCTTCCATCGGTCGTTCACCAAGTCTTCCACCTTCTCTGCCAACAATGTAGAGTCCTCGCCTACAAGAACATTCGACCCTACCTTGACGGTCTCGACATGCTCAGTATAGCTGTTGAGCGTGATACATGGTATACGATAGAAGGTAGCCTCCTCAGCAACGTTGCCAGAATCGGTGATGATACCTTTAGCATGAGATATGAGATAGCTGAACTCAAGGTAGCTCATAGGAGACACCAGATGGAAAGGTGCACCCTGTGCCTGCATACTCTCCAAACCTAAGAACACACCTGCAGCCTTGCTGCGCAACGGGGCTAACACAGGTAGCGACGAAGACCGTCGCACTGCGGCTATCATAGCGTCCAGATTGTCACGATTGGCAAGCAGCGCCTTTCTGTTAAGGGTGAACACCAGATAAGCACCATCCTCCAGTCCCATAGCATCCAGCACATGAGGGCGTACTTGTCGCGACTGGTTGTAGCGGATATTGTCTATCAGGACATTGCCCACCATATACACCTTGGACAACTCAGCACCCTCCTTGTTGGCAATGGAGTTATTGCTGATGCCAGCCGTGAAGAGAATGTCAGACAATCCGTCGATGACCAGTCGGTTGATCTCCTTAGGCATGGTGATGTCAAACGACCGGGTACCCGCGGCGATGTGAGCCAGCAGCAACCCCTGTTTCTTGGTGACAATAGCTGCCGCCATAGTAGAAGCGAGATCATCGACTACGACTACTGCATCGGTGGGATGCTGGGACAGATAACGCTCAAACTGAGACATCACCTGACCTGTCAGTTCGTTAAGATTCTCACACTCCACACCAAGGAAGACATCTGGCGGTGCTATCTGCAGATCGTCAAAGAGACTGCTCTCCAGCGTGGGATCATCGGCTCTGCCGGCATATACCAAAGTACTCTCTACCCCACGGGAGGGAGAGAGTGCCTGGATTGCTCTTATAATTGGGGCTATCTTAATGAAATTAGGACGAGCACCCGCGAAAATACATATATTCAATGTCTTTTTTCCTTTTATTACTTCTCCTTGAACAACTCCTTGATACCGCCAATGCTTCCCATGACATTAGTAGCCTCGTATGGCAGGTATACGGTCTTTGTCTTGTCGCCCTTAGCGAGCTCTTCCATCATCTGAATGTACTTCTGTGCCAGCAAGTAGTTGGCAGGATTGGTGGTCTTGCCTACAGCCTCCGTCACGAGTTCTATGGCTTTAGCCTCAGCCTCAGCCTTACGGATGCGAGCCTGAGCCTCACCCTCAGCCTTGAGGATCTCCTGTTGCTTCTGGGCTTCCGCCTTGTTGATGGTTGCAGCCTTCTCACCCTCTGACTGTAGTATCTGGCTCTGCTTATCACCCTCGCTGGTAAGGATGACAGCTCGTTTGTTACGTTCTGCCTGCATCTGTTTCTCCATAGCGTTGAGCACACTCTCGGGCGGCATGATGTCCTGCAGTTCGACACGGTTCACCTTGATGCCCCACTTGTTGGTAGCATCATCGAGCACTGCACGCAGCTTGGTATTGATAGTGTCGCGTGAGGTGAGTGTCTGGTCAAGCTCCATCTCGCCGATGATATTACGCAAGGTGGTCTGAGTAAGCTTCTCGATAGCGTTGGGCAGGTTGTTGATTTCGTATACCGCCTTAAAGGGATCGACAATCTGAAAATAGAGGAGAGCATTGATCTGCATCTGAATATTATCTTTTGTGATAACATTCTGACGGTCGAAGTCATACACCTGCTCTCTCAGGTCGATGTCGCTGCTGTAGACATATCGTCCTGCCTTCACCGACACCATCTCCTTAGCATGATCGATAAATGGTATGATGATATTGATACCTGGGCTAAGCGTGTCATGATACTTACCGAGTCGTTCGATAATCTTTGTTTCTGACTGTGAAATAATCACCAGTGACTTCTTTGCTATGATAACCACCAATATGACGATGGCTATGAGCACGTATGTTATTATGTCCATATTAGTTTTTAGTTTTTGGTTTTTAGTTTTTGGTTTTTAGTTTTTGGTTTTAGTTTTTGGTTACAGAGATAATAATACTCTCACGTCCTACGACTGTTACTTTCTCGTCTTTGGCTATCTCGGAACCATCAGCACTTTCCGCCTTCCAGTCGTCACCATCGATAGCTACTCGACCATAGCCGCCAGCAGGGATGGGTTCGCTGACGCGTCCTTCTCTGCCAATCAGTGCGTCGGCATTGCTCACTCGTGTGTCTTCGTTCTTATGTAGCCACCTCAACGCCACAGGACGCACAAAGGCGAGCGAGAGTAGCGTAAATACGGCAAAGGTGATAATCTGGACAACCAGACTGTCGCTCACAGCCGAAGCAATGGCGGCAAACACACTTCCTATGGCAAAACACATGATGAAGAAGTCACCATTGGTCAGCTCCAGAATGAGGAAGATTATTCCAAGTAGGAGCCACGCTTGCCACATATTATTTATAAAATATTCTATCATTACTCACCTCCTTATTACTAATTTACTTACTACTCACCTCCTTACTACTCACCTCCTTACTACTTCTTATAATACTTGAGAGCCTCTGGCATCCACCTCTTGATGTTGGCGATACGCTTAGCGTCCGACGGGTGGTCGCTGAAGAGGTCAGACGATGAGCCACCACCCTGAGCAGCCATACGTTGCCAGAAGGCGACAGCCACTTGTGGGTCATAGCCTGCCATAGCAGCGAGAATCAGTCCCATGTGGTCGGCTTCGTTCTCATGGTCGCGCGAATACTTCAGATTCTGAAGTTGCAGTCCTTGCGCTCCTACCCATGTGGCAATGTTGGCTGCGTCCGTACCGATGACAGCACCCAGCACAGCTCCAGCCACCTGTTGGCCCATCTGTTGCTTATACTGTTTGGAGAGCTGTTCGGCTGAGTGTTTTGCTACAGCGTGAGCTATCTCATGACCGAGAACGATGGCGAGCGACGACTCGTTCTGTGTGATAGGCAGCAGACCCTCGTAGACCACTATCTTACCACCAGGCATACACCATGCGTTGACACTCTTATCCTGTACAAGATTGAACTCCCACTTATATCCGTTGAGCTCACTTGCCAGACCATTCTGCTTGAGATATGTCTCTACGGCATTAGCCAGTCGCTGACCGACACGCAGTACCATCTCAGTATTAGTCTTGTCGGTAGACTTCTTGGCTGTCTTCATGTACTTGGTATACTGTTCGGTACTCAGGCTGAGCATCTGCTCGTCGCTGACCATCAGTGTCTGTTTGCGACCCGTGATGGGTACTGTGCGCGATGTGCCGCAAGAGGCTAAAGCTACTACGAGCGACAACATTAGGATTTTAAAGTTCTTCAGTTTCATTTTCTTTTTGTTTTTGTATGATTTCTTATTATTGCTACAAAGGTAATAATTTAATTCGTAATGTGTAATGCATAATGCGTAATTTTTTCAAAAAACATTGAGGGCCATCCTCACGGACAGCCCTCGATGATGGGTTAACATTGAGGGCCATCCTCACGGACAGCCCTCGATGATGGGTTAACATTGAGGGCCATCCTCACGGACAGCCCTCGATGATTATACAAAAACACTAGTGTCCACTAAAAAATAGCGGAGATGTTTGTAAGTTATTTAAATATAGAGTTTTAGAGCAGAAAATTGACGGTGACGATTTGAATTGACTACTT
>ONCJ01000014.1 GCA_900316295.1 uncultured Prevotella sp.
CCGCCGCTAAAGCCCTCATTTACGCTGCGACGTGTGAACTTAGAGTCGAGTTCGACGAGTGCACGCTTCTCGTTCATCAGCTTGATGAAGTCGGCAGCCTTGATCTCTGGCAGTCCCTGATACTTACGTTTCTCATTGATGGCAGCCTTCAGGAAGTTGGTCATAGACACACCAGGGATCTCCACAGGATACTGGAAAGAGAGAAACAGTCCCTCATGGGCACGTTCCTCGGGCTTCATCTCCAGCAGGTTCTTACCATTAAACCACACCTCTCCCTCGGTGACCTCATAGAGAGGATTGCCCACGAGCACAGCACTCAGCGTACTTTTTCCCGAACCGTTAGGTCCCATGATGGCATGCGTCTCACCGTCTCGGATAGTGAGGTTGATTCCTTTTAATATCTCCTTGCCAGCAATGGTGGCATGTAGGTTTTTTACTTCAAGCATATTCTTTTTTTATAGTTTACTGTTTCAATCACCCCACCGTTCCTTCGAGAGTAACGCTCAGGAGCTTCTGAGCCTCAACGGCAAACTCCATGGGAAGTTTGTTAAGAACCTCCTTGGCATATCCATTGACGATGAGTCCTACGGCCTGTTCGGTAGGTATGCCGCGCTGGTTACAGTACATCAGTTGATCCTCAGAGATCTTGCTGGTCGTCGCCTCGTGTTCGAAGATGGCTGTGTCGTTGTGCACATCCATGTATGGGAAGGTATGTGCGCCGCACTCGGAGCCTAACAGCAGCGAGTCGCACGAGGAGTAGTTGCGGGCGTTGTCGGCATTGGCTGTGGCGCGCACCAGTCCGCGATACGAGTTCTGTGAATGTCCCGCAGATATACCCTTGGATATTATAGTCGACTTAGTGTCCTTACCGATGTGTATCATTTTCGTACCCGTGTCAGCCTCCTGATAGTTGTTAGTCACGGCAACGCTATAGAACTCTGCCACCGAACGGTCGCCACGGAGCACGCACGACGGGTATTTCCACGTGATAGCCGACCCTGTTTCCACCTGCGTCCACGACAGTTTGGAGTCGTTGCCACGCAGTTCGCCACGCTTGGTCACGAGGTTCAAGACTCCACCCTTGCCATTCTCATCGCCTGGGTACCAGTTCTGCACGGTAGAGTATTTCACCTCCGCCCTTTCCTTGACTATTATCTCCACGATGGCGGCATGCAGCTGGTTCTCGTCGCGCATCGGGGCGGTACATCCCTCAAGGTAAGACACATAGCTGTCGTCATCGGCAATGATGAGAGTACGCTCAAACTGGCCCGTGTTCCTGGCGTTGATACGGAAGTAGCTGCTCAGCTCCATGGGGCATCTGACACCCTTCGGGATATATACGAACGAGCCATCCGAGAACACGGCGCTATTCAGAGCTGCATAGAAGTTATCCCTATAGGGCACCACCGTACCAAGGTATTCCCTTACCAGTTCGCCATGCTCCTGTATAGCCTCACCAATAGAGCAGAAGATGACACCCTTCTCTGCCAGTTTTTCCTTGAAAGTAGTCTTCACCGAGACCGAGTCCATGATAGCATCCACGGCGGTATTGCCGCTCAAAGCCAGTCGCTCCTCGAGAGGTATACCCAGCTTGTCGAATGTCTTCTCCAGCTCGGGATCAATCTTGCCATCGCCTTTAGGTTTTTGTGCCAACGGATCGGCATAATAAGAGATGGCTTGATAGTCGATAGGAGGCAGGTGCAGATGCCCCCACGATGGTTGTTGCAGGGTCTGCCAATAGCGGAACGCCTTCAGTCGGAACTCCAGCATCCACTGGGGCTCGTTCTTCTTGGCAGAGATGAGCCGAACGACATCCTCGTTCAGCCCTTTCTCGATGATTTCTGTATGTACATCCGTGGTGAAACCGAACTCATATTTCTGTTCGGCTACCTGACGGACAAATTGGTTCTTTTCTTCCATGTATCGTTTATTGACTTTCGTCGATTAATCTGTTACATGATAGTTAAAGCTATCGACGTCAACATAGCCTCCAAGGCGCTTGGTGGCATAGTTGAAGATGGCAAACTTGGAACCCATGAAGAAACGCTGCCAGTCGAAGCGCAACTTGTAGTCGCCACCCAGCTGTGTCCATTGCTCGCCGTCGGTGCTATAATAGAACTGTGCCACGTCGCGCCCTACGTTGAAGTCGGCATTGATGCGCAACCAGAGGACGGGCGAAGTGAGGGGTACGGTGGCTATCACCTGGTCGGCAACCTGCTCCACTTTCTTTTCCCTCTCCGACAGCTTCACCGACTGCTCATTCAGCGTGAGTACTAGCTTGCGGCCCGTCTTCTTGACCATCAGCACACCAGCATCGCTGTTGAAGGCGGAGAAGCCCGCACAGTCGCCATCCTTCATCCGTGAAAGGTCCAGCTTGACGGAACCGCTACACGTAGGGCCTTCCATGCGCTGTGTCAGCGTGTTGGGAGCCAGATAGATGTTGGGCACCACCCGACAGGTTTTCAGTCGGAGCCATCCTGGACGGTCGGTCAGCGACCAGGCATCATCCACGGGATTGTGGTTCCACTGCCATTGCAGACCGAGTTTCTCATTGGAGAAGTCGTCACTGCATACGATATGCTTCTCAGGCTCGCCGTTGACCAATGCACGGACACGGGTGGGCACCAGGCCTTCCTCGTCGCCCAGCATAGGCCATCCGTCAATCCAGCGGCAGGGCATCAGCGTCGGCACACGGCCTACACCCCCACGGTCTTGGAAGATAATGCCGTACCAGTCGCCATACTCACTATCTACAATGGTGCCTTGTCCCACATGGGGGAATCCACCAAAGGGACTCTGCAGGATGACACGCTTCTCGTACGGGCCGCGGATATCGTCGGCACGATAGCACACCTCATGACGGTAACGGCCGGGAACGCCCCATACCTGCGAAATCATCAGCAGGTAGTAATGGCCTTTGTACTTCAGCATCCTGCTGCCTTCCAGAATTCCCGTCTCGTCGGCCTCGCGCTGGAACAACTGATGGTGAGAACCCTCGATGACATCAGACAGGTCGGGCTTCAGTTCCATCATCTCGCCGGTGCCGTAGATGACATACACGCGGTTGTCGTCATCAAAGAACAGGGAGCAGTCGTGGAAATGGCGCATGCGCGACAAGAGGGTCCACTTGCCCTCTGCCTTCTCGGCAGTGAAGATATAAGTGTCGCCCATCGCTCCTGCCTCGTTGGGAGCCATGAGCGCATAGAAACGACCATTGTGATATTTCAGTGAGGTGGCCCACTGGCCGCGTCCGTATGCCGTACCTTCCTGCAGGTCGTACTTGGGCGAGTCGGTCAGCTTGTCGAAGATATAACTTACCGTCTCCCAGTTTTTCAGATCCTTAGAACGCATAACGGGAGCACCGGGCATGAGGTGCATCGTGGTGCTCACCAGATAATAGGTATCACCAACGCGGATGACATCGGGATCGGGCACATCAGCCCATAGCATCGGGTTCTTCACAAAAGTGCCCTCAAAACTGCCCGAAGGCTGTTCGGCAGCCCCGGCAGTCAACAGGCACGCTACGAATGACAGTGCTATAATTACAAATCTACGCATGCTCTCTCTGAAAATCATTTCCTTAACTTCTTCAACTTCTTTAAGTTCTTAACTTCTCTAACTTCTTCAGAAAGTTGAATTACAGTTTCTGTTCTACCTCGATCTCCATGAAGGTCTCTATGACGTCGCCCTCGAGGATGTCATTGAAGTTGACAAGTGAGATACCACACTCCAATCCTGCGGCAACCTCCTTGACGTCATCCTTGTAACGCTTCAGGGCATCGATAGGTGCGGTGTGGACGACGATACCGTCGCGTACCACACGTGCCTTGTCGGAGCGGTGAACCTTTCCCTCGGTGACGATGGCACCTGCTACGGTACCAACCTTCGAAATCTTGAATACCTGTTTTACTTCTACCTGTCCCGTAACGACCTCCTTCTTCACCTTGTCAAGCATACCAACCATTGCCGACTTCACATCGTCGATGGCATCATATATGACGCTATAGGTGTTAATCTCGACTCCTTCACGGTCGGCTGCCTTACGAGCATCGGCTGAAGGACGAACCTGGAAGCCTACGATGACGGCATCTGACGCACTCGCCAGCATGACATCGTTCTCGGAAATCTGACCGACGGCCTTGGAGATAACGTTGACTTGTACCTTCTCGGTGGAGAGCTTGATGAACGAATCGGAGAGTGCCTCGATACTTCCGTCGGTATCACCCTTAACGATGATGTTCAGCTCATGGAACTCACCAAGTGCGATACGATGGGAGATGTCGTCAAGTGTGAACTTCTTCTGAGTGCGCAGACCCTGCTCACGCTGCAACTGCAGACGTTTGTTGGCAATCTCACGCACCTCCTGCTCTGACTCCAGAACGTGGAAGGTGTCACCAGCCGTAGGTGCTCCGTTGAGTCCGAGGATGATAACAGGCTCCGCAGGACCAGCCTTCTCTATGCGCTGGTTACGTTCGTTGAACATAGCCTTGATACGACCGTAGCTGGTTCCGGCAATTACGTTGTCGCCTATCTTCAGCGTTCCGTTAGAAACGAGGAGAGTAGACACGTAGCCACGGCCCTTGTCGAGCGACGACTCGATGACTGATCCCGTAGCCTTACGATTAGGATTAGCCTTGAGGTCGAGCATCTCTGCCTCGAGGAGCACCTTCTCCAGGAGTTCATCGACACCCATACCCTTCTTAGCAGAGATCTCCTGACACTGATACTTACCACCCCACTCCTCTACGAGCAGGTTCATCTGTGCAAGGTCCTCGCGTATCTTGTCAGGATTAGCTCCTGGCTTATCTATCTTATTGATGGCAAACACCATCGGCACATTGGCAGCCTGGGCATGAGCGATGGCTTCCTTTGTGGTAGGCATCACGGAGTCGTCGGCTGCGATGATGATGATGGCGATATCGGTAACCTGAGTACCGCGGGCACGCATGGCAGTGAACGCCTCATGACCCGGGGTATCAAGGAAGGTGATGCGACGACCATCAGAGAGCTTAACATTGTAGGCTCCAATGTGCTGGGTGATACCACCAGCCTCACCAGCGATGACGTTGGTGTTGCGGATGTGGTCGAGCAACGAAGTCTTACCATGGTCGACATGACCCATCACCGTAACGATTGGAGCACGTGGGATGAGGTCGTTCTCATCATCCTCCTCCTCGCTGACGGCCTCCTGTACCTCTGCGCTGACATATTCGGTCTTGAATCCGAACTCATCAGCAACAAGGTTGATGGTCTCTGCGTCGAGTCGTTGGTTGATAGATACCATGATACCTACTGACATAAGGGTTGAGATGACCTGTGTGACGCTGATGTCCATCATAGTAGCCAACTCGCTGACGGTAACAAACTCGGTGAGTTTGAGCACCTTACTCTCCTTCTGCTCAGCGCGTGCCTCCTGAGAGAGTTTCTCCTGCACAGCCTCACGCTTCTCCTTACGGTACTTAGCACCCTTCTTATTCTGGTTCTGCTTGTTGGTGAGGCGTGCGAGTGTCTCCTTTACCTGACGTGCCACGTCCTCTTCGTTAACCTCGAGCTGGCGCTGGTTGCGGTTCTTGTTCTTCTTTTTCTTACCACCCTGACTACCAGCACCACCCTGCTGAGCGACCTGATTGCCTGCGGCAGCTATGTCGACACGTTCTTTGCCAATACGAACACGCTTCTTGCGCTCGTTCTGCTGGGCTGCCTTCTCCTCACGCTCCTTCTTACGTTCCTCCTTAGACTTGCGTTTCGGACGCGTACTCTGGTTGATTGCGTCAAGGTCTATCTTTCCGAGGACATTAACCTTTGTGGCATTGAGTATCTTCTGCTCAGACTTTGTTGTGAAAGGAGCGGCTGGTTCCTTTACTCCAGAATCGCCTTTGGCTGATTCTGCATCTGGCTCATCGGCGATTTCCTCAACTGGCTCCTCTGCCATCTGCTCTAGAGCATGTTCGGTCTCTTCAGATTCTTCTTGTGCGCGATCTTCTACTGGTGTCTCATCAACAACAGGCTGTTCAGCAGGAGCTTCTTCCATAGCTTCAGCCTTTGGCTGTTCGGCAGGCTTTTCCTCTTCGACCGTCTCTTTGGCTATCTCCTTTTCTGGCTCCTGCTGTACAGGTTCCTCAACAGGTTCTTCTTCCTTAGCAGGCTGAGTCTTACCTACATTATCGAGATCTATCTTTCCGATAGTCTTGAACTGAGGTCTCGACGACTCCAGCAACTCCTCGGCCTTAGTCTCTATCTTCTCTGGAGCAGGGGTGGTCTTGGGCTCCTTCGACCGTTTCTCCTTAATCTTTTTCAAGAAGAGCTTAGCGGCATTTTGCTTCACGTTCTGGTCTACCTTGAACTCCTCGACAAGTGCATTGTACTGCTCATCGCTGAGCTTGAAGTTGGGATTGCCCTCCACTTCGCCCAGTTCCTTGCGCTTGTCTAAGAAATCGACCGCCGTCTGCAAGCCGATATTCAGCTCTCTAATTGCTTTATTTAATCTTATACTCATCCTTTTCCTTTCTTTTTTGTTTACGCCATTATCACTCGAACTCTGCCTGGAGCACCTTGAGTACATAGTCAACGGTCTCCTCCTCAAGGTCTGCTTTCTCAATCAGCATCTCGCGCGGAGCATTGAGCACTTGCTTTGCTGTGTCAAGACCGATAGACTTGATGGCATCGATGACCCACTGGTCAATTTCGTCAGAGAACTCCTCCAAGTAGATATCTTCCTCGGCCTCGCTCTCGTCTATCTGACGGAACACGTCGATAGTATAACCTGTCAGCATTGAGGCCAGCTTGATATTCAGTCCATTACGACCGATAGCCAGGCTCACCTCCTCTGGCAACAGGTAAACCTCAGCCTTCTGATTCTCCTCGTCAATAGATATGCTGGACACCTTGGCAGGGCTCAGTGCACGCTGAATGAATAGCTTGGTGTTGGTGGTGAAGTTGATAACGTCAATGTTCTCATTGCAAAGCTCACGTACAATACCATGAACACGGCTACCTCTGACGCCTACACACGCTCCTACCGGGTCAATACGCTCGTCATAGCTCTCGACTGCTACCTTAGCACGCTCGCCAGGCATACGGGCAACACGCTTGATGGAGATGAGTCCGTCATTGACCTCAGGCACTTCTGCCTCCATGAGGCGTTCGAGGAAGAGGGGACTGGTACGCGAAAGTATAATCTTCGGGTTGTTGTTCTCGTTATCCACACGAAGGATGATGGCGCGAATGCTCTCACCCTTACGATACTGGTCAGAGGGAATCTGCTCAGACTTAGGCAGTATCATCTCGTTGTTTTCCTCGTCAACGAGCAACACCTCACGCTTCCAGACCTGATAAATTTCACCAGAAACAATCTGACCGACACGATCCTTGTACTTATTGTACAGGTTGTCATGCTCCAACTCAAGCACCTTTGAAGCAAGGGTCTGGCGTAGGTTGAGTATGGCACGACGACCAAACTTGCTGAAGTTAACAGGTTCGCTCACCTCCTCGCCAATCTCATAGTCCTCATCGATCTTTTGTGCATCCTTCAGGGCAATCTCCTTGTTCTCGTCTTCCACTTCGCCGTCAGCTACTACCACACGGTTGCGATAGATCTCGAAGTCACCCTTATCAGGGTTAACGATAACGTCAAAGTTTTCATCACTTCCGTATATCTTTGCGATAACATTGCGGAAGCTCTCCTCCAGAACGCTCACCAAGGTGGTTCTGTCAATGTTCTTTGTCTCCTTAAATTCCTTGAATGTCTCTATCAAGTTAGGAGTAATTTCTGTGTTTTTTGTTGCCATTATATCTTTTTATTTGTTATTTTCCTTCTCTATAGCAAGCATCTATAGATACTTTTACTTGAAACTGATGAGATATTTACAATACTTCACCTCATCCATATTGTAGGTATAATCAACCTCTTGCATCACAGGACGTTTCTTACCCTCGACCTTCACCTTCTCGCTTACCGACACGGTGAAGTCTTTGCCTTCAACCGACTTCAGCATACCCTTTAGCTTTTTACCATTGCCATCGAGCACCTCTACCTCTTTTCCTATAAAATTGACATACTGTTGTGCCACCTTGAACGGCTGACCCAGTCCTGCCGAGCCTACCTCAAGCTCATAATCTTCCTCATCACGGCTGAGACGATCTTCGATATACTTACTCAGTTCGACACAGTCTTCAATCCACACACCATCAGCATGGTCAATCTCTACTACGATGCGGTCGTCCGCGCTTACTTGAACGTCTACGAGGAAATAGTCCTTGTCCTGCAACCATTCCTCTGCTAATGCTTTTACTACGTTTTTATCTATCATTCTATATCTATTAAATAAAGAATGTGAAACTCACCAGTGAGCTCCACATTCCTCTGAACGGCTGCAAAAGTACTAATACTTACGGAGATATCCAAATATTTTCAGAACTTTCTGCATTTTAATGACTGTCGATATAACGTACCAACCAACTTGCGACCTTAAAGTCATCCTTAGCGAAAGGCTCTGCCACTGCAGACGAGTGCCTCTCTTTTACAAACTCTTTTGCCATAAAGAAACTAACTCAAACATACTTATATTAAAAACTCTTTTTCTTTGAAACGGTGGCAAAGATAATATTTTCCTAACAATGCCAAACATCACACTATTATAAAAACAAAACATTCCATCATGCAATCGATTAACCTATTGACATTTACATTACAACCCCTCTCATTGTTGAGTCTTAGGGCGTAACAACGAAGTATATTCCTCGAAATTCTCAAGTAGGCGAACGGCTTCTCTCCATTGTTTGTCATGGCGCAGACTGTTCTCCACAGCTCCCGCCTGATAGTAATAGGCCGATACTATATCATTGGCAAGCAGATCCTTTATTACTTCCTTGTTATAATCCAGGTCACGTGCAAGATTATGGCTCAGCTTGGACTTCAGCGACTCCAACTCAGCCTTTGCATCATCATAGTAGCCCTCGAACTTTATCAGTTTCTCCAGACTTTCAAGATACTTACCACTCTCACGATCGTAGGTAAAACCACTTGTCACGACCTTGTTCTTGAAATCCTCAAATTCAGCATCACTTATCACGAAATCTTTGGCTGGAGCTATTGTCGGATGACGACGAATGTAATCAAGTTCCCAATCAAACATCACCTCCGTAGAGTCTCTTCCCGAAGAAGCAAGATAATAGGCTATATTGGGTATGGTATCAGCCTTTATCTCTACATCAGGGGTGATACCGCCACCATCTCGCACCTCGCGTCCGCCCACAGTATGAAATACATTTGCTAAGGAGTCAGGCGTTCTCTCGCCGTATTTACTTCCTCCCTGTCCTTCTTTGTTGTGCTTGTAGTTGATAGCCTGTATACACCTGCCGCTGGGGATATAGTATTTTGAGGTTGTCACCTTCAGATTGCCATTGTATGGCAGTGGTAGGTTAGGTAATTGCACCAACCCCTTGCCATAAGTACGAGTTCCTACGACAACAGCTCTGTCAAGATCCTGCAGACTGCCACTGGTAATTTCACTGGCGCTGGCGCTGTTCTCGTTTACCAACACAGCAATGGGCATCAGAGTGTCTATAGGCTCTACCGTAGTCTTATATTCCCTGTTGACACGGCTCATCTTACCCACAGTCTTAACAAGTGTAAGGTCCTTTGGTACAAACATATTCAGAATGGTGATTGCCTCTTGCAGAGAGCCTCCACCATTATTGCGCAAGTCGAGGACAAAGGATGTCATACCTTGCTTTTTCATCTCAAGGAACGCACGCCTCACATCCTTCGAGCAGCCTTCAGTAAACTGAGAAAGGCTGAGGTAGCCTACACCCTTTTCCTGCAAGCCATAATAGGTGACAGCTGGCATCTGTATGGCCCTGCGGGTTATCTTAAACTTCATAGTCTTACCCGTCGACGGGCGTTTCACCTTCAACAAAAACGTTGTGCCAGCATCACCACGCAGATGCTCGCTGACATAACTGACGGTCTTGTCATTCATCAACGAATCGTCAATGCTCAAGATGATGTCGCCTTTCTTTAGTCCTGCCTCGGCAGCAGGCATATTAGCATACGGTTCATCTATCACCACACGCTTCAGTCCCATATGGTAACGAATCAAAGCACCAATACCTGCATATTTGCCACTTATCATCATCTTAAGATCACTTTGCTTGTCCTCGGGATAGTACTCTGTATATGGATCAAGCGAGCCAAGCATTGCATGTATTGCATAACCAATCGTCTCCTCTGCATCAAGCGTGTCAACATACATCATATCCAACTGCTTGTATATAGCATTGAAAATATCCAATTGCTTAGCTACCTCAAAGTTATGATCATTCTCCTTTGTCTGTGCAAAGCCAAATGCCGAAACGACAACCAATAACAAACTTAATATCGTCTTCTTCATGATATGAGAGTTTCTTTTTGTGGCTGCAAAAGTACATTATTATAATAATATAGTCGCTCACGCCACCTTCTTTTTTCCTTATTTTTATCTTATTTTAGTAAGAACGCAATTTTTTTGAGAAAAAGTTTGGTAATATAAAAAAAACATTCTACCTTTGCAACCGCTAAACAAAAAAGCACTGCTTCAGTAGCTCAGTTGGTTAGAGCACCTGACTGTTAATCAGGGGGTCGTTGGTTCAAGCCCATCCTGAAGCGCACTAAAATTCAAGGAGTTACGAGAAATCGCAACTCCTTTTTTCATACTACATATTTCTTTGATGGAATATTAACGCTCTTTTTATCGTATAAAGTGCATCGGTTGCCAAGGTTCGCGTTCCGGATAATTTGGGTTTTCATTACAATGTATCTTCTTCAGCAACCATGCCATATTATCTGCCATGGTACGCATGGTTTGCATGCCCTCACTGTCAAGTGCTGCCTGCCCCTCCTCTCGACCATATACTATATTCCAATATTGTGATGTCACTATAGGCATATTCATCATCATAAACGGCATATTCATTGTCTGAAAGGCTGCAGTAGCACCTCCGCGACGGCAAACACAAACAGCAGCAGCTGGCTTGTTAACAAACTTGTCGCCTGCTGAGAAAAACATACGTTGAACCAACGAAAGAACCGATCCGTTGGGCTGACCATAATATACTGGGCTGCCAACAATAAGGGCATCAGCAGCATCCATTTTCTCAGATATACGATTGCACACATCATCATCAAACACACATCTTCCCAACTGCTTTGCCCTACACTGTCCGCAAGCAATACATCCACGAACTGCTTTTACACCAATATGTACAATCTCAGTCTCAAGACCGTGTTTCTCAAGAGTCTTAGCAGCCTCACTCAGCGCAAGGTGCGTATTCCCATTTTTTCTCGGACTACCATTGATCAGCAATACCTTCATAAACCTTAATCTTATTCATTAAACAATCATAATATCGATGCAAATTTAGTCAAAATATAAAAAAACATTGTATTTTTGCAATCAAAAAAGATGATGTGACAACAATTAGCTGCCCACAAGGCTGCCGCAACAATTGGCACATACATCACTACACGATATCATAATCACATGGAATATATGTCACAAGAAGGCTACGACAAGCTCGTAGCTGAGTTACGTCAGTTGGAGAACGTAGAGCTACCAAGGGTGCGTGAAGCTATTGCAGAGGCACGTGATAAGGGCGACCTGAGCGAGAATTTCGAATACCATGCAGCCAAGCGCGAGCAAGGTAGGCTGCTGAGTAGAATCCGCTTCAAACAAAAAGTACTGGAGTTTGCAAGAGTTATCGATACCCAAAGGTTAGATGCCGATGCTGTTGGACTGCTCACCAAGGTAGAGATGACCAATCTGAGCAACAACACCAAAATGGCATATAAGATAGCCAGCCCTCATGAAGCAAACCTTCGCGAAGGCAAGATTTCAATAAAGTCACCTATCGCTAAAGCTCTTCTAGGCAAGCATATTGGCGACATTGTAGAAGTACATGTTCCCGCAGGCATCCAGCGGCTTCGCATCGACAATATCTCCCTATAATTCCTTAGCTATTTCTCAGGTAAAGTAGTACGAAAAAAAATAACGGAGCCCAAACTCACGTTTAAGCTCCGTTCACAATGAAAACGCAAATTACGGGATTACCAGAAAGATTACAATACTATTACAATATCGTTTTGCAATCCTAATATGGCAAGAAGCCTACCGCGCCGAAACATATTTATGCAGAGTAGCACGCACGGCTCCCTTGCCAGCAAACAATTCTTTTACCATTCCTTCTATCTGGCAGCCAAGCCCTGCCTCATAAAGGTCGACGCCGAAGATGTCCTTGCGTCTATAGAACTGTCTCAGGCATGAATAGTCTTGGTCTGTCTTGCCCACTTCAAGAGGTGCTACGATAGCTTGCAAAGACTCAAGCAGTGGATCAGGCGAAGGCTCGAATGGAGTCCCATCATCCTTTACACCTTTCAGATAGCGCGCATAACCTGCCAAGACGAGTGGTATCAATATAAGATTGGACATGTCAAGACCACGTGCAATGTATTTCTTTATCGTTTCACCAAAGCGTATGGGTAGTTTCTGGGAGGTGTCCATTGCAATACGCTGCGGAGCATCTGGCATGAACGGATTGGGTAGTCGGCGATTGATCACAGCACCGATGAATTCGTATGGATTGAGCACTCCCGGGTCTGTCACTACTGGCATTGCCTCGATATATCCTATTTTCTGGATAAAGGCACGCAAATCTTCGTCTGCCATCTCTGCAGAGATCAGTGTATATCCGAGCATGCATCCGTAGATACTCATTGCCGTATGAAGTGGATTCAGACAGGTTGTCACCTTCATCGTCTCTACCTTGTCCACGGTCTCACGGGTAGTATAGAGCGCACCTCCCAAATCGAGCGGTGGCCGACCGTTGGTATAATTGTCCTCGATAACGAGATACTGCACCTCCTCGGCGTTCACAAACGGAGCGGTGAAGGTGTGTTTCTCGGTCTCTATATAGTCATTATCCTCGAATCCATCGGCAGCAAGAAGCTCTTTCACCTTCTCATGTGGACGTGGAGTAATCTTGTCTATCATAGACCAAGGGAAGGTAACCTTCTTCTCATCCTTCAGATAGCTGAGGAATGCCTCTGGCACCAGACCGTCTTTCACCCAGCGCTCAGCGTATGCAAAGACACCAGCCTTCACCTTGTCGCCATTGTGCGAGCAGTTATCCATCGACTGCACGGTGAGTGGCAGTTCACCTGCCTTGAAACGCTCATAGAGCAGAGCCGTTACCTTACCCATTGCAAACACTGGCTGCATGCCTCGTGCAAGGTCTGCATCGTTGAAACTGTAGCCCTTCTCAGTGATGGTGAAGGATATCATCTGCAAAGTTGGATTGCAGAAGATATCAACGAGACGCTGCCAGTCGCCAAACTGGTAGTCGGCCTTCAATGCCTCAGTAACACTGGCAATAACCTTCTTCTCTATATTGCCATCGCTCTGCAGCGACACGAGCAGGGAAAGGTTGTCGTATGGCGCGTATGCCTTGTCTACGACCTCGAAATCGAAGGTCTCTGCAACAATCACGCCACGGTCATACTTTCCAGTGTTAAGTGCATCGTTAAGGATAGCTGCCGGGAAGGCACGGAAGATGTTTCCCCCACCGAAATGAACCCATGTAGGCTCCTTTGCTGTCTTCTCGCGCACTGCCTTAACATCAAACTTTGGAAGCTGATAGCCTTTAGCCTCCCACTCTGCGGCATTAAAGGAGCCGCTCAGAATATCTTGTAGTTTCATAACTATCAATTATCAATTAGTCAAAGAATCCTGGTTGCTTGTATTTTATTCCCAGCTCGCGGTCTACTGTTGCGATGATACCCTGCACCTGACCAAGGGCAAACATCCTTCCAAGCAAGGTATACCCTGCATTATGCCCATGACTGGACTCGTCGAACACACCACCAGCCTCATCTGTGAACGTCATTCCGTGATCTACTCGCATTGGTAGTTGTGGGTTCTCTTTCTCAAAGATACGTACCAGTTCTATGATATCGGCACGACCACCAAGGTGACTTGCCTCGGTGAAGTCGCCATTAGGGAAGATATGGCATGAACGCAGATGCACGAAATGAGTACGTGAAGCGAACTTCTTTGCCAAGTCAACAACGTCGTTATATGCTCCTGCCGACAGGCTGCCTGCGCAGAAGGTAAGACCGTTGTGCTTGTTTGGCACTGCATCAAGGAACCACTGGATATCTTCCTCTGTGCGTACGATACGTGGCAGACCGAGAATCTCGATTGGAGGATCGTCTGGATGCACGCACATATTCATGTTACACTCCTCGCAAACAGGCATGATTGCCTCGAGGAAGTACTTCATGTTGGCACGAAGCTGATCCTTGTCAATACCCTTGTAGAGTTCCAGGAACTCACGGAACTTCTGTACTGGAGCCTCATCTCCCTCCTTGAAGTTACCGCTCACGAAGCCCTGTGTCTTGATAACGATATTCTCCACGAGGTCATGATCCTTCTCCGGAGTCATGGTCTTAGCCAGTGCATCGGCTTCAGCCAGAACGTCACGACCCTCACCGAATCCCTCTGGGAAGCGGAACTGTGCCCACTCCTCACGAGCTCCCTCTCTCTTGAGTATGTAGATGTCGAAATAGGCGAAAACGGCATAGTCGAAATACAGATTAGTTGCACCGTTGGGATTGTCGTGCATCAAGTCGGTACGGGCCCAGTCAAGCACAGGCATGAAGTTATAACAGATGGTATGAATGCCCTCAGCCGAGAGATTGCGTAGCGATTGCTTGTACACCTCTATCTGTTCGTCACGGTCTGGTCCGCCATACTTTATGGTTTCCACCACGGGTAGCGACTCCACCACACTCCATCTCATACCATAACTCTCGATATACTCCTTAAGCTCGTGTATCTTTTCTCTTGTCCATACCTCACCTAAGGGAACATCATGTAGTGCCGTCACGATACCCTCCACTCCGATTTGTCTCAGTTGGGCAAGTGTGATTCTATCCTTTTTGCCAAACCATCGCCATGTTCTTTCCATATTTCTTTTTGTTTAAGTTTTCGCTTACAAAGATAGGAAGATTTACGAAACGGAGCAACGCAATATAACATTTTTGGACAAAAAAGAACAATAATGAAATAAAAATGAGGATGTGTCACTCACACTGACACATCCTCACATTTTATTATATTAAGAATATCTCTTCTTACTCTGCATCCTCATGATGCTGGTGGCGGTCGCCGTTTTTGCGCTCTGGACGAGGACGACGCTCCGGACGTGGTCTACGCTCACGCTCTACATACCCCTCTGGTTTCGGGATGAGCACCTTGTGAGAAAGCTTGTACTTACCAGTCTTCTGGTCTATCTCGAGGAGCTTAACGGTAATCTTGTCACCCTCCTTGAGTCCTGCTTCCTCAACTGTCTCGAGTCGCTTCCAGTCGATCTCGCTGATATGGAGCAGACCATCCTTGCCTGGAAGTATCTCTACGAAGCAGCCATAAGGCATGATTGAGCGGATAACTCCCTCATATACCTCACCTATCTCTGGCACAGCTACGATAGCCTTGATCTTAGCAATGGCAGCATCGATGCTCTCTTTGTTAGGAGCCGACACCTGAACCTTGCCTACTCCATCAACCTCGTCGATAGTGATAGTGGCACCCGTATCCTCCTGCATCTGCTGGATAATCTTACCACCAGGACCGATCACAGCTCCAATGAACTCCTTCGGAATCTGAAGTTCCACGATACGTGGTACCTGTGGCTTCATCTCAGCACGCGGTTCGGCGATGGTATCGGTGAGCTTGCCGAGGATATACTCTCTGCCAGCCTTTGCCTGCATGAGTGCCTTCTCCAATATGTCGAACGAGAGACCGTCGCACTTGATATCCATCTGTGTAGCAGTCAGACCGTCCTTCGTACCAGTGGTCTTGAAGTCCATATCTCCCAAGTGGTCCTCGTCGCCGAGGATGTCACTCAGCACAGCATACTTGTCCTCACCTGGATTCTTGATCAGACCCATCGCAATACCCGAAACAGGTTTCTTCATAGGTACACCTGCGTCCATCAGAGCGAGTGTTCCAGCACATACAGTTGCCATAGAAGAAGAACCGTTGGATTCGAGGATCTGAGAAACCAGACGTACCGTATAAGGGAAATCCTCAGGAATCTGACCCTTCAGTCCGCGCCAAGCCAGATGGCCGTGGCCAATCTCACGACGGCCTACGCCGCGCTGAGCCTTAGCCTCACCCGTACAGAATGGAGGGAAGTTATAGTGGAGAAGGAAACGCTGATACTCACGGCAGAGCACGTCGTCGACAAGCTTCTCGTCGAGCTTAGTACCCAGTGTACAAGTAGTGAGCGACTGAGTCTCGCCACGAGTGAAGATAGAACTTCCGTGAGGCATTGGCAGTGGGCTAACCTCGCACCAGATAGGACGGATCTCGTCGGTCTTACGACCATCGAGACGGATACCCTCATCGAGGATGCAACGGCGCATAGCATCACGCATCACGTCATGATAGTAGCGATCCATCATGGCATATTTCTCTTCCAGCTCATCCTCTGTCAGGTCGCTGTGAGTCTCAGCATATTTCTCTTTGAACTCAGAGAGGATATTGTCGAAGGCTTCAGCACGTGCGTGCTTCTCCAATGCCTGCTTCGTTACATCATAAGCTGGCTGATAGAGCTCCTTGTTCATCTGCTCGCGCAGATCCTCGTCGTTCACCTCGTGATCGTACTCGCGCTTCACGTCCTTACCCAACTCCTTAGAGAGTTCAGCCTGGAGTTCGCACATCGGCTTGATGGCATCCATAGCGGCCTTCAGAGCACCGAGCAGATCCTGCTCGCTCACCTCTTTCATCTCACCCTCTACCATCATGATGTTATCTGCCGAAGCACCAACCATGATATCCATGTCGGCATCCTTCATCTGCTCGAAGGTAGGATCGATGACATACTCGCCATTGATACGTGCCACACGTACCTCAGAGATAGGACACTCGAATGGGATGTCCGAGCATGCCAGGGCTGCTGAAGCCGCGAAGCCAGCAAGAGCATCGGGCTGGTCTACGTTGTCTGCTGAGAGCAACATCACATTTACAAACACCTCAGCGTGGAAGTTGGATGGGAAGAGTGGTCTGAGCACTCTGTCGACGAGTCTCGAAGTGAGAATCTCATTGTCACTCGCCTTGCCTTCACGCTTGGTGAATCCACCTGGGAAGCGGCCTGCTGCGGCATACTGCTCGCGGTAATCTACTTGCAAGGGCATAAAATCTGTACCCGGAACTGCGTCCTTTGCTGCACAAACAGTTGCGAGGAGCACGGTGTTTCCCATGCGGAGCACCACCGAACCATCGGTCTGCTTTGCAACTTTTCCGGTCTCAATTGAGATGGTCCTGCCATCTGGCAATTGAACTGTCTTCGTAATTACGTTCATCTAAAAAATAAAATACTTATTGTTTTCTTCTGACATCATCATGCATGAGAGCCACACATTCAGCCTCATGCTAACAAAAATCGTGCAAAGATACACATAATTATATATATAAAACGAATATTTCTCCAATTATTTTTCATTTTCGTTGAGTTTTGGCAAGTTTTGGACGCTATTTTTACTGGAACTTTGTTTGTTGTTAGAAAATTCTTTGTACATTTGCACAATAAAAGCACAAACAAAGACATAAGATGAGACATAACTTCAAGACACTTCTCTCGATAAGTGCGGTTGCGGTCGCACTGGTATTCACTACGGGATGCTCGAATGAAAAGTTCACTATCAACGGTGAGATAGCCAACGCTAAGGACTCTACGCTGTATTTCGAGCATAACGGTCTGCAAGGATTTGAGACCATCGACTCGGTAAAGCTCGATGGAACGGGCACTTTTGAGTTCAAAGGTGACCGCATGAACAATCCAGAGTTCTATCGTCTGCGCATAGCCGGACAGATCATCAACATCGCCATCGACTCTACCGAGACGGTGACGGTAAAGGGTTCGTACCCGATGATGGCTACAAACTATGTGGTCAGCGACTCGTATGAGAACAAGAAGATAAAGGAACTGGCTCTGAAACAGATAGAACTGCAAGCCCAATGCCAAAGGGTGGTAGCTGAGACGGAGGCAAGCGTAGACTCCATTCAGAGCATCATAAAGAAGCTGGTGGACCAGTATAAGGATGATGTCACGAAGAACTACATCTTCAAGGAGCCGATGAAGGCTTACTCATACTTCGCCCTGTTCCAGTATATCACGGTGGGGCGTCAGAGCAGCCTCATCTTCAATCCTCGCGAGAATCCCGAGGACGTGAAGGTGTTCGGTGCCGTAGCCACCAGCTGGGACACCTACTACCCTGACTCGGAACGCGGTAAAAACCTGCACAACATAGCCATAGAGGGTATGAAAGACCAACGCATAGTACAGGCTAACAACCAACAACTGGTGATAGACGAGTCGAAAGTGTCGGACGCAGGACTCTTCAACATCACTCTCATTGACAATAAAGGTCAACAACGCAGCCTGACCGACCTGAAGGGTAAGGTGGTGATGCTCGACTTCCACCTCTTCTCGGTGGGCGAAGAGTCTACCAAACGTATCATGCAGCTACGCGACCTGTACAACAAATATCACGCTCAGGGATTTGAGATCTATCAGATTTCGCTCGATTCCAACGAGCATTTCTGGAAGACACAGACGCAACACCTGCCTTGGGTGAGCGTATATGACCCCGACGGCATGAACTCTGACAATCTCATGAAGTATAACGTACAGAGCCTGCCAACCTTCTTCCTCATCGACAAGAATAATGTCTTGCAGAAACGCGACGTACAGATAAACGACATCGATGCCGAGATAAGGTCGATGCTGTGATTCTTTCGAGAAGCGAGGAGCGCGAAAAGATGAGCGAGAGGTGAAAGGAAACTTCTCTAAAAAGTGGGATTATGGCTATGCGTTTGCATCTGATAATAGGTCTGATGATGGCATTCACGGCAGTGAGGGCGCAGACGTTCAGCACAGAACAGGAGCATGACAGCCTGTCGTGGTTGGTGCTAAAGACAGACTCCACCATAGACCGATGGCAACTGCCCTACCCCGTATATCAATTCCAGACTGGCGATGTCGATGGCGACGGAACTATAGACGCAATGGTGGGAGTAATAAAAGCCACTCGATTCTACAAACAGAAGGGCAAACGACTCTTCATCTTTAAAAACAAAGACGGACTGGTACGCCCTCTGTGGATGGGCTCAAAGTTGGGCGGCATACTTGAGGATTTCCGTTATGTGGACGGAAAGATACGATCGCTCGAGACTACCAACGACGGCAAATACGTCGTCGCCGAATACAAATGGCAGGGCTTCGGAATGAGTTTTGAGAAATTCATTTATATAGGAGAAAAGGAAGAAGCAATTGGAAAATTGAAAGAGTAAGAAGGTAAAAAAGTCAAACCTAATCATCTGTCAACTGTCAACAGTAAACCATAAACTAAAAACAATACCCCTATGAAAAGACTATTAATCCTCTGTTTGTTTGCAATCACAGCGATTGCGACAGCCTTCGCCCAAGACAACGAAGTGACTAAGAAGCCGTATGTGCTTCCTGGCAAGGGGCACATCAACGTGGAGAACCTCAGCAAGTCCATCAACACCAATATGGACATTTCGGAGCTGAATCTTAGTGAACTGCGAGTACTAAGGAACGCCTTTGCCGCTCGGCAGGGCCACATCTTTATGACTGGTGAGATGCGCAGTATTTTCGAGACCACCACATGGTATGACAAACGGATGTGGGAAAGATTTGAACAAGAGGAGCGTTTAAATTATGACAACGAGGGAACACGAAAGACGCTTCCTCTGAAATATACAGCAAAGGAGCAGGAGTTTATCAAACGACTGAAGGAGCGCGAGAACGAACTGCTGGCTAATGGCGGAAACTTCAAGCCGAAGAAGGACGGATGGAGAGTGAACACCGAGAACATCGTCAACCCATATCAATTAGAGAGCATCGACAACCAGCTGATGACAGCACTCGGTAAGAATGGATTTGCCATCGTTCCCGACAACCAGCAGCAGCTGTTCCATATATATGAAAAGAACGACTATCACAACTTCCCTTCGTTTGTCACCACCGACCTTTACCTGCAACTCTTTCACATGTTCTTCGACCAAGGACTAAAGAGCATCGAGGAGGAGAAGTTTAATGGCGCTATGATAGACCTCTCTCAAGGACTATACGACGCTATGACCGCAGAGATAAAGAACGCCAAGACCACCGAGGTGAGAGACGCGGCAGAGTGGGGACAAGCCTTCGCTGCCATCGCACTGGCTCTCGCCAGCGAGAAGGCGCCGCTGCCTGTAGCTGCGAATTATGCCGAGATGGTGAGTCATGAGATCAATTGTGCGACGAACTCCCAGAACGACTTTTCCGAATTCTTGCGTTATAACAAAGCTAAGTTTGCCTACTCACTCTTCCGTCCGCGTGGGCACTACACCCGCAACGACCTCGTGAAGCGATACTTCCGCGCCATGATGTGGCTACAGACGGCTCCGATGGAAGCTGACGACCCCGTCCAACTGCAACGTGCAGCCCTGATGTCGACAGTTGTAGGCAGTAATGAAAAGCTGCTCCACTCATACAACCGCATCTTCGAGCCTATAACTTTCCTCATGGGTGCACCCGACAATATCACCATCCTTCAAGTTTATCAGGAAGTGCTCAATACAGGAATGCCTGTAGATATCCTCTTTGCCAACAAAAAAGCGATGAAGAAACTGGAGAAGAAGATTGTCGAGTTGTCGCAACAACAAACTCGCATCACTCCGAAGATACAGAACACCAGCCCTTATAAGATCAATCTCATGCCTCAACGCTACCAGCCTGACGGCGAAGTGCTCAACGAGATGTACGATGCTGTCAGTGAAGTGTCAAAGCGCGGAGCGCCAATGGGGCTCGACGTGATGGCTGCTATGGGTACATTCAAGGCAGAACAGATACTCATTGACGAACTGAAACAGGATAAGCAATGGGAGGAATTCACACCCTCACTGAATAAGATGAAGACTCGCATGGGTGAGATCAACTGGAAGGAAACAGTAGCAACACGATGGATGGAGGCGCTGACGGAGATGACTAAGTCGAATCCAGACTACCCATACTTCATGCAGACACCACAATGGCAGAAGAAAGACCTGAACACAGCATTGGCTTCGTGGGCTGAGCTGAAACATGACGCCATACTATATGCCAAGCAACCGATGGCTGCCGAGTGCGGCGACTACGGTCCGCCAGAGCCTGTCATCAAAGGATATGTGGAGCCAAATACCGCATTCTGGGAGAAGGCTATCTCGCTGATGGATGCTACGATGTCGCTGCTGAGAAAATATGATCTCGTGACCGAGAAGATAGAGGACACTAACGACCGCATTAAAGAACAGGCGGAAGTATTCCTAAGGATAAGTCGTGAGGAACTGGCTGGCAAGAAACTTTCCGATGAGGACTATTACCAGTTGGAAACGATAGGTGCAACCTTTGAGAACATCAGCCTCGCCCTGGTACGCCAGAAGGATCAGTTCCTCGCCGGATGGGACAACGTAGAGGGTGCCGACAAATCGATAGCTGTGGTTGCCGACGTGTTTACAGCTAATGGAAACAACAATCCTGAGCCATCGATACTCTATGAGGCTACAGGTCCTGCATACGAGATATATGTCGTAGTAGAGATTGACGGATACCTATATCTCACTCGCGGTGGAGTGTTCTCCTACAGAGAGTTCCGCCGACCTGTCGACGAACAGCGTATGACCGACGAGGAATGGCAGGAGAAACTGAAGGAGTACCCAAATACAGGTGTGCCTTCGTGGATGGAAGAGATAACCGTTCCGCTGAATCAAGCGCCACAAGACAACGAGCAAGTGTTCTATAGCTCGGGATGCTAAAAATTAGGAGATGAGGAATAAGGAGGTGAGGAGATTACTTCTTCTAATGTTAATTATCCTGTCTGAGACTATTTGTCTCGGACAGGATTCTTTGTCCATAGCCTTCACAGGTGACGTCCTCTTAGACCGTGGAGTGAGAAAGAAGATAGAATACGGTGGGGGTATGGACGCACTTTTCTCCCATTCCATCGATTCTTTATTTGCTTCATGCGACATGGTGGTAGGCAATCTGGAGTGTCCCGCCACAAAGATAAAGCATCCAGTATACAAACGGTTTATCTTCAGAGCCGAACCCGAATGGCTCCCTTCACTACGCAATCACGGCTTTACTCATCTCAATCTTGCCAATAATCACAGCATAGACCAAGGCAGGGAGGCTCTATTGGACACAAAAGCGAATATCGAGAAGGCTGGAATGGTGGCTATAGGTGCTGGAAAGAACATGGAAGAGGCGGCACGCCCCGTACTACTTTCCGCCACACCACGCAGCATCTATCTGATAGCATCCCAACGACTACCATTAGAAAACTATGCCTACCTGCCCGACAAACCCTGCGTCAGTCAGGAAAGTTTCGACTCGTTGCTACACAGAGTCCAAACAATACGGGAGAATGAGCCCGATGCCTGCATTATAGTAAGTCTGCACTGGGGATGGGAACACACTCTCACTCCCACCCCAACCCAGCGCCAACAAGCTCACCTGCTCGTAGATGCTGGTGCCGATTTGCTGGTGTGTCATCATACCCACACCTTACAAACGATAGAGACTTATCGTGGAAAAACCATCTACTATAGCATTGGCAACTTCATTTTCGACCTGACCAAGCCCATTAACACACGCACCTGTGTGGTTAAAGCAATCATTACAAAGGACAGCATCAAGACAAACACACTGCCCGTAGAAATCAGACAGTGTGTTCCATATGCTGAGAGATAAAAATATGCGAAAAGATAAGGTTAGAGAGAGCATTAAAAGCTCTTCAGCCAAGACTGCAGATTGAGTTGCATCTCCAGATGGTGCTTGAAGCCCATCCTGGCACCCCAGCCGTGACCACCCGTGGGATAGACATACAGGCTGGCTGGTACGTCATTACGATAGAGCTCCATATAATAATTTACACCATTTGCCGGCGGAACAACTGTGTCGTCATCACTCAATGCGATGAAAGCTCGCGGAGTATTCCTACTCACATGCATGTCGCTACTGTACTTCTTCTCCTCCCGTTTGCTGGGATGAGAGCCTAACAGGTTATTTCGAGAACCCTCGTGGGTGTAGCCTTCCATCATGGTGATAACGGGATAGAACAGTATCTGGAAGTTAGGAGCGGCATCGCCCTTCGCTTGAGTAGCTATAGTAGAGGCGAGGTGCCCACCAGCAGAGAACCCCATAATGCCCACGTCATTTTTGTTGATCCTCCACGCTTTTGCATTAGCACGTACGAGTTTTATGGCATGTTCAGCATCTGAGATGGGAACTTCAGTCTTCTCATGAGGCATACGGTACTTCAGTACTATCGCCGCAATACCCATATTTTGGAAGTACTCACCCCAGGCATATCCTTCCTTGTCCATTGCCAGATGTGTATATCCCCCACCAGGACATATCACTATCGCGCGTCCCGTAGCCTCCTTCTCCACAGGCAGGTATACTCTCACTTTTGCAGTATCGTTACTATCAGAGCTCTTCACCGATGGATTGCCTGAATACAAATTCATCTCTATCGTACGCTGTGCCGACATTGTCAGGACTGCCATCGCCAAACATGCAACAGCAAAAAATCGTCTTGTCTTCATAATAGTCTTCTATCTTTTGATTGCAAAGATACTGATTATATAATGAGTTGCTGGTGATATATTTTTTCTTTAACTCCTTTTAACTCCCTTTATTTACATAACTCTCAAGAGAAATCTTACCTTTGCAATCATAAAACCTAAAACTAACAAACAAATGTACAGGCGCTTTTTATTTTCGGTATTGGCAGTATTCGCTATGGCTTCGACAGGCCAGGCAAAGGTGAAGTTGCATCATCTTATAGGTGACAACATGATATTACAACAGCAGACTGACGCCCGACTATGGGGATGGGCAGACAAGGGCAAGACCGTCAAGGTGACAACATCTTGGTCGAAGGACACATATCGAGCCACTGCTGACAAGGAAGGCAGATGGGAGGTGTATGTAAAGACGCCGAAGGCAAGCTATACTCCACTGTCAATAACATTCGACGATGGCGAAAAGACTACAATAAACAATGTCCTTGCAGGAGAAGTGTGGGTGTGTGCCGGACAGAGCAACATGCAGATGCCCGTAAGAGGTTTCGGCAATTGTCCCATCGAAGGATATACAGAGGAGGTGGTCAATGCCAACCAATATAAGGCAATCCACTATGTGAAGATACCAGAGCTCATGCGTATGACACCGCAGGAGGATGCCAACTGCGAATGGAAGGAAGTGAGCACAAAGACAGTTGCCAACGCCTCTGCCGTGGGATACTTCTTCGCACAAGTGGTCAACAAGGTGCTTGACGTACCTGTAGGTCTCATCATGGCAAACAAGGGTGGTACTCGTGTAGAGAGCTGGCTGACTAAAGAGAACCTTGAGAAATACACCAACGAGCCGACAGATTCCGATGGAATCGTAAAATTCAAGCCCGAATGGGATTACCAAAGAGCAATGCTTTGGGGTAATGGCACCTTCAATCCAATACTGAAGTACTCCGTCAAGGGCATCATCTTCTATCAAGGATGTTCTAACGTAGGAGACCCAGCCAACCAATACAGCGAGCGACTGAAACTGTTAGTGGAACAATGGAGAAAGCAGTTCGGTTGTGGGGAAATTCCATTCTATTTTGTGGAGATTGCTCCATACCATTATGACAACGTAGATGCTGACTGGGGCGCACGCCTGCGCGAACAACAATATAGAGCATCACAGATCATACCAAACAGCGGACTCGTATCGACCAACGACCTTGTATATCCATACGAGAAGACTCAGATACACCCATGCAAGAAGAAGCCCGTGGGACAAAGACTGGCTTACCTTGCCCTGAACAAGACCTACGGATTTGACGAGATTGGATGTGTAGGACCATCATATAAAGACATGAAGATCACGGGCAACATCGTAGACATACATCTCAACAACGACCTGGGAGCCATCAGCCGCTTCGAGGATATCGAGGGATTTGAGCTTGCAGGTGAGGACCGGGTGTTCCATCCTGCCAAGGCAGAGCACTTCTGGCAGCCAGGCGGAGGCTACTGGGACGAGACCATACGCATTACCTCACCCGAAGTAGAGAAGCCCGTAGCCGTACGCTACTGCTTCAAGAACTTCCAGATTGGCAATCTGAAGAATGCGGCAGGTCTGCCTCTATATCCTTTCCGCACGGATGAGTGGTAGATTATAGTGAGGAGTGAGCATGCATCCATTAGAGAAATTCCGCTTTTGTCCCGTCTGCGGCAGCAGTAAGTGGGAGATACATAACTTCAAGAGCAAGCAATGTGGCGACTGTGGGTTCACCTACTATGGCAACCCCAGCGCCGCGAACGTGGCTCTTATCATCAACGAAAAGAACGAACTACTCGTGGTGCGCCGCAAGAAGGACCCTGCCAAAGGCACACTCGACCTACCTGGAGGCTTCACCGACATGGAAGAGAGTGGAGAACAGGGAGTCATCCGCGAGGTTCTGGAGGAGACTGGACTCGTAGTAAGCCGTGCAGAATATCTCCTCAGCCTGCCCAATTTATATGAATACAGCGGAATGACCATACACACTCTCGACATGTTCTTCCGATGCCACGTAGATGACTATAGTAATATGCATGCGATGGACGATGCAGAAGACGCTCGATGGATACCCATCAGCCAGCTCCGTCCCGAAGAGTTTGGACTACGTTCTATCCGCGAGGGTATCACCCGATTGCTGCAAGAAGGCCTTTTTGAAGGCTAACTCCTTAAAGCCCTTAAGGTTCTAAGGACCCTAAGGACACTTAACTCCCAGTTCTTAAAAAAAATTAAATTTGTATATATAATAATGTGTATGCAAAAGTTTTAATTTACTTTTGCGCCCTTGAATGCGACATTTCCCATGTCGTACATTATGCATTGCAATAACAAAAAGTATATACAAATAGGAATATGCAAGAGAATTTAGTAATTGTAGAGAGCCCCGCCAAGGCAAAAACCATTGAGAAAATCCTGGGCAAAGATTTCAAGGTTATGTCGAGTTATGGTCACATCCGTGACTTGAAGAAGAAGGAAATAAGCATCGATCTGGACACGCTGAGTCCGGCATACGAGATTCCTGACGAGAAGAAGCGCTTGGTGGGCGAACTCAAAAAGAACGCAAAGGCAGCAAAGAAGGTGTGGTTGGCTTCCGATGAAGACCGTGAGGGAGAAGCCATCTCATGGCACCTGTGCGAGGTATTGGGACTGGACGAGAAGAATACCAATCGTATCGTGTTCCATGAGATTACCGAACCAGCCATTATGCAAGCCATAGAAAATCCACGCCATCTTGACATGAATCTGGTGAACGCCCAGCAGGCACGTCGTATCCTCGACCGTCTGGTAGGTTTCAAGATTTCTCCTGTACTATGGCGCAAGATAAAGCCATCGCTCTCGGCAGGTAGGGTACAGAGTGTCGCCGTACGCCTCATCGTAGAGCGCGAACGCGAAATACAAGCCTTCAAGAGCGAACCGTACTATCGACTGGGAGCAATATTCACCCATATAGAGGCTGACGGCAACAAGACTGACATCAGGGCTGAACTCAACGTGCGCTTCAATACCCATAAAGAAGCTATGGATTTCCTCGAGAAATGTCAAAACGCCGAGTTCAAAGTTAGTTCTGTAAGCAAAAAACCACACAAACGCACTCCCGCACCGCCATTCACCACCTCAACCCTGCAGCAGGAAGCTGCACGCAAGCTGGGCTTCTCAGTAAGCCAGACCATGGTCATAGCCCAGCAGCTCTATGAGAACGGACACATCACATACATGCGTACCGACAGCGTCAACCTGTCTTCGCTTTGCATCAATGCAAGCAAAAAAGAGATTATCGAACAATATGGTGAGAAATACAGTAAGGTACGCAAGTATCACACCAACTCAAAGGGTGCACAAGAGGCTCACGAAGCCATCCGTCCTACCTACATGTCAAACATACAGATAGAAGGAACCATACAGGAAAAACGACTCTACGACCTGATATGGAAGCGCACCATAGCCTCACAAATGGCTGATGCAGAGATAGAAAAGACGACTATCAACATCGACATCTCCACTGCCGACGAGCAGTTTATTGCCAATGGAGAGATCATCACCTTCGATGGATTCCTGAAGGTATATAATGTCTCGCCCGAAGAGGACGAAAAGAACGACGAAACCACCAACATTCTGCCTGTCATCAAGGAGAATGACATTCTGGACTACAATGAGATTGTGTCTACCGAGCGCTTCTCCCTTTCGCCACTTCGCTATACTGAGGGATCACTCGTACGCAAACTTGAGGAACTGGGCATCGGTCGTCCGTCAACCTACGCCCCTACCATAAGCACCATACAGCAGCGCGAATACGTACAGAAAGGCGACAAGAAAGGTACAGAACGTTCTTATACCATCGACACCCTGAAGAGCGGAAAGATTTCAAGCAAGACAAAGAAAGAGATGGCTGGTGCCGACAAGGGCAAGCTGATACCTACCGACATAGGAACAGTGGTCAACGACTTTCTAATGGAAAACTTCCCAACCATCATGGACTATAACTTCACAGCCAACGTAGAGCAGGAGTTTGACAAGATAGCAGCCGGTAAGGAAGATTGGACAAAGGAGATGAAACTCTTCTACAAAGACTTCGAGCCAGAAGTAGAAAAGGTCATCAACTCTCGTTCTGAGCATAAGGCAGGCGAGCGCCAGCTGGGTATAGACCCCAAGAGCGGCAAGCCCGTCTTTGTCAAGATAGGACGCTTCGGACCAGTGGTTCAGATTGGTGTTGCCGACGACGACGAGAAGCCACGCTTCGCCCAGCTACCAGCCAAGCTGAGTATGGAGACCATCACTCTGGACGAGGCTCTCGACCTCTTCCAACTGCCACGTACCGTTGGCGAATATGAGGGCACGTCAGTAGTCATCGGAGCAGGGCGCTTCGGTCCGTACGTACTTCACAACAAGCAGTTCGTCTCTCTCCCAAAGGGCGAAGACCCACTCACCTTCACTCTGGAAAATGCCATACAGCTGATACAGGAGAAACGTCAGCAAGACCAGAAGCGTCACATCAAGGCCTTTGAAGAAGACAAAGACCTTGAAGTAATGAATGGACGCTACGGACCATATCTGGCATATAAAGGCAAGAACTACCGTCTGCCGAAGGCACTCCACAGCAAACTGGACAGCCTTACCTATGACGACTGCATGAAGATTATAGACAAAAACAATGATTAGGATTATCCTTATAGGATATATGGGTGCAGGCAAGACCACTCTTGGCAATGCACTTGCCAAGAAAATGGCTCTGCCGTTCTACGACCTCGATTGGTATATCGAGAGCCGTATGCGCAAAACCGTGAAGCAACTCTTCGATGAAATTGGTGAAGACGGTTTCCGAAAGATCGAGCATAACATGCTCCACGAGGTGGCAGAGTTTGAGAATGTCATCATCAGTTGCGGAGGTGGCACACCATGCTTCTTCGACAACATGGAGTATATGAACCAGCAGGGTGACACTGTCTACCTCAAGGCGAGCGCAGAAACACTATACAACCACCTCAGCATGGCACGTGGCGTACGTCCATTGCTTCTCAACAAGACTCCCGAGGAGACACGCATCTTCATAAGCCAACAGCTACAACAGCGTGAAGCGTTCTACTCTCAGGCAAAACATGTCATCGACATTAACCTGCTCGACACCCATGAAAAAATCAAGAATTCTGCCGATTCCATCATAGAAATGATAAACAACAAAGAAACACTTTAGGCATATACAAACCAACCAACCCTACAGCAAATGAAGAAATGGACTATCGACGACTCTAAGGAGCTATACAACATCACCGGATGGGGTACTTCTTATTTCGGTATCAACGACAAAGGCAACATGTACGTCTCACCATGCAAGGACAACACTCAGATTGACCTACGCGAAGTGATGAACGAACTGGCATTGCGCGATGTCACGCCCCCCGTGCTGCTTCGCTTTCCTGACATCCTCGACAACCGCATTGAGAAGACTGCCAGCTGCTTCAAGAAAGCAGCCAAGGAATATGACTACAAGGCCGAAAACTTTATCATATATCCTATTAAGGTCAATCAGATGCAACCTGTGGTAGAGGAGATTATCTCGCATGGTAAGAAGTTCAACCTCGGTCTTGAGGCGGGCTCAAAGCCCGAGCTACATGCCGTACTCGCCGTACAATGCCAGAGTGACTCGCTCATCGTTTGCAACGGATACAAAGACCAGGGATATATCGAACTGGCTCTGCTTGCACAAAAGATGGGCAAACGTATCTTCATCGTAGTGGAAAAACTAAACGAGCTGGATATTATTGCCAAGGTAGCAAAAAAACTCAACGTACGACCAAACCTGGGAGTACGCATCAAGCTGGCTTCCAGCGGTAGCGGCAAGTGGGAGGAGAGCGGAGGCGATGCCTCAAAGTTCGGACTAACAAGCGCCGAGCTGCTACAAGCCATGAAGACCCTCGAGGAGAAAGGACTCAAAGACTGTCTTCGACTGATCCATTTCCACATCGGCAGCCAGATCACAAAGATAAGACGCATACAGACAGCCCTGCGCGAGGCAGCCCAGTTCTATGTCCAACTCCACAAGATGGGCTATGCCGTCGACTTTGTCGACTGCGGTGGCGGACTGGGTGTCGACTATGACGGGACACGTAGCTCCAGCAGTGAGAGCTCGGTCAACTACTCCCTGCAGGAATATGTCAACGACTGCATTTACCAGTTTGTCGATGCATCCGACAAGAACAGCATACCCCACCCTAACCTCATCACGGAGAGTGGACGCTCGCTCACAGCCCATCACTCGGTGCTTGTCATCGACGTACTTGAGACAGCATCACTGCCCGAGATGCCTGACGAGTTCGAGGCTAAAGACACCGACCACCAACTGGTGAAAGACCTGTATGAGATATGGGACAACCTGAACCCTCGCACCATGCTCGAAGACTGGCATGATGCTGAACAGATACGCGACGAAGCCCTCGAGCTGTTCTCTCACGGACTGGTGGATCTGAAGACACGTGCCGAGATTGAGAGTATGTACTGGAGCGTGTGCCATGAGATCAACAATCTCACCAAGCACCTCAAGCACATCCCAGACGAACTCAGAGGACTCGACAAACTGCTTGCTGACAAATACTTCTGCAACTTCTCGCTGTTCCAATCGCTACCAGACTCATGGGCCATCGACCAACTCTTCCCAATCGTCCCTATACAGCGACTCGACGAGCGCCCAACTCGCAATGCCACGCTACAGGACATCACCTGTGACAGCGACGGCAAAATAGCCAACTTCGTCACCAGTCGGCACAATGCTCACGTGCTGCCCATCCACGCTCTGAAGAAGAACGAAGACTACTATCTCGGCGTATTCCTCGTCGGTGCCTACCAAGAAATCCTCGGCGACATGCACAACCTCTTTGGCGACACCAATGCAGTACACATTTCCGTCAAGGATGGTACATACCACATCGACCAGATATTTGATGGCGAAACCGTCGAAGAGGTGCTCGACTATGTACAGTACAATCCAAAAAAACTGGTTCGTCAACTGGAAATTTGGGTGACAAAGAGTGTCAAACAGGGCAAAATCTCCCTCGAAGAAGGTAAGGAATTTCTCAGCAACTACCGTTCGGGACTATACGGATATACATATTTGGAATAGAATGAAGACAGATTTGAAAATCATCAAAGTGGGTGGTGCCGTAGTAGAAGATGACGAACAGCTGACACAGCTACTCAAGGACTTCTCTGCCATTGAAGGAAAAAAAGTGCTCGTACATGGTGGAGGCAGACGCGCCACCAAGGTGGCAGCATCCCTTGGAATAGAAAGCAAGATGGTAGGTGGACGCCGCATCACCGATGCCGACATGCTCGAGGTGGTCACCATGGTATATGGCGGACTGGTAAACAAAACCCTTGTCGCTCGTCTGCAAGCCAACGGCATAAATGCGCTGGGACTCACCGGTGCTGATATAGATGCCATCCGATCACACAAACGACCGCTGAAAGACGGCATCGACTTCGGATACGTGGGCGATGTCGAATGCGCCAACGGCAATATGCTTCATACGCTCATCGAGACAGGTATCACACCCGTCATGGCACCACTAACCCACGACGGCAAGGGTACCATTCTCAACACTAATGCCGACACTATTGCCGCCGAGACAGCCAAAGCATTGGCACCCTACTATGACGTAACACTTATCTATGCGTTTGAGAAAGCAGGAGTACTGCTCAATCCAGATGACGACACCTCAATCATACCCGTCATACGTCGCAACGACTTCGAACAATACAAAGCCAACGGCACCATTGCCGGAGGCATGATACCTAAGATAGAGAACGCCCTGAACGCCATCGACGCAGGAGTCAATAGAGTCATCATCACTCGTGCCGATGCCATCGACGGCAATCACGGCACAGTGATAATGTAAAAGTTGCAAACCAAAAACATCAAACAAACTCCATGCCAATAACATTCCAACACGATATCCTTCCACTGAAGAACGAGCTCTATAGGCTCGCTCTTCGTATCACGCTCAGTCGTGAGGAAGCCGAAGATATCGTACAGGACACCATGATAAAGGTATGGAACAACCGCGAACGATGGCAAGAGATAGAAAGCATAGAGGCTTATTGTCTGACTATCTGCCGCAACCTGTCACTCGACGCACTAAAGAAGAAGGACAATCAGCATGAGTCAATAGAGGAAGATGGCAACCATCTTACCAATGCCACTTCTACCAACCTGCAAGAAGCCATCATCAGTAAAGACCGCATACAACTGGTGCGCCAGTTAGTCGACGCCCTACCCGAAAAGCAACGTGCATGCATGCAATTACGCGACTTCGAGGGTAAGCAATACAAGGAGATTGCTGCCATCCTTGGCATAAGCGAAGAACAAGTCAAGGTAAACATCTTCCGTGCACGACAAGCCGTAAAACTTCGATTTCAGGAGTTGGACAAATAAAAACAGAGAGCGACAAATAAAAAAATGTTAAATTAAACCTTTCAACTGTAACTTTCAGCAAAGCATAATCGTCATCACTAAAGAAACCACAAAGAAGAACGTATGGACTATAAGTATATTGAACAATTACTTGACCGCTACTGGCAGTGCGAGACTTCTCTCGAAGAGGAGCAGATACTGCGTGCGTTCTTCCAGCAGAACGACATCCCTGCCGAGATGAGCCAATATCAGCCACTGTTTGCCTACGTCAACGAGGAGAAGCAGACAGATGTTCTTGGCGAGGACTTCGACGAGAAGATGCTGTCGCTCATCGGTGAGGAGCCAAAGGCCAAGGTGATATCCATCCGCCAACGCCTCATGCCTCTGTTCCGTGCAGCAGCAGTAGTAGCCATTGTTCTCACTCTTGGCAATGCGCTACAGGTAGCATTCCTACCCAAAGAGGATGCTTCAAGCGTGGTTGCCACTGGCATACAGAAGCCCAGTGAGGGTCCTTCGGTAGCCAAGGCAGACTCTACCAGAATGGACTCCATCAACAGAGCCATGCCTCAGCAGCCAGTGGTCATCGTAAAGTGATATTTTTCTATGCTTTCTATAAAACACATGTTTATTAAAATCGTGAGACCGTGAGGTTTTAAACGTCAAAGTTTTTTCATTAACATTTTCATGTTAAAACCCAAAAGAACCAGCAATCATACATAGTTGCTGGTTCTCTGGTTTTTTAGACTTCGCTCATTCTCAATTCCTTTTCATTCTCGATGCTAATTGGAATAGCGATGGCAGGAAAATCATCAGCGAAAATCCGAGTGCCATATACACCATCATGTCGTCGCCTCTGAACAAGTCAATAATCTTACCATCGTTCATCTCAGGCATCAGGTTATACATCACGTATGCCACACTGTTATTCACCCAGTGCATCACTATTCCTGGCACTATGCTGTTCGTACGATAGTACAGCCAGCCCAACATCAGTCCGGCAATGGTTGCATGCACGCCCTGTGCGACATTACCGTGTACCAAGGCAAACAACAAGGCAGATATGCCAATAGCTATCCAGTGTCGTTTGTCTCCTGCCAGCTGTAACAACACCCTCAGCACAGCACCTCTGAATACCATCTCTTCAGCTATCGGAGCCACAATACCGACAGCAATATACCCCAAAGGCTCCCGCATGATACCATTAAACAATGCAGCCGTAGTATCGTCCATCACAATCTGCAGGTTCTCATACAGCCATTCCATCGGCAACAACATTCCCAGAGTGAGCAATATTGTCCAGAAAACCACTCCCCACGGTCTTGACCTCAAAAAAACACGCGACACGGGAGACCATTTTCTCAGAGCAAAAAGCAGTATCGTCAGCAAACCACTCACCACCATCGTGACTATCAACAGCGTGGAATAAGAACCATTCATTATCCCACGGGATACGACATCAAAGGGCTGACCGCTATACAATGCCCATGCCAGAGCAACGAGCAGCTGTACTACAGCTTGTATCAGCAAGAATGCTATCACATACCATACAACTTCAAAACACGTCTTTACATTCTTATTCATCATCCGTCTCCTTATCAAAAATTTGTTCTATCTCCATCCTGTCCCTCTCCAACTGGTGAGCGAGATCGTCAGGGGAGTCAAATCGGTGCTCGTCGCGTATCTTTTTGACAAACGACACCAGCAACATCTCATTATATATATCATCACGGAAGTCGAAGATATTCACCTCCAGTGTCTGATTGTCACCATCAAATGTCGGGCGACTGCCAATATTCATCATACCCCTCATCAGCGTCATACTCCTCTGGCGACGCACCCTCACGGCATACACACCTGCGGCAGGTATCAGCTGTCCCCACTCCTTAGTGTCAATATTGGCCGTCGGAAATCCCATTTGTCTACCATTTTGATGACCTTCCACCACCTTTCCAACAATCGTATAGTTATATCCCAGACAAGCATTAGCAGCATCAATGTCGCCCTTTTCCAGCAGACGTCTCACCTGCGACGAGCTTACCTTCATATTCTCACGCCACTCCTTGGCACGTACCACCTCCATGCCCAGCTCTTTGCCATACGCCACATAGTCATCAAAACACTCCACGCCATTACGCCTGCCAAACCGGTTGTCATAGCCCAGCACCAGGCATTCCACCCGATACTCATCCCTCAGCACATCCCTCATGAAGTCATGTGCCGACAGTCCCGCCAGCGCCTCATCAAAATGGAGCACCTCAACACGATCCACGTTCTGTCTTGACAACAATAGCTCCTTCACGTCGAGCGATGACAACAACTTAGGCTGATAGTCGCTGTGTAGCACCTGTCGCGGATGTCTGTCGAAGGTTATCACGGCCGACTCCCTACCAGTAGCCTTAGCTATCTCCTTGACTTGACCAATAAGGTATTGATGTCCGCGATGCACACCATCAAAGAATCCTACTGTGGCAACACATCCTTTTCTCTCATTCATAGATGCAAAAGTAGTAAAAACTGAAATAATAACCGCCACAAAAGCAAAAAAAAGTAAAAATATGGAATAATTAAGCACTAAGAAATACGAATTACGCATTATTTTCTTACCTTTGCACCCGCATTAGCTACTATATAGCAATGTATATCTGCAACATAGTAGATATCGGACTTGTAGCTCAGTTGGTTAGAGCAACAGACTCATAATCTGGAGGTCACAGGTTCAAGCCCTGTCTGGTCCACACTAAAAATCAGCAACTTAGAAGAAATTCAAGTTGCTGATTTTTCGTTTTGCGTATACATGGGCATGTCTGCCTCCAGCAATTCAGCCAACTGTCGTTACTTCAATCCATGCTCCAGTCTCATGGCCTTTATCTTCGGACCAAACATCCCATAAATTCTTTTATCCTTCATATTAATCTTATTGATGCTTGTTCAATACTTATCCCGAACTTGTCCTGAATGCAAAGAGAATTATAGGCTATAATAGTATTTCTTAATTTTAGCAGCCATCATTTTTCTGCGCTTGTCAAGGAAGGTTTCGTAGGAGTTAAAGTCCATTTCCATTGCTTCTTGTGGAACGCAGTTAGTCTCAAGATTGGAATAGAACTTATCAATGCTATTTACCAAGCCGGTCTGCTCAGAATCTCCCTTCAAGCAACGTTCCTTAGCCTCTTTCAGGTAAACATTAGGGGCCTTCTTGCCAATAGAGATGTTGACAGGGCGGTCCAAGAATACGTAGTTGGCTTCTTGATTATATAGCGACTTATCAAAATGATGATCTATAAGGTATTGCTTGGGGAAAATATGGTGAACGTCTCCACCTAAAGCAATTAGTTCCCTCACAGGTACATTGTTAGACAAAAATGATACATCATTGAAAAATATCTGTGCAGCCAAGAATACCAAATATGTCGGATTATTGGTAGAGGTATATGACAGATTCTGTACCAAAGCTACATTCCAAAAGTTCTCAGACAACTGTGCATCCTCAATTTCTTTAAGGATGGCAACCACGCCTGATTCCCTTATACGACGAATATCTCTTGCGAAAGCAGATTCAGGAGAACTGCTATAGCGTCCCGTCAACACGGAGAGTACATACCATTTCTGCACATAACGTTTGATGTCCTCCACTGGAACTTCGTTCGACTCCCTCAATAGCAGATAGATGGTGTAAGCGAAATCAAGAGCCATGTTTGAATTGACAAGTCGTGAAGAAATGAATCCTGCCGACTTAATTGCTATCATAAACTGCTTGAAGTTATACTCGTTGATTACGTTCATCACACCCTCTGTGAACTCTTCATACGTGTGTTCCACTATTTCCTCGTTGAACTCACGTGTTTCAAAGTTACGTCCAGATAGCAGACTCACGAGATCTGACAACTTGGCTCGTTTCAACTTGTGCATGAATGCCACGCGAATCACATCGTCACACTCTGGATCATAGACGGTCTCCGAATCATCTTTCAGCCATTTCAACTTCTGCAGGTAAGGAGTAGCTGCAAAAGCCGTATCATGTGAAGCAAGATAATCATAGAACGATGGAACAACAGCAAGATGACTGAAATAGTCAATAACTTTCCGAAGCGTGTTACCACCATGTTTCTCGTCGGCAGCAATCTTCGACATGACAAAGTCGCCCTGGCTCAGAGCTGTTCCCTTTGAGTTGATACGGATGAAGATGTCTGTCACAATGTCGATGTCGAGATTTTCGGAAAGTTCGATAACACCTATCATCCTATTGGCTATGCCCTTAAGTTTTGTTATTATTCTATCTAAAGTCCTTTGGTCTATTCCAGGATTATCTTCACAATATTGAGGAATAAAGTCAAAAGGAGAATATGAAGTTTTGAACAATTCGGCGATATCAGGTATCCACCTCTTGCTCTTCCTGATAGCGGGAGTTGCCACAGCAAAGATCTCGGCATCAGGTTCCCCACTTAGAGCTGCTATTGGATCGAAAGCAATTTTGATTCGTTCCTCCTGGTACTCACTATTGAATACTGTTCTGCCAGCAACGGCGGTCATTAAAGCTGTGATACGCTGTTGTCCATCTATCAGCACCTTTTTGCCAGAAGAAATAGTCCCATCCTTCAACTTAACGTTTGGGTTCTTCCACAAAATAAGATAACCAGTAGGATAACCTTTATATAACGAATCAATTAAGTCTCTCACTTGCGTTTTCTTCCATACAAAAGGTCGCTGTATTTCGGGAATAGCAATGTCGTTGGCTTCTATCAGTCCCAGAATGGCACTAATAGAAAGTGGATAGTTGGAATATTTCTCGTTTTCCATATTCAATTATTCTTTTTATGCTACACTTCCATAATGCTGGCTTACGTAGTTATACACTGCATCGCGGTAGTAGTTGATGCTTTCGTCGGAATAGCTCTCGGGGAGTTCTTTCCAGAGAATATCACGAATGGTGATGATGATGGATGCCTTCGTTTCTTGTTTGTCAAACGGATGATCCATCGTTGAGAGTTGGGCCTTGATGGTTTCCAAAAGGTCCTTGGCTACAGTCTTCAGTTTCTTGATGTCTTCTTTCGAGAGGTCATCTTTCATCAGAACATCGTACATGGAGAGTTGTTCGTCGTTGTCAAAGCCTTCACGAATGTAGCGTTTCTCCTCCTCGGTCAGTTCGTGAGAGAGTTTCATCAATTCCGTAAAGGTCTTCTCTATCGTGGCTCGGTTCTGCTCCTGGTTGTAGTCGTGAATAATCTCCTGATACTTCTCGTAGAAGTTGATACGCGAAGGATTCTGTGCCAGCATCTGGGCGATACGTTCCTGCAGCAACTCCTGAATGTCTTTCAACACAAGGTTTTTCTCCTTGCTCTTGGCGAACTCACGACGAAGCAATTCAAAGTCGATACCACTGATGTCGAAACGTCGCGACTCGGCAGCCATCGTCCCTTCGCCATCAACTTCCAGATGCTCATTCACGATTTCGTTGATTGCCACACTTAGATCTGTGATGTCGGCATGTTTGCGCTTCTGTTGTAGTTCCTTGAAGATGGCTTCAATGGCATCTTTTTGTTGCTTCATCTCGGGTGTTACATCCTCACGATCGAGATATTTCCACAGTTTCAGTAGCGTGGAGGCAAACGTGCAGTATGATTTCCTGATTTCCGCTGTCTCGCACATCGCATTAGCAGCTTTCTTCAGCAGCGACAGCTTTTCGAAATTCTCTGCTTTGATGAGGTCATCCAACTCAAAGTCATGCTCTTTCAGGAAAGCCGCCGCAGCAGCTATCGTCTCTATGACATGCTTGATGAGCTCTTTCTTATCAATCGTCGGGTCGTTGCCTCCTGCACCACCTTCTGGGTTGGCGGTATAGTCGGCCAATGCCTGGCGCAGGGCTTTCACGATGCCGATATAGTCGATTATCAGGCCGTTGGTCTTTCCTTCCGCCACGCGATTGGCACGGGCGATGGTCTGCATCAGCGTGTGTGCCTTCATTGGTTTGTCGATATAGAGGCACGAGAGCGTTTTCACGTCGAAGCCTGTCAGCCACATGGCACAGACAAACACCACGCGTAACCGTGAGTCGTCGGCCTTGAACTGCTTGTCCAGTTCCTCCTTCTCCATCCTCTCACGGTGTGGCTTGATGTCGAGGCCCCACTTCTGGAATGTCTGTATCTCGTTCTGCTCTTGCGAGACGACTACCGCCATGTCCGTCTCGCGCATCCATTCCAGTTTGCGCTGCATCTCCTGTGCCTCTTGTTGTGAGGTGCATTTCGCGACGGCATCTTCCAATGCCTTGATTTCGCGCTGCCAGTACTCCTGCACATAGTTGAACATTCGCACGCAGGTCACCTTGTTATAACATACGAACATCGCCTTGCCCGAAGTCCACAGGTCGCTGTAATGATGCACAAAGTCCTTCGCAATCAGGCGCAGACGCTTGGCTGCCGTCAGCAGATGCACCTCCTTGGCGAACTCGCGTTCCAGCTTGGCCAGTTGCGAAGCATCCAGTTCGCCTGCTTGTTCCAGGGCGGCGGCAATCTCGTCGTTGATTTCGGGATTCTTCAGGTCCTGCAGTTTCTCGCCGCGGTTCTCGTAGTAGAGAGGAACTGTGGCTTTATCTTCCACGGCTCGTTTGAAGTCGTAGATACTCACGTAGCCACCGAATGTACGTGCCGTGATGTTATCGTTGGAAAGCAGCGGCGTACCTGTAAAACCAATGCGATGGGCGGTAGGCAGCAGGTGCATCAGGTTGTCGGCAAAGACGCCATTCTGCGTGCGGTGGGCCTCGTCGCTCATCACGATGATGTCGTGGTCGGGATAGATAGGCTCTGCCTTCGGGTCGTTGAACTTCTGAATGAGCGAGAAGATGAACGACGGATTGCCTTTCAACTTCGATTTCAAGTCCTCGCCACTGCTGGCGATGAACTTCTTCGCCTTCACATTGCCCAACAATCCACAGTTCTCAAACGTGTCGCTGATTTGCTTGTTCAGTTCGTCGCGGTCGGTCAGCACCAGGAAGGTAGGCGATCCCTCAAATTTGCGGCGAATCTTCTGCGAAAGGAACAGCATGGAATAGCTCTTGCCCGAGCCTTGTGTGTGCCAGAACACACCTAACTTTCCGTTCAGATACTGACGGTTGCGGTACATCTCTACGGCTTGATTCACACCCAAGTATTGATGATTGCGAGCTAATATCTTTGCCGTATGTCCTCCGCTATGGTCGAAGAGGATGAAGTTTTCCAGCAGGTCCAGAAAGTTCTCCTTCTTACAGATTCCCCGCAGCATCGTCGGTAGTTCGATGTTGCCAGCATCTTCCTCCTTCAGTCGTTTCCATTCATGGAAGAACTCCCATTTCGAGTCGATAGTTCCCACACGCGCCTCCAGTCCGTTGCTGAACATGATGAAGGCGTTATGATAGAAAAGTTGCGGAATCGTATCCAAATAATCGCGATAGTTATTGTTGAAGGCATCCACTACTTCCACGTTGTGGTTCTTCAGTTCCATAAACAGCAAAGGCAGGCCATTCACGAAGCCCACGATGTCAGCCCGGCGATGATAGAGCGCACCATATACCCACATCTCGCGGACACACAGGAAGTCGTTCTTCTCAGGCGAAGCGAAGTCTATCACTTTGGCGCGTACCTCTTCCGTCTCACCGTTCGGCTTTACGCGAGTCACGGGCACACCATCCTTGATATACTGATACTTCTGCTCGTTGATCTGCATCAGCGTCTGCGAACTCATGTGCTCCGTCATGCGCTCCACACACTCCTGCAGCTGCTTGTCCGTCAGCCAAGGGTTCAGCGTCTTCAGCACCTTGCGGAATCGCCCCGTCAACAGTACCTCATGATAAGACGTGCGCCCCAGCGTGCCGTTCGTGCCAAGCACTTCCTTGTCGAAGGCATACACACTTGTCCAGCCCAGTTCTTTTTCCAGTAAATCGGCTGCACTCTTCTGTATCAGTTGGTCTTCGCTATAGTCCTTTGCCATAATTGTTCTCGTTTTTTATACATCTATTTCTCCACTCATCAGTTTGGGAAGCAAGCGGTCGCGAGCTTCGGTTAGGAGGCGGATTTGAGAAGAAAGAATCTTTATGTTATTGAATATTGGGGCAACTTTGTCAGAAAAAACATTGAGTACATCTTTAGAAGGCATCAAAAATGGCATATTCTTTATTATCGTAGAGTTAACTGCTTTTGATATTCCAGAAGTGTTACCTAAAGAATCATAGTTGTAATTACGTAAATACATCAATGTATACGCTTTCCATTCATCGCCTTCTTTTTGAAAATGTGCTATTGCTTCGTTAGTACAGACATCTGCTCCGGCAAAAGCCACTCGTCCAACAGTTAGTTTGAAACTCAGCAGAATAGTTCCTCTGGGTACTACTTTTATATTATAGTTCTCACACGCATCTTGCGTAAGTTCTTCGGCTGTTTCCTGTACGAACATGGTTTCTTTCATGTCAGAAATAGATACCCAAGGAATGCCATTATTACCTTTTGTAAACCATTGCTTTTGAGCGCGAGGAGGCGTCTTGCCTATTGATATTTCAAAGAAATCCAAAGCAGACTTCTTCTCCCACCCCTCAGGCACACCATCGACGATTTTTGTGTTTTCGTGGCCAGGGAAGTGGAGGTCAACGAACCATTCCTTATAGAGTCGCTGCGCTGCTTCCTCCAACAACTTTATCTGCTTCTGATAGTTCTCTATCAAAGAGTCGTAGCGAGAGAGGAACTCTCCGATTCTCTTCTGAATCGTTTTGTCTTGCTCTGCAACAAGTTCTATCTTCTCAAAGTTTGATTTTGAAACATATTCTCGACCTGATGCTGTGCCTAAATTATATGCCTTTAATCCGGGTAAAAAATTCTTTATCAGATAATAGACATATTCATTGTCATAGCTTTCGTTACAAACAATAGAATTGATAGATTGATTGGTATAACAATCACAAGGAGCCATCGTCATCTTTGTTCCTATTGTGCCTATACATGGAACGCAGATGGCACCTTTAGGAATTAGGCTACTTTCATACTTCTCTGCAGCAAGTTTTGAATACATTTCCTCTGTCTCATAAGTGAACTTGCATTGTTCTGAAATATCAGTAGGCTTAATAAACACCGCATAATCACCATAATAGTTCTTATTGGTGGTAGGAGGTGTCTTTCCTGTTATGATAGTACCCAAATCACCTATGGTAATTGTCTTCCTCATACCTCATCCTCCTTCTGTTTCTTGTCTCTGAGTTCGTTTTCAATATCCTCAATAGATGGCAATGCGCTCTTGAAGTCTTCGGTCAGTTTGTCGAAGATTTCAACGGAAGAGACCCCAATGGGAGATTCTACCCCTTGCAGAGTATATTCTGCCACGACATCGTTTTTGTCTTTACAGATGAGGAGACCGATGGTTGGGTTGTCGTGCTCGGTGCACATCAGCTTGTTGACTGCTGTGACGTAGAAATTCAGTTGTCCAATGTGCTCAGGCTTGAAGGCTGTCGATTTCAGTTCTATCACGACATAGCAATGTAGACGCACATGATAGAATAGCTGGTCAATGTAGAAATCTTCATTCCCTACGCGGAGATGTACTTGGTGACCATAGTAGGTGAACCCCTTACCCAGTTCCAACAGATATTTGGAAATGTGAGAGTCGAGATGTTCCTCCAATTCTCGTTCCTGCATATCCTGACGCACGCCCATGATGTCTATAACGTAGGGGTCTTTCGTTATCTGCTGTGCAAGGTCGCTCTGCGGTGTTGGTAGTGTACGCTTGAAATTACTAATGGCCTTACCCTGTCGCTCGTAGAGGTTGCTGTCTATCTGCCAGTCAAGTACTGTGCGGCTCCAATTGTTTTCAATGGTCTGTTGGATGTAGAACAAAGCCATATTCATATCCTTGCATCGTTGCATAATAAGGATGTGATGCCCCCAAGGAATAGAGAAGAAAGATTGCGGCACAGGTTGTGCCGTTTTTGATGAATCTTCCATTTGCGGCACAACTTGTGTCGCAAATGGAAATACGTCTTTATATGTGATATACCATTTGCGAATTCTTTCTATGTTACGCAAAGAGAAACCTTTCATTTCTGGAAACTCTGCCGACAGATCCTGACTGAGTTGCTTCAGGAAACCGTCACCCCATTTGGAATTCTTCTGTTTCTCTACGATGTCGCTCCCCAACTGCCAGTAAAGCTGCAACAGTTCGGTATTGACTTTGACGGCTGCTTTTATCTGACTCTGGCGTATGCGTATCTTTAGTTCGCCAATCCACGCAGCATATTCTTTGTTAATATGTATCAGATTACTCATTTCAGTTCCTCCCATGCTTTTTGTATCTCGTCCATCAAGACGTTGGCATCCTTGTTCAGCTGTGCCAGCTCAGCATGAATCTCGGTCATGCGCTCATGGAAATCTACGCCATCGTCCTCCTGTTCGGCCACGCCGACGTAGGCACCTGGAGTAAGAGAATAGTTCTTTTCTTCTATCTCCTGAATAGTGGCAATCTTACAGAGGCCAAGAACATCCTGATATTCACCGCCGCCGAATTTCTCCGTTAGCCATTCAAACTGGCGAGCCGTTTCAATAAGGTCTTCCCAATGCTCTATAGTCTCTTTCCATTCTGCTTCTACCTGTTTCTTCTCTTTTCGGGTGGCAGCAGCAATGGCCTCTTTTGCCTGTTTTTTCTCGTGTTCTAAACAGGCGGCAAACCTTGTAGAGTACTCCTTTTCGCCATTCTTAATAACTTCTTCCAGTCTTTCAGGTGCCAATGGAGCAAATACATTATCAAGTATCTCAACATAATCTCTGATTAACGATAGGTATTTCTCTTTCTCGCCACGATAGAGATGTACGATAGCTTGCAGGTTGCGCAACTGCCATTCCGTCCATTCATTCAAGGTTCGGTCAACCACCGTATAGTAATTACGAGCATCGATAAAGAGTACCTTGTCACGTATGTCGGAATTCTTGTTGCGGTCAAAGAACCACAGAGAGCAAGGAAGCGAGAGCGTATAGAAGAAGTTGTTACCCACGCTGACCATCACATCCACATCACCTGTACGCACCAGCTTTTCACGGATGTCACGGTCTTTGTTGGCACTATCTGTTGCTGAGCTCGCCATTACGAATCCCGCCCGACCGTGTTCGTTCAAGTAGGCATAGAAATAGCTAATCCAGAGATAGTTGGCGTTGCCTATCTCTTTGGTCTTCTGATTCACACCTGGCAAACCGAAAGGCAAACGACCTGCAGCAGAGGCGGACTCTGCTTTCACCTTATCGACATTGAATGGCGGATTGGCCATTACATAGTCGCACTTGCCAGCCAGGTTGTGAGCATCATGGTAGAAGGAGTTAGCTTCATCACCAGAGATGATTCGGCCGTTCAAACCATGAACAGCCATGTTCATCAGACAGAGCTGCGCATTGTACTCCACCTTCTCCTGTCCATAGAAAGTCATTTGGGTGTTTGCGTTCAATCCTGCCTGATTCACAAAGTCACCTGTCTGAACAAACATACCACCGCTACCGCATGCAGGATCCAACAGGATGCCTTGCGTGGGCTCCAGTACATTAACAAGCATCTTCACCAGCGACTTAGGCGTAAAGAACACGCCATCGTCAGAGGCTACCGCTTTTGCAAACTTGGAAAGGAAGTATTCATAGATACGCCCGATGATGTCGCCACCAACCTCGTCGATGGTCTTATTGTTGAAGATACGAAGCAACTCGCGTAAGAGGTCATCAGCGAACATTGTGTAGGTCTTGGGTAGCACGCCTGTCAGTTGTTCGCTTTGGTCTTCTACCAGCTGCATAGCGTTGTTGACGGCTTCGCCTAATGAGTTTATTTCTTGTCCGTCTTTAGTTTTTAGGCCTGCTGCCACGATATTATCTGGCAAGTTCACAAGATAGTCGAACTGCGCCTCACGGGGCAGATACAATGCACTCTTGGCAGCGAAATCGCTGGGCTCCACGGGCATCACACGTCCGCCACGACTAGGACGGTTCTGCAATATCTCAGCCTCCACCATCTTGTAGCGGCTGTAGGCATAGCGTAAGAACAGCAATGCCAGCACAGGCATGCAATACTGACTGCTTGTCAGTTTACTACCTTGTCTCAACAAATCTGCCGACTCCCATAGCTCGGCCTCGAGTTTTCGTATATTGATCATTCTTTCTTTATATATTTACTAGTTCTCCCTTCAACCTAAAGGCTTCTGGGTCTAATGTCATTTGATAAATCTTTATGTTAGGATTCAGTTTCTTTGCAACGTCGATAATCTGCTCCTTACGCATACGCTCATTGACGGCATAGCCCTTGATGAGATAGTCTTTCAATATCTTTCGCGCCCAAATGCGAAAAGCTGTACCGCGTTTGCTCTTTACACGATAACCAACAGAGATGATTACATCAAGATTGTAATACGGAACAGGCTTCTTGATTCCATTAACGTGTATTTTTTGCACGTTATTTTCACGTTCTAATTCTCCTTCTTTAAAAACATTGATAACATGCCTACGGATGTTGGATTCTTCTTTGTCAAATAGCATTGCCATCTGACTAGTAGACAGCCACACTGTCTCGTTCTCCAGCCGGACATCCACTTGCGTCTGTCCGTCCTCTGTCTGGTATATGATGATTTGATTATTCGAGTCCATAGCCTAATGAATTAAACAGTTCTTTCAACTGCTGTTTGTTCTCTTCTTATCCGCAAGAACTACTTTGATTCTATTTTCCATTCTTATTCAGATGAGTTGTACCTTATTATAAGGTAAATACGCATACAAAATCAAAACTTGCAACCTTTTCATCCAAGGTTGCAACCTTTGAACTGGAGGTTGCATCTTTTATTGAACTATTATTGGACGTTGGACGTTGGACGCTTACAGGGACAAAGGGTGGGGACAGATTGTCACCCCCCCTTTGGCCAGTTCAGGGTCACGTACGAAGATTTGGGAAAAGGACAAAATATATAGGAGAAAAAAAGAGAGCGCCTCGTCTATCATCTCTACGGCCTGACCTACGATGAGGTGCTCATCGTTGACCCAGAGACACCAATAACAAGAGAAGAATACGAAAAAGAATAAGAAAAACCTGAGGATCAAAGAACCGTCCAGTGATTCAAAAGGTTCTGTATGCTTAATACACAGGCTTCACCACTTCCACCCTCATTCCAAGGGCTGCAATGATACGAT
>ONCJ01000008.1 GCA_900316295.1 uncultured Prevotella sp.
TCTCAGTCGTGCGACGATGGCGTCGAGGCTTGCCTCGTCGCTGATGAGCACCTCGCGTGGCTTGCTGCCCTGTGCCTCGCCCACGACTCCAGCCTTGCAGAGCTGGTCCATAAGTCGTCCGGCACGGTTATATCCTATGGAGAATCGGCGCTGTATCATGCTGGTGGAGCCCTGCTGGGTCTGGATGATGTGTCGGGCTGCCTCGACAAAGAGCGGATCCATGGTCTGTATGTCTACGCCACCCTCGCTACCACCAAATCCTGTGTCTTCGCTGAGGGGTTCGGGGATGGGGTATGGCTCAGTAGGACCAGACTGCTTGGCGACATACTGGTTGATGCGCTCCACCTCTGGCGTGTCGACGAAGGCACACTGTACACGCACGGGCTCGTTGCCTGCCGAATAGAGCATGTCGCCACGACCGATGAGCTGATGGGCTCCGGTGCGGTCGAGGATGATGCTGGAGTCGATACGTGAGCTCACCTTGAAGGCTATGCGTCCTGGGAAGTTGGCTTTGATACCACCGGTGATAACCTTTGTGGACGGACGCTGGGTGGCGATTACCATGTGCATGCCTACGGCACGTGCCAGCTGGGCTATACGTGTGATTGGTATCTCTATCTCCTTGCCTGCGGTGATGATGAGGTCGGCAAACTCGTCGATGATTATGACGATGTATGGCATGAACTCATGACCGTCTTGCGGGTTGAGCAGATGGCTGAGGTATTTCTTGTTGTACTCCTTGATGTTGCGTGCTCCAGCTCGCTTCAGCAGGTCGTAGCGGCTGTCCATCAGGGTGCATAGTCCCTTGAGGGTCTTTATGACCTTCTGTGTGTCGGTGATTATCGGTTCGTCAACATTCTCGTCTACGGATGCCATGAAGTGGTCGGCTATGGGGGCATATACGCTGAATTCCACCTTCTTCGGGTCAACGAGCACAAACTTCAGCTCGTTGGGGTGCTTCTTGTAGAGCAGTGATGTGATGATGGCATTCATACCTACAGACTTACCCTGACCTGTGGCACCTGCGACGAGCAGGTGTGGTATCTTGGCAAGGTCTACCATGAACACCTCGTTGGTGATGGTCTTGCCGAGTGCGAGTGGCAGCTCCATCTGGGTCTCTTGGAACTTGCGCGAGTTGAGTATGCTGAGCATCGATACGACGCTGGGGTTGGCATTTGGTACCTCGATACCTATTGTGCCCTTGCCTGGCATTGGCGCGATGATACGTATGCCGAGGGCAGCCAGGCTCAGTGCGATGTCGTCTTCGAGGTTCTTTATCTTCGATATTCTTACTCCTGGCTTAGGTGTAATCTCATAGAGGGTGATGGTAGGACCGATGGTTGCGGTGATGGAGTCTATTTCTACTCCAAAGTTGCGCAATACGCTGATGATTCGGTTCTTGTTGGCTTCCTGTTCGTTGCGGTCAACGTATGTCTTTCCGTCGTTCTCGTACCTTTTCAGGAGGTCGAGTGTAGGGAACTTATAGTTGAGGAATGGTTCGCGAGGGTTGATGGGTGTGTTGATCGAGGAGTTGCCCGAGACATTTTTGCTCGATGCTTGGTCTTCGCCCTTAGCCACGTCTACAGCCATCTCTATCTTGTTGTCGGCGATGGTTTCCTTCTTCTTCTTGGCTTCCATCTCGTCGGTATTGGCAGGTGTGCTTATCTCCATCTTGCCGTCTTCACCGAAGGTGACAGTCTGTGGTGCAGGGTCGTCAAAGACTTCTGGCGTGAGTTCCTCGTCTTCTGCCAAAGCGCCGTCATCCTCAATCTTGTTCTTGATGGTAAACTTTACCTTATTTGTAAGATAGCCGATGGGGTTGAGTATTTTCCTGACTATGTATATCGTCTCAGATGTGAGATAGGTGAGGAATGCCAGAGCTATGATGGTCAGTATGGCGAGCAGTCCTGGCGAACCGATAATATTCTCGAGAGTCTGGCATACGGTAGCACCGTGATCGCCTCCGGGATTGAAGATGCTGTCGCTCATGGCTGGTTGTAGGAACTTGGCTAATGTCACTGAGCTCCAAATCATTGTCAGCGCCATACCAAAGAACCACTTTATCAGATTGATTTTGTAGACACCCATGAGCTGCAGTCCACATAGGATGAGGAATGCAGGTATGAAGAATGCGGGAATACCAAAGCATCGGGCAATGAAGAAATGTGAGATTATGGCTCCAAAACTGCCTCCTGCGTTCTGTGCGGTATGCTGAACATTCTCTATGTCGCCAGCCTGGAGATTGGTTACCCAACTTTGGTCAGCCTCTCCAGTATAAAAATAACTAAAGAAGGTGACAATCATGTATATTGCAAACAACAGCAATATCAGTCCGTATACAAAGTTGGTCTTATCATTGATGATATAATTTATTCCAATTGCCTCGCTGAAACTTTTAGACTTTTGGGTTCTTTTTTTTCTTGTCATGGATTTTGTGTTTGATATTTTCCCTGCAAAAGTAATAAAAAAGAGCAGTAACGCAACGTTTTTTTGAGAAGTTTTTTCTAATTTTGCAACATTATTTCTCAGACATGCAAAAGAAACTATTCGACAAATACGATAAAAAGCGCATACAGTCATTGCCTCAAGCCCTGTTTCAGGGACAAATAGTGGTGGTGTCGAACGAGCAGGAAGCGGAAGATGCTGTCAATGTCCTACTGAGACACAGACTATTGGGATTTGATACCGAGACACGTCCTACATTCAAGAAGGGAGAATGGCGCCATGTGGCGCTGATGCAGGTGTCTACCCACGATGTATGCTACCTCTTCAGACTAAACAAAATAGGTGTACCTCCGTGTGTGGTACGACTGCTCGAGAATACAGAAGTCACGATAGTCGGTCTGTCTGTCCATGACGACATACATTGTCTGCACAAGCGTATACAGTTTACGCCAGGCCATTTCGTAGATATACAGAATATGGTCGGTGAAATCGGTATAAAAGATATGAGTCTGCAAAAGCTTTATGCCAATATTTTCGGACAGAAAATCACAAAGCGTGAGCAACTTACCAACTGGGAAAGAGACACACTGACTGACAAGCAGATGGTATATGCCGCCACAGACGCATGGGCATGTATAATGCTGTATGAGGAGGTGATGCGACTGAAGAAGACAAAGGATTTTGAGCTAATAGAAACAGAAGAAGATGAAAAAGATACAGCTGAAAAGAGGTAAGGAGGACAGTCTGCTGAGATACCATCCGTGGGTGTTCTCTGGTGCTATCGCCCCAGAGTCGCTTGTGGACGAACCAGGCGACGGCGAAATGGTGAGTGTATATACTTCCAATGGTCAGTTTGTAGCCAAGGGACATTATCAATATGGCTCTATCGCAGTGAGGGTGCTCACGTTTGACGACGAAGCAATAGACGTGGATTTCTGGAAACGCAGACTGCAGTCAGCCTATAGTGTGAGAAAAAGTATTGGCGTTATACGCAGAGAGCAGGGAGAAGACGAGAATACCACATTCCGACTGGTGCATGGCGAGGGTGACAACCTTCCAGGACTTATCATCGACTGCTACGGCAAGACGGCAGTAATGCAGGCTCACAGCCTCGGAATGCATGAGTGTCGTAGGGAGATAGCCCAAGCTCTTCATGAGGTGACGAATGGGGAAATAGAGAACATATACTATAAAAGTGACACGACGCTGCCGTTCAAGTCGGATATAGAGAAGGACAATGGATTTATCATTGGTGGCAGCAAGGATAATATTACCATAGAAAACGGTCTGAAATTTCACGTAGACTGGCTGCGAGGACAGAAGACAGGGTTCTTTATTGACCAGCGGGAGAACCGCTCACTCTTGGAGAGATATGCCAAGAATCGTAGTGTACTCAATATGTTCTGTTATACGGGAGGCTTCTCGGTTTATGCCATGAGGGGTGGAGCGGAAATAGTACACTCGGTAGATAGTAGCGCTAAGGCTATAGAATTGACTAACAGGAATATAGAATTGAATTTTCCTGATGATGGCAGACATACTGCCTTCTGTGACGATGCGTTTAAGTTTATGGATAAGAACGATGGCAGATACGACCTCGTCGTTCTTGATCCTCCCGCCTTTGCAAAGCATAGGGGCGCACTCAGAAATGCACTGAAGGGATATATCCGTCTTAATGTAAAGGGATTGGAGTGTATCAAGAGCGGCGGCATACTGTTTACGTTCAGTTGTAGTCAGGTGGTCAGCAAAGACCAGTTTAGACAGGCTGTGTTCACTGCAGCAGCTCAGGCAAAACGAAAGGTGCGCATATTACATCAGCTGCACCAGCCTGCTGATCATCCTATCAATATATATCATCCTGAGGGCGAGTACCTGAAAGGACTGGTGTTGTATGTGGAGTAGTTCATAGTTCATAGTGCATAGTTCATAGTTATGTTTAGGGGTTGAAGGAAAATTCTGTGTGAATCTGTGTGAGATAAAAGTTTATGAAGAAGGGTGTGCAGCATAAAATAATGACTTCGCTTCTCAGAATGGATGAGAAGTATCTGATTGCATTGTCGGGAGGTGCCGACAGTGTATTTCTCTTTGTCATGATGAAAATGATGGGATATACCATCGAGGCTGTGCATTGTAACTTTCATCTACGTGGTAAGGAGTCGGACAGGGATGAGACGTTCTGTAAGTCGCTGTGCGAGAGGATGGAAACCCCCTTACATATCGTTCATTTTGATACTACGACCTATGCCGAATTACACAAGGTGAGCATAGAGATGGCTGCACGAACGCTACGCTATACATACTTCGAACAGCTACGCAAAGATATTGGTGCAACGGCTATATGTGTCGCCCACCATAAGGATGACTTGGTGGAGACGGTGCTGATGAATCTTATCAGAGGAACCGGACTGCGTGGACTTACCGGCATACAACCTCGTAACGGGTATATCCTTCGCCCACTACTGAATATCTCTCGCAGCGAAATAGAGGAGTATCTGCACAGTATCGGACAAGAATATGTCACGGACAGTACCAATCTTGAGACTGTCGCCAAACGTAATAAGGTACGACTGGAACTCATTCCACTACTGAAAACCGTCAACCCGTCAGTGTGCGAGGATATTGCAAAGACCGCGTGGAGACTGTCTGAAGCTAACAGGATAGTAGACAAGGCACTGGAAGATGCACAAAAGAGGGTGACTGTAGGCGATGGAATAGATGTGGCAAGTCTCATGCAGGAGCCTTCGCCTGAATACCTGTTGTTCCACTTGCTCACACCCTATGGATTTACGCCGTCACAGATAGAGACAGTCTTTAAGCTAATGCCCGATGTCGAGACGGGAACGATGTGGAGCTCGCAGAGCCATGACCTGCTATACGATCGTGGCAGGCTGCTCATAGAACCACGAGACGACGACAGACGAAAGGAAATGAAGATACCTGAGGAGGGTACTTATATAATATGTGGCGACCTTCGACTGATAGTGAAGAGAGTTGTCGTCGACGATGAGTTTGTTATACCCAAGGAGGCTTTGCGTGTGGCAGTAGATTGTTCGAAGGTTGTGTTTCCCCTGACCATTCGTACTGCCAAAAAGGGTGACAGATTTACACCTTTCGGCATGAGAGGCAGCAAGCTCGTCAGCGACTATCTCACAGATAAGAAGAAAAATATCTTTGAGAAACGTCGCCAGTTGGTCGTATGCGATGCCAAAGACAGGATAGTATGGCTTGTGGGTGAGAGGATAGCCAATCACTTCGCCATAACAGACATTCCTTCTACTTGCCAGAAATCTCCTGGAGCAGAAAGCGTGACGTGTAGCCCTTGCCGCTATGCGCTACTTCTTCAGGTGTGCCAGTGACAACCACCCGTCCGCCATTGCGACCTCCCTCAAGACCCATATCTATGATATAGTCAGCCATCTTGATGACATCCAGATTGTGCTCTATCACAATCACCGTATTACCACGATCGACAAGGCGGCGAAGAACATTGAGCAGTATGCGGATATCTTCGAAATGCAGACCGGTCGTAGGCTCGTCAAGGATATATACAGTCTTACCAGTGTCGCGCTTGGACAACTCGGTGGCAAGTTTCACTCGCTGACTCTCACCGCCAGAGAGCGTGGTAGAGCTTTGCCCCAGTTTGATATAGCCCAGTCCGACGTCCTGTATGGTCTTGATTTTCTGTAGTATGTTGGGTACGGCTTCAAAGAACTCCACAGCCTGATTGATAGTCATGTCGAGAACATCGGCAATCGATTTTCCTTTGTATCTCACCTCGAGTGTCTCCCGATTATATCGTTTGCCCTGACAAACCTCGCATGGCACATATACATCTGGAAGGAAATTCATCTCAATGGTCTTATAGCCATTGCCGCCGCAAGCCTCACAGCGTCCTCCCTTGACATTGAATGAGAAGCGTCCAGGCTTGTACCCACGGATCTGAGCTTCAGGGAGGTTGACAAAGAGAGAACGTATGTCGGAGAATACACCTGTATATGTAGCAGGATTGGATCGAGGTGTTCTGCCGATAGGCGACTGGTCCACGTTTACAACCTTGTCTATCAGTTCAATACCTTCTATGCTGTCGTATGGCATAGGTCTTTTCAGTGAGCGATAGAAGTGTTGTGACAGGATGGGTTGGAGTGTCTCGTTGACGAGTGTAGACTTGCCAGAGCCCGACACTCCCGTCACCAGTGTCAGGGTGCCCAGAGGAAATGACACATCGACATTCTTCAGGTTGTTACCCTTGGCGCCACGGATGGTCAGCAAGGGGTGGTCGGCGATGGGTGACGGGTGATGGTTGGTTTCTATACTCATCTCTCCGTTCAGGTATTTAGCAGTGAGGGTGTGTGCTTTCATCATCTCCTGTGGTGTGCCTTGGAATACCACTTCGCCACCCTTTCTGCCTGCCATCGGACCAATGTCGATGATATAGTCGGCTGCAAGCATCATGTCTTTGTCGTGTTCTACAACTATCACGGTGTTGCCGAGGTCGCGCAGTTGTTTCAGCGAGTTTATGAGCCGTTCGTTGTCACGCTGATGGAGTCCGATTGACGGCTCGTCGAGGATATATAATACGTTGACCAGCTGACTGCCTATTTGTGTGGCAAGACGTATGCGCTGGCTTTCGCCACCAGAGAGACTTGCCGAGGCACGGTTGAGTGACAGGTAGTCCAGACCAACGTCCAGCAGGAACGCCACTCGTTTTTTCAGCTCTTTCAGAATCTCTCGAGCTATCTCCTGCTGTTTCTTGTCCAGGTGCTTGTCTACGCTGTTTACCCATTCTGCCAGTTCGCTAATGTCCATTTCCGACACTTCGGCAATATTCTTCTCCCAAATACGATAGGAGAGAGCCTCCTTGTGTAGTCTGTGGCCATGGCATTCGGGACATGTGCTGGTAGCCATAAACTGATCAGCCCATTTCTGTCCTGCAGCAGAGTCGTCGTTGTCAATGACGTTACGCAGGTATTTTATCACTCCGTCATAATCGACAAAATAATCGGATGATGTACGGACGACGTCTTTGGAGATGCGCACCTTGTCGAGTGAGCCATATAGTATCTCGTCAATAACATCCTGTGTGAGTTCCTTGATAGGTGTTTTCAGGTTGTACTCGTACTTCTGCAATATGGCATCTATTTGCCAGAATATCATCTGGTTCTTATACTTCCCCAGAGGGGCTATTCCGCCTTCAGATATGCTCAGGTTGGTGTCTGGTATCACTTTGTTTATGTCGATGTCATTGACATAGCCCAGACCCTTGCAGTGAGGACATGCCCCCTCAGGCGAATTGAACGAGAAGATGTTGGGTGCGGGATCTTTATATGATATCCCCGACGTGGGACACATCAGTCGTTTGGAGTAGTATTTAGCCTCATCGGTGTCTTTGTCGAGAATCATGACCAGTCCTTCGCCCACCTTCATGGCCGTGGCTATGGTCTTACGTAGTCGTTCGGTGTTGCTCGGCTCCTGTCCTTCGAGATCCAGTTCTCGCTCGTCGACCTTCATCTTGTCGATGACCACCTCGATATTGTGATTCTTGTATCTGTCCACCTTCATTCCACGTACCAGATCCATCACCTCACCATCTACTCGTATGTATAGATACCCCTTCTTCATCATGCTGTCGAAGAGTTCGCGATAGTGTCCTTTGCGGTTTCTCACGAGTGGAGCCAGTATGAGGATGCGCTTGCCGCAGTATTTCTCCTGAATCATTTCCACGATGCGCTCCTCGGTATATCTCACCATCTTCTCGCCAGTCATATAGCTATAGGCAGTACCTGCACGGGCATATAGTAGTCGTAGATAGTCGTATATCTCAGTAGTGGTGCCTACTGTAGATCGTGGATTCTTGTTAGTTGTCTTCTGTTCTATGCTGATGACGGGAGAAAGACCTGTAATCTTCTCTACTTCAGGACGCTGTATGTTGCCCAGAAAGTTACGTGCGTATGCGGCGAATGTCTCGATATATCGTCGCTGACCCTCGGCAAATAGAGTGTCGAAAGCCAAAGAAGACTTACCCGAACCCGAGAGGCCTGTGATAACTGTCAAAGAGTTGCGTGGTATCTCTACGTCAATGTTTTTCAGATTGTTGACGCGAGCTCCGTATACTTGTATGCTGTCGTTCATGTTCTTTTCGAGGAATTGAGTAATAAGGAGATGGGGAGAAGTCCCCACCAATCATCCCTCCGTTGGGGAGGCTTTTGAGATCCCGCATCAAGTGCGGGATGAGGTGTGAGGGTGGGGGAGAAAGAGGGGATGCGAGTTTTCTTTTATTCCGACGGAGTTGTCGAGGAAGATGTCTGATTGTAGTCTCTTATCAGATTGACATCGCGTTTGATAGTGAATGTTCGTCCGTCGGCACCCTTGGCATTTACCAATACAAAATATACTCCCTGAGGCATGTCTCTGCCCTTGTATTTACCATCCCATCCGCCTGCCGGGTCATGCCACTCGTACAGCTTGGTACCCCATCGGTTAAAGATAATGGCTCTGAACTCTACTATCGACTTATACGTAGGCTTAGCTCTATATATGTTGTTGTAGTCGTCGCCGTTGTTTGGTGTGAAGATGTTGGGCATTTCCAGTTTGCTGCTTTCCACACCGATACTGAAGGGCTGTACGTCGTAGCTCCAATATTCCTCAGTATACTCATCCCTCATGTCGCCCTTGGTGAAGGTGGCGTAGCACACTATCTTGTGCGAACCGCCTCGGGTCAGGGTGTATTCTGTATCCTGCTCATACCTTATGAGATATGGCGCGTCTTCACCCTCTATCGTAAATCTCCATTCGTATGTGCTCGTCCAGTCGTCATATCCCGACGGATTGGCTGTGCACGTCAGTTTCATCGGTGCCGAACCATTATATGTGTCGCCTGCTGCGAGCGAACCTTCTTCGCCGCTACCGTCTCTATACGTTATAGTTGGGTCAATGCTTTGTGCACTCACCTGAACGGCAGTAAATGCCAATGACATCAGCAATATATTATAAATAATGTGTCTCATAATTACAAATATTTAGCCTGAATGTGCAAAATTACGTAATAAATTTGATTAAACCACACATTTTGTTTATTTTTGCATCACCTTTTCTAAATTAACTGTGATGAAAGACTTTATTAAGTGTTTTTTACTACTTACCGTTCTGTTGTGTGCAAGTATCGCTAATGCACAGACAGACAAGTGGAACAATGGCACTCTCAAGGTGGGGGTGATGCTGCCGTTGCATAATAATGACGGTGACGGTCAACGAATGGTTGAATATTATCGTGGCATCCTGCTGGCTCTTAACGATTTGAATACTGAGGGCATCAAGACTGAGGTACGTGCATGGAATGTGCCGATAGATGCCGATATACGTACCACATTGCTCGACGAGGATGCTGCGAAACAACACATCATCTTCGGTCCGTTGTATTCTGACAAGGTGGGCTATCTTGCCAATTTTTGCAAGACTTACGATATAAAGATGGTGATACCATTCTCGATTAATGGCGACGAAGTGACTAAGAACAGCAACGTCTTCCAGGTATATCAAAGTCCTGAGGAGCTAAATCGCAAGTCTATCGGAGCCTTCCTTGAGCGTTTTCCTGGCCATCAGGCGATATTTATCAATTGCAACGACGACCAGTCCACCAAGGCTGCATTTACTAAGGGTCTGCGTCAGCAGCTGGATGCAGTCAAACGCAATTATAAACTGACAAATATAAATACGCCAATGGCTGATTTTGCAAAGGCATTCAGCGTAAATCAGCCTAATGTGATAGTGGTCAACTCTGAGAAGTCGCCACAGCTTACCAGAGTCTTCGCCAAACTCGACTCGCTCGTACAGTCACGTCCGGGCATTGCCATATCTATGTTTGGATATAACGAATGGTTTATGTATCAGAAATATGACCTCGCCCAATTCTATAAGTATAATGTGTATATACCAACCACATTCTATTACAATGCCGTTGCTGACCGCACGGAGGAGTTTGAGCGCAAATACTTTGAGGCTTATGGCGAGAACATGGACCCCAGCGGTCTGCCTCGTTTCGGACTGACAGGCTATGATCACACCATGTTCTTCATTCGCGGACTGGCAAAGTACGGCAAGTTCTTCAAGGGTACTGCTACCGAAAACACATGGCGTGCCCTGCAGACACGGCTGAATTTTAGTAGAGTGGGAGAGGGTGGCTACCAGAATAATAACTTCCAGCTGATGCATTTCCTCAGCAATCAGTCATTGGAAGCGATAACGTATTAGTTCATAATTCATAGTTCATAGTTAAGTTTAGGAGTTTATAGTTCATATTTTTAGTTGATGAGACATTATCTATATATAGCTTTTTTGTTGATACTTCCGTTTAGTGCGTCAGCACAGATTGGCGAGCATCGCAATACCTTTTCGGTCGGTGCCAATGCCGGCTATGTGCTGTCTGACGTGGGATTCGAGCCAACGGTGTCACAAGGGTATCACGGCGGACTGACTGGCGGTTTTACTATTCGCTATACGTGTGAGAAGTATTTTAATACTATTGCAGCCATCCAGGGCGAGATCAACTATGCCTCGATAGGATGGAAGCAGGAAATCAAGAACCGGCAAGACGGACCCGTGATAAACAGTAACGGTAATGCCGAGAAATACAGTCGTACCATCAACTACATTCAGATACCAGTTCTTGCCCATCTCGCTTGGGGTAAGGAGGATCAGGGGTTCAACTTCTTTGTCAATCTCGGTCCGCAGGTGGGATTCTATTTGGGTGATACTGTTGACAAGAACTACGACGAGCCTAATATCAACGATGAGCAGACGGGACGTAGTAACACTGTGATAGCCCAGGAGACTATGGATATAGAGAAGAAGGTGGACTATGGTATAGCCTTTGGCGGTGGACTTGAATATGCCCATCGTCGTCTCGGTAGGTTCGAGCTCGAGGGCCGCTATTATTATGGTCTGGGCAATCTCTATGGCAACTCCAAGCGCGACTACTTTGGTAAGTCAAACTTTGGCAATATCATAATCAAGGCTACCTATCTCTTTGATCTCGTCAAAACGAAGAAGTAGTCAAGGATTGAAAAACCAAAAACTAAAAACTAAAAACCAAAAACTAAAAACTAAAATCTAAAAACTGAATAAAACTATGTTTGAAGGACAACCGAAAGGTCTTTTTGCGTTGGCACTTGCCAACACCGGTGAGCGTTTTGGCTATTACACCATGCTCGCTGTATTTGCGTTATTCTTGAGAGCCAACTATGGACTGTCGCCTGCGATGGCTGGTACCATCTACAGTTCGTTCTTGATGTTGGTATATTTCTTTCCGTTGATTGGCGGCATCCTTGCCGACAAGTTCGGATTTGGCAAGATGGTCACCACGGGTATTATCATCATGTTCACCGGCTACCTGTTGCTGTCGGTGCCGCTGGGTGGCGATACGCTTGCACTTGTTGTCATGCTGGGAGCCCTGCTGCTGATAGGTTTCGGTACCGGACTGTTCAAGGGTAATCTGCAGGTGATGGTGGGCGACCTCTATAACGACCCGAAGTATTCAGCCAAGCGCGATTCGGGCTTCTCCATATTCTATATGGCGATAAATATCGGAGCGCTCTTTGCCCCCACCGCAGCCATCAAGATCAAGGAATATGCTGAGACGTCGCTTGGCTACAGCTCCAACGATGCCTACCACTTCTCGTTTGCCGTGGCATGCGCCTCGCTGATACTGTCCATAGCCATATATTACATCTTCCGCTCCACCTTCCGTCATACTGAGGGAGAAGCAAAGAAGTCGGCAGGCAACGAGAAGGTAAAGGCTGCCGATGACGTACAGGAACTCTCCAAGGAAGAAACCAAACAGCGTATCGTTGCCTTGTGTCTGGTCTTCGCAGTAGTCATCTTCTTCTGGATGGCATTCCACCAAAACGGTCTCTCGCTCACGTATTTTGCCGATGAGTTCACCGCTCGTTCAGCCGACGGAATACAGGCGATGTGTTTCAATGTATGGAACCTTGTGGCAGTAATCTTTATCGTATATGCAGGATTCTCGCTGTTCCAGTCCAAGACGTCTAAGGGTAAGATAATCTCTGGCGTGGTAGTCCTTCTGGCACTATGCTTCTTGTTTATGCAGTATGCCCGTCAGGACGGCAGCGTGGATGTGTCTGCCCCGATATTCCAGCAGTTCAATCCGTTCTATGTCGTAGCTCTCACCCCCGTGTCGATGGCCATCTTTGGCTATCTTGCCAATAAGGGCAAGGAACCCTCGGCACCGCGTAAGATAGCGTACGGAATGATAGTGGCAGCCATTGCCTATGCCCTGATGGCGTTCTCATCGTTTGGACTGCCGATGCCTCAGACCGAGATGGTCGGTGGCGAGCCTGTCGCAAAGCACGTTGCCGACGTCACTCCCAACATCCTCATCAGCGTTTATCTCATACTCACATTTGGCGAGTTGCTGCTCTCTCCTATGGGCATATCGTTTGTCTCCAAGGTGGCTCCGCCAAAGTATAAGGGAATGATGATGGGCGGATGGTTCGTAGCCACAGCCATAGGCAATCAGCTCGTCGTCGTAGGTGGACTGCTCTGGGGAGCCGTACCTCTCTGGATCTGCTGGAGTGCGTTCCTCGCCGTATGTCTTGTCGCTGCCGTTTTCATGTTTGCCATGATGAAGCGACTCGAGAAAGTATGCTAATCCCACACATAATCCGTCAACTCTAAAATCCATAAGACACTATGAACCTCAGACTGACAGCCGAACGCGTGTTCCAGATCTTTAAGGAACTCAATCATATACCGCGCCCCTCTCACCATGAAGAACGTGTGGCAGACTACCTCTGTCAGTTTGCCGAAAGGTTAGGACTGTCATACCAGCGTGATGAGCACAACTGCGTGGTGATACGCAAGCCTGCTACCGTGGGGCATGAGCATGCCGAGCCCATCGTTCTGCTCAACCACATGGACATGGTATGTGTCGGTATGGACAACCCGCTTACCGACACCGTCGAGGCATACACCGAGAACGGATGGATGAAGGCGCGAGGCACCTCACTGGGTGCTGACAACGGCATCGGACTGTCCATGGCTCTTGCCGTGCTCGAGAGTGCCGACATAGTACACGGTCCGCTTGAGGTCATCACCACCACCAACGAGGAGGACGGAATGTCGGGAGCCGCCAATCTGTCAGCCGACTTCATTCGGGGACGCAAGGTAATCAACCTTGATTCCGAGGATTACGACACCATCACCACAGGAGCAGCAGGAGCATGTCTTCAGTTCCACTCCATACCCGTCCGCCCAGTCGCTCCTCCCCATACGGGTCTTTGCTGGTGTCGGTTGCGGTTCAGTGGCGGACTGGGCGGCCATTCAGGTGTAGACATCAACAAGGGCAGATGCTCGGCAGTGGTGGCTACACACTCTTTGCTCCGTATGCTCAGGGAGGACATGCACTTCAATGTCTCTACCGTAGACATAGGTGAAGCCAATGCGTCGATAGCATCCCATGGCGAGATAGTGTTGGCTGTGGACACCACTACGGGTGAGGCAGATGTCTGGTCGTTGATGGAAGACAAGGTGGCAGCCGTAAACCAGTGGCTCAGAACGAACTACCCAGGCGACCCCAACGTGCGGTTTAGCGTGGAGCGGTGTGATGCATTAGACTCCCTTATCCCCAGCGAGGCAATGGACTCGCTCATGACTTGTCTCTCACAGATACCGCAAGGAGTGGTTAGGATGAGCGGCGTGATGAAGGACACAGTAGAGACGTCAAACAATATCGGACGCATCCAGTTGGAAGCCGACCGTATCTTCATCTCAACCCATACACGCAGCTTCATCGACGACGATATGGCGAAGTTGAGCGAGCGTATTGCCGATGTGTTCCGTCAGAATGGTGCCACCTCCGAGATGGTGATGTCGGCACCTGCATGGCAGGAAGACCAGCATTCAGATTTCCTGCAACTCACGTCCGACACCTTCTTCGACGTACTTGGTTGGCGCCCGCGTATGGTAGCGATGCACTTTGTCCTGGAGGCAGGCTTTTTTGTAGAGAAATACCCTGGCATCCAGATGGCAAGCATCGGACCGCGCATCGTAGAGCCGCACTCAGCCAGCGAACGGGTGGAGCTGCAGACCATTGATGACATCTGGCAGGTGCTTATCGAGCTTCTTCTAAGACTCAGCTGATTGCTAATCTTTATGAAGTATACAAGAGGTCACGTATTGCAGTTCAATACGTGACCTCTTGTCGTTCAATACGTGCCCTCTTGCAGTTCAATACGTGTGCTTTTGATGTTCAATATGTGCCGTCTTGGCGGGGTGGGTTGGAGATGTTGGACTTGTTTCTCTTGTTTTTAAAAAATAAATCATAAATAGACATATACTATATACTACTGATTTTTGATTTTTTCTTTGAGCGCGTGAGAAACAACCCCAACATCTCCAACCCGATGGTGTCAGAAGGGGCGATTGTCGAGTTCCAAGCCCTCCTGTTTGCGCTCTCGCTGCCGAGTGTCGTAACCGATGATTTTGGCGAGGCGTTTTAGTCTAACTATTGAGTTTCTTCTGAACGTATGCGTCGATTACTGCCACGGCTGTGATGTTGATAATGTCGCGCACAGAGGCTCCGAAGTCTACAAAGTGTATTGCCTTGTTGAGTCCCATTTGTATCGGACCGATTATCTCCACATCGGCATTAAGCGACTGTAGCATCTTATAGCTTGAACGGGCAGACGTGAGGTTGGGGAAGATAAGTGTGTTGACATCCTTGCCCTTGAGGCGCGAGAAGGGGTAGAGGTCGTCACGCAGCTCCTTGTCGAGTGCGAACCCTATCTGCATCTCTCCGTCGATGGCGTAGTCGGGCATTTCCTTCTGTACCAGAGCCACAGCCCTTTTCACCTTCTCTGCTCCGGGAGTGACACTACTGCCGAAATTGGAGTGGCTGATGAGTGCGGCGACGGGTTTGTCGTTGAAGAACTCCACCGACTGCATGCTCAGTTTTGCTATGTCGGCAAGTGTCTCGGTGTCAGGGTCTTCGTTGACAAGTGTGTCGGCGATGTACAGTGCTCCTCGTGGTGAGTTGATGATATGCATTGTACCAAAATGCTTGAATTGCGGTCGTATGCCGATCACCTCGTTCACCACCTTGATGGTGTTGCTGTATCGGGTGTATAGTCCTGTTATAAACGCATCTGCATCACCCGTCTCCACCATCATCATTCCGAAGTAGTTGCGCTCATACATCTTGTCGTATGCCTCTTGGAACGTATATCCGTCACGTCCTCTCTTTTCTGCCAGGTGCTTGGCGTATGTGGCGCGTCGACGTTGTTCCTGGTCGGCACGCATGTCGATAATCTCGATATCGTCCAGATCCAGTTTCAGTCGGCTCGCCATACGGTTGAGTCGGTCGGGATTGCCCAGCAATATAGGCTGACATATCTTCTCCTGCTTTGCCTGGACAGCCGCCTTCATCATCGTCTGGTTCTCACCTTCGGCAAAGACCACTCTTTGCGGATGGGCTGCCGCCGTGGAGTGTAGGTGGCGTGTGAGCTTGGACTCTTGTCCGAGCAGCTGCTTTAGGTTCTGTTTGTAAGCTTCCCAGTCGGTTATCTCCTTGCGAGCCACGCCGCTCTCGATGGCTGCCTTGGCTACAGCAGCACTTACCTCGGTGATGAGTCGTGGGTCTACGGGTTTGGGTATGAAGTAGTCGGGACCGAAGGTGAACTCATTGACATGGTATACCTGATTGACCACGTCGGGTACAGTCTTCTTGGCAAGATCGGCAATGGCAAGTACGGCAGCCATCTTCATCTCCTCGTTGATAGCCTTGGCGTGTACGTCAAGTGCTCCACGGAAGATATATGGGAAGCCGATGACATTGTTGATCTGGTTGGGGTAGTCGCTTCGACCTGTGGAGATCAGCACGTCAGGGCGTGCTGCCTTGGCGTCCTCGTATGATATCTCGGGTACGGGGTTGGCAAGTGCGAATACTATCGGCGTGTCAGCCATGGAGCGCACCATGTCCTGTGTGAGCACATTGCCCTTGGATAGTCCCACAAACACGTCGGCACCCTTGACGGCTTCCTCCAGTGTGTGTATGTCACGACGATCGGTGGCAAAAAGAGCCTTTTGTGGTGTCAGACGCTCGCGGTCAGAGGTGATGACTCCCTTGGAGTCGAGCATTACGATGTTTTCCTTTTTCACACCGAGTGCCATATACAGTTTGGTACATGAGATGGCGGCTGCACCTGCGCCATTGACGACAATCCTGACCTTGCTGATGTCCTTGCCTGCTACCTCAAGTGCGTTCTTCAGTCCCGCGGCAGAGATAATGGCGGTGCCGTGCTGGTCGTCGTGCATCACAGGAATGTCGAGCGTTTTCTTCAGCCGTTCCTCAATGAAGAAACATTCCGGAGCCTTGATATCCTCAAGGTTGATACCTCCGAATGAGGGAGCAATCTTTTCTACCGCTTCGCAAAACTTCTCAGGGTCTTTCTCGTCCACTTCGATATCAAACACGTCGATACCTCCGTATATCTTGAACAGCAATCCCTTACCCTCCATCACGGGCTTGCCGCTCATGGCTCCGATGTCGCCTAGTCCGAGTACAGCCGTACCGTTGGAGATGACAGCCACCAGATTGCCTTTGTCTGTATATTTATATACATCGTCTGGATCTTGTTGTATCTCAAGACACGGATATGCCACACCTGGCGAATATGCCAGCGAGAGGTCAGTCTGAGTCTGATAGGGCTTGGTAGGTTTTACTTCTATTTTTCCGGGGCGGCCTGATGCGTGGTATTGCAAAGCATCTTCTTTAGTTATTTTCACCATGGTGTGTTTGTTTTTAAGTTATTTCCTGCAAAAATACGAAAACTATTTAGATTATCATCAATTTAGTCATTTTTTCTTCTTCTTTTCATCATTTTTATATACTTTTGTACCCCAAAATGAGAACTAAGGAACCGACACAATATCGTAAGACGCTGAGGAGCAAGATCGTGAGATGTGCTGCCGAACTGTTCATGCGGCATGGAGTGCGCGATGTCAAGATGGACGACATCGCCCATCATCTGTCGATATCTAAGCGCACGCTGTACGAGATATACTGTAATAAGGAGGACTTGCTGCTCGAGGTGGTACGCCACCATGTCGAAGAGACTCACAAATATTATGCCCAGTTGATTGAGTCGGCAAGCAATGTCATGGACATTCTTATCGGTATAACCAGACATCGCATGAAGGTTCTCAATGAGGTGAGTCCCGACTTTATTCGCGATCTTGCCAATTATCCAAGTGTGGCAGAGATGAGTGACAGGATGAGTGACCAGCGACACGAGGAGTCCATACGTATCATAAAGCGTGGCATCGACGAAGGCTATTTCCTTCCAAACGTCAATTACGAATTGATGGGTAGGATAGAGGAGGCGCTAATCCAGGACAGAGTCAACTACCGTCACGATGCCTCTGAGTTGAGGGACTATTTCTATATTTATATATTGATCTTCATCCGCAGTATATGTACCGAAGCTGGACTGAAAATCCTTGATCCGTTTCTCGAAGAAATTAAGGAAGCACAGAAAGCATGAAAAATCGTAATATCTATTCGTTCCTGCTAACGGCAGCCGTTGTCGTTTGTCTGATGCTTGCGCACTATATCCCGTCGACTTCCGTCGGCAAATATACTTTTCGGCAGGTTGACATCCTGAGCGACCTGACCGACGCGGTAGTGTCGGTTATGAGCAATAAGGCTGAGAAAACCTCCAAGGAGAGTAAGCCCTCAACGCCTGCCGCGAAGAAGAATGACGGTCCGCTGATACCATCGCTGATCAGCGACACCACCACTATTAAGGGACGCCCACTGCGTATTGCCTACTATGGTGACTCTTTTATTGAGGGCGACATCATGGTTGAGGATGTGCGCAGGGCGCTGCAGCAGCGCTATGGCGGACAGGGCATAGGATGGGTGGATGCGGCTAATGAGGCTACCAACGCCCGAAGTGCCATCAGGGAGCATCATAGCGGATTTACCGAGCACCTTGCCATGAAGCATGAGACATATCGTGGCGATCAGGCTGGTATTGCCGAGCGGTATTATGACGCGGCTGATGGTGCAAGGCTCAGCCTGCATAGCAAAGAGTTCTCCAAGAATACTGATACGTGGGACGTAGCACGACTGTTTCTCCGGACAAAGAGCCCCGTCACGGTGGAAGTCAGCGTGGTGGGTGGTACTACAGAGAAGCATGTCGTTTCTCCTTCGCCTCGGGTGCAGATGATAGAAACCCGCGGACGCATGAACAATATAGACTATACCATTCATGGTAGCGGGGCGACCGTGTTTGGTGTGGCGCTGGAGTCAGATTACGGAGTTATAGTCGACAACTTCTCTATGCGAGGTACATCGGGTGTGAGTATGACGTCTGTGCCTGATGCCACCCTCAATGATTTTGCCAATCTGCGCCCCTACGACATTATTATCCTGCAATATGGCGTGAATGCCGTACCGCCGCGAGCCACCGAGCAGCAATGTGAGTGGTATATGAAGCAGATGAAGAAGACCATCGACCACCTGCAAAAGTGTTTCCCGCACAGCCACATCGTCATGGTGAGCACCCCAGACCGTGGAACCAAGCAGAACGGACAGGTCGTCACCGCACCAGGTATACCAATGCTTGTGCGCCACCAACGTCAGCTGGCACAGGCTGAGGCTATAGACTTCTTCTCGCTGTTCGACTCTATGGGTGGAGAGGGCTCCATCGCACGTCTGCGAGAGGAAGGTCAGGCTGCCGCCGACTTTATACATATCACTCGCAGCGGAGGAGGGAAACTTGCTGAGGGTATGGTGGATTATCTCGCAGGAAAGAACGACAAAAACATGCCTGCCAACGCTACTGCCAACGTCATGGATGGCGACAGCAAGAGTAATATTGATAATAAGGTAGGACACGAGGACAAGCTGTTGTCGCTTTTCACATACAATCCTGCCGAGCCGATGCTCTTTACTTCTGGCAAATTCCTTATGGCGATGTTGCTGTTCTCCCTGATATATGTCTTGCTGAGAAACAGACAGGCGCTGAGGCTTGGTTTTGTGATATTCTTCTCGTTGTACTATTACTATACGTGCTCGGGGCTATGTGTGTTGTTGCTATGCCTTGTCGCCATATCCGATTTTCTGCTTGCCCGTCGGGGCGTCGGCAGAAGGTGGGCTGTATGGGTGAGCGTGGTGATGAATATGGGTCTGCTTGTATTCTTCAAGTATGGTACTTTCTTTGCCAGTCTCGTAGGTGTCGACATGCACGATTCGCCTCTAAATATGCAAAACTCTGCACTTAGCCTGCACAGCCTCTTCTCACTGGCAGGACTTAGTTTCTTTACATTCCGCAGTCTTAGCTATGCCGTCGATGTATACAAGGGTAGATGCAAACCGGCTGACTCGCTGCTTGACTATGCCTTCTATCTTACTTTCTTTCCCGTACTGCTCGCAGGTCCTATTACACGTGCCAAGGACTTCCTGCCCCAGATACGCCGCGAGCTGATAGTTTCCTCGACGATGTTTGCCCGAGGAGTGTTCCTGATAGCCGTTGGACTCTTTAAGAAGGCTGTCATAAGTGACTATATAGGCATAAATTTCGTTGATAGGGTATTCGACAACGCAACACTCTTCACGGGTGGTGAGGTGTTGCTTGCCATCTATGGCTATTGCTTCCAGATATATTGCGACTTTTCCGGCTATAGCGACATAGCCATCGGCATCGCCCTGTTGTTGGGATTTCATATTGCCGACAACTTCCGCAAGCCATTCCTTGCCGACTCCATGAGCGACTTCTGGCGCCGTTGGCATATCTCCCTGTCCACATGGATTCGCGACTACATATACATTCCTCTCGGAGGCAACCGTAAGGGCAGGCTGCGTGCGTGGATCAATCAACTGGTAGCCATGACCTTGTGCGGATTATGGCACGGGGCTAACCTCACCTTTGTGATTTGGGGCGCTGTCCATGGGTTGCTTGTCTGCATTCACAAGTTCTTCTCACAAGTACTGCTGGGTCATGACCGTCACTATCATCCCTCAGGGTGGCGTAGGGTCGTCTCGGTTGTCCTCACATTCCATGTGCTGTGTGCTACATGGGTGTTGTTCCGGGCTCCTGATCTCGAAGCGGCAGGCAATCTCTTCACCCAGCTTTTCACTAAGTTTGATATTTCTATTATGCCTCAGGTCTTTGCTGCATATAGTGAGGTGTTCATGCTGGTATTGTTAGCGTTAGTCCTTCATCTTGTACCCGTAAGGTGTCAGCAGCGTATGGTGGCATACATCAGTCGGGGCGGTTTCGTAGTTGCCGTACTGTTACTTGTCGCTGTCATCTGGATGGTCATACAGGTAAAGACAAGTGATATTCAGCCTTTCATATATTTTCAATTCTAAGAAGATAATTTTAGCTGATTTTATCAGTAAAATTAGTCAATAAATTATGTATATATTGCTTGTAATCTTCAGGAAACGACAATAAATCGAAAAAAACACTACCTTTGCACACCAGATCAGACTACAGGGCTGGTGATACTTATAAATTTAATGATTATATGTACAGTATACAGTATAAAGTGACGACAAGTACTCTCCTGCCGATTTAGCATGTCTCGTCACACACCATTCTTTCACTTCTTTATTGCATCATCTTGTTATACTTCCTAATCTTCTCCAATATCATGTCATTCCACGTTGCATCTCCTGGCAAATGATATCGGCAGTTTCCTGTTGCTGAGGGTGTGAAGATAGTTTCGGCTTTCGGCGTTAGAGTAACTGTTCCTCGTTCTGAAAGAGAAAACAGTTTGTCACCTTCCACAGCATGAATGACAACCATTGGATCCCACATCTTCTGACCTGTGTTGCAGTTGCAAGACGTATAAATCTGCTTGATGGGGTGGACATCGGTCCACGAAATGTCGCTTATGACCTGTTCGGGCTTATACTCAACTTCCTGACCTACCTCCATTGGCGAGAAAACTATATCTACCTCTTGCGGCCAGAGACGGAAAAAAGTCTGGGAAAAGGTGATGCCTTGAGCGAAGTTATAGTCTGGTTCAAGTGACTCACCGAATACGCCACCCATAATATAGAGGCATTTTACTTTGCGCCTGACAAGTTCCACACCGTTCAGCGGCGAGATGTCATCTCCCTCTGATGTGAGAAGACTGGCTAATGCCGTGACGAATCCTGCGGAACAAATGCTAACCGAGTGGTCGGGTTGCTTAGCCAGCAGCTGACGGTAGAGCTGCCAGCCATCGGGTAGTGCCGAGTAGTCGTTGACGGTGTGCTGAAACATCGGTTGACCGTCTGTCGTGTAGGTGGGCAGCGCCGTATAGTCTATCCATACCGTCGGATTGCTGATACCGTTGCGCTCCAATCCGATGGGTACATTGGAGTGACCAAAATACGTGTTCATCACATCGGTTACGGCAGCGTTGTCCTCGCCCTCACGGTCTACCACCATACCCAATATCTTGCATCGTCCTTCCTCCTCATAGCGATAGAGCATCTCCATAGCAAAGAGGTCGTCGGTTGAGGAACCTATGTCGGTATCGTAGATGATGAGCGGGATACCCGTGTATGCCTTCTCTCCTTTATCAGTAGAAGAGTGGTCGTCGGAACATGATTCCGCCAACATTGTGCCGCAGAATGTCAATATAGCGGCAAACATCCATATCTTCTTTTTATTCATTATGTGTGTATGATAGTTGATGTTTATTGATTTATTTCATGATTTCCTCTGCCATGCGCTTTCCGCAATCGTAGGCTTTTTGTAGGTCCTGCTCCCAATGTTCGTCACGCCATTGTTGTTTGGCTGTTTCTGAGAAGCCTGCCAGTTCGAAGCGGGCATAATTCTTCACCTGATATGTGTTGTAGGCTATGATGTGTTCTGGTTGACAGAGGGCATTGGCGATGCAGTATTCCATTGGACCATAACCCTGACTGTTGTTTTGGTTGGGTTGTCCGTTCATGGTCTCTATCAGTACCACAGGCATCTTCTTCGGGGCTGTCAAGCTATAGTCGTTGTACGAAAGCCATGGGAAGGATAGACGTTCCAAAAATGCCTGCATCTGACCGGTTATCTGACCGAAGTATATCGGTGAGCCCAGTGCCAGTCCGTCGGCCTTGGCTATATCCTCCAGTATGGGTGTCAGTGCATCCTTGAACTTGCAAACATTCGAGGCTTTGTCTTTAATCTTGCATGCCATACACGACATGCATCCTTTATAGTCGAGTCCGTAGAGTCGGATAGTTTTTACTTCGATGTCATTGCTTACAGAACTTGCACCTTCTGCAAACTTCTGTAGCATTGAGGCTGTGTTGAAATTCTTACGTGGTCCTCCGTCAATAACAATAACGGTTTTCATATTTATATAATATAATGTTAAGTTGGTTTTTAGTATTCAATGTGCAAAGATACATGTTTTCCAAATATTATCCCAACTTTTTGTAACCATATGTGATTTTTATCTCTCACATAGAAAACATGGTAAACACAGAGAATCCCAATTCTATATTGTTTAGCAGATCTTTTGCGTCATGTCTGATAAGAAGCAAGAGGAGTCAAATTTTTGACTCCTCTTGCTTTGTGATTCCGTTGGGGTTCGAACCCAAGACCTACTGCTTAGAAGGCAGTTGCTCTAATCCAACTGAGCTACGGAACCAACCTACTTTAATTATTAACCCTAAAAAACTGGGCGCAAAGGTAGTCTTTTTTGTAATTATATGCAAATTATTTAAGTTTTTTAGTGGAATATTTTTTTTGATAAGAAGATTTTTTGTCGATTTAAACGGAATTTCTTATCTTTGCATCCTGTATATTATATAATGTATGAGTTTTAAGAACTTTTTTCTATCGGGCCTGTGTTTGTGGTTTCCCTCGGCTGTTATGGCACAGGGGCCTAATAACTCTGGCTCTTATTATCAACAAGCTAACGGACAAATAAGCAGGGCTCTGAAAACCGCATTGTCCAATATCATAGCGATAGATGCAAATGATGTCGAAAGTTACGACGGATTGATAAAAGCGTATGTAAAGACGGACACTCGTGCTGATGGATATGTGAGGGATTGGTATTCTAATACTACAAATTATCGTCATAATGTGGACAATGGTTCATATGAAAAAGAAGGCGATTGCTACAATCGTGAACATAGCATCCCGCAGAGTTGGTTTAATAAGGCTTCCCCGATGAAATCGGATATTGTACATGTCATACCGACTGATGGATATGTAAACAATCGGCGTGGCAGTTATCCGTTTGGCGAGGTAGGCTTAGTTACTTATCAATCTAATAATGGTTATAGCAAGCTGGGGTCTTGTAAGACTTCGGGCTATTCTGAAACAGTCTTTGAACCGAATGATGAGGTGAAAGGAGATATTGCTCGTATATACTTCTATATGGCTACATGCTATGAGAGCAAGATTACAGGATGGACCAAAGGAACGAGCAATATACAAAACGATAAATACAAGCCTTTCCCTGACTGGCAGATGAAGATGTTCATGCGATGGTCAGCGGCTGATCCTGTAGATGCCGTTGAAAAGGCACGAAACGACTCGGTGTTTGTCGTACAGGGCAATCGTAATCCATTCGTCGACTATCCTGGATTGGAGAAAATGATTTGGGGTGACAAGCAAGACGTGGCTTTCGTATATGACAACTATGAATCTCCCTCTAGTGGTGGCGACGACTCTGGTGGCGACGACTCTGGTGGCGGACAAGGTGGCGGAGGAGGCGACGATGATCCGGCCGTCACTCCGACCCAAGGTGAGAATGTATACGTCAAGATTACTTCTACAAGCGAATTGGAAGTAGGTGTGGCATACTTGATTGTTTGTGAGAGCAAGGATGTGGCAATGGGAGAACCTAACAGTGAAGGAACATCACGGACTCGGGTGAGTGTAAGTATCTCAGATGAACAAATCACTACAGCAACAGGCGAGAGTGGAAAACCATACACATTAGTACTCGGCGGTAACAGTTCACAGGGATATACACTCTATGATCCAGTGAAAAAGACATACCTTGCAAAGATTCTGAGTGACAATACTCTAAACGAGGCGGATGAGGCAACTTCAAATCAATCACGATGGACTATAAGTTTCAAAAACGGTAATGCCGAAATCACAAACAAACAAAGTACAAGCTATTCTATTATGTACAATACTTCGGCTTATATGTTCAGAGCATATCCTTCTGGACAAACACCAGTTCAGCTATATAAAATACACCAGTCTACGGGTATAGACATTTCGACGTATATTCCTACAGACAAAGAACGTGTGACAGTACACAGCATCAATGGTATGCTTATTCGACTGACGGACAATTATCCCGATGCGCTGCGTGATCTGCCAAAGGGAATATATATCATAAACGGACGAAAGATTGTAATCAGGTGAAGATAATTGACAATTGATAATTGATAATTGAGAAATATGGGACTATTTGGATTGTTTAATAAGAATAAGAAGGAGACTTTGGACAAGGGGTTGGAAAAGACTAAAGAGAGCGTCTTTTCAAAACTAACACGTGCCGTTGCTGGAAAAACAAAAGTTGACGACGAGGTGTTGGACGACCTTGAGGAGGTGTTGATAACATCTGATGTTGGAGTAGATACCACCCTTAAAATCATCGAACGCATCGAGGAACGAGTGGCACGAGACAAGTATGTATCTACTTCAGAACTGAACGGAATACTGCGTGACGAGATAGCCCAACTGCTGACGGAGAACAACACTTCGGATAACGACACTTGGGACTTGCCAACTGATCATCGTCCATACGTGATATTGGTAGTCGGGGTGAATGGAGTAGGAAAGACAACGACTATAGGTAAACTTGCGTGGCAATTCAAAAACGCTGGAAAGAAAGTATATCTCGGCGCGGCAGATACTTTCCGTGCAGCAGCAGTAGAACAGATATGTATCTGGGGTGAGAGAGTGGGAGTGCCTGTAGTTAAACAACAAATGGGAGCCGACCCAGCGTCTGTAGCATTCGATACATTGAGTTCAGCCAAAGCTAATGACGCTGATGTGGTAATCATTGATACCGCAGGACGACTACACAACAAGGTGGGACTGATGAACGAGCTGAAAAAGATAAAAGATGTAATGAAGAAGGTGTTGCCAGATGCTCCTGACGAGGTGATGCTCGTACTTGACGGATCAACAGGACAAAACGCTTTCGAACAAGCAAAACAATTTGCAGCCGTGACTCAGATTACATCACTTGCCATAACAAAACTGGATGGAACGGCAAAGGGTGGAGTCGTCATAGGCATCTCTGACCAACTGAAAGTGCCTGTAAAATATATTGGGCTTGGTGAAGGAATGGAAGACCTCCAGTTGTTTAACAAAAAAGAATTTGTCGACTCTCTCTTCGGTTCAAAGAATTTGTGATGAAGCAAAATACCATAGACATAATTACTCTTGGTTGTTCGAAAAACCTCGTTGACTCTGAACGTTTAATGAAAATGTTAGAGTCAAAGGGCTACCGATGTACGCATGACGCAATACGTCCAGTTGGCGAAATAGCAGTCATCAATACATGTGGTTTTATCGGCGATGCAAAGGAAGAGAGCATTAACACCATACTGGAGTTTGCCAAGCGTAAAGTGGATGGCAGACTAAGAGAGTTGTATGTCATGGGCTGCCTATCGGAAAGATACCGAGAGGAGCTAACCAATGAGATTCCTGAGGTGGATCGTTTTTACGGTAAGTTTGACTTTAAGCAATTGGCAGAAGATTTGCCAATAGTCGGAGAAACAAAACAAAATGAGCGGGTATCAAGGGACGGAAGTAGAGTTGTCACAACTCCTTCACATTATGCGTACATAAAAATAGCCGAGGGATGTGACCGGCATTGTGCTTATTGTGCAATCCCGCTAATCACGGGAAAACACCGTAGCAGAAGTCAAGATGATATATTGTCGGAGGTAGAGGAACTTGCGAGGCATGGAGTTAAAGAATTCCAAATTATCGAACAGGAGTTGACATATTATGGAGTAGACTTGGACGGGAGAAGGCAGATAGCCGAGCTTATTGATCGAATGGCAGACATTAATGGCGTGGAATGGATACGACTTCATTATGCTTATCCCAACCAGTTCCCCATGGACTTGCTGGATGTGATAAGAAGCAGGGATAATGTATGTAACTATCTTGACATAGCCTTGCAACATATCTCGGATCCTGTGCTTGACCGTATGCAACGTCATGTTTCCAAGAAAGAGACGCTGGCGCTGATAGATGAGATAAGGAAGAGGGTTCCAGACATACATCTTCGTACAACATTGATGGTTGGCTTCCCAGGCGAGACAAATGAGGACTTCGAAGAACTCATGGACTTCGTGAAAAGTACGCGCTTCGAGATGATGGGTGCGTTTGCCTATTCAGAGGAAGAGGGAACCTATAGTGCCCTGCATTATAAAGATGACATCCCAAGCGAAGTAAAGCAGGAAAGACTTGACCGACTTATGGCTCTGCAACAAAAGATAAGCACCGAACTATTATCGAAGATGGTGGGACAGACAATGAAGGTTATCATTGATAGAAAAGAAGGCGACTACTATGTAGGACGAACAGAATATAGCTCCCCAGAAGTAGACCCGGAGGTGCTTATTCCCATAAACGAACGTCGTTTGAAAATAGGACACTTTTATAATGTGCAAATGACAGACTCTTCAGAATTTGATTTATATGGAATACTAACCAAATAATAATAGAGATGAACAACAAAGAGTTTATTTCCAAGTTAGCTTCAGCAACAAAAAACACTGCTGACGAAACCCAAAAAATTGCTACATCGGTAATACGAGAGATGGGCAAAACACTTGAACAAGGAACAGCCATTTCCGTTTTCGGTTTCGGAACATTTGAGGTAAAAAAACGTATGGAACGTGTAATCGTACATCCAGGAACTGGTAAGAGAATGCTCGTCCCACCTAAATTGGTGCTAAACTTCAAGCCAACACCAGTAGTCAAACAAAAAATTAAGAAAGGAGTAGAAAACAATGGCTAAGACTATTTTGCAAGAGATAGCTGCAAGAGTGGCTAAAAAGCACAATATAACTATTAAAAGTGCAGAAAGTTTCGTGTCGCAATTCTTTGATGTTGTTAAAGAAGGATTAGACGCAGATAAGCAGGTGAAAGTAAAGGGCTTCGGTACCTTTAAGGTGGTTACTGTAAAACCGCGCGAAAGTATAAACGTACGTACAGGAGAGAGGGTTGTTATTGAAAGTCATGATAAGGTGAACTTTACACCTGACGCAACAATGAAAGAATTGGTAAATAGACCATTCTCGCAATTTGAAACTGTAGAACTCAAGGACGATGTTGATTTTGAGGATATTCCTCATGATGAAGTGCATGCAGTTGAGGAACCAGTGGTTGAGGAACCAGTTATAGAAGAAGCAGTTACTGAGGAGCCAGTGGTTGAAGAACCTGTTATAGAAGAAGTAGTAACCGAAGAAGCTGTTACTGAGGAGCCTGTGGTTGAAGAAGCAGTTACTGAGGAGCCAACAGAAGAGCCTGTAGTTGAGAAACCTGTGGTTGAAGAAACTGTTACTGAAGAGCCAATAGAAGAGTCAGTAGTTGAAGAACCAGTTGCAGAGAAACCAACAGAGGAGACGAAGATTACTCCGCTTGTCGCAAGTACTCCCGAGGATAAACCTGAAGAAACAATTGCTACAGACGTAGTCGGTAATTCCGAAAAGCAGCAGGAAGAGAACCCTGTGAAGAAGTCCAATTTATGGATTAAGATATTGGCAATAGTGGCAGTCCTTGCACTATGTTTTATTATTGGCAGATGGTTAGGTCAACGTATGGCGACCAGCGAAGAAGAACCTCAAGAAGTAGCTGCCGTTGTTGACACTACTGCTAATGACTCTATTGTAACCGAGGAAGTACAGCCAAAAGACGGACTTGATCTTGAAAAGCTAAACAGTAATCCTAAGATTAAGCAGGGAGCATACAGAATTGTCGGCGTTGAGAATGAGGTGACACTACGTGAAGGACAGACTATGGAGTCGTATTGTGTCAGAACACTTGGTGGAATAGCGATGCTCCCTTATTGTCAGGTACTCAATGATACTACCGAACTGGGTGCTGGAGCGACGATGAAGATACCAAAGTTGGAACTGAAAAGCAAGTCCAAATAAGAGTAGCTCGAAAAGATAAGACGTTAAGGGAATTAAAGTACCTGTATATGTATGAAAAAGTTTCTTAAAACTTAGATTTTAGGAAACTTTTTTAATATTTATTAGACACCATAATCAGCCGGCTTACGAAGTATTGTTGTAACTTTGCGTAAAATTATAGTAGAGTTTAATCAAAAAAAGCAAAGCTACAATTATGGCAGAAGCTATTGACATTCGCGAGCTGAACGCACGCATCGAACAACAGAGTACCTTTGTAACTAATCTTACAAGAGGTATGGAGAACGTCATCGTGGGACAAAAACACTTGGTAGAAACATTGTTGATTGGACTGCTGAGTGATGGACATATACTGTTGGAAGGAGTACCTGGCCTTGCCAAGACCCTTGCAATAAAGACCCTATCCCAACTTATTGACTCACAGTACAGTCGCATACAGTTTACTCCAGATCTACTTCCTGCTGATGTGGTAGGCACAATGATCTATTCACAAAAGGATGAGAAGTTCCAAGTAAAGAAAGGTCCGGTATTCGCCAATTTCGTTTTAGCTGACGAAATCAACCGTGCTCCGGCAAAAGTGCAGAGTGCACTGCTTGAAGCTATGCAGGAACATCAGGTGACAATAGGTGAGAAGACGTTTTCACTACCCAACCCGTTCCTTGTTATGGCTACGCAAAACCCTATAGAACAGGAGGGAACGTATCCTTTGCCAGAGGCACAAGTCGACCGCTTTATGCTGAAGGTCATAATAGACTATCCTACAATTGACGAGGAGAAGATTATTATCCGTGAGAACCTGTCAGAATCCTTGCCTACAGTGAATCCTGTAACTACTGCTGACGAGATATTGAAGGCACGTGAAGTAGTACGTGAAGTGTATATAGACGAGAAGATTGAACAGTATATTGCAGACATCGTCTTTGCCACACGCTATCCAGAGCGTTATCAACTGGGTAAGCTAAAGCAGATGATCACCTTTGGTGGTAGTCCGCGTGCAAGTATCAATCTTGCTAAGGCTGCTCGTGCATATGCCTTCATCAAGCATCGTGGATATGTTGTACCGGAAGATGTAAGAGCTGTGGTATATGATGTAATGCGTCATCGTATAGGATTGTCATATGAAGCAGAAGCAAGCGAGGTTACTGGTGAGGAGATAATTAGCGAAGTAATCAACCAAGTTGAGGTGCCATAAATAGTGGAGACTACAGACTTACTGAAAAAGGTTAAGAAGATAGAAATAAAGACTCGTGGTCTGAGTCAGAACATCTTCGCAGGACAGTATCACTCTGCCTTCAAAGGTCGTGGTATGGCCTTTTCTGAAGTGAGAGAATACCAGTTCGGAGATGATGTGCGTGATATAGACTGGAATGTCACAGCTCGTTTTCATCGTCCGTATGTAAAGGTCTTCGAAGAGGAACGCGAACTGACGGTAATGCTGCTTGTTGATGTCTCTGGATCGCTGGATTTTGGCACTACTGTTGCTATGAAGAAGGAAATGGTTACAGAGATAGCTGCGACAATCGCTTTCAGCGCTATTCAAAATAACGACAAGATAGGTGTGATATTCTTTTCTGATCGTATAGAGAAATATATACCGCCCAAGAAAGGTCGTAAGCATATTCTCTATATAATACGGGAAATGCTTGATTTTCATAGCGAGAGCAAGTTGACTAACATTGATGTTGCCATAGAGTTCATGACTAAGGTAATGAAACGTCATAGTACGGTCTTCCTGATTAGCGATTTCTATACTCGGGAGTCGTTCAAGGACTCAATAATTATAGCCAATAAAAAGCACGATGTCATAGCTATACAGGTATATGACCAGAGGGCTAAGGAACTGCCAAATGTCGGACTGTTGAGAGTTGTTGACGGAGAGACTGGACAAGAAATGTATGTGGACACATCAGACAAACGTGTACGTCGCGCCCATACTGCATACTGGATAGAAAGACAGAATGTATTGCAAGATACCTTTGCGAAGGGAAAAGTAGATAATATTTCTGTTGCTACTCATGAGGATTACGTAAAGAAGCTGATGATGCTATTTTCACAAAGAAGCTGATGAAAAAAATTACAATACTCTTACTACTCTTTGTTTCTGCATGTGCATATTGTCAGACAAGTGTTAAGGCAGAATTGGATTCCGCACAGATACTTATAGGTGATCAGGCGGTCCTGTCGCTAAGCATTACGTCTTCAAAAGGCTCCTCGGTAGAAATCCCACAATATAAAGCAGGTAACTTCCTTTCAAACGGTGTTGAGATTGTAGAAGTCAGTGGTGATACAACCGAAATTTCTGACGAACAACAACTTATTCAACGCCGAATCTCAATCACTGCATGGGATGAGGGAACCTATACCATACCTTCACAGACAATAAAGGTAGGTGGAAAGACATATAATACTAATCAGCAGATACTAAAGGTGTTGACCATCGAAGTGGATACTTTACACCCAGAGCAAATCAAACCTGCAAAGGACGTAATGGACAATCCTTTTTCATGGCTTGAATGGCTGCCGCTATTAGGATGGATAATCGTGGTCGGCTTGCTTGTCGTAGTCTTTATATGTCTGCGCAAATTGCTTATGAGTAATAAGCGTATCTTTAGTTTGAAACGTGCAAAGAAACTTCTGCCACATGAGAAAGCTCTGATGTCAATAGAAAAAATAAAACAAGAACAGCAAGAGCAATTGGTGGATCAGAAAACTTATTATACACAGCTGACGGATACTTTGCGCGAATATCTTGAAGATCGTTTCTCTATCAATGCAATGGAAATGACAAGTGGAGAGATCGTTGACAGGTTGATGGCAGAAGATGATATGACGAAGATAGAAGAGCTTAGGGAACTTTTTATGACTGCAGATCTTGTGAAATTTGCAAAATATTCTACTCCCAACAATGAGAACGAGATGTATCTTGCCAATGTCGCACAGTTTGTAGAAGAGACTAAGTCGGAAGAACAACCGCAGATGGAACCATCGGAAGTGGAAATGATGGAAGAGGAGAGACAAAAACGACGCCAGCGTATGATAGTCAAGTCTTTGATGACTATAGTAGCTATTGCTGTCGTATGTGTTATTGCCTATATCGTTTGGCAGATATATGAATTGTTAATGTAAACTCTGGTGACATGGAACTAATGAGTCAAGGATATTTGTTGCTGTTGCTACTTCTTGTACCATACATAATATGGTATGTAAGGTACAGGAAGAAGAGTGAGCCTACCATGCGCATGAGTGATACCCAGGCATACAAAAACGCTCCTAAGAGTTGGCGTATCAGGTTGATCCACTTGCCTATGGTGCTACGATGTCTTGCTTTTACTGCTTTAGTAATAGCCTTGGCTCGCCCTCAGACCTACGATCCCTGGGATACGAAACAAGTAGAAGGTATAGACATCATGCTTGCAATGGACATTTCCACCAGTATGCTGGCTGAGGATGTTAATCCTAACCGCATAGAGGTGGCTAAAGATGTTGCCCTTGATTTTATCTCGGATCGTCCGAATGACAATATAGGATTAACTATTTTTGCAGGTGAAGCATTTACCCAATGCCCGCCAACAACAGATCATACATCACTGATAAACATACTCAGAAGTGTCCGTACCGATCTTACTACCAATGGACTGATTGAAGATGGTACAGCTGTAGGTATGGGACTTTCCAATGCAGTTTCTCGGTTGAAGGATTCGAAAACAAAAAGCAAGGTGGTCATTCTGCTGACTGATGGAAGCAACAATCGCGGGGATATCTCGCCAATGACAGCAGCTGAGATTGCAAAGAATTTTGGTATTAGAGTCTATACAATTGGTTTTGGAACCAATGGCATAACTCGCTATCCAATACAGATTAATGGTACGACTCAGTATATCAATGCTCGTGGTGACATTGATTATAAGACACTTCAGGACATTGCTGTTTCCACCAATGGCAATTTCTATAGAGCAACAAGCAAAGCTGAGCTACAGAAGATATATGAGGATATAGACAAATTGGAAAAAACCAAGCTGATGTCACGATCGTATGCTCAACGCTATGAGGCCTATGCACCATTTGTCGTTGCTGCATTGATATTGTTACTGATCGAAATTATACTGAGAATTTCTGTTTTGAGACGAATACCATAAAATAAATATATAGGAGAAAGACAATGTTCAGATTTGCGGAACCAACATATTTGTGGTTGTTATTGCTGATACCGATATTAGCAATGATACGCTTATACTTTCGCCGCAAGCGCAAGAAAGACCTGAGAAGGTTTGGTGATATGCGTCTGCTAATGCAGTTGTCACCATATTTCTCTCATTATAGACCTCTTGTCAAATTTTGGTTGCTTCAAGGAGTCATAGCCTTACTTGTTGTTATGCTTGCCAGACCACAGATGGGAGCACGTATCAGCAAAGAGAAAAGAGAAGGGATAGAAGCAATAATTGCAATGGATATCAGCAACTCCATGTTGGCTGAGGATGTCACTCCTTCAAGATTGGAAAAAGGCAAGCTGATGGTAGAAAACCTTATTAACCACTTCCGTAAAGACAAAGTCGGGTTGGTGGTTTTTGCAGGTGATGCTTTCGTTCAATTACCCATCACATCTGATTATGTGTCTGCGAAAATGTTTCTCGATGGAATTTCACCATCTCTTATAGAAACTCAGGGTACAGATATTGGACAGGCATTGGATTTGTCAATGCACAGTTTTACCTCAGATGATAAAACGGGGAAAGCTATAATAGTGATTACCGATGGTGAAGACCACGAAGGCGATGCTGAGGCAATGGCAAAAGCTGCCAACGACAAAGGAATAAAAGTCTTTATCCTGGGAATTGGTTCAACACAGGGCGCGCCGATACCTCTTGGAGAGGGTGGGTACATGACAGACAGTGATGGTAATACTGTCATGTCGGCTCTTAATGAGAATATGTGTCAAAAGATAGCTGAGTCTGGTCATGGAACATATATCCATGTAGACAATAGCCTTCTTGCTGAAGAACGTCTTGACAGGGAAATCTCCAAGATGCAGAAAGGTGAGATAGAGAATGTTATCTATAGTGATTTTGACGAACAGTTTCAAGCCATTGGCATTCTTGCCGTATTGTTATTGATAGTTGAGATAGCCATAATGGAGGCTAAGAACAAAGTAACCCAGCGATGGAATCTATTTGCAAGAAAGAAATGAGAAGATATTTATACATATTATTATGGCTTGTGATAGCACCAAATATGGTGATGGCGCAGTCTGACAGACAACATATCCGCGAGGGCAATAGATCCTATCGAAACGGAGAATTTGTCAAGGCAGAGTCGTCGTATCGTAAAGCATTGGCCAAAAACGATAGGAATGCCATAGCAATGTATAATCTTGGATGTGCCCAGATGCGTCAGAACAATGATTCTGTAGCAATAGAAACATTTGCTAATGTATCAGCGATGACGCAAGATAAAGGAATAAGATCACGAGCCAGCCACAATGCAGGAACCATACTACAGCATAAAAGACAATATAAGGAGGCGATAGAGGCGTATAAGGAAGCCCTGAGGAATAATCCCAAGGATGACGATGCCAGATATAATCTGGTACTTTGCAAGCATTTGCTCAAACAACAACAGCAACAGCAGCAACAACAAAAGAATAAAGATAATAAAGATCAAAACAAGCAAGATAAGAACAAACAGCAGGATAATAAGGACAAACAACAACAGAATAAAGACGAAAACAAAAATAAGGAAAGAGAACAGAAACGGCAGATGAGCAGAGAGAATGCTGAACAACTCCTTAATGCAGCAATGCAACAGGAAAAAGAGACTCAGCAGAAACTGAAGAAAGCTATGCAACAGCCAAGTCGCAGAAAACTTGATAAAAACTGGTAAACGAACATGAGAAGACTTTATACCATATTTACACTGCTATTTACTGTCATTGTAGTCTTTGCACAAAGGGTTACGGTGAGCATGCCATCACACGTGGCAGTAGGTGAGCAGTTCCAGATAGAATATACGGTGAATACCCAAGATGTACGGGGCTTCAATCCTGGGCATATGCCTAATGGCATAGAATTGCTCTATGGTCCAAGTACTTCGTCACAATCAAGTTTTCAGATTGTAAACGGTCATACCAGTAGTTCGTCGACAGTTACATATACTTATGTGGCGGTTGCTACCAAGAAGGGTACATTTACTATTCCTGCGGCACATGCCAACGCGGGTGGCAAGGTGGTGTCTTCCTCACCAGTCAGACTTTCGGCATCTGGAAACTCTAAAGTCAATGTCCAGCCACATTCGCAAAGTAGCCAAATGGATGATGATCCATATGTATATCATCATTCGTCAGCTCGAGTACCGTCAGGAGAGGATTTGTTCATCCATGTTACCGCAAATAAGCAACGTGTACATGAACAAGAACCTGTACTCCTTACTTACAAGGTGTATACTCTTGTGGAACTGACACAGTTAGATGGTAAAATGCCTGACCTGAAAGGTTTTCATACCCAGGAGATAAAACAACCGCAACAGAAGACTTATCATAGAGAAGAATATCACGGACGAACATATAACTGTGTTACCTGGAGTCAGTATGTCGTGTTCCCTCAAATGACGGGTAAACTTGTAATTCCAGAAATAACATTCCAAGGCGTTGTCCTGCATGAGACACGCGATCCTATTGCATTTATCACAGGGCGTGGCTACGAGGAAGAGCGTCGCAGCATAAAAGCCCCGGGACTGACCATACAAGTAGATCCGCTACCAACCCGTCCGCAGAATTTTTCAGGCGGAGTGGGCAAGTTTACCATTTCCGGTCAGATTAATAAAAACACCATTAAGGCTGGCGATCCTGTCAATCTTCGTGTTGTCGTTAGTGGATCGGGCAACTTGAAACTTATCAAACAGCCCGAAGTCACAGTTCCTGAAGGCTGGGACAAGTATGATGCTAAGATTACTGACAAGACGAGACTCTCAATGAACGGAGTTGAGGGTAATATGATTTATGATATACTTGTTGTCCCAAGAAAGGAAGGCAATTATACCATCCCGCCTGTAAAATTGACATATTATGATACCGGAGCGAACGCATATAAGACGGTGCAGACGGGTAGTTTTAGTGTTAATGTAGAACCTGGTGATGGTGGCTCGTCGGCAGGCGTGGCTGACTATAGTCAAAATAAAGTTGACGATATCCGACCAATAAAAGAGGGAAAGGTGCGCTTGCATAATCAAGACGATTTCTTCTTTGGCACACCGTGGTATTGTATTATTTTGTTAGCGTTGTTTGTCATTTTCGTGGGACTGCTTATATTGTTCCGCAGGACAGCCCTTGCTCATGCAGACATAGCAAGGATGCGCGGCAAGAATGCTAATAAAGTAGCAAATAAACACTTGAGGAAGGCGTATGGATTGATTCAAACTAACGCTCCTTCAGCCTTCTATGACGAGGTATTGCGTGCCCTTTGGGGATATGTGGGTGACAAGCTGAACATGCCTGTCACTGAACTGTCACGCGACAATATTAGCGACAGATTTGCTGAGCACAATGTCGATGAGGAAACAATTAATATGTTTATTAGTGCGCTTGACGAGTGTGAGATGGAACGATATGCTCCAGGTGATACGCGAGGCAATATGAACAAGACCTACGATGCGGCGATGACTGCAATATCGAGAATTGAGAATGTAATGAATGGCAAGGGAAATAGTTCTAAGGATGCTAATGATGGAGGCATGAAGTGTCTTCTGATAACACTTGTAATGATGTCTTTTGTGTCAGCAGTCAATGCTGTAACTAAAGCCAATGCGGACACAGAGTACAAAAAAGGTAACTTCCAACAGGCAATCAAGGACTATGAGGAAATACTTGACAATGGAGTGTCGTCTGAGTTGTATTACAATCTCGGCAATGCATACTACCGTACAGACAATATTACCCGGGCAGTCATAGCTTACGAACGTGCCTTGCTGCTTTCCCCGGGAGATAAGGATATCAGAGTTAATCTTCAGATGGCACAGTCAAAAACCATCGACAAGATAACTCCCGAGTCGGAAATGTTTCTCGTGACATGGTATAAGTCGTTAGTCAATCTCATGAGTGTCGACGGATGGGCATATACGGCAATCTTTTGTATGATTGTCATAATAATGCTTGTGCTTATCTACTTGTTCTCAGATACCATTTGGCTGAGAAAGGTAGGATTTTTCGGCGGAATTATCTTCTTCTTGTTGTTCATTGCTTCTAATATTTTTGCTTTACAGCAACGTAGCACATTGCTTCATCGCAATGGAGCCGTCATAATATCTTCGTCGGCAACTATACGTAAGAATCCTGCAACGAGTGCTCCCGAGGAGACCATCCTTCATGAGGGGACTCGTGTGGAGATTATCGACCGCTCTATGAATGGTTGGTATGGTATACGTATTGCTGACGGCAGAGAGGGATGGATAGAAAATAAAAACGTGGAAGTCATTTAATGGCAGGCGAAGAGTAGAAAAGAGATTATGCTTTCGAGTATTACAAATATAGATCATAGCATCCTGTTTGCACTGAATGGGAGTGACTATCCTGTAATAGATTCTTTGGTGCTTATACTGACCAATGCCTATACGTGGATTCCACTCTATTTAATCTTGATTTTCTTAATAGTCCGCAACAATGAGAAACTGAGCCAAGTGGTATTGGTGATCAGTGCAGGAGTCCTGTGTGTCGCTTTGTCGTCAATCATTTCTGAGTTGGTGTGCAAACCATTGATAGCAAGACCCCGGCCATTATATGCTTCTGAACTTACGGGAATGCTTGATCTTGTCGATGGTTATCATGCCAGAGGGTTCAGCTTCTTCTCGTCGCATGCAGCCAATACCTTTTCGCTTGCGGTATTTCTCAGTCTGCTTGTGAGACGGTATACTTTTACCATAGCTATGATAACTTGGTCGCTGATCAACTGTTGGACACGTCTATATCTCGGAGTACATTATCCTTCAGATGTCTTAGTAGGTATTCTGTGTGGGGCTGTTGTCGGGTTCGTAATCTATCTTGTCTTCATACACTTCTATCTGAAGATCAGTTCACGTCTACATTTCATTTCAAATCAGTATACTCGCACAGGCTATAGCCTTGCCGACATTGATATAGTCCTCAATGTACTTATGATACTTTATGTCATCATTATTATTATGGCGATAATCAATCTATCTATATGAATATACAGGAAATAAAGATATCCCAGTTCAACTATCCCTTGCCAGATCAGAGAATTGCTAAATTCCCAATGGCAGAGCGTGACCACAGCAAATTGCTGTTATACAGGCATGGGCAGGTGTCGGAAGATGTGTTCTATAATCTTCCGCAATATTTGCCAAAGGGAGCCTTGATGGTTTTTAATAACACAAAGGTGATACAGGCTCGTCTACATTTTCGTAAGTCGGACGCAGAGGGCAATCCTACTGGTGCACTAATTGAAATATTCTTGTTAGAACCCATAGCTCCTGCGGACTATGAGCAGATGTTCCAGACTACAGGTGAGTGCACGTGGCATTGTCTTGTCGGCAACCTAAAGAAGTGGAAGGGCGGTGAACTGAAAAGAGAAGTTGAGATTAATGGGGAAAAAGTGGCCGTTTTTGTGACAAAAAGCGCCTCTTTTGATGGACAAAACGTATGTTTTCGATGGACAAACGATACCATTTCCTTTGCTGAGATTATCAACGCTATAGGAGAACTGCCTATTCCTCCATATCTCAATCGTGAAACACAAGAAAGTGACAAGACTACATATCAGACGGTATACTCTAAAATCAAGGGTAGTGTGGCAGCGCCAACAGCTGGACTTCACTTTACTGAAAGGGTGCTTGCCAACCTTGATGCCTGCGAAATAGATCGTGAGGAGTTGACACTGCATGTCGGTGCCGGCACTTTTAAGCCTGTCAAGAGTGAAGAGATAGGCGGTCATGAGATGCATACTGAAACGATTAGCGTGCGTAGGCAGACTTTTGAGAAACTGCTGGCTCATCAATGTCAGGCCATCGCGGTAGGTACTACCAGCGTGAGGACGCTGGAGAGCCTCTATTATATGGGACTTAAGGTAATAGCCAATCCCGAGATTTCGGAAGACAACCTACATGTAGGTCAGTGGGAACCGTACGAATTGGAGGATGAGAGCAGGAAACATAGCGTGGAGGAATGCCTGCGTGCATTGGTCGACTATATGGATAGGAGGCAAATCAATACGCTTCATTCCAGCACACAGATTATAATTGTACCTGGATATAAATATAAAATCGTCAAGATGCTTATAACAAATTTCCATCAACCGCAAAGCACATTATTGCTATTGGTCAGCGCCTTTGTTCGTGGCGATTGGAAAAAGATATATGACTATGCCTTGTCACATGACTTCAGATTCCTGAGTTATGGTGACAGTTCATTGTTGATACCTTAAAAATTTTGTTTAATTCTAATGGAGGAACATAGTATGGAGTATGGTTTTGTTAGAGTGGCAGCTGCGATACCTTCGGTGAGGGTTGCCGATGTGAAATATAATTTAGAACAGATAAAGCTGCAGATTGTCGAAGCAGAAAGTAAGGGCGTTCAGGCTGTTGTCTTCCCTGAGTTGTGTATCACGGGATACAGCTGTCAGGATTTGTTCACCCAGCGACTGATTATCGAGGAATCGGAGCGTGCAATAGAAGAACTTCTGGATTTTTCAAGAAATAAAAATATAGCCATCGTCGTAGGTATACCTGTAGATACGGGCAAGATTTTGCTTAACTGTGCAACGGTCATCTGCAATGGTAGACTTGATACGTTGGTGCCAAAGACCTATCTGCCCAATTATGGAGAATTTTATGAGAAGCGTTGGTTTGCTTCAGCTCAGGATATCAATGAGGGTGAGGTAATATCTTATGCAGGTTTGCACATAGAACTTACTCGAAAGCCCATACTGTTTCAGTTGAATGACGGAACGAGGTTCGGTGTGGAGATATGCGAAGATGTTTGGGCACCAGCACCTCCAAGCAACCATCTTGCACTTGCTGGCGCTGATATCATATTCAATCTCTCTGCCAGCGATGAGCTAATAGGCAAGCACAACTATCTGAAATCACTATTGGCTCAACAGAGTGCGCGTACTATAAGTGCGTATGTCTATAGTAGTTGTGGCTTTGGTGAGAGTACGCAGGATGTCGTGTATGGTGGTAATGCGCTGATATATGAGAATGGAAAGTTGATGGCGGAGGCAAAACGCTTCTCTATGGAGCCGCAGATGATGATTGCCGATGTTGATGTAGAGATGCTCAGAGCTGAGCGCCGACGCAATACGACCTTTGTTAATGCGCAGCGTAGCGAGCATACCGACAAAGTGTTCTGTTTGGATATCAATGATGCAGAGGCTAAGGATGATGTTGCGACCCTGCGATATCGTGATGTCGACGCTCATCCGTTCATTCCAAAAACTGAGAATATGAGCAACTCATGCGATGAGATTTTCAATATTCAGGTGGCGGGACTTGCCAAGCGCTTGATACATACTCATAGCAATACAGTGGTCATAGGAATTAGTGGAGGTCTTGATTCTACGCTTGCCTTGCTCGTTTGTGTGAAGACATTTGACAAATTGGGCTTCAATCGTAAAGGTATCTATGGTATTACGATGCCTGGATTTGGCACTACAGATCGCACTTACAACAATGCACTTGCCCTGATGCGCAGTCTTGGGGTGACAATACGAGAGATAAATATCGCAAAGGCTGTGACCCAACACTTCGAGGATATAGGTCATGATCCGTCTGTACATGATGTTGCTTACGAGAACTCGCAGGCAAGAGAGCGAACACAAATACTTATGGACTTGACCAATGAGGTTGGAGGACTTGTTGTCGGCACGGGTGATCTTAGCGAATTGGCTCTCGGATGGGCAACATACAATGGTGATCACATGTCTATGTATGGAGTTAACGCCAGCATTCCGAAGACCCTTATCCAGTATCTTGTCAGATATGTGGCGGAAAGCATGAAGGATAGTGATGGTCAAACAATGGGGGAGAGGAGTGCAACAGAAATCCTACTTGACATTATTGATACACCAATTTCGCCAGAACTTATTCCTGCTGACGAACATGGACAGATAAAGCAGAAGACAGAGGATCTTGTTGGTCCTTATGAGTTGCATGACTTCTTCCTGTATTATGCACTTCGTTATGGTTTCACACCAAAAAAGATATATATGCTTGCAAGCAAGGCTTTTGCTGGTATGTACGATGAACCTACTATAAAGAAATGGCTCGCCACCTTCTTCCGTCGGTTCTTCAGTCAGCAGTTTAAGCGTAGTTGCCTACCTGACGGTCCGAAGGTAGGTAGTGTCAGCCTCTCACCTCGTGGCGACTGGCGTATGCCGAGTGATGCAAGTAGTGCGTTATGGTTATCGAGTATTCAGGATTGACAATCGGCTTAAAGCCCTTAAAGTCTTTAAAGTCCTTCAGGTCTTTAAGGTCCTTAGAGTCCCTAACCTTCTTCGGGATAGTGTTTGCATCGGTGATGATGTGTGCACCAAGTGGTATTTCCGCCCAACCCAACTATGGCCAGGAGGCATTAGTCTCGATGGCTGATATGCTACGCTATCAGTATGCAAAGTCTGGCAAAGGCAAGGTGCCTGTTGTCGCTCCGTTCAAGAAATTCGGAATGCGACACATACGTGCCTCAAAGGTGTTGGAAGAGGGCGACGAACGCACACTTTGGGGGTATCGCGTGGGTGCAAATATGGAATATGATAAAAGTCGTCAACCGCTCTATCGGCTTTTTAAGAAGAATGATTTTGCAAGTCTCGCCGTTATTGACTATTCGGCTAATGGCAGCAATAAATGCGAATTAGTGTTTTGGGGCAAGAAATACTATCGTCGTTTTGCCCACGAACTCCGTCGCATGGGTTTTGGTATTAGTAACAGTTCTACCCAAACCAATGTGTTGGAGTTCAGAAAGAAAGATACAGATGTCGGGGTGGATGTTACCATCTGGCCCGACATCTATATTATGACATTCTTAATAATTGGTGGCAAGTAATTCAAAGTATGCTTGTGGGTGATCGCATACAGGGCAAACCTCAGGTGCCTGCTTGCCAATTACGATATGTCCGCAGTTACGGCATTGCCAGATAGCGTCTCCGTCACGAGAGAAGACCAGCTTGTCTTCGATGTTGCTCAATAGCTTGCGATAGCGTTCCTCATGATGCTTTTCTATAGCAGCTACACCGCGGAACTTTTCTGCAATCTCGGCGAATCCCTCTTCCTCAGCTTCTTTAGCCATACGCTCATACATGTCAGTCCACTCGAAGTTCTCACCCTCTGCGGCAGCCTTTAGATTTTCTATCGTGTCTTTCACTTTGCCACCTTCGAGATATTTGAACCACATCTTTGCATGCTCTTTCTCGTTGTTGGCAGTCTCCTCAAATATAGCAGAAATCTGCACATAGCCATCTTTCTTTGCTTTTGATGCAAAATATGTGTACTTGTTTCTTGCCATAGACTCTCCGGCAAATGCCTCCATGAGATTCTTCTCTGTCTTTGTTCCTTTCAGTTCTTTCATAATGTTTTTGTTTTTAGATTGTTGTTACAGTTATTATTATTTGAGAACTATAAGTTCTCTCAATTCTTTTACATCCACGGAGATAAGATACTGGCCATCCACCCAACGAATTTCTTCCAGGGAGTGCGCCATTGGTCCCATTCCTCCTCGGTCAGAACGAAGCTGTCTGCTTTCTCTTTGTCGAAGAGGTCATTCAGTTCCTTGGTTGTTCCCGGGTCTACTATCACCGCATTCTCCTCATAGTCAAAAAACATACTACGCGAATCAAGGTTGGCACTTCCTACGGTACAGAACTGTCCGTCTACCATTATCACCTTGGTATGGTGGAACCCAGGTTTATACATCCATACCGTCACACCTTTCTTCATCAGTTTATGGGCGAAATAGTATCCGCAATCGGGTGTCAGCGGAATGTCGCTCTTCACAGACAACATCATCTCAACCTTTACTCCTCGTTTTACGGCATTAGCCAGCGCCTTACGCAATTTCTTGTGTGGGGTGAAGTAGGGGGTTATCAGCTTTATGCTGTCTTTCGCGTTGTTTATTGCGTTGACATAGAATGTCCTGATGATGTCGGCAGAAGCTGTATGTGGCTCCCTGTTGATGATACCCACCATTTTGCGCTCTGCCGTAGAACATGTATCTGGTTTTAGTCCCTTGAAGTAGCTGGTGTCACCCAGTCCTCGGTAGTATTGTGGTCCGCTGATATTTTGTTTGGTAGTCCGGTTCCATATCTTCAGAAAGATTTTCTGCAGAGTGTTCACCTCTGTTCCTTCTATACGACAATGCATGTCGTGCCATTCGCCGACTACTTCCGTTCCGTTAATGTAGTAGTCGGCTACGTTCATGCCGCCGGTATATGCTATCTTTCCGTCGATTACTACTATCTTTCGGTGGTCTCGGCAAAACACGTCGTTGACGTACGGAAATCTCACGGGGTTGTATTCGTATATCTCGATCCCCATTTCCCTTATCTTCTTGATGTGCGATTTCTTTAGTGGTCGGTTGTTCGACGTGTTGCCAAAACCATCAAACAGGGCTCTCACTTCTACGCCTTCTTGTGCTTTCTCTCCGAGCAGATGGAATAGCAGACGCGCTATGGAGTCGTTTCTGAAATTGAAGTATTCCAGATGAATACTACTCTTTGCCTGTCGAATGGCAGTAAACATGTCGTCAAACTTCTCCTGTCCGTTCATCAGCAGGGTCACGCTGTTGTCGTTAGAGAAAGTGACGTTCTTTGCTTTTAGTTGTGAGACGATGAGCGAATCAGCGGTCTGTCCTGCTATTCCCAAAGGAAACAAGGTGAGACCTATGATTAGTAAATGTATTATATTGTGTGGTATGCTCATCGTTTTCTCTCCAATCTCTTCTTTCTCTCTCACTTATACCATACATGAATAGTGGTCAACGACACCCAAGAGACGTCCTTCTTTGTCGGTTACGAGTACGGTATGAATCTTGTGTTTGTGCATAATGCGTTGTATCTCCGTAATCTTTGTTGTCGGTAGCACGGTCTTCGGTTCGTGTGTCATAATGTCGCTGACGGTCTTGTTGAAGAATTGTGCCTGCCATTTCTCCATAGCGCGTCTGATGTCGCCATCGGTGATGAGTCCGCACACCTTACCGTCTTCAAGTGACACTCCGAGTCCCAGCTTTCCTTTGCTCACGTGGATGATGGCTTCGCCCAGATGCATCTCTTTAGGTATGATGGGCAGTTCGTCTGAGCGCATCACGTCAGCGGCAGTTGTCAACAGTCGTTTGCCAAGTGAGCCGCCAGGATGGAATTGTGCGAAGTCGCGAGGCTTGAATCGTCTTACCTGCATCAGCGCTATTGCCAGAGCGTCACCTATCACCAGAGCTGCCGTAGTGCTGCTTGTCGGTGCGAGGTTGAGAGGGCAGGCTTCCTTCTCAACTCTTACGGTAATGTGTATCGTAGAGTATTTAGCCAATAGTGACTCTGGATTGCTGCTCATGCCGATTATTGGCACCTGCATGTGTAGTAGCATCGGAATGAAGCGTAGCAGTTCGTCGGTTTGTCCCGAATTGCTTAATGCCAAAACCACATCGTCACGGGTCATCACTCCAAGGTCGCCGTGGAATACATCCAGCGGATTGATAAAGAATGAAGGTGTGCCTGTTGACGAAAGGGTAGCGGCAATCTTTGCTCCGATGTGTCCGCTTTTTCCCACTCCTGTGACAATCACCTTTCCCTTGCAGTTATACATCAGGTCAACAGCCTTGTCAAAGTTCTCGTCCAGCTGTGGAATAAGGTCGAGCACAGCCTGTGCTTCATCCTTAATACATTGTATTGCGTAGCCTTTTACTTGCATTATTTCTGATTTATAATAGCTCTTTAATAAGGTTTTCCAGTTTGCTCAGTTCCAGCATGTTGGCTGCGTCGCTCAGTCCGCGGTCTGGGTCGGGATGGACTTCAAAGAAATATCCTGTTGCACCGAAAGCCTTAGCAGCCAGCGCCATAGACGGAACAAATCGGCGATCGCCTCCCGTTTTCCCGTTGCTACCGCCTGGACGTTGTACGCTATGGGTGCAATCCATAATCACTCTCGGCACAATCTCAAGCATGTCGGGAATGTTTCTGAAGTCGACTACCAGATTGTTATATCCCAGGCAGTTGCCCCTCTCCGTGAGCCACACCTCTTTTGCTCCGCTATCCTTTGCTTTCTCCACGGGATATCTCATATCTTTGCCGCTAAGGAACTGTGCTTTCTTGATGTTTACAGTCTTGCCTGTCTTTGCTGCTGCCACCAGCAGGTCAGTCTGTCGGCACAGGAATGCTGGTATCTGTATCACGTCTACCACCTCGCCCACAGGCGATGCCTGATACGACTCGTGTATGTCTGTGAGCAGCCTTAGTCCATATCGTGACTTGATGTCGGCAAGCATCTGTAGCCCCTTCTCCATGCCTGGTCCTCTGAAGGAACTAATGGATGTGCGGTTGGCTTTGTCGAAGGAAGCCTTGAATATGATGTTCGTGGCGAGCTCGCGGTTTATTCTGACAAGCTCTTGTGCCACGCAGTCGAGTAGTTCTTCTGACTCTATCACGCATGGTCCGGCAATAATTATAGGTTTCATTGTCATATTGTGGTTTTATTTCCTGCAAAGATAGTCATATTCGTATTAACACCCAAGCAGTTTAACATTATTTCAAAACCCGTACACCAGTCCGTACTTGTCGTGTAGGGCTTTCAGCGAACCGTCTGCTTTCATTTGCCTGATAGTTTTGTTGATCAGCTCCATCAGATCGTCTTGTCCTTTTCTCATCAGCACACCAATCTGTCCATGCGTGAATGGTTGGTCTAACAAGGGTGCTGCCAGTCGCGGGTCGGTCTTAATATAATAAGGTGCCTCGGTGATTTCGGTTATCATCACGTCGGCTTTGCCCTCGGCAACGAGAGTCGGTATTTCCTCGTTCTTATCGTATATGACGATATTAGCATGCTTGAGGTTCTCTTTTGCAAACTTCTCATTCAGTCCCCCTGGATTGACCATCACCTTGACTTCCTCCTTGTCTATGTCGTCTAAGGATTGATAGCGTTCGGTTTCAGACGCTCTACACAATATGGTCTTTCCGTTGGCGAGATAGCCTTCGCTCATCATCATCGTCTGCTTTCTTGTGTCAGTAATGGTGATACCGCCAATGGCGAAGTCGAAAGTCTGGGGATTGGCAAGCACATCAGCCGAAAGAGTGGGCCATGATGTCTTCACAAATTCCGCCTTCACACCAATTCTCTTTGCTATCTCCTGAGCCATCTCAATCCCGAAGCCCCAGTATTCGCCAGTAGCAGGTTCGCAAAACGATAGTGGTCTGTAGTCGCCGGTGGTTCCCACCAACAGGGTGCCCCGTCCCTTTATCTCACAAATCTTGCCGCTACATGCATCATCATGGTCAGAACATGCAGCTATAGTACTTAGGCTACAAAGGCATAGTAGGATGCCTATCAGTCGTATGTTTCTTTGAATTCTTCCAGTCATTATGCTTTGTTGTTATGAATTTCGGCGCAAAGGTACTAATAAATACTTATAATTTGTATAGAAAAGTGAGCTTTTTACTTTTATCGAACCCTGTATTTGTCTTCTGGTTACTGCCTTCTAAGACATAAAATGAATGCTTTCTTCGTACAATCTGGGCATATTGAAAGCTGCTGACGAATGTCAGCAACTCTGCTGACCAATGTCGGCAGTTGCCAGAGAGCCCGTTTTGCATAATCATTACAAAAAAATAGAGGATAAAAACAATAGGTTTTGGATGATTTTTTCTATCTTTGCAGGTGATTACAAATAACTAAAACAAATTCATTATGAATATTCTTATTTTACAAGCATCGCCACGTGCTAATGGTAATACCGCATGGATGGCTGAGGAGTACAAGAAGGCGGCAGAGGCAGCTGGACATGAAGTGACATTGGTAAACGTTTCCAAGAAGAAGATAGCTGGTTGTCTAGCATGTGAGTATTGTCACAACAAGGGCAACGGTGCATGTATTCAGAAGGACGACATGCAGGAACTCTATCCGCTCATGGCTGAGGCTGAGGTGCTGGTATTGGCTGCTCCGATATACTATTTCACCCTGAACGCTCAGATACAGGCACCTATCCAGCGTATGTATTGCGTCAACGCACCAGCTAAGGTGAAGAAGATGGCTCTGCTCGTCTCGTCTTATTCGCCAGGTGTGTATGACGGAGCAATGGCGGAATTCCGTGATATCTGCAACTACTGGAAGGCAGAAAATACGGGTGTGGTTACGGCTAAGATTGACGAACAGAAGACTGAAGAGACAAGCAAGAAGATAGTTGAGCTCGTAAGCAAGTTGTAAGTCAATCTTTCAGTTAGACAAGCAGAATCTATATTGTAATCTTTGTTGCAGACAAACAGACAATATATCGCTATCGACCTGAAGTCGTTTTATGCTTCAGTAGAATGTGTCGACAGAGGACTCAACCCTCTGTCGACCAATCTTGTTGTAGCAGATGCAAGCAGAACCGACAAGACAATATGCCTGGCGGTGTCTCCCTCGCTGAAGGCATACGGCATTGGAGGCAGGCCCAGACTCTTCGAGGTGGTGCAACGGGTGAGGGAGATAAATAGCTCACGACCCGACAATCATGTGACATACATAACAGCTCCACCGCGAATGGCAAGGTACATGGAGGTGAGTACTCAGGTATATATGGTCTATCTGAAGTATGTCGCTCCTGAGGATATACATGTCTATAGCGTCGACGAGGTGTTTATGGACGTAACTGCCTATCTCGGCAGCTACAAGATGAATGCCCACCAGCTGGCGATGACTATCATACGTGATGTGCTGAAGACCACAGGTATAACCGCTACTGCCGGCATTGGTACTAATCTGTACTTGGCAAAGGTGGCTATGGACATCGTGGCTAAACATATTCCTGCCGATAAGGATGGGGTGCGTATTGGCGAATTGGACGAGATGAGCTATCGCCAACAACTCTGGGACCACAAACCGCTGACCAGTTTCTGGCGGGTGGGTAAGGGAATTGCCACAAAGCTGCAACAATTTGGTGTTGACACAATGGGCAAGTTGGCACGTATGTCGCTTACGAACGAGGACTTCCTGTTCCGCTTGTTTGGGATAAATGCCGAACTTCTCATCGATCATGCGTGGGGATGGGAGCCGTGTAAGATTAGTGAGATAAAGGCCTTCCGCCCAGAACGTAGCTCGATAGGTCATGGTCAGGTGCTGCAACGGCCGTACAAAAGCAACGAGGCCTTGGTTGTGGCGAAGGAGATGGTGGAGATGATAGCGCTGGAACTGGTCTCCAAACGTATGATGACCAACATGATTGTCATTACGATAGGATATGATCGTGAGAGCTTGAAAGACAAGTCTGTAGCCAGTCAATACAAGGGAGAGATAACACGCGACTATTACGGCAGACAGGTTCCCAAGCATGCTCATGGTACTACCAATCTGCCGGAATATACTTCGTCTACCAAACTCATGACGGATGCGGTCGAGGAGTTGTATCATTCCATCGTAAATCCAACGTTGCTAATACGTCGTATCAATATTACGGCATGCAAATTGGCTTACGAGGACCGAATAGCGGGTAAACAACAACCGCGTCAATTAGATCTTTTCCTGGATAACGAGAAGACATTACAGGAAGAGCACGAACGCACGACGAGGCGTAAGAAGGAACGACGCATACAGGAAGCTCAGCTTGCGATAAAGCGGAAGTTTGGCAAGAATGCTATTCTACGCGGACTGAACTTGGCAGAAGGAGCTACTGCCAAGGACCGCAATCAGCAGATAGGAGGACATAAAGCCTGAATGAATAAAAAGCTTAAAGAGAAACGGAAAGGACATAAAGCCTGAAAGAATAAAAGCTGAAAGAGAAATGGAAAGGACATAAAGCCTGAATTATGATGGATAAATACGAAGACATAATCAATCTGCCGCATTGGGAACCATGCGGCAACCATCCGAGGATGAGCGCGGAGAGTAGGGCTGCTCAGTTTGCTCCCTTCGCCGCCCTGAATGGTTATGACGAGGCCATCAAGGCGATACACTCAGCCAAGGATTCCTCCCAATAAGGTATCTCGATGCCGAGGGTCTGTTTGATCTTGGTCTTGTCGAGTACCGAATAGTGCGGACGTGCGGCTGGGGTGGGGTATTCCTCTGTGTGGAGTGGGGAGATATGACAATTCTTGATGCCTGCAATACGATGGATAGCTTTGGTGAAGTCGTACCAAGAGATTACGCCCTCGTTGCTGAAATGGTATGTTCCGGGTGTGATGCCTTGTTCTACGGCTGTCATGATGGTGCGGGCAAGGTCGCGTGCGTATGTCGGCGTACCTATCTGGTCGAAGATAACTCCCAACTGTTCTTTTTCCTTACCGAGACGAATCATTGTCTTAACAAAGTTGTTGCCAAATGTGGAATAAAGCCATGCGGTACGGATAATCATAGATTTCTTACAAAACTTTCTTACGTTTTCCTCGCCTTCAAGCTTTGTTCTGCCATAAACACTATTTGGACATGTAGGCTCGTCCTCCTTGTATGGTGTGTGGTTGGTGCCATCAAAGACGTAGTCGGTGCTTATCTGGACCATCCATCCGTCGCGCTTGGATATAGCCTCGGCAAGTAGGGCTGGGGCTTCGGCATTGAGCTTACGGCAAAGTACTTCGTTGCTCTCAGCTTTGTCCACAGCGGTATATGCGGCACAATTGATGATACCGTCTATCAGTTCTTTCTCCACCATGCGGTTGATGGCTTCCTTGTCGGTGATGTCCAGCTCAGCCACATCCGTATTTATGAAGTGATGTTGAGTGTAAAGTTTCTCCAGTAGTTGTATTTCGTTGCCCAGCTGACCGTTACAGCCTGTGATAAGTATATTCATAGTTTTATGTTTTTTCAATCCTTTAATCCTCCAGTTTCAGTTCTCCTGCTTTATCTTTCAGATAGTAATCAGAAAGCATGCCGATGAGTGTTGTTATCTCGTTGATGGCATGTTGCGTGTCTTGCGTGATTTCTTTGTGTTGCAAACGGAGCATCATGGTGCCGTAAAGAGCGTTGAGACAAGTCTCAATCTCGCTTTCTTCCTTGTTGGCGCCTTTGTTGCGAAGCTCCACGATATATGGCAATACACGATAGTATTCAGCATTGTAGAAAGGGAATTTAGGCGATGAGAGTATCGCCATGTGTAGTTCTTGTAGCGACTGTACCAGTATTTTGTTTATCTGAAGATGTCCCTTTTCTCTCACTCCTTCTGAGTTGATCATTCTGACGAGGTCGCCAAACCAGTCGGTTTCCTCCTCTTTTTGCTCGTCGGTATAATCGAATTTGTCAATATATTCGCGACGAATACGAGTGAGTGAGCATCCGTATGCCCGGATGATATCTTCTATCTGCCACATATATAATATGTATTCTGCGATAGATTTCTTTCTGAGTTCCTTAGCTATATACACGAATCTAAAAACTATAAACTATAAACTTAAAACTAAAAACTAAAAACTAACTATGCACTATATATATCACCATTCCGGCAGCTGATATAGATTGAATACGAGTCCTCCAAGGGCTATCAGCGAGAAGATGATGACCACCGAGCCGATGACCTTGTTGATCAGTCGTATGCCGTTGCTCTCGAATTTGTTGCGTATCTTGTCTATCAGCCACGTTAGTCCGAACCACCACATCAGCGCACCAAGCACGATACTCAGATAGCCTACTCCCATTTCGAATGGATGATTGGGTATGATGAAGGCGAACTGGGCGAATGTAGCCATGAATAGGAAGATAATCAGCGGATTGCTCAGCGTCACGAGGAATGCGGTCATGCAGTTGTTTCGGAGAGTTCCCTTCTTGTTGGAACTCTGATGTGCGTTTTTCAGAGGGTCACTCAGATAGCAATATACACCGAATGCGAGGAGCATCACCGAACCGAATATCTGCAATATGAACTTGTTCTGTGCATTATTTACAAAATCCATCACGAAACTCATTCCCAGACCCGTGATTAGTGCATATATGATGTCGCTGGCTGCAGCACCAATACCTGTTACAAAACCATACCAACGTCCTTTGTTCAAGGTGCGCTGAACGCATAGTATGCCGACAGGTCCCATCGGTGCTGAGGCCAATATTCCTATGATGATACCTTTATAGATACAATCCAGGATGTCTATCTGAAATGGTAATTGTAGATACATTCTTCATGCAAAGGTAAGGAGAAATGAGCATTTGGCAAAAGAAAAATGCTCTTTTCTTTTCATTGTCGAGCGAAAGTACCTTATTCAAGGTACGAATAAGCGGGGACAATGCAAAAGGAAAGCCTAAAAGACACCTACACCAACTACCAGTGAGACGACCGGCGCCAAGGAATTGCGGACAGATGGCAGACGAAAGATGCCACGCCGTTCGGACTATTACGACATGCAAGGACGCCGCACAAATACCAACTATCGTGGAGTGTATATCCGCCGTAACATATACAATAACGGGGCGTCACAATCGAGAAAAATGATAGTCAGATAGCGGGGTTGGAAAAGATTGCGTATAAAAAATCTTTATTTCTTTGTTTTGTTAGTCTTTTCTCACTATCTTTGCAAAAATCTTTTATCAAAAAAACTTATATCTTATGACTACACAACAACAGAAGCCGTACGTTATCGGCTTGGATTTAGGAGGAACTAACTCAGTTTTTGGAATCGTTGATCAGCGTGGAGACATCAAGGCTACAACGGCTATTAAGACTCAAGGCTACGACAAGGTTGAGGATTATGTGGCTGCTTCCGTTGATGCGTTACAGATTATCATTGACCAAGTGGGTGGTATTGAAACTATCAAGGCGATGGGTATCGGAGCTCCTAATGGTAACTACTATAACGGAACGATAGAGTTTGCGCCAAATCTTGCGTGGGCTCACGACGGCATCGTGCCTCTGGCACAACTGTTCTCTGACAAGTTGGGCATTCCTGTTGCTCTGACCAACGATGCTAATGCGGCTGCCATAGGTGAGATGACCTACGGTGTGGCTCGCGGTATGAAGAACTTCATCATGATTACCCTCGGTACTGGTGTCGGTTCGGGTATCGTTGTCAACGGTCAGTTGCTCTATGGTCACGATGGATTCGCAGGTGAGCTTGGTCATGTCATCATGCGCCGTGAGAATGGTCGCCCATGTGGTTGCGGTCGTACGGGATGCCTCGAGGCTTATTGCTCGGCTACTGGTGTTGCTCGCACGGCACGTGAGTTCCTTGCCAACCGTCAGGATCCGTCCTTGCTTCGCGAGTTAGACCCAGAGAAGATTACGTCACTCGATGTATCGATAGCAGCAGGAAAGGGTGATGCTTTGGCAAAGGAAATCTATGAGTTCACCGGTCACATGCTTGGTGAGGCTTGTGCAGACTTCGCTGCTTTCTCATCTCCAGAGGCATTTATCTTCTTCGGAGGAATGGCAAAGGCTGGTGACCTTATCATGGATCCAATCAAGAAGAGCTATGACGAGCATGTATTGAAGATATTCAAGGGTAAGGCTCAGTTCCTCATCAGTTCTCTCGATGGTGCGAGCGCAGCCGTCCTCGGTGCTTCAGCTATCGGTTGGGAGATCTAAGGGGGGATAGATGTCCTTGATTTTCCAGAAAGGATAGATTGGCTAGATAGTCTAGCAAGGCTAGATAATCTAGAAATACTAGAAATTAAAAAAAAGAGAGCTTCAGTTTCGAAGCTCTCTTTTTTGCTTTTAGATAAAGAATACCGTCAGTCCTGCCATTACGATGCTGACCATTGACATCAGCTTGATAAGTATGTTGAGTGAAGGACCTGAGGTGTCCTTGAATGGGTCACCAACGGTGTCGCCGACGATTGTTGCCTTGTGAGCAAACGAGCCCTTGCCACCGAAGTTGCCTTCCTCGATGTTCTTCTTGGCATTGTCCCATGCGCCTCCGGCATTTGCCATGAATACGGCGAGGGTGAAGCCGCCAGCCAGTCCACCAACAAGCAGACCGAGCACACCTGCGACGCCGAGCACACAACCCACGATAATCGGGATGATGATGGCGAGGATGGATGGGAAGATCATCTCGTGCTGAGCGGCACGTGTGGAGATCTCTACGCAACGACCGTAGTCAGGAGTAGCCTTACCCTCGAGGATACCAGCAATTTCCTTGAACTGACGACGTACTTCGACAACCATCTTCTGGGCAGCACGTCCTACGGCTTCCATTGTTAGTCCGCAGAACAAGAATGCAGCCATAGCTCCGATGAATGCACCTACGAGCACCTTCGGGTTCATCAGGTTCACCTGGAAGAAGTTCATGAAGTCAGGAATGGTTGCCTGAGCTGCGTTGATGGTGTCACCGGCAAGGTTGGTCATCTGTACATGAGCACGCTCCATTGCAATCTTGATTTCCTCGATATATGAAGCAAGGAGGGCGAGAGCCGTGAGAGCAGCAGAACCGATGGCGAAGCCCTTGCCTGTAGCAGCTGTGGTGTTGCCCAGCGCATCGAGCGCGTCGGTACGATGGCGAACCTCTTCGCCAAGCTCACTCATCTCTGCATTTCCACCAGCATTGTCGGCGATAGGACCGTATGCGTCGGTAGCAAGGGTGATACCCAGTGTGGAGAGCATGCCAACGGCAGCGATGCCCACACCGTAGAGTCCGTGTGCAAGACTGTCTGATGACATAGAGAGGTCGAAGCCATTAGCACAAAGGTAGCTCAGCATGATTGCCACACCGATGGTGATGACAGGGATACATGTTGAGATCATACCCGTACCTATACCTTTTATAATAACGGTGGCAGAACCTGTGAGACCAGCCTCCGAGATCTTCTGTGTCGGTTTGTAGCTGTGAGAAGTGTAGTACTCTGTAGCCTGACCGATGATGACACCAGCAGCCAGACCTGTGATTACTGAGAACGACAGTCCGAGCCAGTTCTCCACGCCCAGCAGATAGAGTATTGCGAATGTGGCAAAGGCGATGAGTACCGCGCTGACATTAGTGCCCAGAGCGAGCGACTTCAGCAGGTCGCGCATGGTAGCGCCTTCCTTGGTGCGTACGAGGAAGATACCGATGAGTGACAGGAACACGCCAACGGCAGCGATGAGCATTGGGGCAATGACTGCCTTGAGCTGAGTCTCGCCGCCCACCATAGCGTAGGCTGCGGCACCAAGGGCTGCGGTAGACAGAACCGAACCGCAATAGCTCTCATACAGGTCGGCACCCATACCGGCAACGTCGCCTACGTTGTCGCCCACATTGTCGGCGATGGTAGCAGGGTTGCGTGGGTCGTCCTCTGGAATGTCTGCCTCCACCTTACCTACGATGTCGGCACCCACGTCGGCAGCCTTTGTGTAGATACCGCCACCCACACGGGCAAACAGAGCCTGAGTAGATGCACCCATACCAAAGGTAAGCATTGTTGTCGTGATGGAGATGAGTCCGTCGGCATCGAAGATGTTCAGTACAATAAACCAGATGGCGATGTCGAGCAGACCGAGACCTACGACCGTCAGACCCATCACGGCACCCGAACGGAAGGCAATCTTCAAGCCTGCGTCGAGGCTCTTACGGGCTGCGTTAGCTGTACGTCCGCTGGCGTATGTGGCAGTCTTCATACCGAAGAAACCTGCCAAGCCAGAGAAGAAACCTCCGGTAAGGAATGCGAATGGCACCCACGGGTTCTGTACGTGGAGCACGTAAGCCATGATGGAGAAAAGGATTGCCAGGGCGATGAACACGTAGGTCACCACCTTGTACTGCTGCTTCAGGTATGCCATTGCGCCATCACGCACATACTTTGCAATCTCCTTCATGCGAGGCGTGCCCTCGTCTGAAGCAAGCATTGACTTGAAGAAGTACCATGCCATGCACAGAGCCACAAATGAGGCTACTGGCACGAGCCAGAATACACTTGGAATGTTGTTCATGTCTTTTTTAGATTTTTAATTTTGTTATGTTTGTATTTCGTTGTTTCGTCTCAAAATACCGTCCTCTCATTGTTCCGAATATTTCGTCATCTTGTCTGCCCGAGAGTCAGAATCTGAAATCCAGCTGTACGTCAAAGAGGTTGTAGTTGTGCTTATTCAGATTGCGGTCGTTCACGAAGGCATACTCGGCATTGATCTGTATGTTCTTGTGGATGACGTAGTTGAATCCTACTTCATAGAGAGTCTTAGCTGAATTCCAGTCGCCTGCTGAGCGATACATATCGTAACGCGCCTTGGCGTAGAGTTTCTTCTTAATCACAGGTGCGATGGCAAGAGCGTATACACCGTCTGCCTTGTCGCCAATGGCCTCGTTGATGGCGCAGTCGCTTGCATTCTCTGCCTTCTGATAGCGAGTCTTGAATGCCTTGCCTGTAGAATGGATGTACTCCGAGCGCAGGGTCCAGTCGTTAGCTTTATACTCTGCCGAGAGTGCATAGCGGCGCTGTTGCAGCTTGCGAACCTCATTGGTATGAGTGATTTCTACCGGGTCGTCCTGAACACGATTGTCAATCTCTGTCCAGTTGCCTTTGCGAGCGTATGAGCCCGTCATTCCGAAGGCACCGATGCGCAATCCCTTGATGGGCATCACCCAGACGCCTCCGATGAGGTCTTTCTGCTGGTCTACGTCGCTCGTGTTGATACCCTGTCCGTTGTATACTCCTATCTGATAGTGCAGCAGGTTACGGCCGTTGGAATTCTTCAGGAAGTCGCCCTGCAACTGAATACCGATATCACGACCATTGGAAGGATGCATGCCCGTGCGATCTGACATTCCTGCCAACGTACTGATAATCTGCGAGTAGCTATAGAAGCCTTGGTCAATGGGATGCATAGGGTTCTCGAAGGTGAAGGCACGCTTGAACTGTCCCACCTTGATCATGGCAAACGGATACTTCTGCCACTCCACGAACAGGTCGACCAGTCGGGGCGACGAACCCAGGGTGGAGGTGTTGCCATTGAATTGTATCTGCGCCTTCCAGTAGAAGTCGTTCAAGATGCGACCGTCAAGAGCAATACGTCCCATGCGTATGTTAAAGGTGTTGGCCTTGGCATTCTTCTGAGTGCTTGCCTGATATTGCAACATGCCATAGCCGGAGAGCTTCACGTCGCTGATCCATGATGGCAGTTTGATGGTCTTGCCTTCTTTCTTCTCGTCTTGTGCCTGAAGTGTGGCGACTCCCAGTAGCAGACAAATGACTAATAGTAGTTTCTTCATACTTTATGTTGTTCGTTTTAATTTTTTGCAAAATTACAAAATCTTTTTGAAACTACCAAATCTTTTTGTGAAATAGAAACGGGGTAATCTTCAAACGTCCCACCGTCCCATCGTCCCATCGTCCCATTAAGATACTTCCATAAAACGAAAAAAAGTGGAAGTGGAATTTTACTATATATTATATATAATATATATAATATATAGTAAACTAATAATATACTATTAGTTTCTCCTTTACCTCTGTTCGAGATTCTGCTCACTATCCATCCGAGTGCATAGAGGTGAAAACGTCTTAATGGGACGATGGGACGATGGGACGGTGGGACGTTTCTCTCAGCTTGGGGGCTACGCCCTTTCGAGCAGCACCACATTCTCTACGTGTGGGGTGTGCGGGAACATGTCAACGGGCTGAACCTCAACGATTTTGTATTGACTGCATAGCATCTCGAGGTCGCGCGCCTGTGTGGCAGGGTTGCACGACACGTAGACGATGCGTTCGGGCTGAGCGTTCAGGATAACGTTGACCACGTCCTTGTGCATACCGGCGCGTGGCGGGTCTGTGATGATGATGTCTGGTCTGCCGTGTTCCTGTATGAAGTCCTCGGTGAGGATGTCCTTCATGTCGCCTGCATAGAACAGAGTGTTGTCGATGCCGTTGACCTCGGAGTTGACCTTCGCGTCCTCTATCGCCTCTGGTACGTATTCTATACCTATCACCTTGCGTGCTCTGTGCGCCACGAAATTGGCTATCGTGCCAGTACCCGTGTAGAGGTCGTAGACTAAGGGGGCGGGGGGTAGGAAACTGGGAGCTGGAGATTGCTGCTCAATCTCAGCCGTTTTGCCGATGAAATCGGGCGTTTTTGCATCGCAAAGAGTGCCGTTTTGGGGTGTAATTTGACTCGTTTTGAAGGCGAATTGTCGCACTACGGAGTACAGGTGGTAGGCTTGTTCGGTATTGGTCTGATAGAAACTCTTTGGTCCTACTTTGAATTTGAGGTCTTCCATGTGTTCATAGATGAATCCTTCGCCCTTGAACACCTTGATGTCTTGGTCGTATATAGTGTCGTTACATTTCTGATTGTCAATATACAGCAATGTACTTACTTCCTTGTAGTTGTCTACTATATATTGAAGTAATTCTAAAGCCTTCTGTTCATCGTCAGGCTGGTCGAAATGGAATTGCATGATTACCATCCATTCGCCTGAGTTGCTGTTGCGAATGATAAGGTCGCGCAGCAGTCCCTTCTGAGCCCTCAGGTCGAAGAACGTGAGTTCGTGGCTTATGGCATAGTCGTATATTCCATTGCGCAGACGGTTGTGGAAGTCGTCCATCAGCCAGCATTTTTCTATGGGGTAGATCTTGTCGAAAGCACCTGTGATATGGAATCCGCATGCGTTCATATTGTCGAAGGTCTCGCCCGAGCGCACCTGATCCTCGGTGAGCCATTTCTTGTTGGAATAGCCGAAGTCGAGCTTGTTGCGGTATTCATACTGCTTCACGCTGCCCATGATGGTATGGAACTCGATGCCCGTATCTTCGTCTTTACTGCCTGGTTCGGGTAGGTCGAGGTGGCCAATCCTCGTCAGTTGCTCATACACCTGCTTTTGCTTGAATTTGAGCTGTTCCTCGTATGGCAGGTTTTGCCATTTGCATCCACCACAAATGCCGAAGTGCTTGCAGGGTGGAGTAGTCCTTATGTTGCTAAACTTGTGGAATTTAATGACTTTTGCTTCAGCATAACTATGCTTCTTGCGAGTCACTTGAAGGTCGACCACGTCGCCTGGTACACAATAGGGTACGAATACTACCAAACGGCTCTCAGGCGTACCGTCGTGTTCGGGGATTGTAATTTTTACTACAGACTTACCTTCTGCGGCGACGTCGGTGATGGTCACCTCTCGGAATATTGGTAAAGGTTTTTTCTTTCTTGCCATGAATATTTTTGTAATTTGTCTGCAAAGTTAATCATTTTTACTTTTAAATCGGAAAATTAGGCTGGAAAAATACTTGTCAACGCATTTTCAGTACTAAACTTTCGGAAGCTCTGCTTCCTTAGTGGTGAGGAGCAGGGAGCAGGGGGCAAGAGGATAGATTTTGCCTCTTGAATAGAAAGACTATTCAGCAAGAGCACTATTCTCTTGCACCTTGCCCCCTGCTCCCTGCCCCTAAAACTAGAGGATGTGGAACATCCGAAAGTTGAATTAGGAAAAAAATTATATATAAATATTATTAAACTCTTGCACAATTATTCGTTTTTGTGTATTTTTGCACAATCTGAATGGAAAAGTGCAGTTTTAGGTGTTTGACACATTAATATAAATAAAACATAACATAAAAATCTATTATGAGTCAGAAAAGAGTTTATACCTTTGGTAACGGAAAGGCAGAAGGTAATGCGCAGATGCGTGAGGAACTCGGTGGCAAGGGTGCCAACCTTGCTGAGATGAACCTTATTGGGGTTCCTGTTCCTCCAGGTTTCACTATCACAACAGATTGTTGTAATGAGTACTACGAAGTAGGGCAGGAGAAGATTATGGAACTGCTCAACGACGATGTGATGGCAGCTGTCAAGCACATCGAGGTGCTCATGAACAGTAAGTTCGGCGACAAGGAGAATCCCCTGCTCGTGTCGGTCCGCTCTGGAGCGCGTGCTTCCATGCCTGGTATGATGGACACCATCCTCAACCTCGGTCTGAACGACGAGGTGGCTGAGGGAATGGTTGCCAAGACGCAAAACCCACACTTCGTTTACGACTCCTATCGTCGCTTCGTACAGATGTATGGCGACGTGGTGCTCGAGATGAAGCCTGTCAACAAGGAAGACATCGACCCGTTCGAGGAGATTATAGAGAAGGTGAAGAAGGAGAGTGGAGTAGTGCTCGACAAGGACCTTTCGGTTGATGATTTGAAGAAACTTGTGAAGCTTTTCAAGGAAGCCATCAAGGAGCGTACAGGCAAGGACTTCCCAGACGATCCTATCGAGCAGCTTTGGGGCGCTATCTGCGCCGTGTTCCGTTCTTGGATGAACGAGCGCGCCATCCTCTACCGCAAGATGGAAGGAATACCCGACGAGTGGGGTACTGCCGTCAGCGTTATGGCAATGGTATTCGGCAACATGGGCGACACCTCTGCTACTGGCGTATGCTTCAGCCGTGATGCTGCCAATGGCGAGAATGTGTTCAATGGTGAGTATCTCGTGAACGCTCAGGGTGAGGATGTGGTTGCAGGTATCCGCACACCACAGCAGATCACAAAGCTCGGCTCCCAGCGTTGGGCTGAGCGTGCTGGTATCTCTGAGGAGGAGCGTGCGGCTAAGTATCCTTCAATGGAAGAGGCTATGCCTGAGATTTATGCTCAGCTGAACGGCATTCAGGAGAAGCTTGAGCAGCACTACCACGACATGCAGGACATGGAGTTTACCGTACAGGAAGGCAAGCTGTGGTTCCTCCAGACTCGTAACGGTAAGCGTACTGGTGCGGCTATGGTGAAGATTGCCATCGACCTGCTCCATGAGGGAATGATCGACGAGAAGACCGCCATCATGCGTTGTGAGCCTAACAAGCTCGATGAGCTGCTCCACCCTGTATTCGACAAGGTGGCTCTCTCTAAGGCTAAGGTCATCGCACAGGGTCTGCCAGCATCACCAGGTGCTGCCTGCGGTCAGATTGTCTTCCATGCTGACGATGCCAAGAGCTGGCATGAGGACGGCAAGCAAGTGGTACTTGTACGTATCGAGACCTCACCTGAAGACCTCGCCGGTATGGCTGCTGCAGAGGGTATCCTCACCGCTCGTGGCGGTATGACCTCTCATGCTGCCGTCGTTGCCCGCGGTATGGGCAAGTGCTGCGTCAGCGGTGTTGGTGCTCTGAATGTTGACTATCATAAGAAGACCGTGGAAATCGACGGTACAGTATATAAGGAGGGCGACTACATCTCGCTCAACGGTTCTACTGGTCAGGTTTATGCCGGTGAGGTTCCGACAAAGGCTGCTGAGCTGAGCGGCGACTTCAAGGAATTGATGGACCTCTGCGACAAGTACACCAAGTTGCAGGTTCGTACCAATGCCGACACTCCGCATGATGCAAAGATTGCTCGTGAGTTCGGTGCAAAGGGTATCGGTCTGACTCGTACCGAGCACATGTTCTTCGAGGACAAGAAGATCATTGCTATGCGTGAGATGATTCTTGCCGACTCTGCCGAAGGACGTGAGAAGGCTCTGGCTAAGCTGTTGCCTTACCAGAAGGCTGACTTCAAGGGAATCCTCGAGGCTATGGATGGTTGCCCAGTCAACATCCGTCTGCTCGATCCACCACTCCATGAGTTCGTACCACACGATCTGGCTGGACAGGAGACAATGGCTAAGGAGATGGGCGTGAGCGTTGAGACCATCAAGCGTCGTGTTGACTCACTCGCTGAGAACAACCCAATGCTCGGTCATCGCGGATGCCGTCTCGGTATCACCTTCCCAGAGATCACAGCTATGCAGACACGTGCCATCCTCGGTGCTGCTTGCGAGCTGAAGAAAGAAGGCAAGAATCCTCAGCCAGAGATTATGGTGCCGCTGATTGGTACCCTGCACGAGCTGGAGCAGCAGAAGGCTATCATTGAAAAGACAGCTGAGGAAGTGTTCGAGGAGTATGGCATCAAGATTGAGTTCGAGATTGGTACAATGATTGAGATCCCTCGTGCCGCCCTGACAGCCGACCGCATCGCTGAGCAGGCTCAGTATTTCTCATTCGGTACTAACGACCTCACACAGATGACCTTCGGTTACTCTCGTGACGACATCGCAAGCTTCCTCCCAGTTTACTTGGAGAAGAAGATCCTTAAGGTTGACCCATTCCAGGTTCTCGACCAGAACGGTGTCGGTCAGCTAGTGAAGATGGCAGTAGAGAAGGGTCGTGCCGTTCGTCCGAACCTCCGTACTGGTATCTGTGGTGAGCACGGTGGCGAACCATCAAGCGTGAAGTTCTGTGCCAAGATAGGCCTCAACTACGCCAGCTGTTCTCCCTTCCGTGTGCCCATCGCACGCCTCGCCGCCGCGCAGGCAGCGGTGGAAGAGTAAGTTAATTCCTACATTATAAATGAGGGACCTGTCCGTTTGGGCAGGTCTTTTTTTGTGTTCCCGCGAGGCCTTTTGTCGTTTTGGAGACAAAAAAGTCGTATAATGTACGATATTTTACATGTTTATTTGGTGGTTCAGCATTATCTCAGTATCTTTGTTGCAGAAACCACGACGTTAAGCAATATGTTTCGTCGCACACAGTTGATGGCGAATTTGTGCAAGTGCCGCGTGCACAATTGCAGAACAACCAAGCATTAAATTAAAGAGGCCTAAATCTCATTTTCCCTAAACCTCTGCCACGATTTGGCATAGCCTTCGTGTATTTTTGCAGAAAATTTCGATTTTATATGGCAGACAATGATAGAGGACAAAGCCTAATTACCAAATACGTCTGGGTGATAGAGACCATCCATCGCAGACGGAAGATTTCATTCAAGCAACTGAATGAACTCTGGCTTCGTGATGAAATCAGCAGAGGAGTCGATATTCCCAAGCGTACCTTCGACAACTGGCGTTATGTCATCTGGGATATGTTCGGCATCAACATAGTCAATGAGAACCGTGGAGAATACCGCTACTATATCGAGAACGAGGAGGACATCAGTAAGAACGGACTCCGTTCATGGTTATATAATACTTTCTGTGTTAGCAATGCCTTGGCGAATAGTCAGAGTATCAAAGACCGCATCATATTGGAATATGTGCCATCTGGCCAGAACTATCTTCAGTCCATCATTGAGGCAATGAAGGAAAACCATGTGCTGAACATGACCTATCACAGTTATTGGAAAGACGAGGAGAATAACTTTGATGTGCAGCCGTATTGTGGCTTTTCCGTCAGCGTTGGTATATGGTGGCACGAAGCACAGATCCATATTATTATAAAAATGGACCGTTCATCTATTCTCTTGACCGAATTAAATATCTTCATGCAACAGACGAGACTTTTGAAATGCCCAAGGACTGGTCGGCCAAGGATTTCTTTGAAGGCTGCTTTGGAATCATAGCAGAACAGTCTGTCAAAATTCAACCTGTTAAGTTAAAGGTGTCAGCAGGGCAAGCCAACTACATCCGTGACCTGAAGATGCATGAGTCGCAGGAAGAGATTGAGCGTAACGAAGAGTACAGCATCTTCACCTTCAATCTCCGTCCAGAGTTTGACTTCCAGCAAGAACTTCTCTGGAACGGTGAGGATATGGAAGTGCTGGAACCAGAATGGCTCCGCAAGGAGATAGCAGGTAAGATAAAGAGAATGTGGAACAAATACAACAAGTTGAATCATTAATCCGATGAGTATGACAGTCAGTGACGTAACCCTGAAGTATCTTTGCCAGAAGTATCGCCGTGACATTGGTACAGGCACAAACAAGTTCTTGCCGGGCATAAAAGTACGCTATGTAGCAGCCAACAAGAAGTTCGGCTATGCCTATTTCGGCAATTTCTTCTTCTTTGGTGATGACTTCTATGTCTGGGAGCAGGATGAGAAATATGCCGAAGACCATAACCAAGACATTGTTGAGGACGTGTTTGGCGATGAATGTAAAGGGCGTGGCTATGCCCGCAGGGTTTTATTCGCAGGAGTACTTACAAACTTTTCCGACGGCAATGGAGAAGGAATCTATACAGGCGATGTCATAAAACTGACGAAAGAAGATGATTTTATAGAATACTATGCAGTTGGAGCCTGGAGCCGAGAAGACGGGAAGGGTGAATATTGTTTCATCCTTGACAATCACAACTGGTCGTTGGAAGAGTGTCAACACCAACATTATCACATGACACGTGTAGGTACAGTGTTCTATCAGTTAGATGCAAGCGACTTCATTGAAGTTAACCAGCGTGCCATGAGTTTCAACGGATGGAGAGATACAGAAAAGGACAAACAGCAGAAAGTTTTAATGGCAAAATACACTCCCAACTTCGACCAAGAACTATGGAAATATGAAGGACTTGAGATACTGGGAGTAGAATATGATTGGAGATGATTGATAGAATTGAAATTATGAAAGATTTTGCAGCTATAGATTTTGAAACGGCAAACAATGAACGCAGTAGCGTATGCTCTGTGGGAATCGTCATTGTCAGGGATGGTGAGATAGTAGATTCGTTCTATTCTCTCATCCAGCCAGAGCCGAACTATTATAACTACTGGTGTTCGCAGGTACATGGTCTTTGTCACGAAGATACTGACTCTGCTCCTGTATTCCCTAAAGTATGGGCGCAGATAGAGCCTCTAATAAAAGGTTTACCTCTTGTGGCTCATAACAAACCTTTTGATGAAGGTTGCCTGAAAGCTGTATTCCGAGTATATCAGATGGACTATCCAGACTATGAGTTCTATGATACGCTTGCTGCCTCACGCAGAGCCTTCCGCTATTTGGAGAACCACCAACTCCACACCGTTGCAGCCGAGTGTGGTTACTGCTTAGAGAATCATCACCACGCACTTGCCGATGCAGAGGCTTGTGCATGGATTGCAAGAGAAATATTGTAAAAAATTAAGCGATACTACTATGATAGAATTTAACATTGACGAAATTCGAGAAGAAATCAAAGATTTGTCATATGAAGACAAACTGGTTTTTCTTGAAGACAAAGAAAGAAACATCGAAGCACTCATAGAGGAACTTCAAGGTTATGTCTCAGACATTTCATCACTAGAAGATGAAATCAAAACAGAACGGAACAACAACATTTGTCAAAGCGTTCTTCAATCATTGAAGAATGCTGGTTATCCTCTTGAGTTAGATAGCAACGGCAATGTCTCGTTTTCTCTTGGCAAAGTAGATATCACTATACTTATGTCATTTGTTGAGTCCAAAGTAGATTTCTTCTTTAATGCAAAGGAAAAACAGCTTAAATACCGTGAATTAATAAAATACCGTGAATTAATAAATTCTCTTGTACCAGACTTTGACCAGGATGGGAACTTCTTTAGTCGCCAGGTTGCAGAAGAGAAACTCATTGAATCTGTTGTTGATTTAGTGAGAAAATTGATGAATAACAGGCAGAGATTTGAAAACTAACTTAAATATTGCGATATGAAAATACTAATACAACCCACTATTGACAATCTTCGTAAAGATTTAGGATACGATGATTATGAAGATACTGACGTTGCACCAGCTTTTCCAAAAGTATGGGCGCAGATAGAGCCATTAATCCAGGGATTGCCTCTTGTGGTCCACAACAAGCCTTTCGATGAAGGCTGACTGAAAACCGTATTCCGTGTATATCAGATGGATTATCCTGACTATGAGTTTTACGACACTCTTTGTGTTTCACGGCGAGTGCTCCCTGATTTGGAAAACCACCAGCTCCATACTGTGGCCGCAGCCTGTGGTTATGAGTTAGAGAATCATCACCACGCACTTGCTGATGCAGAGGCATGTGCATGGATTGCAAGAGAAATCTTATAATGACAAACTTTGTTTGATTGATAGTAAAAACTTATTAATTCCCATATACGATGTCAGAGAATAAAATACTTAAAATAAAACATGTTGCGGATTTGCTCGATATGCATTTCCATATTCCAACATACCAGAGAGGTTATAGATGGGAGAGCAAACATGTTGAGGCATTACTTGATGATTTGTATGCTTTTAGTGTTCAAATGAGTGAGATAGAGAATAAAGCTGGGAAGTTTTATTGTATCCAGCCTTTAGCGGTTGTGGTGAACAAACAATTGAGCACAAAAGATGAGATAGTGTATGATGTAATAGACGGGCAACAACGTTTGACCACCTTATACTTAATTCTTTCATATCTTCAAGATGCGAGAAAATACCTATGCAGTGGCAGTCTTACTACGTCCATTTTTTCATTGAAATATGAAAGCCGTGATTCGGACTTTTTCGATAATGAGGAATTTAAAAAAAGTGACATTAAGGAGGCCATTAGGAATATAGATTTCTTCTATATGACCCGAGCATATAAGGCTATTGAAGAATGGTTTGAAAAGAAGCAAATTTCCCCTGCATTGATACTGGAAGTCCTTATACCCAAGAAATACAGGATTACATATGGATTAGTAGAAGACGAATTAAAGAAAACAAAAGAAAACAATGACAAAGAAAACGATGTCAGGTTTATATGGTATGAGATTCCTTGTGATGCAAATACGGAGTCTATGGAAGTTTTCTCTCAATTGAATTACGGTAAAACTGCACTTACTGCAACAGAATTGGTCAAGGCACTTTTATTCCAATGTGACATATACACAACTGATAAAAGTCTTATGCACGAGATTGCTTTTAGGCGTTCATGTGAATGGGATATAATGGAAAAGCAATTGCAAGATCCATTTATGTGGTCTATGTTCATGCCTGACGAGAATTTTTTTGCCTCACATATAACTATGGTTTTGTTGTTAGTCTCTAACAACCTGTATACAGAAATTCAAGAAAAAAATCAAAACCTAAAAATAGATAAGAACTCTAAAGACTTTATATATCAGGTATATAGCAAATACCTCGGCACGAACAAAGAAGGTGATTATGCAAATAACGTGGAAAAAGTGTGGAAGAAGATACAGAACACCTACACAGCCCTCTATAACTGGTACAAGAATCCTGATACATACCACCTTATCGGTCTCCTTATCTGGCTTAAAGAATACAAAGCAAAGGATTTTGACAGTGCCAAACGTTTCATGCTTATAGAAAGTATGATGAATGAGTATAGTACAAAGTCAAAAGATGAATTCATAGGTTATCTGAAACAACAAATTGCGAGTATCATTCATATAGAAAAAAATGTAAACACGAAAGAAGGGGTTATTCCCTGGGGGTTAGATTACATTAACTACAACGACAACGCACTTCAGTTAATCAGAATACTCGTGTTGTTCAACGTTGAAGATGTACGAACCAAACAAGACGAATCTGCGAGGTTCCCATTCCACTTGCTCCGTCGGTTCAATGTCACAAGCCTTGAACATATTCATCCTCAGAATCTTATCTTAGACAATATAAAACTTGATACTCTAACAAAATGGCTGGATGTAAAAACAAAGAGCTTACATCAGCTGGACAACAAGAAGTATGACCAAGATATTGCAAAATTAAAAACGTTAATTAAGGATGAAGAGTCATATAAAGAGAATAAAGATGCTGCGCAAGCAATCATCAGCAGGATTGACAAGGAATTTGATGATTTAGCAGATATGAGCGAGAGCCAAATGCACACGCTCTACAACATGGCTCTTGTTGACAAAGAAACCAATTCCGCATTGAGCAACAATTTACTCGACAGAAAACGCGAAATACTTCGCGATTATCAAGAGCGCAAGGAAACCTATGTATTACCATCAACACAGAAGGTTTTCAGTAAATATTATTCACAAGCGAAAGAAGAGAATGTGCTACCAAAACTTTGGACGAAATCAGATCGTGATGCCTATTTTAGGGCAATAGAGAAAGTATATGACGAATTCGATTTTTACTATCAAAACAATTAAATATGGCTACGGTTACATTTGAATCATTTATAAAGAAACAGGGAATTGAAATCCCTGCCATTCAGAGAGATTATGTACAAGGGCGTGGATTCACTATTGAGGAACAAGACAAGAGAGAGGCATTTGTCACCAAACTAATCAATGCTATCAGGAGTGAAACAAACAAGTCTTGCCATCTCGAATTCATATACGGGTCAATCAATGCCACATCCAAGAACTTTATTCCGTTAGACGGACAACAACGTCTGACTACCCTCTTCATCTTACATTGGGTAGTCTGGAACATGTGTTCTGATGAAGCAAAACAAAGACACCCCCTTCATACAATTTCTGGTTTCAAGTACGAGACAAGATTAAGTTCCCTAGCCTTCTGCCAGAACATAGTCAGCAGAGAATTATTACATGTGGAAGGAGCGAAGAGTTTAGGTCAGAAATTGGAAGGGCAACCTTGGTTTTCTGAAGACTGGAAATACGACCCAACAATCATTGCAATGAAATCCATGATAGATTTCATTGAAGAGAAGTTACGGAAATATAGTCAAGAGGATGTATCTGCCATGCTTGAAAGGCTCTGTAGCGATAGTAATATCATTTCATTTGATGAATTGAACATGACAGACTATGACTTGACGGACTCTTTATATATAAAAATGAACGCAAGAGGGAAGCAACTTACCCCTTTTGAAAACTGGAAATCCGAATTCATTAAGTTCCTTGAAACCCAGTTTGGTGGTGAGGAGTACATCAAAGCAGACAAAAGCAGGAAATCCGAGTCATACTCATACAAAGATTACTTCTGTTATTCTATTGAACACCAATGGACAGATTTGTTCTGGACATATCTGAAAGAAGACTATCTGAATTTAGACGAGAAGCAGCAGCAAGAACAGTATCCATGCATCGATAAGATGTTCATGAATCTATTCGATTTTCTTTGCATGTATCATTATTATGTACAGGGGAACAAAGAGGATTATAACAAAGCCAGTGCCTCTGTCAAACGTGCCATTTGGCAAGACAAAAAGTTTGTCAATTGCCTCTTTGGAGCATTGGACTCATTGTACAGGATTAACCACTCCACTTTTTTTGATGAGCTCTTCTATATCAGCAATGAAGAATTACCATCAGGCAATGACGACCGTAAAGTTCGCCTGTTCAGGACAAGACAATGCAATCTTTTCAAATTATGTGTTGACAATGGGGCATCAATGGAACTAACCGACATCCTCTTATTCTATGCGCTTCTTGCTTATTGTGAAAAGAATACCATTCTGAATGTCGATGATGCACTTAAATCATTCATGAGGAATGTAAGAAACTATTTTGAGAGCGACATTCAAAACATTAGAACTCGAACCACCGTACAACTTAACCTTCGTTTATCTGAGTTCGGGAAATATAACGCCAGCATAATAGAGTTGATAGATAGCCCCCAAACATTGATGTCAACTTCAGATTGTATCATAGATGATTGTTCTCTCACTCATGGTAATACACAAGTTTTCAAGAAGGCTATTAAAGATTACGGAAGCGAAAACGTTGTTACAGCATTAAAAGCCTTTTGTGAAGTATCTCAATTGGAGAGGGTACGTGTTTTAGTAGCATGTGGTTTTATGGGGACATATCTTAGTGATTGTATAGGTAGGAATCGTTATTTCTTCGGCAATAAAGACAAATGGGATGTACTTTTAATATCTGACAAAGAGCAGCTTTCTAAATGTTTTGCCACTTATACTTCAAAGATAATTGAAGGTAAAGAAATATCTTCTATTATAGAAGAAGCACTCATGGAACATCAAAAAGGATTCATTTATTATATACTAAAGTATGATGATTTCATTAATGCGAACGATTCTCAGCATCATTTTGCTATCAACGGAGATCCAAACGACGTTGATTGGATAGCATTAGGCTCATATAGTTCTAACCCCGGGACAGCCTACCATACAGACCCCTTTGCAGTTGCTGTTGAAAAAAATCTTCTCAAAAAATATCCCAACATAAATCTTTCTTTATACAAACAATATTCTGGTAAATGTCCTTTATCCATTGTCAAGGACAAAGTTAATTGGACGCCTCTGTTCAGTATCATTAGCAGAAAAGACGGATGGCATATTATAAATGGAGACGAATACCTAACGGAATCAATTATATCAGACTTCAAAATCCAAGAAAAAGCAGAAATGGATTTCCTTATTCCGGCAGACGAGAATCGTGACATGATTCAAACTGGTGTCGAAATAATAGAAAAAATATCAAAAGCTTTATCATTACAAGAATCTGCAACTTAGCAAAATAATAATATTTCTCTAAATACGGCATTTTCCTCAAACCTCTGCAGCCATTTGGCGTAAGTTCAGATTTACTTCGCGCAAAAATAATAATAGTGATAAAATATGAAAGCTTATCGATTTGTAAATTTGAATGTTCACTCCCATTATTCAATAATGGATGGGTGCGCCAACATTTGGGAATTAGTTGATGCTGCCATCAAAGACAAGATGCCTTTTTTTCGATTTTTTAAGATGGGAACAAGCATCTATTTAAGCTGTTTTACTAATTTTGCGGTCAAAATCCGCGAAGATGCTTCCGCTCGGCAGATGCAAACAAGTTTAACTTCGTTTTCCTCCTCCTTGCAAGGCATAGTCCAAGCAAGCTTGGCTCTGCTCTTGCTTCGAGCGTCGGTTGTCTCTGCTCTCGCTTAATCGCATCATTGCAGCCGATTTCAGAAAACGACTCTATAGCTTGGTAGAGCTACCGCTCGGCTTCGCCGCTTGCCAAAGCAAGAACTCCACATGATTTTATGGAAAAGAAAAACGTCATTCCCGAGCAGGGCTCGCCTACCCGTAGCCTTTCCAAGAAGGTGACGGCTACCATTCTCGCATATTGTTTGGCCAAGCCGACCTGACAGGGCCGTATAAAGTAGGTATCGTGCTTTGTCTGATATTCCTCGTTCAGGTCTATTTCACCCGTCATTTTCAGAGCTTACCTCCAAATAAATAAAAAGATATCCTATATGTTTATGGACAATCTCAAAGTAAATGAGTACCTTTGCAGACAGATAAATCG
>ONCJ01000045.1 GCA_900316295.1 uncultured Prevotella sp.
AATATAGGGAATATTCAAGGAAAAAGACTAACGGCTTTAACTCCTTTAACTTCTTTAACTCCTTTAACTCCAAAAAGTTGAGCGAATGCGAAACTTGAAGTAGATGAGGAGGTAAAAATAGGGGTAATGCGACAAATTAAGAGGCTGTTCTCTCGATTTGTCGCATTTTGATGTCACTGTCGCTACAAAAGATGACGATAATACATATTTTTCTTGCTCTGGGTTCATAGTCGCCGTATCTTTGCATCGTCAAAAGGAAATAATAACTCAAAAAATTATACGACTATGAAAACGATTAAGAATAACGTAAGCAAGTGCTTCAAGAACATCATCAACACAGTAAAGAAGATCAACAAGAACTACGACGAAATCGGTAGCTTCTACAGACCAGTACCGCCAGTACTCTATTGCGACAGATCTAACTATTGGCTGATGTACTAAACTGACAACACAACAAACTACTCAACTTTCGGAAGCTCTGCTTCCTTAGTGGTAAGGAGCAGGGAGCAGGGGGCAAGAGGATAGATTTTGCCTCTTGAATAGAAAGGTTATTCAGCAAGAACACTATTCTCTTGCCCCCTGCCCCCTGCTCCCTGCCCCTAAAATAAACCTTAGGTATTACCGCGGTACCACCAACAGACTGTCACTCTGATTGGTGGTACTTTTGTATGTAGACATAACGTTTCGCTGTTTTCTATAAAAAAAGTTAGCTTTATGGATGATGTTATCGTTAAAAATATCGTACCTTTGCAGTCAAAATAAGAAAACACAAGAAAAACAATGGCAAAAGAACTGAAAGAGATGACCAAGAGGGCCGAGAACTACAGCCAGTGGTTCAACGACCTGGTGGTAAAGGCCGACCTCGCTGAGCAGTCGGCAGTACGCGGATGTATGGTGATAAAGCCTTACGGATATGCTATATGGGAAAAGATGCAGCACCAACTGGACAAGATGTTCAAGGAGACGGGTGCTCAGAATGCCTACTTCCCACTGCTGATACCAAAGTCGTTCCTCTCGCGTGAGGCAGAGCATGTGGAAGGCTTTGCAAAGGAGTGTGCCGTAGTGACCCACTATCGTCTGCGCGCCAAAGAGGACAAGAGCGGTGTCGAGGTCGATCCTACAGCTAAACTGGAGGAAGAGCTCATCGTACGTCCTACAAGTGAAACCATCATTTGGAATACATATAAAAACTGGATACACTCATGGCGCGACCTTCCACTGATGTGCAACCAGTGGTGTAACGTCATGCGCTGGGAGATGCGTACCCGTCCTTTCCTGCGCACCAGCGAGTTCCTGTGGCAAGAAGGCCACACTGCACATGCCACACGTGAGGAGGCTGAAGAGGAAGCAAAGAAGATGCTTGGCGTATATGCAAAGTTTGCCGAAGAGTGGATGGCTGTGCCTGTGATACAGGGAGTGAAGAGCGAGACTGAGCGTTTTGCCGGAGCACTTGACACATATACCATCGAGGCTATGATGCAAGACGGCAAGGCACTGCAGAGCGGTACGAGCCACTTCCTGGGACAGAACTTTGCCAAGGCTTTCGATGTGACATATCTCAACAAAGAGAACAAGCCTGAATACGTATGGGCTACATCATGGGGCGTGAGCACACGTCTCATTGGTGCACTCATCATGACCCACAGCGACGACAACGGACTGGTACTGCCTCCACGACTTGCACCGATACAGGTAGTCATCGTACCTATCACAAAGGGCGACGACCAACTCAAGGCTATCACCGACCGACTGACACCTGTCATCGAGGAACTGCGCAAACGAGGCATCAGCGTCAAGTATGACGATGCCGACAACAAACGACCTGGATTTAAGTTTGCCGACTATGAGCTCAAGGGCGTTCCCGTAAGACTGGTTATGGGTGGCAGAGACCTGGAAAACGGAACCATCGAGGTGATGCGTCGCGATACTCTCGAGAAGGAGACAGTAAAGGTTGACGGAATAGAAGACTATGTAGAGAAACTGCTCGACGACATCCAGCAGAACATCTTTGAGAAGGCTCGCTCATTCCGCGACACACACATCTATGAGTGTGAGAATTATGACGAGTTCAAACAAAAGGTAAAGGATGGCGGATTCTTCCTCTGCCACTGGGACGGCACTGCCGAGACCGAGGCACAGATCAAGGAGGAGACACAAGCCACCATACGCTGCGTGCCATACATGTTCGAACAGACTCCTGGCACAGACATGGTAAGCGGCAAGCCTGCCAAGTACCGTGTGCTAATAGCTCGCAGCTACTAAAAACTAAAAACTCAAAACTAAAAACTCAAAACTAAAAACTCAAAACTAAATAATACCTACATTTAGGTATTTTAATCTTCGGACAAGGGTATTCACTTTGTCCGAAGATTTTTTATTAGTATCTTTGCACACTATGAAACTATCAGAACTATCCAACGGCGAAAAAGGAACGATAATCAAGGTGTCGGGTCATGGCGGTTTCCGCAAGCGCATCATCGAGATGGGCTTTGTCAAGGGACAAAATGTCGAAGTGCTGCTCAACGCACCCATGGAGGACCCTGTGAAATATCGTGTCATGGGCTACGAGGTGTCACTTCGGCACAGTGAGGCCGAGCATATAGAGGTGGCTCCCATCACAAAGGAGTCCTCTCAGTCTTCCCACGCAGAGAAAGGGTACACGGGTAATCCTGCAACAAGTCAGGCTGACGACGCCATGCCTTCAGGCAGATATGGCGACATCGAGTCCACCATCAATGTGGCAATCGTCGGCAATCCCAACTGTGGTAAGACATCGCTGTTCAACTTTGTCTCTGGAGCTCATGAGCGTGTAGGCAACTACTCAGGAGTAACAGTCGACGCAAAGGAGGGACATGCCGAATTCTTCGGCTATCGCTTCAATCTCACCGACCTTCCTGGCACATACTCCCTATCCGCCTATTCGCCAGAAGAACTGTATGTGAGAAAACAGATTGTTGAGAAAACGCCTGACGTAATAATCAATGTCATCGACACAAGCAACCTTGAACGTAACCTGTATCTCACCACACAACTCATCGACATGAACCTGCGAGTGGTGTGCGCCTTCAATATGTTCGACGAAGCTGAGAAACGTGGCGACAATGTGGACTATGAAAAGATAGGTGAACTCCTCGGAACACCAGTCGTACCTACTGTCTTCAAGACTGGACGCGGGGTGGAAGACTTGTTCCGTACCATCATAGCAATTTACGAACAGACCCAGACACCCGACAGCCTGTCGATGTCGTCCAGTAGCAAGCTCTACCGACACATACACATCAACCACGGTCATGAGATAGAGAACGGCATTAAGGAGATACAGTCGTTCCTGAAGACTGATGACAATGTCAGGGAGAAATATTCGACACGATACTTGGGTATCAAACTACTTGAAAAAGATAAAGAAATAGAGGACTATGTACGCTCATTGCCGCAAGCTGACCTGATATTCGAGGCTCGTGACAGGGCAGCACAACGTATCAAGGAAGAAACTCATGACGACTCTGAGACTGCCATCATGGATGCTAAGTACGGATTTATCCATGGTGCACTGAAAGAGGCTAAATACGTGATGGGTAAGGAGAATGACACTTACAAGATCACTCGCCTACTCGACAAGATCATCACCCACAAGTGGTTAGGATTTCCTATCTTCATAGCACTGATATGGTTGATGTTTGAGACTACATTCTCGCTTGGTCAGTACCCTATGGATTGGATAGATAATGGTGTGGCATGGCTGAGCGAGCTGCTAAGTGACAACATGCCTGAAGGTCCACTGCGCGACATGCTCGTCGATGGTATCATCGGTGGTGTAGGGTCGGTAATCATCTTCCTTCCGCAAATCCTAATCCTCTATGGTTTCATCTCGTTCATGGAAGACTCGGGGTACATGGCTCGCGCCGCATTCATCATGGACAAGCTGATGCATCGCATGGGACTGCATGGCAAGTCGTTCATACCACTGATCATGGGTTTCGGCTGCAACGTTCCCGCAATCATGGCGACACGCACCATTGAGAGTCGTCGCGCCCGACTGGTCACCATGCTCATCCTACCACTGATGAGCTGTTCTGCGCGCCTACCTATTTATATTATGATTATAGGTACATTTTTTGCTGCGTCCTATCAGTCATCTATTATGATTTCCCTATATGTTATCGGCATACTCATGTCAGTACTTATGAGTAGATTGTTCAGCCGCTTCGTGATAAAAGGCGAGGACACTCCATTCGTCATGGAACTTCCACCCTATCGTATGCCCACCTCCAAAGCTATCTTTCGACATACATGGGAGAAGGGTAAACAATACCTCAAGAAGATGGGAGGTATCATATTGGTTGCCAGCATCATAGTATGGGCGTTAGGATACTTTCCACACAACAACGAGCTGAGTGTCAAGGAGCAACAAGAACAGAGCTATATCGGAATGATAGGAAAAACCATAGAACCAGTGTTCCGTCCACAGGGCTTCGACTGGAAACTCGATGTGGCTATCCTCTCTGGAGTCGGGGCAAAAGAGATTGTTGCCTCTACCATGGGTGTTCTTTATGCAGAAGCCTCCAGTGAGGATGAAGACTATACATTCGACAGTGACAGTGAGAAATACACCTATTTGCGCCAGCAGATGACCAAGGACGGTGTCACGCCTCTCACCGCCTATTGTTTCCTATTGTTTGTCTTGCTCTATTTCCCATGTATCGCCACCATTGCTGCTATCAAGGGCGAGACAGGCTCATGGCGATGGGCTCTCTTCACAGCCGTCTACACCACCCTACTCGCATGGGTAGTATCAGCAACGGTCTATCAGATAGGAAATTTACTCTAAAAACTAAAAACAGTATCTCACGCAGATTTCGCAGATCTCGCAGATTATCTGTGTCAATCTGTGTCAATCTGTGAGAGACTAAAAACTAAAAACTGAAAACTGAACCTCACATCCCACATCTGCTGCGGATGGAGTTGACATAGTTGTAAGTTTCCCTGCCTCGCATAAAGCCATGACGCACCACAGGGTCTTGGTAGTATGCAGGCTCACTGAGGTGTAGCACATACTGTGACACCACATTCCACGAATAAGGATTAGCACCGTCGCGGCGTGCCAGGGCCATTGCGTCACGGATATGTCCCGACCCTGCATTATAGGACGCCAGCGCAAATCCGATACGCTCATACTGGCTTGGCACATCGGCAAACTCCCTCATAAGCGCTCCCATCAGCCTACATCCCACCGACACGTTCTTCTCTGGATCGAAAATCTCGTCGCGTGACAGTCCGAATCTTGCTGCCGTCGATGGCATAAGCTGCATCAGTCCACAGGCTCCTGCCCATGAACGTGCTCCTGCATCAAATCCCGACTCCTGCGAGCACTGTGCGGAGATAAGCTGCCACGGCAATCCTGAAAGAGGTGCATACTTCTGTATCAGTGAGTTGTATGACGACCGCTGCACCTTAAACTGTGCACTGTTCACATTATATGACGCCGAATGCGTCACCGCCATGGCAAGCAGGTAGTCCTCTCTGGCGAGTGTAGTGGCAGGCATGTCTGCCCTGAACCAGCTATCCAGGCTGTCTGCCAGTTCCGTATTCCCTTCCGCCACAGCCCATTGTGTCTTGTTCTTTTTGTCATACGCCCCGCAGTACCTTATAGACGATGATTGGTGATGGGCTGTTGGTAGCTGCACCGCTATCACGTCACCATATCCCTTTGCCAGCTTGTCATATAGCTCGACAGTGTCCCTACACAATTCCACTCTCAACGTCACACCTATCTTTCTGGCAAAATCCTCACACATCATATACTGGACACCCAGTCCATGACCATGATAGTCATAGTATGTGTCAGCACCCGTGATTGTAAGCACTATCATCTCGCCATTAGCCTCTATCTCATGCAGTGTCGTGACGTTAGCGCTCACTTTCCCGTTATCGTTTGGGGTATCGCCATCCACCACCGTTCCCCACGGTGTCTTCTGTGGTGTCTCCTTCCTCACACATCCTACTGCCAGACATGCCAAGAGGATTATAATAGAAGTATATTTATTCAAATTCTTCATAAATTGCGTGCAAAAGTAAAAATAATTATGCATTCTGCATAAACCATTCAGCATAATTTTGTACTTTTGCAGAATAAATCAACACATTATATAATATGTTAAGAATTGCAGTACAATCCAAAGGACGTCTCTTCGACGATACAATGAACCTGCTTGCCGAAGCCGACATCAAGGTGCCTTCAAGCAAACGAACCCTACTGGTCAACTCTCCCAACTTCCCACTTGAAGTGCTCTATCTGCGCGACGACGACATTCCACAGAGCGTGGCAAGCGGCGTGGCTGACATCGGTGTGGTTGGTGAGAACGAATTTGTAGAACGAGGCGAAGATGCCCAGATCATCTCACGACTGGGATTCTCTCGCTGCCGTCTGTCGCTGGCTATCCCTAAGGAGATTAACTATACCGGTCTGCAGTGGTTTAATGGCAAGAAGATTGCCACATCCTATCCCAACATTCTGCGCTCGTTTATGCAGAAGAACGGTATCAAGACTGAGATTCATGTCATCAATGGTAGCGTGGAGATAAGCCCTGGCATTGGTCTTGCTGACGGCATCTTCGACATCGTGAGCTCAGGATCGACACTCGTGAGCAACAACCTTCGTGAGGTGGAGGTAGTGATGCAGAGCGAGGCTCTGCTCATTGGCAACTGGCACATGGACGACGAGAAGCACCAGACTCTCAACGAGATGCTCTTCCGTTTCGATGCTGTCAAGCAGGCTGAAGACAAGAAATACGTACGTATGAATGCGCCAAAGGCACGTCTGCAAGAGATCATCAGTGTACTGCCAGGACTGAAGAGTCCCACCATCATTCCTCTTGCCGACGACGACTGGTGCTCGGTACACACTGTACTCGACCAGAAACGTTTTTGGGAGATTATCGGCAAACTGAAGGAGATGGGGGCCCAGGGCATCCTCGTCACTCCTATCGAAAAGATGATACTATAATGAAGATAATTAGATATCCGCAGCCATCACAATGGCAAGACCTCGTAGCACGTCCGCACCTTGACGTGTCACAGCTCAACAGCACCGTAGCAGCAATCCTTGACGACATACGTCAGAATGGCGACAAGGCTGTGATGGCTTACGAGGAGAAATTTGATCACGCGCGTCTCCAGAGCCTCGCCGTCACTCAAGAAGAATTTGAGGAAGCCCGTACTCTGGTCGATGACGACCTGTACGATGCTCTCATGTTAGCCCATCACAACATTGAGGCCTTCCATGCCGCACAAAAACATGACCCCGTTAAGGTGGAGACATGTCCAGGCGTCACGTGCTGGCAGAAGAGCATCGCCATCGAACGTGTAGGACTATATGTCCCTGGCGGTACCGCACCGCTTTTCTCCACAGTATTGATGCTGGCTACCCCTGCACGTATTGCAGGTTGTCATGAGATAGTGCTCTGCACTCCTCCTAACAGCGAGGGTAAGGTGCATCCTGCCATCCTCGTTGCTGCTCGGATTGCAGGTGTCAACAAGGTGTTCAAGGCTGGTGGCGTACAGGCCATCGGGGCTATGGCATACGGCACGGAGTCTGTACCAAAGGTGTTCAAGATCTTCGGTCCGGGCAATCAGTATGTCATGGCTGCCAAGCAGCAGGTGAGCCTCCATGATGTAGCCATCGACATGCCTGCAGGCCCGTCTGAAGTGTGTGTCATCTGTGATGCCAACAGCAATGCTGAGTTTGTAGCTGCTGACTTGTTGTCTCAGGCTGAGCACGGCATAGACTCACAGGTATTCCTGATATCCACATCAGAAGAAAAGATTCAAGAGGTCTGCGCAGAGGTGGAGAGACAACTCTCCGTGCTGCCTCGTAAAGAGATAGCCTCCCGCTCACTTGACAACTCTTCCTTCGTGCTCGTACATGATACTGACGAAGCCATAGCACTGAGCAATGTCTATGCCCCGGAACATCTTATCATTGCCACTGCCGACTATGCGTCACTGGCAGAGAAGGTGGTAAATGCTGGCAGCGTGTTCCTCGGCGACTACGCATGCGAGAGTGCAGGCGACTATGCCAGCGGTACCAACCACACCCTGCCCACTCATGGCTATGCCACAGCATACAATGGTGTCAACCTCGACAGCTATAACCGTAAAGTCACCTTCCAACAACTCTCCCAGCAGGGCATCGAGAGCATCGGAAGAGCTGTGGAGCTTATGGCTGAGAACGAACAGCTCCATGCACATAAGAACGCCATGACCGTAAGAAGAAACAGCATAAAAAAATGAAGACCCTCGAACAACTCACTCGCCCTAACATCTGGCGACTCGCACCATATAGTAGTGCACGTGATGAATACTCTGGCAAGGAGGCTCATGTGTTTCTCGATGCTAACGAGAACCCATATAACAAACCTTTCAACCGCTATCCCGACCCGTTACAGCGTGAGCTGAAGAAGGAGATAGCCAAGGTGAAACGCGTTCCCGAGGAGAACATCTTCCTCGGCAATGGTTCTGACGAAGCCATCGACCTACCCTACCGCATCTTCTGCCGACCAGGCATCGACAATGTTGTTGCCATCGAACCCACCTATGGCATGTACCGGGTATGTGCTGACACTAATGACGTGGAATACCGACCAGTGATGCTCGATGACAAATATCAGATGGATGCCGACAAGATACTTGCTGCATGCGATGCCAACACCAAACTGATATGGATATGCTCTCCCAACAACCCGACGGGTAATAATATTGACCGTGAACAGATTGAGAAGGTGCTCAACGGCTTCGATGGTATCGTGATAGTAGATGAGGCATACTCCGACTTCTCCGACCAGCGCCCCTTCCGACTCGACCTGGCTCAACATCCCAACATTATCGTCCTCAACACCTTCAGCAAGGCGTGGGGATGTGCGGCAATCCGCCTCGGCATGGCATTTGCCAGCAAGGAGATCATCGCCCTTTACAACAAGGTGAAATATCCGTATAATGTCAATATGCTGACCCAACAGCAAGCCACTAACGCCCTGTCTTCGCGCAAGGATATTGAAGACTGGGTGAGACTGCTGTTACAGGAGCGTACACGTATGATGAGGGCGTTTCTCGACCTTCCCATCTGTGAGAAGGTATATCCGTCGGATGCCAACTTCTTTCTTGCAAAGATGTCCGACGCACAAGCTATCTACGACTACCTCGTTGACAAAGGCATCATCGTGCGCAACCGTACACGGGTGACCCTCTGCAACGAATGTCTGCGTATCACCATTGGAACCAAGAGCGAGAACACCGAATTGCTCGGTGCCCTACGTTCATTCAAATAGCTCTCATGCTCTCTAAAGGACAACAGAAAAGGATACGCCAACTCGGAATGAAGAAGTTTCGTATGGCTGAGGGTCTCTTTGTGGCTGAGGGACCTAAGGTTGTCGGCGACCTGCTCAGGGCTGGTTTTGTCCCAGAAGACATCTATGCCACCCCTGACTCCTCACTCCTGCCCCCTGACTCCTCACTCCTGCCCTCTGACTCCTCACCACTCTCTTGCCCCCTGCTCCCTGCTCCTCACCACTCTCTTGCCCACTACCACCTCACCACCGATGACGATCTCGCTAAGGCGAGCTTCTTGCAACACCCGCAAGGTATCATCGGCATATTCCGTATACCAGCACAGCAGGACATTATCATCCCGGAGAACGACCTCACCCTGATGCTCGACGGCATACAAGACCCTGGCAACCTCGGTACCATCATACGTATTGCCGACTGGTTTGGCATCCGACAGGTCATCTGCTCTCCCGATACCGCCGATGCATATAGTCCGAAGGTGGTACAAGCCACCATGGGCAGCATCGCTCGTGTCACTCTGTCCTACCAACCGCTCCAGCCACTGCTCGAGAGTCTGCCAACCAACTTCCCCGTCTATGGCACACTGCTCGACGGCAACAACATCTACCGCCAGCAACTTACAAACCATGGCATCATCATCATGGGCAACGAGGGTAACGGCATCTCTGCACCCATACGTCAGCTCATCACCCATCGCATCCTCATACCCAGCTTCGGCAATGCCGGTGCGGAGAGTCTCAATGTAGCGGTGGCGACAGCCATAACATGCTCTGAGTTCAGAAGATCACAAGCAAAATAAAAATAGTTTTCAGTATGCAGCGATTCCATCGCTGCCCAAACACAAGCAAATATGAGAATCCTCTTTATCGACCGCGACGGTACTATAATTCGTGAACCTGCCGACGAGCAGATTGACTCATTCGACAAGCTACAGTTTGTCGACGGAGCTCTCACAGCCCTGTCATTCATCAGTAAACAGCTCGACTTCAAACTGGTTATGGTCAGCAATCAAGACGGACTGGGTACTTCGTCATTCCCTGAAGATACGTTCTGGCCTGTCCATAACTTCATACTCGACACACTAAAGAGTGTGGGAGTGGAGTTTGACGCTCAACACATTGACCCTCACTTCCCTGAGGACAACCACCCCAACCGCAAACCAGGCATTGGCATGCTCACCGAGTATCTGAACAACCCCGACTACGACATCTCAGGCAGCTACGTCATCGGCGACCGACAGACCGACCGACAGTTGGCTGACAATCTGGGATGTAAGGCTCTCATCCTTGGCGACGACGGCAAGACGTGGGAGAAGATTACCGAACTGCTCTTCGCTGGAGAACGCCTTGCCGAGGTGAAACGCACCACTAAGGAGACGGATATATATATTAAGGTGAACCTGGACGGCAATGGCCACTGCGACATCAACACAGGACTCGGATTCTTCGACCACATGCTTGAACAGATAGGCAAACACGGGATGATGGACCTTACCATACACACCCGCGGCGACCTCAACGTCGACGAACACCACACCATCGAGGACACAGCAATCGCTCTCGGTGATTGCATCGCTAAGGCTCTGGGCGACAAGCGCGGCATCGAGCGTTATGGCTACACCCTGCCCATGGACGACTGTCTCTGTCAGGTGGCACTCGACTTCGGCGGACGTCCCTGGCTGGTATGGGATGCTGAGTTCCATCGCGAACGAGTCGGCGACATGCCCACAGAGATGTTCCTCCACTTCTTCAAGAGCTTCTCTGATGCTGCACGTATCAATCTCAACATCAAAGCTCGTGGCGACAACGAACACCATAAGATAGAAGGCATCTTCAAGGCTCTTGCCCGCAGCCTACGCATGGCAGTAAAGCGCGACATCTACCACTACGAGCTACCTTCAACCAAGGGGATGCTATAGCAATATCCTTCCCTGCCACGGGCTGAGCAACACAAAACAAAAAAAGCCAAAACTGAAATAAATTTCGTCTTGGCTTTTTTGTTTTGTGACTCCCGCGGGATTCAAACCCACAACCTTCTGATCCGTAGTCAGATGCTCTATTCAGTTGAGCTAGGGAGCCTCATTTCTCAAATGCGAGTGCAAAGGTAATAAATAATTCGTAATGCACAACGCTTAATGCGTAATTATTTTCATCTTTAACTCTTTTTAAACATCCACTCACCTCTCACCCCCAATCTCACACTCCACGTTCAATGTTCAACATTCCACATTCAGCGTTCCACTCCTCCCACAACGTTCTGCGGTTTTCCTTCGCAGAAGGCTCTCACATTATCAACAGCTATGGATATGAGTCGCTCACGCGCCTCACGTGTAGCCCACGCTATGTGTGGAGTGAGATATGCATTGGCACAGTGTAGCAAAGGACAGGTAGGCGATGGCGGTTCGTCGGTGAGTACATCTGCGCAAAAAGCACTGAGTTGTCCTGTAGCCAGAGCCATAGCAACCGCCTGTTCGTCAATCAGTCCTCCTCTGCCAGTGTTTATCAGTATCGCGCCCTGCTTCATCATCTTCAGGGTTCTGGCATTTATCATCTTGTCTGTAGCTGCGTTAAGTGGACAATGTAACGTCACTATATCACTTATTGCCAACAGCCCCTCGAATGTAGTCTTTCGTACATAATCGTCCAGCTGGCTCCTCTCCTTACTCGTATAGGCATTCACCTCCATACCGAAGGCATGGGCTATCTCAGACACTTTCTTTCCGATGTTACCCATTCCTACGATACCTATTGACTTGCCCTGCAACTCTATCAGTGGTGTGTCCCAATAACAGAAGTCTGGGTTAGCGCTCCATCGTCCTTTGCGGTTCAGCTGGGCATAGTGGTCCACACGCAATGCCACGTTCAACAGATGAGCAAACACCATCTGTGCCACGCTCTCTGTACTGTACGCTGGAATGTTCGTCACCACAATACCCTTCTTTCTTGCGTATTCTGCATCCACCACATTATATCCAGTAGCATTCACACCGATATACCTCAGTCGTGGCAACTGATCTATCTGTTCACGCATGAGCAGCACCTTGTTGGTTAGTAGAATCTCCGACTGTGCCGCCCGCTCTATCAGCTGACTACTGCTCGTCCTGTCATATATCGTCAGTTTGCCATATCTCTCTAACGGCTGCCATGACAAATCACCTGGGTTAGCCGCATATCCATCTAATACTGTTATGTTCATATCTCAACTTTTTGGAGTTAAAGAAGTTAAAGAAGTTAAAGGAGTTAAAGCCGATAGTCTTTTTCCTTGAATATTCCCTATAGGAGTAGAGATTTAAGAAGAAGTAAAAACATTTGTCCTTAACTCCTTTAACTCCCTTAACTCCTTTAACTCCTTATTACTCATCTCCTTATTACTCACCTCCTTACTCCTCATCTCCTCATCTCCTCATCTCCTATCGGCTTTAACTTCTTTAACTTCTTTAACTCCTTTAACTACTTATTCCTCATCTCCTCATCTCCTATCGGCTTTAACTTCTTTAACTTCTTTAACTCCTTTAACTACTTATTCCTCATCTCCTCATCTCCTATCGGCTTTAGCTCCTTTAACTCCTTTAACTTCTTTAACTCCTCTCCTTCACCCTTTCCAACCATTGCACCATTCTCTCCTCCGCCTGACTATGCTGAGCCACCCAGAACTGGTGGTCGCGTAGTTCGTCAGGCAGATATTGCTGCTCCACATAATGTCCTGGATAGTCGTGAGGATACTTATATCCGTCAGCGTACCCCAAGTCTTTCATCAACGATGTCGGAGCATTTCGCAGGTGTAGCGGTACCGGCAGATTGCCGCTCTGCCTTACCTCCGACAGTGCAGCATCAATACCCAGATATGCCGAGTTGCTCTTCTGACTCGTGGCAAGGTACACAGCACACTCAGCCAGAGGAATCCTGCCCTCAGGCCATCCTATCTTCATCACCGTGTCAAAGGTAGCATTGGCGAGCAGCAAGGCGTTGGGGTTGGCAAGTCCTATGTCTTCTGCTGCACTTATCACCATGCGTCGGGCGATAAACTGCGGATCCTCACCACCTTCTATCATCCTTGCCATCCAGTAGAGTGCCGCGTCAGGGTTGCTACCTCTGATACTCTTAATGAAAGCCGAGATAATGTCATAGTGCATCTCCCCGTCCTTGTCGTATGCCAGTGGGTTCTGTTGCAGACACTCCGTCACCATCTGGTCAGTGATTACCAAAGGCGTCTGTTGCTCGGTCTCCGCCACCAGTTCCAGTATGTTCAGCAGTTTCCTGGCATCGCCGCCGCTATATCTCAACAGTGCTCCCGTCTCCTCGAACGATATGTCTCTCTTGCTCAGCTCTGTATCTTTCCTTGCGGCTCTCTCAGCCAACTCCATTAAGTCGTCTTTGTCTAATGATTTCAGCACATACAACTGGCAGCGAGACAGTAGTGGACGTATCACCTCAAACGACGGATTTTCCGTAGTGGCACCTATCAGCGTCACCGTTCCACGCTCCACCGCACCAAGGAGAGAGTCCTGCTGTGACTTAGAGAAACGGTGGATCTCATCGATGAAGAGTATCGGCGACACCTTGCCGAAAAACTGATTGCTCTGTGCCCGTTGTATCACGTCACGCACATCCTTCACACCACTCGTCACCGCACTCAGCGTGTAGAATGGTGTCTCTAACTCATGGGCAATGATCTGAGCCAGCGTGGTCTTACCCACTCCTGGTGGTCCCCATAATATAAAAGAGGTGATACGACCCGACTCTATCATCCGTCGCATCACAGCACCCTCACCTACGAGGTGCTTCTGACCTATATATTCATCGAGCGTCCTCGGACGCATTCTTTCTGCTAATGGTTGCATATCGCTACAAAAGTAAGAAAAACTACGCTACCAAAGAAAAAATCTATATTAAAAAGTTGTAAGATAGAAGTAAAGTACTTACTTTTGCACCACAACAAAAGCAATTATGGGAAAAATGAAGCAAACGACAAAGAAAACACTTACACTGAAAACACTCACTAAGGGTAACGTATGGGAAATGCAGGAAAACGACATCTTCCGCATGTGGGAAGCTGCCGAGAGAGACGTAGAGCTCAAGGAAAACCTGCCTCACTATAGGTCAATTATTCAAACTGCTTTCGATTTCGAACCAATCACAGTAGACAAGCCTGAGGTAATCAAGAAATACGAGGCACGTGGCTATCAGGTCGGTCAGATGAAGCTCAGCGACGGCGATAAGGCTAAATGGGCAATCAAGAAGAAGGCTATCCTTCGCATCACTGACCTCACTCACGACAACATCCACCATATCAGTGCCATCAAACTCATTGAGGTACTCGATCGCAACTTCGGATGCGGATGGGAGTCACTGCCACAGAACGTCAAGGACATCATCGAAAGCGGATTCGAGGTTAGCACCACAACTCTACCTGCCGACAGACTAAAGAAGAAAGGCGGACTATATGACAAGATGGTCAAAGATGGATATGAGGTACTCGAGATACCACAAGGCACATGGATCGAAGCCATCTTCGTAAAACAGAAACCGAAGGTAGAACAGCCACAGCTGAAGCCCGAGATACAAGAGAAGCACACCCACACCAACTTCGACGACGAGGATAGTGACGAGGACCTGCCAGAGATCGACGACCGCTACGATGAAGACGAAGACGACGACGATGAGTTCGACGAAGATAAGCTCACCGAGGAAAGCTATCGTACCACCTTCGAGACAAATCCCGAAGACCTCGATCTCGAGAGTGCTGACGTAAGCGACGATGAGGATTATTAACCCGCCCCCTTCCCTCGTATGCAGCGTCCCATCGCTGCTTATCTTCTCAAGTAAGCAACAATGAAAAAGCATATAGTCCTAACCCTTTTATTATTAGTCGCTTTAGTCCTTCCCTCTCACGCAGTACTCAAAGAGAAGGACCTCGACAATTCACTGGCTGTCTTACGCCATGAGCTCACCACATACCATCGCGAACAGCAGGATCGGTTGTTTGGCTCAAAAAAATACACTCAGCGCGTCATGGGCATCCTGGGCGACATTATGCGCAAGAGCTCCCAGAACTCCCTGATGCTCTATTCTCAGAAGACCGACTACGTCTTCGACCTCACGTACGCATGTCATGAGGCGACCCAGCAATATCAGGAGTTTCAGAAGCAGATAGCACCATTCCGCGAGTTCATCGACCGAAGCCAGTCTGACATTGCCCGATACGACTCACTCATCGATGTGCTCAGCAAGATGCCCGTCTCCACACTCTCAGACCAGGCTAAGACAGATCGTAACGTGTGTCTCACGCTGGCCATCAACCTGCGTCGTATGCTCAAGGACAGCAGCGAAGAGCTACAAGAGAATCGCCATTGGTACGAGCTCACCGAGCAGCGGCTAAAGAGCCTCAACGACTACGCCAACAAACGCTATGCCGAGATACAGACCAACATCTTCCGCAATGGCGGCGACAACTACTTTAAGACACTCTCACAGATGAACTGGAAAGTGCTTGAAGCTCGCATGGCGATAGCCGACAAATATACACCCTCCAACACCGTGAAGTCCCAGTGGGATGTCAAGTGGATTTTAGGACTGTTTTCCATACTTATCATCTATGGTTTCATCTCCATCATTCTCAACTTCGTACTCCTCCGCTTTCTCATGGGATGGCTGCTACGTCGTGCCAAGACCAGCAAGCACCTTAATGTCTCGTCATGGTACGACAAATACATGGCTAAGCGCACATGTATCAACCTCACCACCAGCGTCATCACCCTCGCATTGATACTCGGCATCATACGCATCACGTCTGATCAGAACTTCCTCATGATGGCAAGCAACCTGCTCATCGAGTACGCATGGCTTCTCGCTGTCATCCTCATCTCACTCCTTCTGCGTGTCGACGCTACCCAGATCAAGAGTGCCTTCCGTATCTACTCACCCCTCATCGTGGTAGGCTTTATCGTCATTGCCTTCCGCATCGTACTCATACCTAACGACATCGTCGACGTTGCCCTGCCCCCCATCCTGCTGCTATGTTCACTATGGCAGTGGCGTGTGGTTCGCAAGTATAACCGACAGATACCGCGCTACGACGTCTATCTCACCTACACCTCCCTCGTAGTCTTTTGCATCTCCGTAGTCAGTGCATGGCTGGGCTATACGCTACTCAGCGTTCAGCTACTCATCTGGTGGATTATGCAGATGACGTGCCTGCTCACCCTTGCCTGCATACGCGACTGGATGAACGACTACCGCAAGCGTCGTGCCATCAACGACCAGCCCATCACCCGCACATGGTTCTTCCGCATGCTCTACTACGTCATGCTCCCGACGCTCATCGTCTACTCCTTCCTTGTCAGCGTCTATTGGGCAGCCGATGTGTTCAACCTCAGTGCACTCACATGGGATGTGTTCCGTAACTACTTCATCAACACCGAGTACATCCGTATCAGCATATTCTCCATCTCACAGGTCATCATCCTGTTCTTCATGTTCCGGTATATCAACCACTCGGCAAAGGCGCTCGTCAAGCAGTATCTGCAAAAGAAGGACGCTGCCACAGCCGAGAGCCGAGCCGTGATGTTCATCAATGTCATCCAGGTCGTCGTATGGGGATTATGGTTCATCTTCAGCCTTGCCATCCTCCATGTCAGCAACACGTGGCTCGTAGTCATCTCCGGTGGACTCTCCACAGGTGTCGGTTTCGCCATGAAGGACATCCTCGAGAACATCTACTATGGCATCTCCCTCATGGCTGGTCGCATCAAGGTTGGCGACTGGATAGAGTGCGACGGCACCAAAGGAAAGGTCAGCTCCATCAGCTACACCTCCACGATGATCAACGCCATCGACGGCTCCGTCATTGCCTTCACCAACTCCCAGCTCTTCACCAAGAACTACAAGAACCTCACGAAGAACCATGGCTACATACTCGCCATGATACCATTCGGCGTAGCCTATGGCTCCAACATGCGCCAGGTCATCAGCCTCATCGAGGAAGCCATAAACAAGAAACTGCGCCACCAATATATCGACAAGAAAAAGCCCGCCAAGGTAGTCTTCACAGAGTTTGGCGACAACAGCGTCAACTTCAAGGTCATCTGCTGGGTCGATGCCATCAAACAGATATACGTAGTCAGCGACATCATGGAAACCATCTTCCAGACCCTCCAAGACAACAACATCGACATCCCATTCCCACAGCGCGATGTACATATAATAAGGAGTTAAAGGAGTTAAAGGAGTTGAAGGAGTTAAAGAAGTTAAAGCCGATAGGAGATGAGGAGATGAGGAATAAGGAGATGAGGAGTAAGTAGATGAGGAGATGAGGAATAAGTAGTTAAAGGAGTTAAAGGAGGTAAAGGAGTTAAAGGAGTTAAAGGAGTTAAAGGAGTTAAAGGAGTTAAAGACAATAGTCTTTTCCTTGAATAATCCCTATCGTCGCCGAGCGCGTGGTTAAAAAATCCGCGTAATCTGCATGATCTGCTGGACAAAAAAACATCCGTGTCAATCCGTGTAGATCCGTGGTCGAAGTAAAGGTTAGAGGTAAAAGAATAATCTGCGCAATCTGCGAGATCTGCGTGACTAAAATAAAGTTGAAGAGTTGAAGAATATCCGTGTGAATCCGTGTGATCCGTGGTCAAAAATAATCCGCGTGATCCGTGGTCTAAAAACTAAAAACTAAAAACTAATATCCGTGTCAATCCGTGTGATCCGTGGTCGAAGTAAAGGTTAGAGGTAAAAAAATAATCTGCGAGATCTGCGAGATCTGCGTGACAAAAATAGAGTTGAAGAAAATCCGTGTAAATCCGTGTCAATCCGTGGTCAAAAGAATAATCTGCGAGATCTGCGAGATCTGCGTGACAAAAATAAAGTTAAAGAAAATCCGTGTAAATCCGTGTGATCCGTGGTCAAAGTAAAATTGAAGAAATGAAATATCCGTGTGAATCCGTGTAGATCCGTGGTCAAAAATAATCCGCGTGATCCGTGGTCTAAAAACTAAAAACTAAAAACTAATATGATAACCTTCCCAATATGTAAGATCAACCTCGGGCTGAACGTCATCAGCAAGCGTACCGACGGTTACCACAACATCGAGACAGTATTCTATCCCATCCCCCTCTGCGACGCATTAGAAGTCAAGAGGATGCACAATGATTTCCCCTCCGACGTCCCCTGCGACCTTAAGGTCACAGGCAATGCCGTCGACTGCGACGAGAGCGACAACCTCGTCATCCGAGCCTACCATCTCCTCGCCCACGACTACGAGCTGCCCCGCATCCACATACATCTCTATAAGCACATCCCCTCTCAGGCAGGTCTTGGCGGAGGCTCCTCCGACGCAGCCTACATGATCCGACTCCTCGATGAGCGTTTCCGCCTCAACATGGGCAATGCCGAGATGGAGAGATACGCTGCCCAGCTCGGCTCCGACTGTCCCTTCTTCATCACCAGTGCGCCCGCCTTCGCTACAGGAAGAGGAGAGATCCTTCAGCCCGCCGATGATGAGACAGGCAACCTCCATGGCTACCACCTTCTCCTTGTCCATCCCTCCATCGCCATCTCCACCCGTGAGGCATACGCAGGTATCACGCCAAGGAAACCCGCTAAGAGCTGTCGTGACATCGTGCGCCAGCCCATTGAGACATGGCGTGACGAGCTGCACAACGACTTCGAAGTCCCCGTCTTCGCCATCCATCCCGAGCTCGCCGCCATCAAGCAGTCCCTCTACGACAGCGGAGCCCTCTATGCCCAGATGACAGGCAGCGGCAGCGCCCTCTTCGCCATCTACCGCGAAGCCCCCACCATCCCTTCAATTCCCCACACCCAAATCTTTACTCTAAAACTTTAGACTCACGGTTCTTAGTCTCTCACAGATTTCACAGATTCTCAAGACCTTCGGAATGAGCGAGCAAAGCTCGAGCGCACACAGATTTTCTAAAGACTAAACACTAAAAACTAAAAACTAATTTCCGTGTTATTCGTGTGATTCTTTCTCCGCTGCGCTATGAAAGGCAACGGGTAGGCGAGCCTTATGGCTCGGGAATGAGCGTCTCCTATCGTCGCCGTCCACCAGCGTCACCGTAGCCGAAGCCGTCATCAGATCGGTCAGTACTTTTCGCTCTTGTAGTGCAATCGCCCGATGCTCCACGTGTCCGCACCTGTAGCACAGAGTTTTTCACTTGTCCCGTCGAGCATTATCCTCCCCAACGTCGAGCGTTCTCTCACACGCCGTCAGCCCCAGCACCGCCAAGACTGGCACAAACAATGTTTTTGTTTTCATTTCATACAATTTTGTAGGTTTTGGGGCTGCTCCCAAGCGTTAGACGCTCAAACCGTACAAAGTTGTATGTTGTATGGGCAAACTTTAACTAAAAATAATAGTTTATAGTCATAAGAATCTTTTCAAACACGTAAGAGTTATTTTACGTTTATTGCGTTATGACTGTTAAACAACCGCTCCAGAAGAGTCAATACTATACAGGGAAAGACAAAATATTTGCGAAATTATGTTTATTTAACTATTCGTTTTGTTGACGTATCAGATTTTTTTGTACCTTTGTCAACAAATTCGGATTATATAATTATTATAGTTATGGACAACAGCTTACACACCTTCGCAAAGCGCCTTCAACAGGCTCGCCTAAAGGCTAAGTTCTCTATGGAGAAGCTAAGCGAGAAGATGAACGGAATTGTGACCAAACAGTCCATCTCAAAGTATGAGAAGGCAAAGATGATGCCAAACAGCACCATCCTTATTGCCATGGCCGAAGCACTCAATGTCGATCTCGATTATTTCTTCCGCCCATTCACTTTCGACCTCGACCAGTTCAAGGTGTCCTTTCGCAAGAAGTCCGACACGACTGTTGGTGATCAAAAGGCGCTCGAGGTTCAAATCCAAGACGAAGTTGAGCGTTATCTCGAGATTGAGGAAATCTTAGACGTTAAACATGACGACAATCTTACTGAGGAATTAGTACCTTCGCATCCTTTGGCTACCCGAAACGACATGATAGAGTGTGCCAAAAACGTGCGCAAGGCATGGGGACTCGGCAAAGCTCCCATAGCTAATGCTCAAGAGTTACTTGAAGCCCGCGGAATTAAAGTGCTATTGACTGCTGCCCCCGACAATTTCTGGGGAGTCAGTGGTATGGTCAACGACAAGACCCCTGTCATCGTACTAAACAGTAATGATCTTCATATTGAGCATCGCAGACTTACTGCATTCCATGAGCTTTGTCATCTGTTATATAATAGGTTTTTCGCAGAAAATCTTACTGCCCATGAGAAGGAAAATCTGTGCAATTCGTTTGCTAACGAGATGCTACTCCCTAGTGATACCCTTGTTGACCTATTCAGTAGGAAAAATAAAATAGCTATTGCAGAACTCATCTCCCTGAGCATAAACTTTGGTATCTCCGTCGATGCTATAGTTTATAAGTTGAAAGATCTTGGAATAATAGGTGAGAAGCGATACCGTGGGTTCTGTATTCAGAAGAGAACTAGACCTGATTTCAAGAAATATGTCGAAGATTCGCGATATAAAGAAGAGACTACGACCCGTTTCCAGGCTATGGTCTATAGTGCTTTGGCGCAGCAACTCATTTCTACTTCCAAGGCAGCCACTCTCCTGGGAGTTAGTATTAATAATATCCGTAAAAACGCAACCACACTCTAATGGACATCATAGTAGTCAGCGATACAAATGTCTTCATAGATCTGATTTCAGTAGGTCTGCAAGAACAGTTCTTCCTTCTGCCCATGGAGGTCCATACCACAGACATGGTTGTCTTCGAAGTAAAGAGGGAAGGGCAAAGCGAGATTATGACGGATCTTATTGATAAAGGCTGTTTGAAGGTCAAGACTCATACACCGGAAGAAATGCTACCCTTTTTTCAGGCAGAGCACCGTAGATACAATCTCAGTCCTGCTGACTATAGTGTGCTGACATATTCAAAAAATAATGGCTACGTCCTTCTCACTGGCGATGGAAATCTTCGTAAGGTAGCATTGTCAGAAGGAGTTGAGGTACATGGTTCTATTTATGTCATCACCCAAATGGTAGAGCATCACATACTATCCGAGCTCCAAGGAGCAAAGATACTTGAGACACTAAAAAATAATAACCAACGACTTCCAAGGACTCAACTTGATGCTCTCATCAAGAAGTGGCGAGGTAGTCTGTAAATATGGAGGGCATGCATATGCATACGAAGATATAACAGAGCAAGGTAACGAAAAGTCCCGCACTATTGGCAGTAGCGCAGGACGGAGAGGTTTGCTTCCCGATTGGCATTCCGAGTTACCCCCGAAACGCAGGAAGAACCCGCAAGGTTTTGCAAAGTTAGGACGAAAATTCCATATTAGCAAATTGAGGTTCTTAAATCGGGAGTTTGTTTTAATAATTTAATTTTATTTAAAAATATTATGGAAGTATTAAAAGCTCCCGGTCCTCATGGACCAAAGGTCTATCGTTTCAAAGTCGATGGCCACCAGTTTGAAAGTATGAACCAGATTATTACTGGTCTGGAACTCCGTCAGTTAGCAGCACTTACTGCTGACACAGAACTCTATGTTGACGTGCCGCATGGCTGGCAGGATCACTTAGTTAGTTGTGATGACCAGGTTGATTTAGGCAAGCCTGGTACTGAAAAGTTCATCACTCTTCGCAAAAAGATAGTCATCTTTGTCAATGGCACTCCACATGATTACAAAAAGGAGAAAGTGTCATACGAGAAGATTGTAGAACTTGCCCATGTGCCTGCTCAGGCCGCTGCAGGCTATATTGTGAAGTATAGCAATGGCCCTCACCAGAATCCTTCAGGATTGATGTCGCCCGGAACCGAAGTTTACGTTTGTAATAAAATGGATTTCAATGTACGCAGCACTCATCAGTCATAGTTCTGACCTGCAGCGTCTGCAGGCAGAGGGCTTTGTGATGGAGGTTTGTGATGGATGGCTTATCATCCATCACATTCCTTACGTCAATGCAGCCCGGGAAATGAAGGACGGTACTCTCTTGATGCCTCTCTGTATTTCTGGAGACCATACGATTCGTCCAAATAATCATACGGCTAACTGGGTGGGTGAACAACCCTGTGATATTAAAGGTAAGCCACTCCCATCCTTAGTTAATACCTCTGGTCAACAAGTTTCGGTTAAGGAAGTTCGTAGCAATTTCTTTTTCTCATGCCATGCTGAGAAAGAGGAATTTCCTCCAAATGGTGATTATCCTGACTATTACGAGAAGGTGAAACACTATTTCGATACTATTGCCGCCCCTGCCCTTTATCTGGATCCAGATGCATGGAATCTTATTAACAAACCTCTTCATACTGTTGCCGAAGACAGTCCACTTCGCTATATGGATACCAATTCAAGCCGTGCCAAGATTACAGGTTTGAGCAATAAGTTCAAAGGGCTGAAGATTGGTATCATAGGCTTGGGAGGTACTGGTTCCTATCTGCTCGACCTTATAGCCAAGACTCCTGTAGCAGAAATTCATCTCTTCGACGCTGATGTAATCAATACGCACAACGCATTTCGAGCTCCAGGTGCTATGTCAGAGACCGACCTTTCAAAAGCTCCTAAGAAGGTGGACTATTATGCCCAAATATATTCGAATATGCACAAAGGTATAAAGCCACAAGCAGTGATGGTCACTTCCGACAACTTTGCAGATCTTGACACTCTCGACTATGTGTTCCTCTCGCTCGATGTGGTTTCTGCGAAAAAACAGATTGCTGGTTATCTGATAGACAAGCACATACCTTTTATCGACTCTGGCATGGGTATTAATCAGAATCCTGATGGAAAACTATCAGGGATGTTGCATGTTGCTATCGGAACTCCAGACCACTATCAGCATCTCTCACAGGTCATGGGTAGTGAAAATGCAGAGAAAGATGAATATGCCACAGACATTCAAATCGCAGAACTGAATGCTTTGGCCGCAAATCTTTCTGTTATCCAATGGAAGAAGATGCTGGGCTTCTATGCTGACATCAGCCATGAAGTCTGTTCTGTTTATACCATTAACTGCAATGATATCGATCATTATGAGGAAAAAGAAACTTAAACATCTCTTTGTCGACTCCATTCCTGCCATGCTGCAGGTTGGAGTCGTTTATGTATGCCTCAAGCATAACATAGTCTCTCATCTATGTGCTTGTGGCTGTGGTCATCGAATTGACACACCTATCGATCCTGACGAATGGAAATTCTCATATAATGGCAAAGGCATTAGTCTTTTTCCTTCTATTGGTAACTGGGACATTCCTTGTCATTCCCACTATTTCATCACCAACGATATGGCAATTCCCTGTAAGTATAAAATTAAGAAATCTAAGAAGACAGGATTTCTAAGGTTACTTGGATTTTGAACACATAGAAGCTCACATTATTAGTTTTGTACAAAACTATGCTAAGCCCCGCTCTTCTTACGATGAATGGGGCTTAGCATATTAGACAGAAGGCTCTTAAAGTCCGCGACTATTTTTAGTCATAGTTAATCATCTTCTGCTAACTTCCGTTCTAATTCATCAGCGCACTCAGGACACAAATCGTTTTCATCAAGAACTTCCCATGCTCCACAATGAACACATTGTTCCCTATCATCAAAGGATATATGGTCATAAAGATTTATATCTTTTTCCTCAATAGTACATCCCTCGGTTTCTATTTCATCATAATTATAGGCCCCAACAGGATACTCCCAGACATGGAAAATAACACTACATTCATTACCGCAATTGGGGCATTCAAAATTTTCTGTACACTCATATTCTGTTTCTGGCCCCATTCCGCGCTCAAAACCGCCTATAGGATTCCAGTCAAAATCAAAATCATTTTTGTCTACAGTAAATTGATGGTCACAATTATCACACACCACTCTTACCAATTTGGCCTTTTTGAGTTTTTCTTCACGCTCTTTAAGTCTTTTTGTATAAGCAAGAACTTGTTTTACAGCCTCTAAGCCTGTATAAAAGGGTAAAGATGTATTGTCTCTATATTTGACCTCTAACTTAGCGACAAACTGGTCAAGAGTATAAAGCCATATGTCTCTCCATAAACTCTAACAGAAGTTCATGCCGAGGACAATTCGGATTCTGTTTCTTTTCATGTTCTTCATACCAATCTTGTTTTACATCGTTGGTGACAAAAATAACTGAACAATTATCTGTCTTTGCCTTGTTCAATATTTCTTTCCAGATAATTAAATCACCGTACTTTTGTATACCATGTTTTTCTGAAGAGTCCATATAGCCAGGTGGAAGTTCTTGCTTATAACGCCATTCTCCTTCTTCCATAATTTTGATTTTCTCACTATAGGAAAATTCTTTTCCAGATGGCAAGGTTAGGATTTCTTTAAATATGTCATCAGAGTTCTGCAGGGCAAGTATCTCACCTTTCCTTTTTCCATATTCATCACGGACAGTTTGACGAATATAGTCAATTGAATCAGCAACGTCATCTATAGACTTCTTAAAAGCATCCAATTCTTTATCCTCAAAATAGGGATGATAGTATTTTTGCTCTTCTAACTTCTCAACAAAATTCCTTAATTGTTGAATATAGTTATTGTTGAAAAAGTCAGGATTACCATACCATTTGCTGATAGGCTCTTTAATAACTTCCATTCTATTCTTTTGATACTCATAGAGGACATGCCCAGGAATCCACAATTTGTCTTTAAGATACTTGAGTATTTCAAGCATCGTTTTTTGTGTATCCTTTGTCATCCGATACATTGCACAAATAGAATTTGTATCAAGCACTACTAATGCTTCATCCCAAAGCGTTTTCTCACGCTCTTCGGTCATTAAATAGAACTTTTTCATATAGATACTCGTAAAATTACTACCCCTTCACCCTCTCATACACCGCGAGCATTTCCTCTTTCAGCAGTTTCGGGTCCATGCCGTTGATGACCGTTGCATCAAACTTTTCCTTGGAAAAATCGATGCCGATAAAGATTTTTTTCATACTTTTGTACCGTTTAAAAGGAATCGGCATAGTTGCATTGACTCTACAC
>ONCJ01000048.1 GCA_900316295.1 uncultured Prevotella sp.
GGAGAAGTATAACGAGGAAGAAGGTCTGGCATTGTCACCAGAGGAGATAGAATACCTTCACACAATAGAAAAGCAGAACGGTCGTCCGCTGACGGACTCAGAGATTTTCGGTTTCGCACAGATCAACTCGGAGCATTGTCGTCATAAGATTTTTGGTGGAACATTCATCATCGATGGCGAGGAGAAGGAAAGCTCCCTTTTTGCCATGATCAAGAAGACTACGGCAGAGCACCCAGGTAAGATCCTGTCAGCTTATAAGGATAATGTAGCATTCGCTCAGGGACCAGTAGTGGAGCAGTTTGCTCCTGCTGACCAGAGCACGAGCGACTGGTTCCAGGTTAAGGACATCGAGAGTGTTATCTCACTGAAGGCAGAGACCCATAACTTCCCTACAACCGTGGAGCCGTTCAATGGTGCAGCCACAGGTACGGGTGGCGAGATTCGTGACCGTATGGGTGGTGGTGTAGGCTCATGGCCTATCGCTGGTACGGCGGTATATATGACTTCTTATCCACGGCTGAAGGAGGATGAAGAGGTGAAGATGTGCCCGATGCGCGACTGGGAAGGCAAGTTGCCTGAGCGCCCGTGGCTCTATCAGACACCAGAGCAGATTCTTATCAAGGCTTCTAATGGTGCCAGCGATTTCGGTAATAAGTTCGGACAACCATTGATTTGTGGTTCGGTGCTTACCTTCGAGCATCAGGAAGAGTCGGATGCCAAGTACGCCTATGACAAGGTTATCATGCTCGCAGGTGGAGTGGGCTACGGTAAGAAGCGCGACTGTCTGAAGAAGGAGCCACAGAAGGGCAACAAGGTTGTCGTTGTCGGTGGTGATAACTACCGTATCGGACTGGGTGGCGGCTCTGTGTCATCTGTAGATACCGGTCGTTATAGCAACGGTATTGAGTTGAATGCCGTACAACGTGCCAACCCTGAGATGCAGAAGCGTGCATATAATCTCGTGCGTGCTCTTGTGGAGGAAGACTCTAACCCTGTTGTCTCTATCCACGACCACGGCTCTGCCGGTCACCTCAATTGCTTGTCTGAGCTTGTCGAGGAGTGTGGTGGCGAGATTGATATGACCAAGTTGCCTATCGGCGACAAGACCCTTTCGGCTAAAGAGATTATCGCCAATGAGAGTCAGGAACGTATGGGACTGCTCATCGACGAGAAACATATAGAACATGTACGTAAGATAGCTGAGCGCGAGCGTGCTCCATTGTATGTTGTTGGTGAGACTACGGGCGATGCTCATTTCTCATTCAAGCAGGGCGACGGCGTGAAACCATTCGATCTTGATGTGGCTCAGATGTTCGGACACTCTCCGAAGACTATCATGCGTGATGAGACCGTAGAGCATAAATATGCTTCAGTAGACGAGTCTCTCACCTCTAACTCCTTACCACTCACCTCATATATAGAGCGTGTGCTTCAGCTTGAGGCGGTGGCTTGTAAGGACTGGCTCACCAATAAGGTGGACCGTTCGGTGACGGGTAAGATAGCACGCCAGCAATGTCAGGGACAGATTCAGTTGCCATTGAGCGATTGTGGCGTTGTGGCTCTCGACTATCGTGGAAAGAGCGGTATTGCTACGGCTCTCGGTCATGCACCTCAGGCAGGACTGGCATCGCCAGAGGCTGGTGCCGTGCTCTCTGTGGCAGAGTCGCTGACTAATCTTGTATGGGCACCACTTACAGACGGGCTCGATGGCGTATCATTGTCAGCCAACTGGATGTGGCCATGTCGCTCGCAGAAGGGTGAGGATGCGCGTCTGTACTCTGCGGTACAGGCTCTGTCTGACTTCTGTTGTGCCATTGGAGTGAATGTGCCTACAGGTAAGGACTCATTATCTATGACTCAGCAGTATCCTGGTGGTGACAAGATTATCTCTCCAGGAACAGTTATCGTGAGCGCTGGTGGCGAGGTGAGCGATATTCGTAAGGTGGTTTCTCCTGTACTTGTCAATGAAGCCAACTCGGCTGTATACTATATCGACTTCTCATTCGATAAGCAACAACTTGGTGGTAGTGCCTTCGCACAGAGTCTGGGCAAGGTGGGAAGCGATGTTCCTACGATTCAGAATCCTGAATATTTCGTTGATTGCTTCTCTGCCGTACAGCAGTTGATTAACGAGGGTGTGCTGCTCGCAGGCCACGACATCAGTGCCGGTGGTATCATCACAGCTCTGCTCGAGATGTGCTTTGCTAATACTGAAGGCGGTTTGAAGGTTAACCTCAGCGACCTCCAAGGCAAGGATATCCTTACAACCCTCTTTGCTGAGAACCCTGGTGTGCTTGTTCAGGTATCTGACGACAAGGCACAGCTCTTCGATGAGATTATGCAATCGCATAGTGTGGCTTATGCAAAGATAGCCGAGACTGTAACAGGTCAGCGTACCATGACGATTGAGAAGGATAAATTCACTGAGACTCTCGACATCGATCAGTTGCGTGACGTATGGTATAAGACTTCCTATCTGCTCGACCGTAAGCAGAGCCTCAACGGTATGGCAGCAGAACGATTCCATAACTATAAGAATCAGCCTCTGGAGATGAAGTTCAATGCCGACTTCACTGGTAAACTTGCACAATATGGTCTCAGTGCCGATAGCCGTGCTCTCGGTGGCCGTCCTAAGGCTGCCATCATCCGTGAGAAGGGTACCAATGGTGAGCGCGAGATGGCATACTCTCTCTATCTTGCTGGCTTCGATGTGAAGGACGTTATGATGACCGATCTTATCACTGGTCGTGAGACTCTTGAGGAAGTCAACATGATTGTGTTCTGTGGTGGCTTCTCCAATTCTGATGTGCTTGGTAGTGCTAAGGGCTGGGCAGGTGCCTTCCTCTATAACCCGAAGGCAAAGGAGGCTCTCGACCGCTTCTATGCTCGTCCTAACACCTTGTCGCTTGGTATCTGTAACGGTTGCCAGCTCATGGTTGAGCTTGGTCTCACAGGTGCTAAGGGCGTCAAGATGGAACACAACGTGTCACATAAGTTCGAGAGTGAGTTCGTAACCGTCAATATTCCAGAGAACAACAGTGTTATGTTCGGTTCGCTAAGTGGCAACAAACTCGGTATTTGGGTGGCACATGGTGAGGGACGTTTCGCAATGACTCAGCCAGAGAGCGAATACAACGTTATTGCCAAGTACAACTACTCTGGCTATCCAGCCAATCCTAATGGTTCTGACTATGATGTGGCAGGTATATGTTCGGCAGATGGTCGCCATCTGGCAATGATGCCACACCTTGAGCGTGCCATATTCCCTTGGCAGAATGCTTGGTACCCTCTCGATCGTAAGGATGACGAACTCACACCGTGGATTGAGGCATTCGTGAATGCGCGTAAGTGGATTGAGGCGAAGAAATAGGCAATTACGCATTATTTTGTACGCAAGCAAGAAAAATTACGCATTACGCATTACGCATTACGCATTATTATGCATTACGCATTCTTGCGCCGCTCCGCTCTGCAAGCGAGCAAGCTCGAGTCCGCATTACGCATTACGCATTACGCATTACGCATTATTATGCATTACGCATTACGCATTACGCATTACTATGCATTACGCATTGTTCAAGACATTCTTCAAAATCGGAGCCTTCACCCTTGGTGGAGGCTACGCTATGATACCCATCATTGAGTCAGAGGTGGTGGACAAGCATAAATGGATAGATCGTGAAGAGTTTGTCGATCTCATTGCCGTAGCGCAGAGTTGCCCGGGTGTCTTCGCCGCCAACATCAGCATCTTTATAGGCTACAAGCTACGAAAGGTACGTGGTGCTCTGTGCTCATGTCTCGGCACCGTACTCCCTTCGTTCCTTATCATCCTGCTCATAGCTATGTTTTTCCATAGATTTATGGAAGTAGGGTGGGTGGCATCAATGTTTCGTGGCATTCGTCCTGCGGTAGTGGCACTCATCGCCGTACCTACCTTCAACCTTGCCAAGAGCGCTCATATCTCGTGGATCAACTGTTGGATACCTGTAGTCACCGCCCTACTGATATGGGCTCTCGGAGTCAACCCTATATACATTATTATTATAGCGGCTCTCGGCGGTTACCTATATGGGAAGTTGAAGCGTGAAAGTATAACTCATAACTCATAACTCAAAACTCAAAACTCAAAACTCAAAACTCAAAACTCATAACTCATAACGATGATATTCGTAACGCTCTTCTATACATTCTTCATGATAGGTCTCTTTGGATTTGGTGGAGGCTACGGCATGTTGTCGCTGATACAGACAGAGACGGTGGTGCACCATCACTGGCTATCGTCGGCAGAGTTTACCAATATCGTCGCCATTTCGCAGATGACTCCAGGACCTATCGGCATCAACTCAGCTACCTATAGCGGCTATGCAGCCATCCACAACGCAGGCTATGGCGACCTCATGGCTATGCTTGGCAGCCTCACTGCCACCTTCGCCCTCGTCTTGCCCTCGTTCGTACTGATGATACTCATCAGCAAACTCTTCATGAAGTATATGCACACCCATCTGGTACAGTCAGTATTCACAGGCTTGCGTCCCGTCGTTGTTGGCTTGCTTGCCGCAGCCACCTTGTTGCTGTGTAATGTTGAGAACTTCGGTTTGCCTACTGTTGACACGTGGCATTTCTGTATCAGCGTGGCACTCTTCCTTGCCACCTTCTGCGGCACGCTCTTCCTGCGTATCAATCCTATTCGCATGATATGCTATGCCGCCTTCGCAGGCCTTCTGCTCCTCTAAGTTCACACTCCTACCTCTCCTTAAGGTCCTTAAAGCCCTTAAGCCCTTAAGCCCTTAAGGTCCTTACAGCCCTTAAAGCCCTTAAAGTCCTTAAAGTTAAATTTCCATAAACAAATACAACTTTCAGAGGAATTGTGCGTCTTAATTATACCTTTGCAGCGCATAAAAGCTCATTAAATAGATAAGACTATGAGAAAGAATCTTTTAATTATGACATTAGTGGCTGGCTGCCTGTTGACTACAGGATGTGCCAGCAAGAAGGATCTGGTAAACTGCCAGAACGAGAACAAACAACTCACCAGTGACTACCAGTCTACCAAGGAGCAGCTCGCTGCCTCCAATGCTCGTGTAGCCAGCCTTGAGGAACAGCTGTGGCAGGCAAAGAACGACTATGCCAAGTTGCAGAACTCGCTCGACAAGAGCCTCTCCAATGCCAATCAGAATAATATCAGCATAGAGAAGCTTGTCGACCAGATCAATGAGTCCAACCAGTACATCCGCCATCTCGTAGAGGTGAAGTCGAAGAGCGACTCTCTGAACATGGTGCTCACCAACAACCTCACCCGCTCACTCTCCAAGGAGGAGCTCAAGGAGGTAGACGTACAGGTGCTCAAGGGCGTGGTATATATCTCACTTGCCGACAACATGCTCTACAAGAGTGGTTCTTACGAGATCAACGAGCGTGCTTCTGAGACCCTTTCCAAGATTGCCAAGATCATCATGGACTACAAGGACTATGAGGTGCTCATTGAGGGTAATACCGACGATGTACCCATCAGTCGTGAGAACATCCGTAACAACTGGGACCTCTCTTGTCTGCGTGCTTCCAGCGTTGTTCAGGAGTTGCAGAACAAGTACGGTGTAGACCCCAAGCGCCTTACTGCAGGTGGTCGTGGTGAGTACAATCCCGTTGCCAGCAACGCCACTGCGACAGGTAAGCAGCGCAACCGCCGTACTCAGATCATCATCACTCCTAAGCTCGACCAGTTCATGGAGCTCATCGATCAGGCACCAGAGGATTAATCCCCCTCTATTAGTCAAACAAATTACCGCGACGATAGTTTTTCACAGCTATCGTCGCGTTTTTTTCTCCACACCTCCTTATTCCTCATCTCCTTATTCCTCATCTCCTTATTCCTCATCTCTCTTTTAAAAACCTTAAAGTCCTTAAGGTCCTTAAGATCCTTATCCCCTCCAACTGGTTTGATGGGGACTTCCTCTTGTTTACGCAAACGTTTGAGTTGATGCACCTGGTTAAATATTTGTTTGGAAAATAAAAAACAAGTAACTTTGCATCGCATTAAACTCAAATAGAAAGTGCACTGATGCATAATAACTTACTGTTACACAAAGAGATATGTAGATGGATACATGTCGTTTTGGCGTATTTAGACCTCGGGCATCCATTGTATGCCTTGTACTGCGATGTGTAGCCTCCACGGGAGTGAAGGAGACATAAAATAACAAAATGGCTCTGCCAACAATACTAACTTACACGAATATAAATAAACGAATATAAATTAAATCAAAGAAAACATGAAAAAGTACTTACTTTTGTTTTTGATGTGCGTCTATGCATCGATAGGTGCGTGGGCGGATGTAGCTTATTTAGAAAACCGAGCTTATGGTTCAGGTCTAAGTGATGGTTATACCTATCATGGAGAGGCAGTAACAATTGTATCAAGCTCAGCAGGTGAAATTGCCAATGATGCCACCCGTTTAGCAACGGAATTACAGAAGTCATGGATAAAATATATTTATATTGCGGGACCTATTAATGCGTCTGATGTATCTGCAATAAATTATGCATCTACAAGTAGTAACGTGTATATAGACTATAGCTATGCAACGGGGATTTCCGCTGATGGCATAACTGTATCAAGTAATTTTGAAGGCTTAGGTCTTCCTGCGGGTTCCACTGTACCATCTTCTCATGCTACGCTCCACTATATATGGTCAGGAACTTGGAGTGGAGACGAAGCCACGGCACCTGCAAATGCCTCAAAAACTATATCAATTAATTTCTTAACGACAGGAAGTGCAACTGAATTTAAGAATACAAGTACTCCATATTATGCGGCAAACACAACAATGACCGCAACTGGCAGCATGACTGATGAGGAAAAGGGCTATTATACTGGCACTTTGAATGGTGCTAATGGTGGATTTACTTACGTTAGTAATCTTCCTTATGAAGTTAGTGGTCGTGATGTAACTCTTAATATGTCGAAGAGGGGAACAAAAACCTTCTCTGAACTAATCACTGAAGCACTAGCAGAGGTGAGGACTAAAACAGGGGATAATACAGCAACCATTAATACACTAACAATAGAAGGTACATTGACTTCTGAGGATGTTACAGCCCTGAATTCCGCTATGGGTTCTGGAGGTAACCTTGCAAGCATCACAGGCCTTTATCTCGGTGGCGTAACTGGAATGACACAGGCTCAAGTTGATGCTTTGGCAATTCCTTCTACACTTACAAAACTGACAATTCCTGCAAATAGGGTTGTTGGTAGCACATTGGCTACTGCTGCAAGTAATAATGGGAATATTGATTATATCTACTCGCCTTCGAGCGATGCACAACGTCTTGGTGCCGACAAGGAAAATCAATTTGACGAAACCAAGAACCTTGTCGCAGATTACGTATGGGTTGTTAAGGCTGGTGGTCTGGCTCAGGCCTTCACCAATGAGGAACCTCTGCGCAACTCTTTCTACATAAATGTAGCAAGTAGTGTAGCTCTAAATACTACCGATGTTAATTTCGATGGACTGGGAGCCTATAAGCCTACCAACTATCTCTTCCTTGACTTCAGTGCTTCTAATCTGACACCAGCAATGGCAGCCAACTATACAGTAACCGACAATCTTGGCTATCGTATCATCCTGCCAGACAACTGGACAGGTGACCAAATGGCTGTGTTTGCAGCAAATGAACATTGTGGAGCTCTCGCTGCTGTTTATTCCTACTCAGGCACGACGCTGAAGATTATGGAAATTACTGACGGGTCATATAGTCAAACAGCTCTATGTAATCCACGTATCATGCGTAGCACTACTACGGAGGTTGAGGTAGTATCGGGTACTTATAATGGCTCTTCCTACTCTAACTTCGGCAACAACCTGCTCACCGCAATTAACAACATGGGTAATAGCACAACCTACCCAAGCAGTGCAGGTCTTAACGTGACGAAGGTGACAATCTCTACTGGTGCTAACGTAACGAGCCCGATGAACTTTGCCAATCCAACCATTGAAACACTGGAATTGAAGAATATCAGTTTGGGTTGGGCTGTGGTCAATGTTGACGGTTGCACATCATTGAAAACTCTCAACATGAACTATTCCAACGTTGGATCTGTTACAGCACAAGTAGCTAGCCTGACAGCAGTTGATCTTTCTGGAACAACTATCAATGGTGCTGCAAACTTCTCTAATTCTTCTCTGTCAGATGGATTTGTAACAGACGAAGATACTCAGATTACGGGCGACTTGTCGTTGATGAGCACTAGTATGACCAGTTTTGTACCAAAGGGAACTTATGGTGGTAATATTTATCTGAATGCTTCTAATAGCTTGGCAAGCATAGATGTCAGACAGATGACACAGGCTGCAAACAAGAAGATACACGTAGATAATAATACTGCAGATAGCGATGAAAACGATATTATATCTACTCTTAAAGTCACCAATGCAGTAACGGTTCCTACTGATTATGTTATAGCCGACCATTTCCATCCAGCAGTTGATGTCGCATACATTAAGCGCGAGGCTTATATCCCGCCAATGTACACCATCACTGCGACAACGATGAAACTGCATGAAAAGGAAGCTGCTGCAAATGGTGACCATTTCATCTATTGGTATGATGACACAACAGATTCAGGCAGCAATGTTACTATTGGTACAAGTACAGAGTCTGGACACTCTTTGGCAGATATTATGAATTCAAAGTCAACCGAACTCGGCTTTAGTTCTACAACATATCGTCGTGCAAAGATAGAGGGTCCAGTGTTTAGTGCCGACGTTGACGACCTTGCAAGCATCAACTGTCAGGTTCTCGATTTGTCCAGTGCTACACTTGATGCAACAGCATGGACTGCTCTGAAGACTGCTTTTGCAGCAAGTGGTACAGGTGTTCATTTGAATGTAAGATTTGTTATCTTACCAGATACCTGTACGCGCGAGTATATTATCAATGAGACTGCTCTCGCAGGTTTGACTAATGTTCTTTCGGTCATCGCTACAAACAAGATAACAGGAGAAACAGGCGATAATGCATACAAAAATGGAACGAACCTCACATCATGTAACCGAGTATCGGGTGCACTACAGGCAGCAGTAGTAGCTGCAGGTAACCACTCCTGCAACTCGTGGACTAAGACTCCAGACGGAAATACAAGTCGAAATATTTATACTTCTGATATCAGTGATTTCAAGGAGTGTAAGATTTCTGGTATAATCAACTCTCACGACCTCTCAAGGGCAAACCAAGCTTTGAATGCTGACGGTCACCTGACATGGGATCATGATCCTGTAGAAGTTTCTTCTGGTACTGACCCACGTAAGCTTAATGGCGAATATACAGTTTATGGTCCGTTTGGCGCAAGCTTCAATCTTTCGGTTATAGACTTGAAGAATGCACATTTCGAGGAATGGGATCCAGCCACATACGACAATACTAAGTTTACCCGTTACTGGGTTAGCGATATGACTCTGTCTGAGCTTGGCGTGATTAGTACTGCTACATACAAGGTGGTTATTCCTCAGGATTCACGAGTGAACGAGGTGCCAGCGGACTTCATGAACTGCTCAACCAACATCCGTGCTATCTGTATTCCTACCAATATCCGTGTTATCCGTACACGTGCTTTCTACACCATCGACTATGTTTGGACAACATCAAGTGTTGGTGCAGGTATGTCCGCATTGGATAACACCGACCCTGAAGGTACAAACACACGATTGGATAATGGTGCTTTCTTAAGCAATGGTACAGCTGTTAGTGCACTTGTCTATGAGAATGGTAAGTACAAGGAGAACTCCGTTTTTGAAGATAACAAGTACTACACTGCCGACTATAGCGGCGTAAATGGAGGTGGTTCATATACCTTCGGTTCCAGTCTTCGTATGATTGAGACTGGTGCATTTGCCAATACTCAGCCAAATGTAAGAGACGTGTATGTGCTGAATACCGTAGCACCAGAGTGCCACGTAGATGCCTTCAATACTGTAATGTATACTGGTAATGGTGGTTATAACTCTGCTAAGGTATCTGACGAAGGTATCATCACACGTGACGCATACTATAATGGCCGATGGATTACGATGCTCCACTATCCTCGTCAGACTACGACACCACAACTGCAGCGTTATACTGACCCAACACGTGAGTATTCTATCGCTACTGGTGAGCGTGATGGTAAGGGTGCTCCCATCTACTTCCCTAACCAGAGTGAGTTTATCCGCGCATACCAGCAGGGTACATATGGATATGTTTGGAACGCTTGGAACCCAACACGTCAGTATGGTTCAGTAAATAACGAACCTCTGACAAATACTACACAGGGGTGGTCTGCTACTGGACAGACAACTGCAAATGAATTGTTTGATGCCTATGCTACAGGAGCAAATCATCAATACACATCCTTCTATAAGGTGGCAAACTTTACAGAAACAGTAACAGCTCCAACTACAACCATAGAACCATATTATAACGTATATTGGACTGGCTCTGCCTATGCAACATCTGGCTCAGAGGATCAGCACCTGTATCCACAGTCAGAGGTTGATGCGAATGACGATAATGATGGATCAGGTGAGCCAACTCCTAAGGACTATCGTGGATGGCACCAGTTCGTATTGAATGCATACGCAGCCAATACCATCCTTAAGGAGGAACCTTATCGTTCTTACATTACCGATAATGAGTGGTGGACCATCTGTCCTACATTTGATATCACAAAAGAGGAATGTGCAATACTCTTTGGTCAAGCACAGGGCATTCAGATTTCAAGCCCTTCTCAGTATCCATACGTCAGCAAGTTGCGCTATGTACGCAGGTTCTATGGAGATGGAAAGGGAACTATCACTCTTAACTTCACGGAGAACTTATGTGAAAAGAAAGAGTTTAGAAATCCTACGACAAGTAAACATGGTCAAAGAGATGAATCTGACATTTTGGTAATTCAGAATAATGAGCCTGCCGGCGACGACGTGGTAATGTCAGCAGGTGTACCATATCTCATTAAACCAAATATGGGAGCAAGTCCGAAACGACAGTTCCGTATCTTTGAAACTGAGGCAGACCTTAGCAATTTCCGTGCTCAGTACACAGCCACGGAGTGGGACAACCGCGATTTCGTTGCTTTCTATCATAAGACCCTTTTCGACAAAATCAAGGCTGCACAGGCGGAAAGCGGAGCAACTCAGATTGCACATGTACATAGCGGTATGTACACTGTACCAGTATTCGTGAGCGAGAGTAATGGAAGTGGGTTGGAGAAAGAGAATGTAGAGTTGAAAGAAGATGGAGTGACCCCACAGCCATACCATCCAACAGATAATGTTTCCATCTACTATAAGTCAACCGACTGGGTATATACCTTCGTAGGTAGTTTCTACAAGTCATTCCTGCCGCACTACTGCTACTACCTTGGATGGGATAGCTCTCTGAATGGTGGAAATGGTGGTGCAAGATTCTTCTATCTCGATGGTGAAAAGAATAATCCAGGTGTATTCACATACTACGACAACAACATGAACTGGAACAACGAGACAGGTGTAATATGTCCTACATATTCTAACAATGGCTATACGACTGCACAAAGCAGAGTATTTGATCATACCATTAGTCCAGCTACAACTGGTTCTGAAGGAATGATACCTGCTCAATGGAAGATTACTGACCTCGTGAGTGACTCGTTTACTGCTGCTTCAGGAAGTCAAGGAGCCAAGACATACGAGATGGTATTCGGAGCACCAGATATGATAGCAGACGACAGCGACGTTACAGGCATTAGCAACATTGACGCTAACAATAGCTCAGATGCCAATAGCAACGCAGACGTCTACACTATCAACGGTCAGAAGGTAGGCACATCTCTCGAGGGTCTGCCAAAGGGTGTATACATCGTAAATGGTAAGAAATTTATTGTGAAATAAGTAATAGGAGGAATAGCGAAATGAAAAAGATATATCAAGCACCAGAGACATACATCTTTGAGAAAATGGTCGTAGCTTCACCATTGGCTGCATCAGGTGAACCCAAGTCTGATTCCGATAGACAAGTTGACGGAAACCCTAAAACGGAAAGCAACTTTCCAGGAGATGCTACAAACACGTCTGATAGCGAAAATGGTTCTTCGCTGAACAATGGTCAAGGAACTGGAGGCTCGGGTAACCGCGCCAAGATGTGGGATGATACGTGGGAGCTGCCTCAGTGGTGGAATTCCTAACGCAGAAGAGCTCTGCTCGCTTGCCGCTCGGCGACGATAGGAGACGCTTGCCAGAGCAAGAAAGCAATAACAATAATCACATCGGTGATAGCCTCAATGCTATCACCGATGTTTTTTTAATTAGCATATTCGAGTTTCGCAAGCTCGGCTTGCTCAGTAGATATAAGGAGTAAGATG
>ONCJ01000004.1 GCA_900316295.1 uncultured Prevotella sp.
TGACCTTACGCCCTAACCTCAGTGACCTTACGCCCTAACCTCAGTGACCTTACGCCCTAACCTCAGTGACCTTACGCCCTAACCTCAGTGACCTTACGCCCTAACCTTCGTGACCTTACGCCCTAACCTCAGTGACCTTACGCCCTAACCTCAGTGACCTTACGTTGCAGTTGGCTTATACTTCTTTTTTCCACTTTTCTCTTGCAAGAAAAGGAAAAAGATATTACCTTTGCCACCGACAAACTAAAACTTGTCGCCCGATGGCGACCTAAACCAAACTGCAAACAAATAAAAACATAATCCCAAATATTAACTAAAACAAAACAATTATGAAAAAAATCTTTACTCTTATCGCTGCCGCATTGATGGCAGTTGGTGCAAGCGCACAGACTATTGAAAAAACCGTCGTCTTGGGAACGCCAAGTGCCAATGTTTCCACATACAGCGACGAAGATGAGATCATCACTATCACTGATAATTCTACAAGTGGTGGTGGTATTCAGACAGGAAGTGCCAGTTATAAAGTCAATGATGTTACTCCGATGAAGCTCTCTGGTTCCAGAAATTTTGCAATTTCATACAAAGCGGGAGTAAATATTATTAGCGCTACGCTCTATGCTACAACAAACGGTGATGCTACTGGAACACTTGGAACGTCAAGCGACGATCCCGATAGCTATGGTTCTCTGCCCAAAAGAGGTAGCTCAAGTCCTCTTGTTGTTGACATTAAGGAAGCAACTGTTCTTCGTGGTTCTGCACAATGGTTGGCAGTTATCGTGGTTAAGTATGAAGGTGAGGCAAAACCAGCAACAGCAGCTACCACATGGGACTTCACTCAGGGTCTGAGCACGGATGATGTTGCTAACATTGAGGCAGATGACACCAACTGGCAATACGACGATGCCGCTAAAAACTGGAATAACAAGGCTACACTTACAACAAGGAACGTCTTCACTGAACTTAAGGCAAATGGCGCAACTCTTGATTATACTAAGGGGTTGCTGTTCACAAGGAACAACAACACTGGTTTGGAAGCTGGCCGCATTAGATTCTATACCGAAAATCCATCGTTGTATATCAATGGTTCTGCTAACATCATCAAGATAGAGGACCTTGCAACCAACGATATTATTCGCTTGAGAATTAAGGGAGGCGGCACATCTGCCCGTGCACTGACAATAACGAACACCGACATTACAACAATAAACGCTGAGACAGAAGGTGAAGGCACCGAGATGACAGCATTAGAGATGGAAAAGGAATTGAAAGTGACTTCAGACGGTGATGTAACCATAACAACAGGTAATGGTTTCTACTTCTATGCAATAACTATCAATGCTGAACTTCCAGAAAAGCAAACAGACCCTGACCCAACTGGCATCAACACCGTAGCAACTGACGCAGCAAAGGCAAATGTTGTGAAGAAGTATGTTGACGGCAAGCAGGTGGTTATCGAGAAGAACGGTAAGAAGTATAACGTAGCTGGCGCTCAGATCAAATAAGCAAGCCCAGCCCCTAAGCAAGCACCCTAAAGGGGAATACATACATAGAGCGGAGCCTCATCAGATGATGGCTCCGCTCTCTTTTTTTACATAATAGTCGGGAGGATTACCTCGACATCTTTACTTCATAGGTCTTATTGCTGTTATAGAAGTAGAGGTCGCAATGGAGCTCGGACGTTACCTTCGCCTTGAGCGTCATGCGGAAGTAGGGCTTACCGCCAACAGTACCCTCTATAATCTGTGCATTCTTTATGGTGTATGCGGTATTGTTGGCAGAGGTATATTCCTCACGAGTGCTCTCGTCTGCCTCACCATCCTTGTAATAGAACAGCTTTGAACTGAAATTATGCTTAGAGGCGCTGAACTTCACTTCGAACCAGAACGGCAGTTCTCCTTCTCCTGTCCATGTACCACCGGTATTCTTTACTGTGATCACATACCACTGGGGACCGTTGATGGTGTTGCGCAGTTCCCAGTCGCCCTTGCTCTCACCGTCGTCTGCATCATCGCAAGAAGTGAGCGTCATTGCCGCACCAAAGGTGATTACACTCATAATAAACAGATTGATAAAAGTCTTTGTCTTCATAGCTAATTTTCTTTTTGTTGTTAAATTTCGGATGTTTCACGTCCCCGCTTTTCGAGGGGTGAGTTTCTTTTGACATTGCAAATGTAGTACTTCTATAAGGATACATCATACAAATATCTGGTGTTTTTGGAAGAGTACTTGCGACGAACCATACTTTTATACGACAAAACGTAGAATCAACGACGTTTTTTGTCGCAAAAGGGCGCATTACGCAAATAAAAATTTACGCATTAAGCATTAAGCATTACGAATTATTTATTATCTTTGCACCCGAAAAAGTGAAATGGTCTCATAGTTCAATGGATAGAATAAGTCTCTCCTAAAGATTAGATCCGGGTTCGATTCCCGGTGAGACTACTCTGACTACCCCTAAAGGGGGAATAAGCTACATAGACAGCAAGCGGAGCCTCATCAGATGACAAGAGGCTCCGCTCTCTATTTGTACCGGAATTTTGGAGGAAAGGATAAAAAACATTACATTTGCTTAAACCTTTTTAGACGTAATACGTCTAAGCAGACGTTATGAATCGATTTTTAGCATGGTGTCTTGCCCTGATGTGCACAATGGGAGCAATGGCACAGGGAATAGTTAAGGGACAAGTTTTTGACAAAAACACTGGTGAACCATTAGAGTTCATCAATGTCACTGTGTCCCATCAGGGTCAGACAAAGATACTGAAGGGAGCCATAACCGACATAGAGGGTAAGTTCAGCATCAGCGAACTTGCCAACGGCAGCTATACCCTAACGGTCTCTTTCACAGGATATAAAGACATAAAACGCCAGTTCAGCATCAACGAACAAAACAGAAGCCGCACATACAACGCCCTCTACCTGGCGGAAGACTCAAAGACGCTGGACGAGGTGACGGTGGTGGGACAGCGCTCAGAGATGAAACTGGAGGTAGACCGAAAGACATTTGACGTCAGCCAACAGATTGCCAACGCCGGACAGTCGGCAAGCGAGGTGCTGGAGAATATACCGTCAGTGGAGGTTGACAACGACGGCAACGTGTCACTCCGAGGCAACTCCAGCGTGGAGGTGTGGATCAACGGTAAGGCGAGCGGACTGACCGCTGACAACCGTGCGCAGATACTACAGCAGCTACCTGCCGAGAGCATCGAGCGCATAGAGGTGATAGACAATCCCTCGGCTAAGTTCTCTGCCGAGGGTGCCGCGGGTATCATCAACATAGTACTGAAGAAAGACCGCAAAGCGGGATACTACGGTTCCATCCAGGCTGGCGCTGACACCAGGAAGGGTGCCAACACAAGTTTTAATATCAACTACAACAGCTCATTGGTAGATGCCTACCTGAACGTGGGCTACCGCCACTGGACGAACAAAGGTAAGTCGGAGAGCGAACAACAGTATCTGCAAACTAACCAGTACCAATGGTATAAGAGCGAGAGCGAAAGACAGGGCAACCACCTCTTCTCACGAGCAGGACTGACCTTCCACCTGACTAAGAAGGACGACCTGGGACTGAGCGGTATGATGATGTATGGCGGAGGACATAACGAGAGCCTTACACCATACCATAATGGAACCATCGGCGCACCAGAGGACACATACATACAACTGCGTCGCAACACCAGCCGCGACCGCATGCGCATGATGCACGGTGAGATGACCTATCGGCATAACTTCACAGATGCTCATTTCCTCGATTTCATCGTGAGTTTTAACAAGTGGAAGTCAGATAATGACAACTGGTATCAGGACCGTATAGAATATATCGACGACGAGGACGACCTCTCACCCCTCACCCCACTCCCCTCACCCCACGAATCATACCAATATCGTCCCATGCACATCAACAACCGCAACTGGGAGGTGAAACTCGACTATGAGAACCCTATCACCGAACGCCTGAAGCTGCAAGCAGGATATAACGGAAACTTCTCGCATGAGGACACACCACAGGAAAGCTTCGTTGACCCGAACAACTGGGACGGAAGGGACCAGCAGGAGGATCGCGACTACTACAACCGATTCATATACAACATGTTCCTGCATGCGGGATATGCCACACTACAATACAACTTCGGCAAACTGGGCATCATGGCAGGTCTGCGTGGTGAATACTGGCACGTGAACACCGAGAGCCACGACTGGTATCAGGAGCATGAGCACGGTAACGAAGACTCTCGGATTTCACCTTTCAAGAAGAACTACTTCAAACTCTTCCCAAGCGTTTTCATGTCATACCAGTTGACTAAGAACGACCAACTGCAGCTGAACTACACCCGCCGACTGCGTCGACCTTGGGGAGGAGAGCTGAACTCATTCAAGAACACACGCGATGCATCGATGATATCGTTCGGCAATCCTGAGTTGACTCCCGAATACTCTAACTCGTTCTCACTGAACTACCTGCGCACATGGACAGAGCACTCACTGCTCGTCAGCGCATACTACCGCCCCACATCGGGAGTGATACAGCGCATCAACTATCAGAGTAGTGAGGACGGACAGATGTATCAGACTCCCATGAACGTGGCAAGCAGCCAGAGCTCGGGAGTGGAACTGACCGTGAAGAACCGGTTGTTCCGCAAACTTGACCTGACAAGCAACGTCAATGCATACTACTATAATCTGGACAGCTACAGCTTCGAACTGCCAGGAACAAACGGAAATATGCAGACCATCAGCGGCAACGGCAACCACAGCTTTTCCTGGAATGCCCGCGTGACTGCCAGCATCATCCTGCCCTACGACATCTCAATACAGACCAGCGGCCGTTATCGCAGCCGCAGAGCAATGGCTCAGGGCTATAGCAAGGCAGGCTACGGTATGGACTTCGGCATAAGGAAGAACTTCTTCAACAAGAAGCTCACCGCATCCATCAACTGCCGCGACGTCTTCAACAGTCGCAAATGGGAGAACTTCACGAGTAGTGACACATTCACACGCCACCAGATGAACAAGCGCGGCAGCCGTAAGATTGCACTCACCCTGACATGGAACTTCGGTAACATGAAACAAAAGAAGCGATACGACCCGAACCGACCTGACGACCAACAGGACGACGAGCGCAACAACAGCAACGACAACAGCGGATACGAAAACCAGGGTGGCGAGATGTAAGCCCACTTACTCCTCAACTACCTACTCCTCAGCGACTTATTCCTCAACTACTTAAATAAAAAAACATGTACGAGCAAGAAAGACCAGACAGCATCCTATTCTTTATGCTATACGCAGGAGTGATGGTTACGGCTATCATTGCAAGCTGCTACCTGCTATTCCGCAGGGGTAATGCCTTTGCGCCCAATATCAAGACACCACCACGGCTACGCCGATGGACTGGTATCTTCTTCGCATCCATGGCGCTGAGCCATATATGGTATATGCCCATCGCCTTCCTTGCCACACCCGAAGCCATCCAGACTGCATATCTCATCGGCGGACTGCTCGACTGCGTTATCATCTTACCATTGGCGATAATAGTATTACTCTCAATGCTGCAAGACCGCAAACGACCATTGTGGCCCGCCTTCTTAGTGGTTGCGCCCCTCGCCATCATGATAATTTATAGCATGGTTAGCTATAGCGAAGAACTTGAGACAATGTTTCTTGCTTACCTATTATTATTATGCATCAGCCTGATAATATATATGGTATTACAGATGAGAGAATACGGTCGCTGGCTACGCGACAACTATGCCGACCTGGAGCATAAGGAAGTATGGCAGAGCTTCATTGTCTTTGCCATCATTCTTGTGATGTTCGGTATCTACGTAAGTGGCATCGGCGGACCAGCATATAACTATATCGTCAACATCAACAACATCGTACTGATATGCTATCTACTATGGCGAGTAGAGACACTAAGCTACCTTTCCGCTCCACAACCCCATATCCCCGACAACCCATCTATATATGACAACATCGGCACACTGCTGCAACTGCACTGTATAGATACCAAACTATACTTACAGCACGACCTGACCCTGCAACAGCTTGCCAAGACTATCGGTACAAACCGACTCTATCTCAGCCAGTACTTCTCACGTCAGGACACTACATACAATGCCTATATCAACGGGCTGCGCGTCAAATATTTCACCCATCTCTATCGCGAGGCTGTCAATACCCAGCGTCCATTCACCATCAAGGAGCTGGCTCACGATAGCGGCTACCTGAGCTATAGTACCTTCAGCCTTGCCTTCAAACAACTCATGGGGCAGACCGTGACAGCATGGACACATAATTCTGACAAGTAAGAGACGAATATCTGTTCTTCTCCACATCTTTTTGCCTTAATTCTTCGATTAAATCGTTAAAAATTGAACTTTTGCACATAAAAAGGCAAGAAAAGATTACCTCTGCCTCACTTTCAAAATATGCAAAAACTGTTTCAAAATATGCAAAATCACAAATAAAACACATAAACATATATGCTATTTTGAGAAAAATTATTAAATTTGTCTGCAAATCTTAACTAAAGCAAACAAATTTATGCAGACAAGGTTCAAGAAGAACGCCAAAATTTTTGATATTGCTATTACTTCTATCGCTGCCATACTCTCCGTTGGTATCATGATATATGCCATTTTTCACTTTGGCTTGAGAGAAGCATGGCCAGAGTTGGTACTCACCATATTCTACATTGCCTGCATTGTGATGATAGGTATGTATTTCTTCAACTACCGCATCACCACCCAGCAGTTCAACTACTGGTGCTCGCTGTCCATCGGCATTACGGTGTTGCTGCGCGACATCCTCTTTCCACCACCACTGGCAAACTTCGCCCTACATCTGATTTGTCTCGTATTGTCAGTATTGTTGCTCTGCATGCTCACCTTCTTCTATGCCCGCAAGAACTGGCGCAGTTACACCAAGCGCAACCTGTGGACTATCTGCATCATCGACATCCTCATCGCTGCACTATACAACTATGACATATACCTGGAACCCATCAATGAATATACCAGCTACATGCTCACCGAGATATGGATACGCCCCACCATCACCTACGGGCTTGTAGCTTGCTTCATAACGGAAACCAAGAATAAATAAGAATAATCAAATAACATATCAACTAAACAAATTATGAAGAGAATTACTAATTTTTTAGTCACCGTCACTCTTATTTTCTGTGGTGCGGTAAGTATGCAGGCTGAGACCCTACGTGGAACTGTGAAAGATGCTATCACAGGCGAACCTCTGATCGGCGCAACAGTAAAAATTGTTGAACTGGAAAATGCGGCAGCCATAGCCGACATTGACGGAAAGTACCAGATTAACCTGAGTAAGGGTGGACGTTACACCATTGAAGCCAACTACGTCGGCTATGAGCCAAGTGTGACTAAGGAAATCCTGATCTCTGGTGCCAAGGAGGTTGTCCTCGACATCACTCTGCGTGAGAACAGCACCGAATTGAAGGAAGTGGTAGTTCGCCCACGTGTGAACAAAGAGGCGACTGTCAACCCCACAGTCCTGACAGGTGGTGTGATGCTCTCTATGGAAGAGGCAAGCCGTTTTGCAGGTGGATATAACGACCCCGCACGTCTGGTCATGTCGTTTGCCGGTGTATCTGGCGAGGCTGACGGTAGCGGTCTGTCCATCCACGGTAATGCTCCTGAGCGTATGCAGTACCGCATAGAGGGCGTAGAGGTGTTCACGCCTAACCATTTCAACGACCTCTGGAATGCCGGCTACGGTCTGGTGAGTGCGCTGAACTCTAACGTCATTGGCAACAGCGACTTCTTCACTTCAACCTTCAATGCCAACTACAACAACGCCCTCAGTGGTGTCTTCGACGTGAAGATGCGTCCAGGTAACAACACCAAGTACGAGAACATCCTCCAGATTGGTACCGTGTCAGAGGAGCTCACCCTCGAAGGTCCTATCTCACGTAAGCACAACAGCAGCTACATCGTGAACTACCGCTACGGTTTCACATCACTCGTAGACAAACTGGGTCTCGTAGATACCGACGGTTCCCACATGTCCTTCCAGGATTTCTCTTGGAAACTGAACTTCCCCACCAAGCGCGCAGGTACGTTCTCTGTATTCGGACTGGGATTCTTAGATACCAACTGGGATGAGCGCATGAAGATCAAAGACACTCACTCAGCTTACGACGCTTCCGACAACGACTCTAAGTTGGCACAGCTGTTGGCTGGTGTGTCTCACAAGATCCTCTTAGGCAACAAATGGACATGGCGTTCTACTTTAGCCTACAACATGCAGCACATCAAGGACGATGAGTACTACTACGGACTGAAACGCGACGAGAACGATGTGCTCATATACCCACTCGAGTACGAAGAGCCTGAGCAGAAGTATCTCTTCAGCAAGCAGAAGATCAATGAAGACCGCATCATCTTCAATACCGAACTGTCTAAGCAGGTGAACGACAAATGGCTCACACAGTTTGGTGGTGAGTATTCGCACCGCTTCTTCAACCTCGTCTATCGCTCTGCCGACAGACTCTATGCCCCAGTAGAGACCATGAAGGATATCACCAACATGAAGGACGACACAGGTCTGGCAAGTGTTTTCTGGCAGAACCTCTATAAGTTCAACGACCACCTGAGTGCAACGGCAGGTATCTCAGCCAACTACTTCCTCTACTCCAAGAAGTACTCTGTGGAGCCTCGCGTCAGCATGAAGTGGGATCCAAACGAGAAGAACAGCTTCGCACTGGGCTACGGTCTGCACTCAATGGTAGAGAAGCTCGACGCTTATTTCTATCGTGACGATGACGGCAAACTGGTTAACAAAGACCTCGGTCTGACCAAGGCTCACCACTTCCAGGCTACCTACATGTACAAATTCAACAGCAACCTGACACTGCGTGCCAATGCTTACTATCAGTATGGCTTCAACACCCCAGTGGGCATCGATGGCAGCACATACTGTGTGACCAACCGCTACTTCAACTTTACTGACGAGCCACTGGTGAACAAGGGTAACACCCGCAACTACGGAGCAGACATCACACTGGAGCACTATATGAGTCACGGATTCTTCGGACAGACCAACATCTCACTCTACAGATCACAGTATAGAGGCGTAGACAAGGTATGGCGCAACCAGATGTACGACCGAAGGTTTATGTTCAAGATCCTTGGTGGTAAGGAGTGGATCATTGGCAAGAACGTGCTCAACGTCAGCGCTAAGTACAGCATCCAGGGCGGTCTGCGCTATACACCTATCGACGTAGATCAGATGAATGCCAACATCGACGCTGGTATCGTCAACGACGAGCCTATTTACAAAGACAATGAGGCATTCACCAAGCACTTCAAGCCAACAGGCATCATTGACCTCACCGTGAGCTACAAGATTAACAAGAAGCGTGTGAGCCACACCATCGCCTTCGAGGGCCTGAACATCCTTGGTACCGATACTCCTATGTTCCAGCGTTTCGACCTGGGTACACGCCAGGTGCGTATCGACAAGGGCGGCATCTCACTGCCTAACATCTTCTATCGTCTCGACTTCTAAGCGAGAAGGAGACGACCTCATGCCATGAACACAACTTGCGCTCACACAAAGAACATAAAAGAAGAAATTCAAAAGCTATGATTACTTCTGCTGAGCGCAGTTGTGTAAGAGGCATGGTCGCAGTAATGGACAGAAATACGTGATTAAGTGAGAGAGGTGAGACTACAACTGACACTATTGCTGACGGTGATGGCAATGAGCATCTCAGCACAGGAACTATGGCCCGACGGAACACCGATGGACCAGTGGTTTGCTGACACTACGAAGGTAAACCCTCAAAACCTCGGACAGCATTATGCCATCACCGACTATGGCGTACTCAACGACAGTACCATAGTACAGACCACTGCCATTCAACAAGTGATAGATCTCGTGGCTGAACATGGCGGTGGTGTCGTTGTCATACCCAAAGGAACATTCCTCACCGGTGCCCTACATTTCAGGCAGGGCACCCACCTGCACGTCATAGGCAAGCTGAAAGGCTCCGAGAGGATTGCCGACTTCCCCGTAACGACCACTCGCATTGAAGGCGAGACCTGCAGATACTTCCCCGCACTCATCAATGGCGACGGACTCGACGGCTTTACTATTAGCGGCAAAGGCACTATCGACGGCAACGGACTATACTACTGGCAGGAGTTCCGCATACGGCGTCAGTGGAACCCGCAATGCACCAACAAGGACGCTCAACGTCCCAGACTGACATATCTCTCCAACTGTAAGAACATCACCATACAAGATGTACGTCTGGTCAACTCGCCCTTCTGGACGAACCATATATATAAATGTACGCACGTGCGTTATCTGGACTGCTACATCTACGCTCCTACTGAGAACATCTGGGCTCCCGACCCAAGCGTGGGAGCACCATCGTCAGATGCCATTGACATCGACGCATGTACCGACGTGCTCATCAATGGCTGCTACATGCACGTCAACGATGACGCAGTGGTATTAAAAGGCGGCAAAGGCACATGGGCAGACAAAGACCCAAACAATGGCGACAACCAACGCATACTAATACAAAACTGTCGATACGGACGCGTCCACGGATGTCTCACCCTCGGATCAGAATCACTCCATGACCGCAATATCATACTGCGCAACTGTCATACAGAGAATGCCGACCGTGTATTGTGGCTAAAGATGCGACCTGACACGCCACAACACTATGAGTATATAAATGTGGAAAACATCACAGGACAGAGCAAATTCTTCCTCTTCATCCACCCCTGGACACAGTTCTACAAACCAGAACAACGTGACGACATGCCCACGTCCAGATGTAACAACATCACCATCAAGAACAATCAGGTCAAATCACAGATTACATACGACGTAATCAAATCAGACAAGTACATCCTTAAAGACTTCATAGTAGACAGTAAGGTCCTGAGGTTCTGAGACATATACACAACGTTTTTACATCATCAACAAACCCTTCACGCAGCCATCGCCCACTGACAGACATCGCATTCGTGTGAGGGGTTTACGCAATTTCTCAGAATACTTATATGTAGCAAACAGAGAAATGTTTGGACATAACGGATAGCGGTAAAAAGTTATTACTTTTTTCCATAGAATGAGAAAATTTTGTACCTTTGCAGTGCACTGCAAAGTTGGTATACTTTTGCGTTATCATTTCATCATGAAGCAGAAAATTATAACAAATCGTTTGGACTGGATGGATTGGGCCAAGACCATAGCCATCACGATAGTTGTGTTCGGTCATATCCTTATGCCCTTCTCCAAGTGGATATTTGGATTCCACATGCCTTTCTTCTTTATGCTTTCTGGCTTTTTACAGAAGGAGCGCTCCGTGTGTGCAGAGGCTGTCAATAGTACCAAGTCGCTCCTCATTCCCTATGTGATTTACAATGTGTACCTGCTTGTATACAGCATCTTCACGGGCGAATATACTTCCAATTATCCTCTTGACATGCTCCTTGGCATGCAGTGGAACCTTTCCATGGCATGTCGCCCATTGTGGTTCCTACTTTCGCTGTTCTTCATGCGCATGGTCTATGCCGCATTGCCGCAAAGAGGTAATTATATCCTTGCAATACTCTGCATAGTCTTTGTACTGATGTTCCACGGCACAGCTCCCATGAAGCCCGAAATGAACTATTTTCAGATCTTCGAGGCTGTGATATGCTTCCCTTTCTTTATCATTGGCAACTTGATGCATCAATATAAGTTGGACCAGGTCTTAGACCGTTTCCCTATGGTGCTGCGCTATGTATGCATCGCTTTAGGTCTCGCTATTGGCTTTTATTTCGTCAGTCTCAACGGCTCTGTCATTCCCTTCCGTCTCATGTTGAGCAAAGTGCCCCTGTTCTATGCGGGTGCTACTTTCATCAGTATCAGCCTGATATGGCTCATTTACCAGACCCTTCAGGTTCGCAATGCCTACATACAGCTCGTTTCGGAAGGCACCCTACTTATCTTTGCCATGCACCAAAGCATCTGCTGGCCGCTACGTACTTATTTTCCAAACAACATGTTGAGCTATATCCTCATCGCATTGGCTGTAGTCATTGCACTCTCAGGCCCCGTGTGGCTTGCTCGTAAGTATTGCCCTGTGCTGATAGGCAAGATGAAGTAACTACAAGAAGGCTGTCATATGTTTACCATTGGTAACTTTTTGACAATCTCCATAAAAGAAACACCTTGTGAGTCAATGATTCACAAGGTGTTCTAAGTACCCAGAGCCGGGTCGGCAGGCCAAAAGAAGGAGAGACAAAGGAGTCTCTCGTTTTCAACCTTCCATCATACGAAAGCTGCTGTAAGTCCGTCAAGCGGTGGGTGAAACGTGCCGGCATAGACAAGCACATCAACTGGCATTGCGCTCGCCATTCCTTCGCCGTGAACATCCTCAACAATGGTGCCAACATCAAGACCGTTGCCAGCCTACTCGGCCACAGCGGTTTGAAGCACACCGAGAAATACACCCGTGCCGTTGACAAGCTGAAAGAGGATGCCATCAACAGTCTGCCAGCACTCAACCTATAACATTGATTCATTTACTGGCGAAAAGAGAAAGTAACGTTTGGATTAGGATGGGAAGCAAAACAAGAAACAAAAAAACGAAAAAGTGCTAAAAACGAGATATTATTCAACATCAACTTGGGCAGTTTAACAAATTATGTTTATCTTTGCACATGTATAGAACTGAAGTGACTCCAAGAAGTTGGACGGATTAAACAATAAGTCAGAAAAACAAATTAAGAACGCCAATTGCAATTATAAAAACACCCAGCATTGGAATCTGGATGCAGAGTATATGGAGCCGTTGAAGGAATTTTTGATGAAATATTTGTGATTATGGACAAAGTGAAGCAATATACCGTTATTGATCTCTTTGCAGGAGCAGGAGGTTTATCGCTCGGACTATATCTATCTGGGTGGCACGGCTTGTTTGCCATTGAAAAGAATGCTTTTGCCTTTGAAACGCTGAAACATAATCTGATAGAAAATAAAAAGCACTTCGATTGGCCAAAGTGGTTGCCACAAACCAACCACGATATAAATGAGATATTGAAGAACTATTCTAAGCAGCTTGAAGCCTTACAAGGTAAGGTGGATTTGGTTGCGGGAGGACCGCCGTGTCAAGGATTTTCGATGGCAGGCAAACGGGTAAAGGATGACGTTCGCAACCAATTGGTGTTTTCATATATAAAGTTCATTAAATTGGTGCAGCCCAAGATGATTCTCTTTGAAAATGTCAAAGGTTTCACTGAGCCTTATTCGCAGATTGTTATTAATGCACTTGAGGGATTAGGATATGCGGTCAAACCTCATGTGATTGATTTCTCAGAGTATGGCGTACCCCAACGACGTAAGCGTTTCATACTCGTTGGCGTTAAAGAAGGTTTGTGCTCGCCAGATATATTCGAACAATTACTTAAAGAAAATCGTGATGCATTTTTAGCAGAACGGGGACTTAGTACTACTGTCACCTTGCAAGAGGCTATATCCGATTTGCTCCGTAGTAATGGGGAATTGCCAACACCTGACCGCAAAGGATTTAACTCTGGAAAATATGGAAAAGGAGAATTAACAGCGTATGAGAAATTGATGCGTGGGGATTATCCAGAGGCCCATGATGTTCCTAATAGCCATAGTTTTGCTCATCATACTGCAGACAAGCTGAGTTGTTATAAACGTCTATTGGCTGAATATCCAGAACGAGGTAAACGTATTGACGGCAAAGCCCGTGAGGGATGGGGGATTAATCAACGGGGTATAACAGTTTTAGACCCAAACGCTGTTTCGCCAACTATTACCGGACAGCCAGATGACTATTTGCACTATTCTGAGCCTCGGATTATGACCGTTCGTGAATGTGCTCGTATCCAATCTTTCCCAGATTGGTATGAGATACAAAAGAAATATACCACTGGTGGGAAGATGCGAAAGATAGAAGTTCCTCGTTATTCACAAGTAGGCAATGCTATTCCGCCATTATTCGCGGAACAAGCAGGTAATGTACTTAAACTGATGTTGCATAATGAAGGATAATTTACAGTTCAGAGTCAGTGCAGAATTGAAAAATATTCTTGGTAGGGATTTGATTACAAGTCCTGACATTGCCATATTGGAGTTGGTCAAGAACTCGTATGATGCACATGCATCAAAAGTGGAAATTACCTTCGATGATGATTACTTGGCAATTGCCGATAATGGTAAAGGCATGTCAAAAAACGACCTTGTCAACAAATGGCTTTTCGTTGCATATTCTGCAAAAAGTGATGGGACAGAAGACAAATCTTATCGAAGCAAGTTCAAACGACATTATGCAGGAGCAAAAGGTATCGGCAGAATGTCATGTGATCGATTGGCTAAGAATCTTGTTTTAACAACTCGAAGTGCAGAGGAAAACAAAACAAATGTTCTTCATGTAGATTGGAGTTCATTTGAACTTAGCAAACAGACAGAATTTGACACAATAGATATTCCGCATGAGACATTAGATACAATCCCTAATTTCCCCATGTCTTCTGCTACGGGAACGATATTGGAGTTTTCAGACCTTCATCTTTCATGGTCACATGAAGATATCAAGCGATTAAGAAAGTCTTTGGAGAAAATGATAAATCCCTTCTCTGGAACAGATGATGATTTCCAGATAGAAATTATTGCTCCCAAGATGAAGGAAGAAGATGAAAAAGCAAAATCTTCTCATGACATAGTAAATGGGATTATCGGGAACTCCATTGCTGACGTTCTGAAGCTTAAAACAACACAAATTGAAAGCCGTATTCAGAGAGGATTGATTCACACTACATTGATTGATAGGGGAATTGTGATGTATGAGATTGAAGAAGCCAATAGTGAGTTCCAATCTTTAGAATCAGCGTCAATAAGTCTTTTCTTTTTGAATCATGCAGCTAAGTCTTCGTTCACTAGGATGATGGGGGTACAACCAGTGAGCTATGGAAATATTTTTTTATTTCGAAATGGCTTCCGTATATTACCTTATGGTGAATGGAATGATGATAGTTGGGGATTAAACCAACGTCAGCAGCAAGGCTATAACCGTTTCCTTGGTACTCGTGATTTATTTGGTCGTGTTGATGTCGAAACGGATAACACAGACTTAATCAAGGAAGTGTCTAGTCGTGATGGAGGTCTGATAAAAACGGAAGCTTCTCAGCAGTTAATGGGTTATTTTACACTCATCCACAGACGATTAGAACGCTACGTGGTAGGCGTATTGTGGGGTGAGGGCTTTATTAGAAGAGAATATTTTACAAGTCAAAATTTGGCTTTAGAAGCGCGGAAACAACTTGAAGGCGATAAGGATTCTGATTCCGCAAAACATTTATATTCGAACATAGGCAGCAAGGTTGATTTTATGCAACTTATAAAATCTCTTGTTAATGACAAGTCGATTACCGTTTTACAATTTAATGAAGAGTTGGCAAACATCGTTGCCAATCCTTCAGAGACAGAGGTAATTCAGGCACAAATACTTGATGACGTCCGCAAATTAGCGGAAAAGACCAATGACACATTCTTACTAGGGAAGATTCAGGAGTTTGAAAAACACCTGAATGATATGAAGCGTGAAAAAGAAGAGGCTGAGCGGAAAGCAGAAGAGGAGCGTAAGGCGAAAGCTGAAACGGAACGTAAATTGCAAGAGGAAAAGAATAAACGTGAGAAAGTAGAGAAAGAGTTAGAGCAGAAAACAAAACAAAATTTGTTTTTGCTTTCCGTTGGGACTCTTGACACTGACCGTATACTAAAATATCATCATGATATTCGTATTCATGCTGCAACAATACATAATACTATTGGTCAGATATTGAAAAAAACAAGCCAAGGGAAACTGACGGCAGACGAGACTATTAAATTGACAGAACGAATTTCAAGGGCGAATGACAAGATCACTTCAATAGCACAGTTTGCCACTAAGGCGAACTATAGTATTGATGCAGATGTCATTAAAGCGGATATAGTCAGTTATATAAGCGAGTACGTAAATAATGTGCTACCAGAATTCTATGGTGACTTAACATTACGTTGTGTAACAAATTCGTGTTCTAAGACATTGGAATTTGCACCAATAGAAGCAAGTATATTCATAGACAATCTAGTTTCAAATACATCAAAATTCAATGCACAACATTTCGATATTATTTTCGAGAACAAGAAGGATGCTATGTATATGACCATTTCTGATGATGGTGATGGCCTTTCCTATAAAGTTGCAGATCCTAATAGTGTCTTTGAAAAAGGAATAACAACAACAAATGGGTCTGGATTGGGTCTTTACAATGTCTCCTTATTTGTAAGAAATGTGTTGAAAGGAACTATTGTTGTTGATAATACCAATAATAGCAAAGGTTTTAAAATTATCATAAAATTCTAAACGTCATGAAACTGAAATATAAAATTCTATGGATAGAGAATGAACAAGACTGGGTGGATAGTATTGAAGACCAAATCCAAGAGTATCTTGAAGACTTGGGATTCACCTATGATATGAAACTAATTAGCAAAGAAGAAAAGAATATTGATTATAATGATTATGATTTAATTCTTATGGATTTAAATCTTGCTGATCAGCCAAACGGTGCTGAACTCATTTCAAAGATTCGAGAGCTGGGATCATATACAGATGTTGTCTTCTATTCTTCAATGGGAATAGACGAATTGAGAGAAAAAGGGAAAGAAAAAGAACTTGAGGGCGTATATTACAGTGGTCGTACTACCGAAACATCGTTTGTAAAAAAAGTTAAAGCAGTTATTGATTCTACCTTAAAAAAGGTTCAGGATTTAGCTAATTTGCGTGGCCTAGTAATGGCGGAAGTAAGCGAATTGGACGAAAAAATGGAAGATGTATTAAGAAAATATTACATCCAAAATGTGACTGAAGAGTTGAAAAAGACGTTCCATGATCATATCACAAAGAAAAACGAAAAAAAAATAAAAAAGAATCTTGAGGGATGTGGAAAGAAAGAAAAGGTTTGTTATCATAAATGGAAGGATATGGAAATACAAGACATCATTCCATTAATGGAAGCGGCCCAAATGGCAAAAGCTGTAAACTATATTGTACCGAAGGAGTTATATGCTCCATTTCGTGCAAATTTCTTTGAAGATTATAAAGCAGAGATTGTTGAAATAAGGAATGAACTGGCACATTGTGCAAGTAAAACAGAAGATGGGAAAGAAATTCTGATTACAAGAAAAGGAGATAAAACTTTTAATGATGAAGATATTAAGGGAATAAGGAAAAACATCTTGAAGTATTCGGAAATTTTTGCCAAATTGTTACAATAACACGTTGATTTGCTTAATCTGCTATAAGGTTGCTCTTATTGAGTTAGTTGGTAATTCCATTACACCTCGTGGGTGACTATAAAGTAGTAAGTGAATAACTCGTAAATAAAATGACAAAAAAGAAAACATATAAAGTATTAGATCTATTCTGTGGATGTGGAGGCATAAGTGAAGGGTATGCCCTTGCCGGCTTTGACATAGCAGGAGGTATTGACTTCAACGAATATGCTACAATAACCTTTCAGCACAATTTCAAAAGTGCCAAGGTTCATAATATTGATATCACGACCTTTAGCAACGAGCAAATTGCTGAAGAATATAGTGACGTAGATGTAATTGTAGGTGGCCCCCCATGTCAGGGATTTTCTTCTGCGAATAGATGGCAGAAGGAAGCAGAAGACCCAAGGAACAAATTGTTTTTTGAGTATATCCGATTTGTTCAACAGATACATCCAAAGATTATTATGATTGAAAATGTCCGTGGTCTTTTGACAAGAGATAATGGATATGCCATCAATCGTATTCAGGAGATTCTTGGAGCAGAAGAATACAATATAACTTATAAGATACTTGACGCATCCGACTATGGCGTTCCACAAAATCGTAAGAGGGCAATCATTGTTGGAATAAGAAAGGATTATAAAGATATTACCTTCGATTTCTCCAAATTGACTAAGCAGGAAAAAACCACAGTAGAAGATGCTATTGGCGAATTATATTGCTTTGAACAAAGTGCCGATGGGAAAAAAATAATTTCAACTCCAGCTGATACGCCACTTCGTAAGTTCTTGCGTACGAAGGATAATACTATTCTTGATCAGGATATAGTCTATCCTGCGCAAAAAGTACAGGATAGAATAAAGCATGTCCCACAAGGAGGGAATTGGCAAGATGTACCAGCTGAGCTTTGGCCTACTAATCGCCAAAACAGACATTCGTCTGCATATAAGAGACTAGACCCCAATACGCAGTCTTGTACTATAGATACAGGTAATGCTCATAGCAACTATTTTCACCCAGTATTTCACCGAATCCCAACAATCCGAGAATCTGCAAGATTGCAATCGTTCCCTGATAGTTTTGAGTTTCAAGGACCAAGAGGAAGCAAGTATCGTCAAGTAGGAAATGCAGTTCCGCCACTACTCGCCAAAGCAATCGCAGATGCCATAATGAAGATTTTAAAAAATGAAGATAATTGATTTATTTTGCGGCATAGGCGGACTGAGCTTGGGCTTTGAACAAGCTGGGTTTGAGGTCGTTTCTGCAGTTGATATGTGGAAGGATGCCGTCGTAACATACAACCACAATCGAAAAGACAAAATCGCAAAGGTTGAAACTGTTGAAGACTTTAATGACAAGGAGTTGCCTAAGTTGATACAGAGAGAACATATAACTGGTATTATCGGTGGTCCTCCATGCCAGGGGTTCAGTACCGTTGGTAGACGCGACGTTGATGACCCAAGAAATAAAATGTACCTTGAATTCTATAAAGCCGTAAAATTGGCTTCTCCAGACTTTTTCGTTATCGAAAACGTCAAGGGAATGCTGACCCTTAACAAAGGGGCTTTCGTTAAGGATCTAATCGAACGGTTTGGCCCTAAAGGATTGGGGTATACTATTAATTATCAACTCCTTAATGCGGCAGACTACGGCATTCCGCAGAATAGATACAGGGTTTTTTATGTGGGAATCAAAAACAAAAAGTTTGAATTCCCAGAACCATTTGAATATAAACTTACTGCAAAAGATGGTATAAGTGACTTGGAAGGAGCTACTTCTGAGCATTATGGGAGTGCGCCCCAAAATGATTTTCAAAAAAAGATGCGTGGTGGGGTGAGCAAACCTTTGAATCAAGATTATACAAACCATTCAGAACAAACAATTTCAATTATAAGCCAAGTTCCTGACGGAGGTAACATCCGCGACCTGCCGGAAGAAATTTGGCAAGTACGAAAATATAATAAAGCATTTGAAAGAATGGGAACTTTCAAGCCTTCCAATACAATTGATACAGGTCATAGAAACTATTTCCATTATGCTGAGCCGAGAATCCCAACTGTGAGAGAATCGGCAAGAATTCAGTCATTTCCAGATAGCTTTGAAATTGTGGGTACAAGAGGAAGCCAATACAAACAGGTTGGCAATGCAGTACCGCCTATGCTAGCTAAAATAATTGCAGACAAAATAAAAGAAATGCTATCATGAAACTTAGTCTATCCGTTGAAAGTTACAAGGGAGTTGATGGAAGCAGCCTTTCACCAACACGATGTTCCCAAATGGTTCAAGTTTATGAAATGCTTGAAGCGTTGGGAAGTACAGTTATATCTTATGTTGGCATTCAAGAAGAAGCTGACACAAAGAAGTTGTTTGGCAAGACCAAAGCCAAAAGTGCTATTAGAACTTTCTTCCCTCTTCTGAAGAAGATAGATTTCGTTGACTATGATGGCGATTTTGCTGCAAATAAATGTTTTACTGAATTGGGAACACAATTTGTATTAGCATGTCGTGCTCTTGACAATGTTACGGAAGACACTCCACATAAGGAAGAAATTATTTCAAGATTGGCAAGTATAAAGCGTAATGCCCAGATAAAAGGTCTTATCAATATGTATAATGATCCAGAATGTAAGAATCATAACATGTGGATAGCCCTAAAACTCTTAAAAGAATTCCGCCTTATTAATTGGAACGAGTTCCTTTATACCTTGCATTGCCTCGAAACAGGAAGAACTCTGGGTGATGCCATTTCTGACATCAAAAAAAATAAAAATAAAATTGACTTAATTGAGTTCGTAAATGAAGATGGAGATGTCCTCCCAAACACATGCTACTCGTATTTAAGGAGCTACCTTGAAGAGTGTGGCTTAATTTATAAGGTTTCTTCTTTGGAATCCAAGTTATCTGATGAAGCCGATTTGTTTTATTCTCAAATTAGTTTATAGTTATGGGTGTATATGATTCAAACATTAAAAGAGATGTTGATGAAATCAACAAACTTCTCAAAGGTGTCAAACCTTCTACCCCTAAAGTGCCTACAACAATTAATCCTAAGTACCGCAGTTTTATTACAGCAATAAAATCAAAACCCTTTTTGCTACTTGCAGGTATATCAGGAACGGGCAAAAGCCGTATAGTAAGAGAGTTGGCACGTGCATGTTGGGATGTAGGCAGCACAGACTTTAAGGCACAGAAACCCAAGAACTTTGAGATGGTGCAGGTAAAGCCCAACTGGCACGATTCTTCGGAATTAATCGGTTATGTCAGTCGCATCGGTGCAGACAAGGATGGTAATGGCGTGGTGTTTGTGGCTGGTGATTTCCTTAGATTTGTTGCTAAGGCATGGGAAAATCCCGAAACACCATATTTTCTCTGTCTTGACGAAATGAATCTTGCACCTGTTGAGCAATATTTCGCAGAATATTTGAGTGTAATAGAAAGTCGTAAGGCAGATGAAAATGGAAATATTTCGACAGACCCTATATTGAAGAGCGATGAGCAATGGTACTTCGACCTGACGGCTCAACTGACGAGTGATGATGAAGTGAGAGCACGTTTCAATAAAGACGGCATTGCTATTCCTCAGAACCTCATCGTGGTTGGCACCGTGAATATGGACGAGACGACGTTCTCGTTCTCCCGCAAGGTGCTTGACCGCGCTATGACGATTGAAATGAACGAGGTGGACTTGTATGGCGGACTGGATGATAGGCATGAGAAGATTGGCAAACTGGAGGCAGGCAATCTGGTTGGAACGGCTGTGGAGGGCGTTGACGTCTATCGTGAGAATAAAGAGGTATGCGATACGGTTTTGAAATATTTGCAGGCTTTCAACCTTAATTTGGAAGGAACTCCTTTCAAGGTGGCTTATCGTACAAGAAATGAATTCCTGTTGTATGTGGTGAACAATCTGCCTTACAATAAGGATAAAGACGGTAAGGAGATTCCACAACAGGAGGTGATTGCACGTGCACTGGACGAGATAACGAGTATGAAGATACTATCTCGCATTGAGGGTGATTCCGACAAGATTGGCAATTTGCTGGAAGAACTTGGAAAGACAGTCAGCGAGCAGCTGAAAGATATTTCTGGTAAAGAATATTCTGAAAAGAAGAATGACGGCGAGAAAGTCTATTCTGTCTCATTGGCAAAGTTGAAGGAAATGGAAGGCCGCCTTAAAAGTGGTTACACCAGTTTCTGGAGTTAAAAAACAAGAATGCGTATGGGAAAGATAGAAGAACTATATCAAGAGTGGCAGAGTCTTCAGCCGATAAAGGAGGAATATCTGCAACGGCTGAACAGAAAGTTCATGCTGGAGTTTAACTACAACAGCAATCATATTGAGGGCAACACCTTGACGTATGGGCAGACGGAGTTGCTTTTGATGTTTGGTCGTGTTGTTGGCAATGCCAACATGAAGGACCTCGAAGAGATGAAAGCGCATAATGTCTGCCTGAGAATGATGCAAGAGGAGGCAAAAAACAAAGAAAAGCCTTTGACAGAATTTTTTATCCGCTCTCTTCATCAAACGATGTTACGGGAAGATTATACTGTTTATAGACAATTGCCTGGTGGGGTGAACACAAGTTATGTGGTACATGCTGGCTGCTACAAGACGCGCCCAAATTCTGTTATTACCCCATCAGGTGAGCGCTTTGAATATGCCTCGCCTGAGGAGACGCCAGCCCTAATGGCTGATTTGATTGCCTGGTATAACGATGCTGAGGCAAGAAAACTGATGACTCCAGTAGAATTAGCCGCTCTGTTCCATTATCGGTATATCCGTATTCACCCGTTTGAAGATGGAAACGGGCGTATCGCCCGTTTGCTGATGAACTACATCTTTCTGAAACATGACTATCCAATGATTGTCATTCGCAGTAAAGGCAAAAAACTATATCTTGATGCTTTAGGAAAGGTTGACAAAATGGTTGGCCCGATTCCGTCGGATGGCGCTCAGGCCAGTTTGGAAGAGGCGAGGGATTTTGTAGCTTATATTAGCCAGCAAATGGAGAAGACTCTGCAAGATAATATGATCTTTTTAAATGAGAAAGCAGACTCAGTGTGGTGGCATGACGGAGAGATGGTGACATTCAAAAACGAAACTACCATCAATATCCTAAAGAAGATGGTGGAGAACCCGAAAGTAACCATAGTGGAGTTGGCTAAACAATTAGGCATAAGCGAAAACGCCATACAAAAGCAGTTGAAGAACCTGCAAGAAAAGGGATATCTGCAACGGAATGGAAAAACAAGGGGTGGCTCATGGCAAGTTCTATTGGTTTCCGCAACCTAAAACGGTTGGGTAAATCGTAGATGGTTGGGTAAAAAAAAGAATAGGCAAAGGATGGACTTACTGACCATACAACACGAGGATTTCACGATGTTTGTTGACTGTACGAAGTTCGACGACATCTGGAATAAGGCGAAGAGTAATGTGGGAGAAAAGGATCTGCTTTCCACTTACACTTGGTCGGAGGGTGTTGTGTCGGTAGAACGGAATGGAGAACCGATTGCAAAAGGTGAGAAGGCTCCTGCCGTGTTCTTTGATAATGCGGAATACCCGGTTTGGGTGGATTTCAAGAAACCCGTGGCGAAGGCTCAATTCGGTTCTATGCTGCAAAGCGACAACGAGCGGTTTACGTTCAGGGGGCACACGTTGGCAGGCTTTATCAACTATGGTAATGATATTGGCAAGAGCGAACTGAACATTGTCTATCAGACGGGAACAGAAAGCAAACGGTTCACTTTTGGCTATGAGGTGCTGAGCACGAAACTGAATTATCATGAGCACTGGAAGAAGATTATAGAGGACATTGAGCAGGAGTACCGAATGCTCTCGTTTGACTATCTGAGACGTACCTTCCATGGCTTCACGCCGGATGAGAAAGGTGACACTCCGGAACTGATATGGTGGAATGTGTTTGCAAAAGAACAAGAACGTTTCGTTAAGGCATGTAAGAGCATCATAGAACGTCCTCGTCGGCGTCTTCGTGGTTATGAGGTGTTTCTAAGAGCTGACATATTGAAGCGTGTGCCTGCCAATATCGAGAATGAGTTGGCAGAGCACAGAAAAGAGCCTGCACACCTGTATCGGGTTGAAGAACATGTCCAGTCGAATGATACGCAGGAAAACCGCTTCCTGAAATATGCGCTTGGACAGATTCTGGAGAAATATGAATCGCTGAAAAAGCGTATTGAGGCACTCAATGGCGTTGCGGAGATAGAGAAAGAAAAGATGCAGAAAATGTTGGATACATTGAAGCATCTGCAGCGAAATCCTTTCTTCCGCACGGTGGGGAGATTCAAGGGACTGAATCAGGAGAGTCTGGTGCTCCAACGGGCATCGGGATATAGTCAGGTGTATCGGACATGGAACTTGCTGCGCCGTGCCTATTCCCTGAAAGATGGTGTCTATCGATTGCAGTCTAAGGATATTGCCACGCTCTATGAGATATGGTGCTTTATCGAGGTGAGCCATATTGTGAGGGAGCAGTTGGGTATTACTCCCGAGGATGTGGAGCATCGCAACCGCATGGAAATGAATGGTGTGTTTACTTGGGAACTGGGTAAGGGTGAACACTCACGGATTCTTTTCAGGAAAAATGGAGTGGAACTGGCTGAACTGGTTTATAATCCAAAACATACGACATGGGAGAATGACAGAACGGGCATCAAGAACCTAGTCGTTCCTACTGTTCCTCAAAAACCGGACATCGTACTCCAATTATCGAAGGATGATGTTCAAAAAGGCATGAAGATGACTTATCTGTTTGATGCCAAATACAGGATAGACGGTAAGGTGAATGGAGTGGACTCACCACCTGATGATGCCATCAACCAGATGCATCGTTATCGTGATGCCATATACTATAAAGACAACAAAGAGGGTGATGCTGCCTTGAAGAAAGAGGTGATAGGCGGATATATCTTGTTTCCTGGTGATGGCGAACCGGCTGATGTGCAGGTGGCTAACTTTTACAAAACCATCGAGCAGGTCAATATCGGTGCATTCCCTTTGCGACCGAAAGACATAGATAATAGAGAACTGCTTGTACAGTTCATTGAATCGCTGATAGGAAAGACATCTACTGAAATCCTTGACGATAGCATTCCGCAAAAGGGACTGTATTATACCCATGATGAGCCAAAGGATTCTGTTTATATGATTCTCACTTTGGATGAGGAAGTGAACAAAGATGTGGATGCCGTATTGGAAGGACGTGCATCAACAATCATTATGGGACGCAAGGGCATGGAAGAAACAAAGGACATTCAGTCTGTCCGCTACATTGCACCCATCATCCCAGGTGGTCACATCAAGGGCTATTATAAAGTGGTAAAAGCCAATCTTGCCCATGTGGACAATAAGATATATCCCATTCGTATTAGATTTGACGTGGCTGAATGGCAGGTTTTAAAACAACCTGCTAAGTTTGGTATGGCGAAGTGGGCTTTCCGTGGTGTATGCAAGACACGTGAAGAATTTTTCAAGCTTTGCAGTGAACAAGCGGTTATAGACAAGATATGAGCGATATTCTCACATCCCAGCAAAGACACGCTAACATGGCAGCCATCCACGGCAAGGACACGAAGCCGGAGATGGTGGTGCGTCGCTACTTATGGGGGCATGGGTATCGTTATCGCTTGAATCATCCACGGTTGCCAGGGAAGCCAGACATTGTGATGCGGAAGTATAGAACATGTATCTTTGTGAATGGTTGCTTCTGGCATGGGCATGAAGGATGCCAATACTATACGATACCGAAGACCAACACTGCATTTTGGATGGCAAAGATAAAGAGGAATCAGGAGCGTGACGTTGAAGTGCAGCGTCGGCTTGCTTCGATGGGGTGGCACTCCATCACCATTTGGGAATGTGAACTGAAGCCGAAGGTGCGGGAAAAGACTTTGGAATCATTGACGTTTACTCTCAACGGGATTTTCCTTCAAGACCATTGTTTCAAGAAGTATGAGATTCCGGAGGAAGAGCCAATGATGGCAGCAGAGGAAGAAAAGCTCTAATGTTGCACAAAAAAAAGAAGTGTATTGAAACTAATTGATAGTCAATACACTTCATTACTTAGCCCTGTACCCAGAGCCGGGGTCGAACCGGCACGGGTTGCCCCACTGGTGTTTGAGACCAGCGCGTCTACCGATTCCGCCATCTGGGCCTATGCTATATGGTGACCTATTCGGTCGTTTAGCGGCTGCAAAGATACACTAAAATTCTGAAATGACAAATATTTTATAGAAAAAACTATAAAACATTTGCATGTAAGGCGGATAATATGTATCTTCGTAGCGTAACTTTACTACTAACAAAGAAAGAACAATACAACTAACGAATAAATGAATCGACTAACCATGACAGATAACACAAAACTATCGAAAAACTATTGTGTAATACTTGCTGGGGGAAAAGGACGGAGGCTCTGGCCCTGTAGCAGGGAAGAACGCCCCAAACAGTTTATAGATTTCTTCGGTACAGGACGCACCCAGTTGCAACAGACGTACGACCGTATGTTGAAAGTCTTTCCCGAGGAAAATATTCTGGTGAGCACCAATGTGCAATATGAGCATTTCGTAAAGGAACAGCTACCTAATCTGCGTGAGGAAAATATCCTGGTAGAACCCATCCATCGCAATACTGCCCCGAGTGTGGCGTGGGCATGCCATCGCGCTCAGTATCTTTGTCCCGAAGCTAACATCATCGTGACTCCATCTGACCAGGCTGTCTTTAAGGAGGAGAACTTCGAACAGAACATTCTTGAGGGTATGGATTTTGTTGATCAGCATGAGGGAATACTGATAATGGGAGTACGCCCCACCCGACCAGAGCCTGGCTATGGATACATACAGATGAGCGACGAGACGGAGGTGAGCGACCTGTATAAGGTACAGTCCTTTACCGAAAAGCCCGACAGAAACTTTGCACAGATGTTTATCGACAGCGGTGAATTCCTTTGGAACACAGGCATTCTACTATTCAACGTCGACTATATGGTATCGCTGCTACGACAAATCCTGCCTAAAGTGATATTCAATCTTCTGAACACACGCATAGAATACCGACTTCCATTCAATAAAAGTAAGAAAGGAGTATATGAGAGCCATGAGGTGTTAGAGGCTGAAAAGGCATATATGAAACTTAACTTCGCACGTTATCCCAACCTGTCAATAGACTATGGCATACTGGAGAAGTCGGACAAGGTATATGTGAAGCTATGTGATTTCGGATGGGCTGACCTCGGAACATGGCATTCGACATACGAGGGAATGAGCCGGTCAGACGAAGATAACGTGATTATAGACTCGAAGGTGATAGTAGATGAGGCGAAGAATAACATTATAAAAGTTCCTCACGACCACCTTGCGATAGTGAACGGCCTTGAAGGATATATCATTGCCGAGCATAACAATGTGCTACTGATATGTAAGAAGGAAGACTCTTCGGCACGCATACGTAAGTATATCAATGAGGTGAAACTAAAATACGGTGACGACTTTGTGTAGTCGTCACCGTATTTAGTTTTTAGTTTTTAGTTTTTAGTTTTTGGTTTTTAGAGTTTCTCGAACTCACCAAATATCTTTGCGGCAATAGCCTTGAACTCATCCTCGGCGAGTTGTAGCTTCTCCTTACGGAAGTCAACATCTGCCTCACTGTTCATCGGAATGAGGTGGATATGTGCATGGGGCACCTCAAGGCCCAGCACCACCTGTGCCACCTTCTTACAAGGGAAAGCTTTCTTCAGTGCCACAGCCACCTTCTTGGCAAACACCTGGAAGGCTGCCAGCTCGTCGTCGTCCATGTCGAAGATATAGTCTACTTCCTTGCGAGGAATCACCAGAGTATGGCCCTTGACAAGGGGATTAATGTCGAGAAACGCATAGAACCTGTCGTCCTCGGCGCACTTATAGCTTGGGATTTCGCCTGCAGCGATCTTACTAAATATACTCATAATTATAACTCGATACTGATTTTGTCAATGCGCAGTTTCAATGTTCCTGCGGGAATCTTTATCTCTGCCACGTCGCCCACCTTCTTGTTGAGCAGTCCCTGTGCGATAGGAGTCTTGATAGATATCTTTCCCTCACGCAGGTTTGCCTCGGTCTCGCTGACAATGGTATAAGTCATTTTCTGCTGATTGCCCATATTTGTCATTTCCACCTTTGACATTATCTGTACGGCATCAGCGCTAAGGCGTGAAGTATCCACTATCTTTGCCTCGGCGATGGTCAGCTTCATTTGTGCAATCTTTGCTTCCAGGTGAGCCTGTGCCTCCTTAGCAGCATCATACTCTGAGTTCTCGCTCAGGTCACCCTTGTCGCGAGCCTCTGCTATGGCAGCTGAAGCCTTCGGGCGTTCTACTGCCTCCAGTCTCTGTAATTCGGCTACCAGCTTGTCGTAGCCTTCTCTTGACATGTATGCCATAATCCTAATTTTTATGCTTAATTATTTTTTTGAGAGCAAAAAAGAAAGAATTCCGACATTCTTCAGTGTCAGAATTCCGTATTCTCCTCAATACTCTCTGTTTTTGTTATTTCCTGTGCAAAGGTAGGCAAAGTTTTCTTCTTTGCAAATTTTTGAGCAAGAAAAGTTGTCGGTTGTAGTATATTTTCCTATTTTTGCAATCTCAACAAGCATCTAAATATTAGGTATGTTAAGAAAAGTATTCCTCTCGTTAGTAATGCTGACGGCTATCGTGATAGGGTCATCAGCGCAGACCTCACCTGTCAGTTTCTCCACCAAAGAGAAACGTACTGCCAATGACGAGATAGAGATATCCTTCACCGCTGCCATAGAGAACGGATGGCACGTCTTCTCGACAAATCTACCATCAGGCGGACCCATACCCACGACGCTCACCATTGAACAATGTGACGGAGCGCAGGCGATAGGCAGTCTACATTCAAAAGGTCAGGAGAAAGAGGAGTACAGCGATGTCTTCGGCATTAAACTACGCTTCTTTGAGAGAACGGCAACCTTCTCACAGCGCTTTCGTATCACTGGTAGCAGCTATCGCATCAAGGGATACCTGCGATATGCGTCATGCAATGCCACCATGTGTATGCCACCCCGAAGCGTAGAGTTTGAGGCAAAGGGAGAAGGACAAAAACAAGCTAAAGCCACCAGTCCTACCTCAAAGGAAGCCGCCCTGCCGACCTCCCCCGAAGGGGAGAAGCATATAGGTGGAAGCTTCGAAAACACGGATGCAGGGAAAGATAAGAGAATGGATAATAGCGAGGATAGCGATAATAAGGACAGTATCTATAGTAAGCCTACAGACTCAATAGGTTCAAGCAGCAACAGCAACTTCTCATCTCCCTCGGGGGAGATCGGGAGAGGGACTTCTACTGGGGCTTTGCCACTCTTCCTCCTTGGCTTGGCTGGCGGACTGCTTGCCCTCTGCACACCATGTGTGTGGCCTATCATACCTATGACGGTCAGTTTCTTCCTGAAACGATCAAAGAACAGGAGGCGAGGCATCCGTGATGCCATTGGCTACGGACTCTCCATCATTGCCATCTTCCTGTCTCTTGGTATTGCTGTGTCACTTATGGGACATGGCAACTGGCTCAACGGACTTGCCACCAACAGCGTCTTCAACATCCTGCTCTGCTTGCTGATGATTGTCTTTGCGCTGTCGTTTTTCGGGTGGTTCGAGATACGCCTGCCCTCATCATGGGCAGACAAGGTTGACAGCAAGGCAAGCAACACTACTGGATGGATCTCCATCTTCCTCATGGCACTAACGCTGGTTCTTGTCAGCTTCTCGTGTACGGCACCCATCGTCGGCCTGTTGCTGGTCGAAGCGTCAACATCAGGCATCCAGAGCGGTGCACTCTTAGGCATGCTTGGCTTTGCACTTGCCCTCGCCCTACCCTTCACCCTCTTTGCCCTTTTTCCCTCATGGCTACAAGGTCTGCCCAAGTCAGGCTCATGGATGAATATCATCAAGGTGTCGTTAGGCTTCATCGAGCTTGCCTTCGCCTGCAAGTTCTTCTCCGTAGCAGATATGGCATACGGCTGGCACCTCATGGACAGAGAGATATTCCTTGCCCTGTGGATAGTCATCTTCCTGTCGTTAGGGCTCTATCTCATGGGACTGCTCCACTTCCAGAGTGACGGTGACGACAGTAAGGCCAAGCCAGTACCAGCTATTATCCTCGGCATGTGTTCGTTGGCGTTTGCCCTGTATATGGTACCAGGACTATGGGGAGCACCCTGTAAGGCTGTCGCTGCCTTTGCCCCACCCATGAGTACGCAAGACTTCAACCTCAACACCTCGCATGTCAGTGCCGCATACACCGACTACGACCAGGGAATGGCTGCCGCCAGGAGTCAAGGCAAACCCGTACTGCTTGACTTCACCGGCTATGGCTGTGTCAACTGCCGCAAGATGGAGGCTGCTGTATGGACCGACCCTACCGTAGCTCAACTGCTCAACGACGACTACATCCTCATCTCTCTCTTTGTCGACGACAAGACACCTCTGCCCCAACACCTGCAGGTAAAGAATGCCGACGGTACTCCCCGCACCCTGCGCACCATTGGCGACAAGTGGAGCTACTTCCAGGAAAGCAGGTTTGGATACCTTGCCCAGCCGTTCTATATCGCCATAGGTCCCGACGGGAAGCCCCTTACTGAAAGCTACGGATATAACGAAAAATCATCCGATTTCATCGAGTTTTTAAGAAAAGGACTGGATAAGTTCAACTCAACGAGACCGTAGGAACGCTCTCTATCAACCTTCTGAACACCCCATTCTGCATCAGTAGCTGTCGGTTGCCAGTCATGAGCAGTTGCTTACGAGCGCGTGTCATCACCACATTCAGCTTTCTGTCAATCACCCTTCCGTTCTCCACGAAGCAGTTGCTCGTCAGGAATTCCAACTGATAAGGCATCTGGGCAGTAAAAGAATAAATAATGATGTCACGCTGCGAACCCTGATAGCGCTCCACCGTATCTATTGACACATCATCAAGTCCGGTAGCACCAGCCTCGGCAAGGATCCTCCTTATCGAAGCTATCTGATTGCGATAGGGCACTATCACCCCTACCGTCTTCAGCGGATCGAACTGTTCACCATAGTGGTTGCGTATGTCGATGAGCAGCCGAGCCACAATCCTTGCCTCCTCTATGTTCACCTTGTCCGACAACCCTGGCTGCAGGCAATATGCCGAAGGGAAGAACATCACACGTCTGCCCATGAACAATCGGTGGTCGTCCTCGTCAGTCTGATGGGGCAGGGGTACCGCAGACAGCTGCTCTTCAGCATAGAACTCCTTGCAAGGAAACTCAGCGACAGCTGGATGCATACGTCCATGCTTGCGTAAAATACCGATGAAATCGGGGCGTTGTGCAGCCTGTTCCGTTCGTATCAGTCGTTCAAATAGCGAGTTACGGCAGTTGTCCAGATGTATCTTCTTCAACGTCTCATCCTTTACACACGAGTCTTCCACACTCTGTTGCACCACCGCAGGCAACTGTTTATAGTCGCCTATCAGCACAAACCGACACTTCTCTTTGGCAAGCAAACCAATAATGTTTGGTTCCAGAATCTGACTTGCCTCATCCACGATGATTGTCGAGAAGTGTTTGATGTTCAGCAGGTAAGAACGTGAAGCCAGTGTCGAGGTGGTGCTGACGATGATGGGTGCGTCTATTAGCCGCTGGCGCAGTTCGTGGAGTGTGGAGTGAGGGGTGTGGAGTGAGGAAAGGAGATTTCCTCTGAAACGCGGATCACAACTGAACTCGTTGCCCAGACGAATAAAATCCTTGCCAGCATCCACCAGCATACCGCATATCTCGTCTACAGCACGATTGGTATAGGAGAGCAACAGCAGTGACGAATGGAATTCCTCCACCATGAAGCGCATCGCCATCGATGTCTTGCCCGTTCCTGGTGGTCCCACAAGCAAGAAGTAGTCGTCAGCTTGTTTACATCTGAGCAGCATGTCGTCATAGTCGGGATGATAGCTGCGGGTAAGTGTCCGTTCGGACGAACGATGTGGCTCACGCTGCCCCAACAACAAGTCTCGGCGCTCCTGTGACGACGAGATGAGAGCATAGAGCGAGTGTATGGAACTGCCCATCATATCGCTGCCAGTATGTTCGATGGCGTAGATCCGTCTTTTATCTAACACCTGTGGGTCCTGCTGTCCGTCGCTCAGGTGTACGGTGACCGTATCCGGCATGACGTCAGCCAGCACACCCTTATATAATATGGCATGCGAGCTATCGGGCTCCTCACACTCAGGATAAGCATAGAGATACACCATGTCGCCGCGTCGGAAGTCGGGCATGAAGTCTTCATTCTGTTCGGGCACATCGAGTACGACGGTATCATAGCCGTTATATGTTGTGCTTTGCCTCAGATCCCTGATGGTCAGACCCTTGTACATGTCACTTTCGTGGATGGGTGAGAGGTCGTCGGTGGGAGCCGCGGGAGTAACTCTTTCTTTTACCACGAACGTCATCATTCGGCAGAAGTAGGCTCGTTCGAGTGGCGACAACTCATGGAGCGGCTGCAGCAGAGCCTGCAGACGGGGCAGCTCCCAGCGCTGGAAGAACTGCTCGGTATAACATTCGCCCGCCAGTGTCTCAGGTGTCAGCTGGTCTATGATGCTCTCGAATCCCTCATCGGCAATCCTATAGAGCAGAGCCTCCACCTCGTCACGAAAGTCGAGTGCCTGTTGCAACAGCTTCTTGTTGCGTTGGGCATCAATATGTCGCAGTCCGTCGGGCAGGGCGAACTTAGAATACAGCAGTTCGATATCTACATCCTCCTCGCCTACTCCGAAGTTTTCAGCCAGCACCGCATAGTAGAGCAGCGCCTGTATATAATGTTTCTGTGGACAGATGTTCTTGCCCGACTTCTGTTCCACCAGCAGCCGCATGTCGTTTGTCATCAGGTCCACACGTCCTTGCAGTCCCAAAGTGGGACAGACGAACGACGGCTCGAGAAGGTAGGAAGGTGTGGGGTGAGAGTCATTTTTCAGGCTACCAACGATCTCCCTCATATTCTTCGCCTGTCGCTCAGCATCCTGCTTGAAGCGTTTGCCATCAAAGTCCTCGCACGTCACATACTCCAGAGCCTTCTCCTTGAAGTTGTTGCGTATGGTATCGTTGATGTTATAGTCGTCGGGATGATGGATGATGTCGTCGAGTGCACTACCCGCAAAGTTACCAAGCAGAGTATGATAAGTATTTATACGCGCGCCCAACCTGTTGACGATATACATCAACGGATGATGGCCGTAGCCCTCGAAGCATGCGGCAATAGAAGATATGTCAAGCAACAAGTTACGCATCATATATACATTGAACGATGATTTAACTATGAACTATGCACTATCACTGCCCTCCCAGTCGGTCGAAGAAGGTGATGACATCCTCATAGGTCTTCAGCTCGTCCCTACCAAAGTGTAATATGGTGCCAAAAAAGAGGTCATCCTCACCCCTCGCTCCTCCTTCCTCGCTCCTCGCTCCCCGAATATAATAGTCAGCATTGATGAGTTCGGGCTGATTGGTGAAGATGACATGGTTCCATGCCGGCACGTTGACATACTCCTCCACCCACGCCTGCACATTATTTATATAGTCGGGCTTTGCCGATGGGGCGTCGGCAACGATGAAGACCTCATAGTTCTCTATCAGGAACTCGTAAGCCTTGCGTAGACTCGACACAGGCTTCATATAGCTGTCCGTCATCGTGCCGAAGTCTATCATCACCCTGCGGCGCTCCCTACCCTCCTGCCGGTCGTCGATCCATCGGATGACAGGTATGACATAATGGAGCAGCACGCCGTCGTTCAGTCGGTGCTCGCCATGAAAACGTATAGCCTGCGGATAGTGCTGTAGGAAGAGGTCGCGTGTGTCTACCGTCTGGTCGTTGTCGCCGAAGAGCCCGAACACGCGTCGGCGCTCCTCGTCGTCGATGTCCTGGAAGCACAAGTCGGTAGCCGACTTATACTCCTTCACCATTGCCTTAGTCACGATAAACTCCTGTATGCCGTCCTGACGGGGATTCTGAAAGATCTGCTTGCCCACCATACCATGATCGTGCATCGTCTCCGCCATCTTGAAGGCAGGGTTCACACATATACGGTCGATGCCCCTAAGCTGTTCAGTATACATACCGCCCATCGACGTACCGATGATCAGGTTGGGGCGTTCTGCCTCCACAATGTCATGTAGCAGAGCCAGCGCCTCCTCAGGATGTATGGGCAAGTCGGGCGACACTACCGTCGTCTGTGGCATCAGCTCCCTAAGCATCTGAGCCGTATGCGTGCTACCTGCCGACCCGAATCCGTGCACATAAAGTATCTTCTTGCCAGCCATAAGACTGGGAAAAGTCTTTTGATATTGATTGTCCATAGTATTGCAAAGATACTTCTTTTTTCATTTCCCTCAAAATACTTTCGCTACTTATTCTCGAGTCTTGCTTGCAAAAAGCACACATTATATATAATATAAGGGAGAACCATGAGTTCTCCCTTACGTTTTTCTTTTCGTTTTTTCAAACTACTTAACCGCTTGATGTATTATTTATGTATGTATATGCAGAAGCGATTGTGTTGCATTTTATCTTATAAACAATAGCTCACGATACTTTGGCAGCGTCCACAGCTCATCGGCTACCATGAGTTCGAGCTTGTCGATGCGGTAACGGATGTCTTGCATCTTTGGCTCTACTGTGTCATGATAAGCTATTGCCTTCTCACGCTCCGACTCTATGCGGTTGGCAACCTTACGTGCGTTGACGAGTTCTTCTACCAGCTTTTCTATGGTTTGCGTGCTCTCAGCTATCTCTTTAATAATCTTGATATTGCGAGCGCAGTAGGTATTGACCTCTTCTTGGGTGAAGATGTCCTTCATACTACCGACATTCTTTGCCAGACGAGTCTGATAGTGGGTGGCAACAGGGATGATATGGTTCATGGTGAGGTCGCCGAGCACACGTGCCTCTATCTGTATCTTCTTGGTATAGGTCTCCCACTTCACCTCATTGCGTGCCTCCAGCTCTTTGCGGTTCATCACGCCAAGGCTCTCAAACATACGCACGGTATCGTCGTCGAGGTAGCGGTCGAAGATGATAGGACACGACTTCTCCACGTCCAGTCCACGACGTGTAGCCTCCTCTACCCATTCGTCGCTATATCCATTGCCGTCGAAGTGGATAGGCTTACAGGTACGTATATCCTCACGCACCACGTCGATAATGGCACTAGTGGTGTCTTGTCCTTTGGCAATACGCTCGTCGACACGACGTTTGAAGTCGACAAGCGACTCGGCAACTGCCGCATTCAGCGCAATCATAGCCGACGCACAGTTGGCCTCGCTACCTACGGCACGGAACTCAAAGCGGTTGCCGGTAAACGCGAACGGGCTGGTGCGGTTGCGGTCGGTATTGTCGATGAGCAACTCAGGAATCTCAGGTATGTCAAGTTCCATCTTCTTCTTACCAGCTACGGCGAAGAGATCGTCGCGGTCAGCTTTCTCTATATGCTCGAGAAGTTCGCTCACCTGCTTGCCGAGGAAGGAGGAGATGATGGCTGGTGGTGCCTCGTTAGCTCCAAGACGATGGGCATTGGTAGCCGACATGATGCTCGCCTTGAGCAGTCCGTTGTGGCGATATACGCCCATCAGCGTCTCGACGATGAAGGTGACGAAGCGCAGATTCTGCTCAGGAGTCTTGCCTGGCGCATGCAGCAGCACTCCCGTATCGGTAGAGAGGCTCCAGTTGTTATGTTTGCCCGAACCATTGATTCCGTCGAATGGCTTTTCGTGTAGAAGTGCGCGGAAGCCATGCTTGCGTGCCACCTTCTTCAGCAACGACATGAAGAGCATGTTATGGTCGACTGCAAGATTGGTCTCCTCATAAATAGGCGCAAGCTCAAACTGGTTGGGTGCCACCTCATTATGGCGTGTCTTACAAGGGATGCCAAGCTCCAGAGCCTGTATCTCGAGATCTTTCATGAATGCCTGCACACGATCGGGAATGATACCAAAGTAGTGATCATCCATCTGCTGGTTCTTCGCCGAGTCATGTCCCATGAGTGTTCTGCCTGTTAGCATCAGGTCGGGACGTGCCAGATAGAGGCTCTCGTCGACGAGGAAATACTCTTGTTCCCATCCTAGATTGGTGATAACCTTCTTCACCTTCGGGTCAAAGTATCGTGCCACACCCAGCGCCGCCTCACTCACGGCACGCAGAGCACGCTTGAGAGGAGCTTTGTAGTCGAGGGCCTCACCGGTATATGAGATAAAGATGGTAGGTATACACAGCGTGTCGTCGATGATGAAAACTGGCGATGTAGGGTCCCATGCCGAATAGCCACGTGCCTCGAAGGTGGCACGGATGCCACCAGAAGGGAAGGAGCTGGCATCAGGCTCCTGCTGTACGAGTAGCTTACCTGAGAATTCCTCAATCATTCCGCCCTTACCATCGTGCTCAATGAAGGCATCATGCTTCTCCGCAGTACCCTCGGTGAGCGGTTGGAACCAGTGAGTATAGTGGGTGACGCCATTCTCGTCAGCCCATTGCTTCATACCTTTTGCCACAGCATCAGCTATCGAGCGGTCGAGCGGAGCTCCGTTGTCTATAACGTCGATGAGAGCCTCGTAGACGTCGCGCTGAAGATATTTGTACATCTTGGCACGGGTAAAAACATTCTTTGCAAAAAACTCTGACGGACGTTCCTGAGGGGCAGCCACCTCGAGAGGCTTCTTATTAAAAGCTTCCTCTACTACCTGAAATCTTAAATTAGCCATTCGTACACATTATTATATAGTGGGTGCAAAGGTAAGAAATAATTCGTAATGCGTAATGCTAACATGAGATTTTTCTCGCTTTGCCTGCAAAGAAAGTGTCATTTTTTTCTTCATTATGCTTTCATTATTCAATTTTATGTATATCTTTGTAAACAAAAATCTAAATCTATGGAGCTAAAAGGAACTTACATTGCTGACAAGCAACGCTATCAAAACATGGAGAAAATGTATGCACGCTGCGGAAGAAGCGGAGTGCTACTGCCAAGGGTGAGCCTGGGATTCTGGCATAACTTCGGGGGTAACGACTCGTACGAGCGTAGCCGCGCGATAACCCACTATGCTTTTGATCACGGAATAACCCACTTTGACCTTGCTAACAACTACGGACCACCCTACGGATCGGCTGAGGAGACAATGGGAAGGCTCATCGATGATGACTTCAGACCTTATCGCGACGAACTGTTCATATCGACAAAGGCTGGATATGACATGTGGGAGGGACCTTACGGCAACTGGGGTTCAAGAAAATACCTCATGGCAAGTCTCGACCAAAGCCTCAGAAGGATGCACCTGGACTATGTGGACTTGTTCTATAGCCATCGGTTCGACCCAGAGACTCCCATTGAAGAGACTCTTCAGGCAATGGTAGACATGGTAAGGATGGGGAAAGCTCTATATGTGGGTATAAGCAAATGGCCACTGGAACAGTTGAGCTTGGCATACCAATATCTGAATGACCACGAAGTACCACTTCTAATATACCAAGGCAGACTGAACATGCTCAACCAGGAACCCATAGAACAAGGCATACTGGACTTCTGTCATAAGAACGGAGTGGGATTTATAGCATTCTCGCCTCTGGCACAAGGTCTGCTCACCGACAGATACATCAACGGCATACCAGCCGACTCGCGTATGGCAAAGGGCAAATTCCTGACCGCTGACCGACTGACACCCGAGATGAAAGATTATCTCAATCGCCTGAAAAAGGAGTCGGAAGCACAAGGACATGACATGGCAGAGCACGCACTAAGATGGGTGCTCAGCCAGCAGGGAGTAACGTCAGTACTGGTGGGGGCAAGCTCGGTGGAACAACTAAAGAGAAATCTCCAGTGTATATAATCCAAAAGCCACACCAAAACGACTAATACATTATTCCAAAATACCGAAGAATATCATTGAGGTTGGCTACCACCATTAGCAACAGCAGCAGACTGATGCCTACATACTCGGCATAGATGAGGAACTTCTCGCCTGGCTTACGACGGAAGATGATCTCATAGAGCAAGAACAACACATGACCGCCATCGAGTGCTGGTATAGGCAAGATGTTCATGAAGGCAAGCACTATCGACAGCCATGCCGTCATGAGCCAGAACCTATGCCAGTTCCATGTTTCGGGGAAAAGGCTGCCAATGGCTCCGAAGCCTCCAAGATTGCGTGCTCCGTCTGAGGAGAAGAGGTATTTCATGTCACCCACGTAGCCTTTCAACTCGTTGATACCATAGCGTATTCCCGAGGGCAGACTCTCAAAGAATCCGTAAGAGACATGGCTTGGAGTATAATAGGACGCCCACGACTTTGGCACAAAGCCGAACTTCATATCGTTGCCAAGACTTAGACGGACTGTGATGAGCTTACTGCTTCCTTCATGAGCAAAGGCAATACTGGTGTAGCGTGCATTTAGACTGTCCTGATGGGTTTGAGCAGTCATAAACAGGTCGGTCTGCCTACCCATGACATCGGTAAGCTCATTATACGAATCCACTTTCACTCCATTAACAGCATAGATACGGTCACCCTTGCGCATACCCCACTGGGCAGCCTTTGTGCCAGGCAATACCGTGTCAACAACAGCTGGCATGAACGGTGCCATGAAGCGCGGCTCGCTCTTGAGCATATCTATCAGACTGATGTTGCCTGGCAGCGACACGGTTGTCTGCTTACCATTGCGCAATACCCGAACCTCACGGGCAATAGCGGTCTCACGATACACATCAACATCAAACTCACGGAAGTCACCCTTCTCAGTACCAATGAGTATGTCATGGTCTTTGAAGCCATACTGTTTTGCCTCAATATTGAACTTCATACCCATCGTCATGTCCTTAGGGGTGATAAACTCCTCACCCCAGACAAAGAGTACCATGGAGTATATCAGCATTGCCAGAAGGAAATTGACAAGCACACCACCAATCATGATCAATAGCCGCTGCCATGCAGGTTTCGCACGAAACTCCCAAGGCTGCTCGGGCTGTTTCATCTGCTCGGTGTCCATACTCTCGTCTATCATACCCGCAATCTTACAATATCCTCCCAACGGCAACCATCCCACGCCATAGGCGGTATCGCTGTTCTTGGGTTTCCACTCAAATAAGTGGAACCATGGATCAAAGAAGAGATAGAACTTCTCGACCCTGACGCCGAAGAGCTTTGCAAAGAAGAAATGGCCTCCCTCATGAAGAAGTACGAGGAGGGATATCGCCATTATAAACTGTAAGAGCTTAATAAGAAAAATTTCCATTGTCTGTCGTTGTTGTTATTTTTATAGATACTATAAGTGCTATAGGCACTATAGTGATTATTACTGATTATATCATTTCTGCCGCAATAAGACGTGCCTCACGGTCACTATCTATATACACATCATAGTCGGGTGACGGGTTGAAAGTTGCCTTTTGCATTGTTTTCTCTATCACTTCTGCCATCTGCAGGAATCCGCATCGTCCCTCTCTGAAGGCTGCGTTGACCACTTCGTTTGCTGCGTTGACGATACATGGCATATTGCCGCCCCGATGTAACGCCTCGAAAGCCAAGGAAAGACAACGGAACTTCTGCATGTCGGGCTCCAGAAACTCCAGTGAGTGACTTTTGAAAAGGTCGAGACGCTCTCCGTTCAACGGCAGGCGCTCAGGGAAGGAGAATGCATACTGGATAGGCAGGCGCATGTCGGGCACACCAAGCTGTGCCTTGACCGAACCATCACAGAACTGGACCGCACTGTGAACGATGCTTTGTGGATGGATAAGCACTTGTATTCTCTCGGCAGGAATGCCAAAGAGCCAACGTGCCTCTATCACCTCGAAGCCCTTGTTCATCAGCGATGCCGAATCGATCGTGATCTTTGCACCCATATCCCATGTAGGATGTCTCAACGCATCGGCTGCAGTAACGGTAGCGAGCTGTTGCTCTGACATATTGCGGAAAGGTCCACCAGAACAAGTAAGAAGTATCTTCTCTATATGATTGTCGCCCTCGCCCACAATACTCTGGAAGATTGCAGAATGCTCGCTATCTACAGGCAGGATGGGCACATGGTTCTCCTGAGCCAACTGACAAATAAGCTCACCCGCAACCACCAGTGTCTCCTTGTTAGCAAGACATATCTTCTTATGGGCCTTGATAGCACGGATGGTGGGAGTAAGACCAGCAAAGCCCACCATAGCGGTGAGGACCATGTCAATAGGGGCTGCCTCAACAATCTCGTTTAATGCCTCCGCGCCAGCATATACCTTTATGTCTGGCTGGTCAGCGAGTGCATCTCGCAGTGGCGCATAATACTTATCATTAGCTATGACCACCGCAGCAGGCTGATACTGACGTGCCTGCTCAGCCAGCAGTTCCCAACGACTGTTGGCAGTAAGGCAGTAGGCCTCATAGCGATCAGGATGCTGACTGATGACATCGAGTGCCTGAGTACCGATGCTACCAGTAGAACCAAGAATACATATCTGTTGCTTTTTCATTTTTTCTTTTTTATAATACCTATTGTTACTATAATTCTAACAAGCCCTTAGGTATTGCCATTGTTATCTGCTGCTTATGTCCATCCACCTTTGTTATCAAGTCTGACGAGGCAGGGAGGAGGAGATCAGAACCTTCAATTGTGCGAACCTCAAACAGAGTATTGACGGTGCTGTCATCAACACGTACGATAGTGCCTACCGTCTTTGAGGATTCGCCATCAATTATCTCATAGCCTACTATCTGCGCCCAGGACAACTCGTCATCATTGTCACTGTTGTTTCTTGGGAAATAGACATCACAACCCACATATTCACGTGCCTTCTCAACGGTGTCAACACCTGTAAAGACCACTAACACCTGACTGTCGGAGCGGAAACGATACTCTTCCATGAAGAAAGGGACAAGGATGCCGTCGATGTCGAGTATCAGATAGTCAGCGTCAACACGGTCGAACACGTCGTCATCGATATGCATTGAAAGTTCGCCCTTGACACCGTGAGGCTTGCCCACCCGACCAATCTTATATACCTCTTCTCTTCGAATCATACTGATAGATTAGTATTTCTTCTCTCCTTGCGACAGCCGTTATTAGCTGTTTACCCTACGTATATGTGCACCAAGAGCATTCAGGCGGCGCTCAATATCCTCGTAGCCGCGATCAATCTGAGCAATATTGTCAATACGACTGGTGCCGTCGGCACTCATAGCGGCAATGAGCAACGCTATTCCCGCACGAATGTCTGGACTTGTCATGCGACCTGCACGCAACTGCTTAGCATGGTCATGGCCAACTACCACCGCACGGTGAGGGTCGCAAAGGATAATCTGTGCACCCATATCAATTAGTTTATCGACAAAGAACAGGCGACTCTCGAACATCTTTTGATGAAAGAGTACGCTGCCACGTGCCTGTGTCGCTACGACGATAAGCACTGAGAGGAGGTCAGGAGTAAGTCCTGGCCAAGGCGCGTCAGAGAGAGTCATGATAGAACCGTCGATAAACGAGTCTATCTCGAAATGTTCTTGTCGAGGAATGAACAAATCTTCACCCTCCTGCTGTATTTCGACACCCAATCGACGGAACGCATCGGGAATGATGCCAAGATTCTCTGGCGACACCTTCTTGATATGTACGCCATCGCCTACCATGGCTGCCATGCCAATGAACGATCCCACCTCTATCATGTCTGGCAGGTTCTCATGCGTCGTCCCGTGCAGACTTTCCACGCCCTCGATGGTGAGCAGGTTCGAAGCGATGCCCGAAATCTTAGCTCCCATACTGTTAAGCATCCTACAGAGCTGTTGTATATAGGGTTCGCACGCAGCGTTGTAGATTGTCGTAGTGCCCTCAGCAAGCACTGCCGCCATGATGATATTGGCTGTGCCCGTGACCGATGCCTCGTCAAGAAGGATGTATGTACCATGAAGTTTCTCAGCACGAATCTCATAGACATCACGTCCTTCGACACGTCCAAATTCGGCTCCAAGACTATGGAATCCCAAGAAGTGAGTATCAAGTCGACGGCGACCTATCTTGTCACCGCCAGGCTGAGCTACCACAGCCCTGCCAAATCTGCCAAGCAGCGGACCAATCATCAGCACACTACCCCTGAGCGACGAGCATTTCTTGACAAACTCATCACTCTCAAGATAGTCAAGGTTGAGTTCGTCAGCTTTGAACAGATATTCGCCCATCGCCTTCTTCTTGACCTTAACTCCCATATCACTAAGGAGTTTTATAAGGTTGTTGACATCAAGAATGTCGGGAACATTCTGTATACGAACCTCCTCAGAGGTGAGCAACACAGCCGAGATAACCTCCAGCGCCTCGTTCTTGGCGCCTTGTGGCGTGATTGTTCCACGTAGCGGATGACCACCTTCTATCAAAAATGAGTCCATAGTTATCTCTTTTTCTTACGATTTTCCATAAAATCACGTTCGTTGATCTTCTCAAACTTAAATGTTGATAAGTCGAGCTGGATAACTCCATCAGTATAATGTGCGAGATCGGCGGCAACCTTTGCATCATCGGCAGAGCCGCGGCTCCATTGCAGCAGCGAACGCTTCATCTGATTGGCAGTAAGACATACCAAGGCATCACGCTCCTCACCAGGCTCCATCGCCTTTAGTTTCTGGAACAGTTCAAACACCATGCTACCATAGTGGCGAACAGGGATATCACGCATGGGATAGCCCATAGGGGCGGGCTTAGTGGTAATATTTTTAGCCTCGCTCACATCATACGGATAGTCTATGTCTAACTGGAAATTACTCATCAATGCGAGGTGGTCCCACAATTTCTGCTCTCGCATCTTCCTGTCACCATTCTGCGGGTACATCCTACCCATTATGGCGACGATGCTCTCGGCGCACTGTTGGCGTTCCTCCTTGGTAGGAAGCGTCATGGCATGGTCGACCATTTTCTGAATATCCCTGCCATATTCGGGCAGTACGAGCTTCTCTCGCTGAGTGTTATAGTCCAATCCTTCTATGTTCATTATCTTACTTGTTATTATTGTCTTGTTGGAACGAAAACATTTGCTTAACTATTATTACAGAAGAGGCTTTGATGGCTTTGCGACAAAGTCCTTCAGGTAGAATGGAGTGAAATAGGCCACATCCTCATATTTCTCTCTTGCTATGCGTTGCTCTGCCAGAGGGAACATATTCTTTGCAAGCGGTTCTATATCGTTCAGCCATCGTGCGTTGGGGTGGCTGATTACCTCCCTGCATTTTGCCGCTCCATTGCCAAAGAAATAGACTGGTCCGTGATCCAGAAACTCCTTATACGTATCGCCATCTACGATGTCGGCATGGGTTGGACGAACGACACGCAGCGAACGGTCTACCACCTGGGCATACACCTCCATACGGCGGGCATCAAGCATGGGACATAGCAATGCATCTTCTTCAAGATCCTGACCCAGTAATACTGGCACACACAGCAGATCGAGCGTCGGCACACCTATCAGCTTAGCATCCCTGCCATAGCACACGCCCTTTGCCATTGACACACCAATACGAAGACCCGTATATGACCCAGGTCCACAACTCACGGCTACGGCATCAAGGTGGATATTGCGACCATCAATGTACGACAAAGCCTCGTCAACAAAAACGCCTAACTTCACGGCGTGATTCGGACCACTATGATCCACACGCTCAAAGACGCAGGCACCCTCCTGACTCACCGCTATAGAACATACATCTGTGCTTGTCTCAATGTTTAATATGCAGGACATAACAAAAAAATATCTAATTAAAGAGGTGCAAATGTACGCTTTTTCAACTTAAAAATTGTACTTTTGCAGAAATTTAACTCGAATTAGTGTATGATACAGTCAATGACTGGCTATGGCAAAGCAGTCATAGCCTACAAGGAAAAGAAAATACATGTCGAGGTGAAGTCGCTAAATAGTAAGCAGTTAGACCTCTCGACACGTATTGCCCCACTCTATCGGGAAAAGGAAATGGAGATGAGACAAATCATCGCAAAAGCACTGGAACGTGGCAAGGTAGATTTTGCTCTCTGGATAGAAAAAGAGAACGGTACCGACGCTGCTACCATCAACAGTGCTTTGGTAGAGAACTATTATCAACAAATCAAGAGCATTGCACAGAAAACTGGCATTCCAGAACCAGAGAACTGGTTCTCCACACTCTTGCGAATGCCCGACGTGACAACAAAGACGGAGGCTGAAGTGCTCGAGGAAGAGGAATGGGAGGCTGCCAAACAAGCAGTCTATATGGCTCTCTCACAATTACAGGAATTCCGTCTGCAAGAAGGACGCGCACTATTCAAGATGTTCTCTGAGAAAATCGACAACATCGAACAACTCCTGCAAAGTATTGCTCCATACGAGACTTCGAGAGTTGAGAAGATTAGAAACCGCATCACAGAGGGACTGAAAAACATACCCGACGTGGAATACGACAAGAACAGACTGGAGCAGGAGCTAATCTACTATATCGAAAAACTGGATATCAGCGAGGAGAAGCAACGACTTGCCAACCATCTGAAGTACTTCCGAGAGACTCTCGACGAAGGTCACTCACAAGGGAAAAAGCTCGGTTTCATCGCACAAGAGATGGGTCGAGAGATCAATACCACTGGCTCAAAGAGTAACCAAGCAGAAATGCAGAATATCGTCGTGAAGATGAAGGATGAGCTGGAGCAGATAAAGGAACAGGTATTAAACGTGCTATAATGAAAGGCAAACTGATAATATTCTCTGCTCCCAGCGGAAGCGGGAAGAGTACCATTGTGAACTGGCTGATGCAGGAACACCCTGAGCTGAAACTGTATTTCTCTATCAGCTGTACGAGCCGTCAGCCTCGCGGTACGGAGCGTGACGGAGTGGAATATTTCTTCATCAGCGCTGAGGAGTTCCGCAGGAAGATTGCTGGCGGAGAGTTTCTGGAATATGAGGAGGTATACCAGGACCGATTCTATGGTACATTGAAAGAACAGGTAGAGAACCAGCGACTGGCGGGACAGAATGTGGTGTTCGACGTCGATGTCAAGGGGGGCGTGAACATAAAGAAGTTCTATGGCGATGATGCGTTAAGCGTATTCATACAGCCACCATCGGTGGAGGAGCTGCGTCGAAGGCTGGTGGGCAGAGCCACAGATACGCCTGAGGCCATAGAGAACCGACTGGCAAAGGCTGAATATGAGATGACTTTCGCACCACAATTTGACCATATCCTTGTCAATGACGATCTGGAAAAGGCTAAAGCAGAGGCATGGGAGATAGTAAAAGCTTTTTTAAGAAGTTAAAGACGAAAGACGATAGATTTGCTTATTGAGGAGATGATAAAGACTGGTATATACGGTGGATCGTTCAACCCCATACACAATGGGCATATCGCATTGGCACACAGGTTTCTCGAAGCCTTAGGGCTGGACGAGGTATGGTTTGTAGTGTCACCACAGAATCCTTTTAAGGTAAACGACAGTCTGTTAGACGACAACAAACGACTGGAGTTGACAAGAAAGGCTATTGAAGACGAACCACACATACACGTTTGTGACATTGAGTTCCATCTGTCTAAGCCCTCATATATGTGGAACACGCTGCAAACTCTTTCTGCACAACATCCTGACAGAGAATTCACACTGCTTATTGGCGGCGACAACTGGACACACTTCGCTGGGTGGTATCATGCAGACGACATACTTGCCACATACCCTATAGCTATCTATCCTCGAAAGGGACAAACCATTAGCAAAGAGACACTGCCCGCAACGGTAAGCCTCATCGAAGGCGAGTTGCTTGACATCAGTAGTACGGACATACGCAACCGCATTGATGCAGATAAGGACATCAATGGAATGGTACCGCAAAGTATTGAAAAAGACGTGAAAAGGCTGTATGGCAGAAAGGACAAGACTATCATCTCCGCTATAGCCGACATGATACTGGCACCTATCCTACGGAACAAGTTGTTTTTCTTCTTCATGTACCTGTTGGGAATTGTCAGTAGTTATCTTGTCGTACCAAAGGTTCGCAATGCCCATGTATATGACAACCTATGGCTGGAATTGTTTTTCGACCTATACATCATCTGCATTCCACTCGCCATCCTACCGTTCAGGATACGCCGATGGGTGCGTGGCATCGTTGCAGCCATTGCATATATAGTAACCATCATCGATACCTTCTGTTTCGTAAAGTTTCAGGCAACCCTCAACCCCACCATGCTGTTGCTTGTTGGCGAGACCGACAGTCGTGAGGCAGGCGAATTCTTCAGTTCATACTTCACCACTGACATCATCTTCTCAGGTGTCGGCATCATCGTCTTGATAATGTTGGCACATATATCCATAGCCCTGACGCCACGTAAGAAGCTACGCGAAAAGACAGCAAAGATAAGGACTTTCTTCACAAAACGGAGTGGCTGGAGATGGGTCTTTACACCAGTTATTGTCGCACTGTTCGTATGGTCAGCAATCAGCTCATGGCACAATAAGCAGGAGATGGTGGAGATGTTTGGCAAACAGACCATCGGACAAGTAGAGCACGAATTGACGACAAAGGACTGTGCCCAGTTCTATTTGCCATGTTATCGTCTATGGTTCAGCATCTTCTCTAACAAGTTGGCATCGCAACAGATTGACAAGCTCATAGCAGCCAAGGACAAAGTGACGGTGGACAGTTGTTCGTTCCGCAGTCCTGATATCGTATTGATAATTGGTGAGAGCTACAACAAGCACCACTCCCAGCTGTATGGCTACGACAAGAAGACAACGCCACGACAGGCGAGACGCGCTAAGAGAGACCGTCTGGTGGTATTCACCGACGTTGTAGCGCCATGGAACCTGACGAGCTTTGTCTTCAAGAACGTTTTTTCCATGCATGTGGTAGGACAGGAAGGTGACTGGTGTGACTATCCCCTCTTCCCAGAGATATTCAGGAAAGCAGGCTATCACGTCAGCTTCATCACCAACCAGTTTCTACCCAAAGCCAAGGAAGCCGTCTATGACTTCTCGGGAGGTTTCTTCCTGAACAATCCTGTATTGGATAAGGCCCAGTTTGATACTCGTAACACACGTGTGCACCGACTGGATGAAGGCATACTGAAGGACTATGACGAGATGGATGATGACAAAGAGAGAGGCGAGGACAAGAAGGGCAGACTCACAATTTTTCATGTCATGGGACAACATGTTAACTACCATCAACGTTATCCTAAGAAGCAGCGCAAATGGTATCAGGAAGACTACGACCGCCCCGACCTGACGAAGAAGCAACGTGACATCATATCCCACTATGACAACGCCACCCTGTACAACGACTCTATTGTCGACGAGATAATGCGCCGTTATGAGGACAAGAACGCCATCGTCATATACATGCCCGACCATGGAGAGGAGTGCTACAACGACGGATTCAAACATCATGGCAGAAATCATAGTGCTGTCATAGACAAGTTCCTGGCACATCAGGAGTTTGACGTACCGTTCTGGATATGGTGCTCACACAAGTATGCCGTAGAGCATCCCGACATATACAGGGCGATAATAGAAGCCAAGGACCGCAGGATGATGACCGATGCCCTGCCCCACCTGCTACTCTATCTCGCAGGAATATCCTCAAAGGACTATCATGCCGAATACAACATCCTGTCTCCTGAATATGACGAGATGCGACCGAGAATTATCAAGGGTACAACGGATTATGATGAAGTAATAAGGAGATGAGGAGGTGAGTAATAAGGAGTTAAAGGAGTTAAAGACGATAGAGGAGGAGGAGAGGAGTAAGGAGGTGAGTAATAAGGAATTGAGTAATGAATAACGAACTATTGACACGTGCAGAATGTGATGCGATGAGGGGTATTGCCATCATCGGCATCTTCCTACATAACTACTGTCACTGGCTACCAGGAATAGTCAGGGAGAATGAGTATCAGTACTTCCAACACAACGTCGACGGACTACAAGGTGTCCTTGCTAATCCAGACTTATTGTTACCAGTACACCTACTCTCCTTCTTCGGCCACTACGGAGTCCCTGTATTCCTCTTCCTGAGTGCCTACGGACTGGTACAGAAATACGAAAAACCAAGAGCGCCACACCTCGAGCCAACAATCCTTGGCTTCACACGCTACCACTTCCTGAAGCTCTTCAAGATGATGATTGTGGGTTTCGCAGCATTCCTACTCATTGACAGGATGACACCAGGACCTCATCACTATCATCTGACTGACGTGTTGGCACAACTGGGCATGGTAAACAACATCCTACCAAACCCCGACAACATCATCTGGCCAGGACCTTATTGGTTCTTTGGTCTGATGCTACAGTTATATATCGTATATCGTCTATGCATGTACAAGCGTCACTGGGGATGGACTGTGGCACTCATGGCGATATGCACAGCCCTGCAAATCATTTGTTCACCTGAGAGCGAGGAGCTGAACAGGCTAAGATATAATTTTATAGGAGGTATGCTACCATTCGGATTCGGACTGATATTCGCCAGATATGGCAAAGACCCGCAGACAGGACTATGGTACTGGGGAACACTGATCGTAGCCACGATGCTGGTATATTCAGAGAGTCTGGACTATTACACCTGGTATCTCGTGCCGCCACTCGTCTGCATGTCCTGCTATGGTATAGTGAAAGTCTTGCCCAAGATCCTACTGAAGCCATTGACATGGATGGGTAGCATCTCGGCAGCATTGTTCGTATGCCACCCCATCACACGAAAGATCATCATACCGATAAGTCGTCATGGTGACACATATACAGGTCTTCTGATATACATCATCACCTCGATAGCATTGGCATGGCTCTTTAAGGAGATAATGAACAGACTACCAAACCCCAAGAAAATATGAAGATAAAGGACATTTCACTATCAGACATCAGCCGATATAGAGGAGAGCTGATGGGGCTTGCGATACTCTTCGTAATGCTCTTTCATGTCAATCTGCCACGCAACGACATGTTTTTCGGTCTACGACGGTTGGGTAACATCGGTGTCGACATGTTCTTCTTCCTTAGTGGCATGGGACTATGGTTCTCATGGATGAAATCCAATACCATACAGCTTCGCCGCTTCTATCTTCGCCGCTTCCTGCGTATCTATCCCACATGGCTCCTGATAGCATGTGCTTTCTATATCCCAGCCTTCCTTAACGGTAAGAAATATAGTGCAAATATTATCGATTTAATCGGAGATATCACCATCAACTGGGACTTCTGGCTACATGACGAGCTCACCTTCTGGTATATCCCTGCCATCATGATGCTCTACCTCTTTGCACCTTTCTATATGGAACTGATACGCCGCCACCCGTCATACCGATGGCTACCTGTGGCTATGGTAATGTGGTGCGTGATAGTTCAATGGGTATTACCCATCCATCAAGCCGTAGGACATATCGAAATATTCTGGAGCCGTGTGCCAATCTTCTTTATCGGCATCAGCATGGGAGAAGCTATACGTCGTAAAGACACCATCGAGGGCAACGCCATCTGGCTTGTTTTACTGTTGTTTGCGATGTCTTTCGCTGCGTGTATCTATCTGGAACAAGTGAGACATGGTCGCTTCCCGCTCTTCGTGGAGCGGATGCTCTATATCCCACTGACAATAACAGGCATGATACTCATCACACGAATATTGGAAAAGATTGAGGCAATACATAGTCCGTTACCAATCGGCAATGCAGTGGGAAGGGTTCTTACCTTCATCGGCGGAGTTAGCTTAGAACTTTACCTCCTACACGCTCAGTTTATATTGATACCTCTCGGGAAGCTCCATCTGGGCTATTGGCCCACCTTCCTCGCATGCCTCGCCATCACCCTACCACTGGCATGGCTACTGAGTAAACTTATCGCACTAATAGTAAAACCCATAGAAAGACGCCTGAAATGAAAGACATTATCAAACTGATACGTCCACAACAATGGTTGAAGAATGTGTTCGTCTTCATGCCTTTGTTCTTCGGAGGTGAGTTGCTGAACCCTGCGAAGAGCGTTGGTGCACTTGTTGCTTTCTTGGCATTTTGTCTCGCAGCATCGTCAATATACTGTCTGAACGACCTCGTTGATGTTAAGGCTGATCGCAGACATCCGGTAAAGTGTCATCGCCCAATAGCATCGGGAGCCGTGAAAGAGTGGGTGGCACGAGTGCTGCAATACCTGTTGCTTGTAGTATCATTGGCGTTGCCTCTATGTAGCGACTGGCTGCTGCCCTTTGTAGAACAGGCTTGCCCCCACAATGGATGCTGCCTGCCTGGTTCTGGGAAAGCTGTAGCATCCGTTATTGGCGGCTATTGGCTCATGAATGTAGCCTATTGTCGGTGGTTGAAGCGTTATGCCATAATTGATGTGTGTATCGTGGCAACAGGTTTTGTGTTGCGCATCTTAGTAGGAGGTGTGGCAACAAGCATTATGGTAAGTAAGTGGCTTGTACTAATGACATTCCTTCTCACATTATTCATGTCGTTTGCCAAGCGGCGTGATGACGTGATTAGAATGGAAAAAACAGGTGAGGCTCCGCGTCAGAATACCAGCAGGTACAATCGTGAGTTTATCAATCAGGCCATCACCATCACAGCTGCTGTCACACTGGTGTGTTACATCATGTATACGGTATCGCCAGAGGTGGCTGCCCATTTCCATACCGACTACCTGTATCTCACTACAGTCTTTGTATTGGTTGGATTACTTAGATACATACAGCTCACGGTGGTGGACAACCGAAGTGGCGATCCTACCAAACTGATATTGCGCGACCGATTCACACAGTGCATCGCACTGGCATGGGGAATGAGCTTTCTCTTAATAATATACTTGCTATAGTATCTTAAAAACTAAGACAATGACAAAAAAAGTATATGCATTCGATTTCGACGGGACACTGACTACAAAAGATACCTTGTTGGCTTTCATACGCTATGCCAAAGGCACAGGAAAGACCATCCTTGGAGCATTGCTCTTCTCGCCTATCCTAATACTCATGCGACTACATCTGTACCCTAACTGGAAGGCAAAGCAACAGGTGTTCTCCTATTTCTTCAAAGGAATGGAGATTGGCGACTTCAACGACCTTTGCAAACGCTTTGCCCACGACAACCGCCACCTGCTGAGAGCTGGTGGACAGAAAGTTATTGGCGACGCCATTGCCGAAGGAAGTGATATTGTCATCATCAGCGCAAGCATAGAGAACTGGGTACGCCCATTCTTCGAGGAAACCTGGGGCAACAAGGTTCTGATTGAATGTACTCGCATTGACGTACGTCACGACAAGGTAACGGGTAAGTTTCTCACAAAAAACTGCTACGGCTCTGAGAAGTTGAAGCGACTACAGCGGCTCTTTCCCCACCGCAGATCATACGAGCTCATTGCCTTCGGCGACACACGCGGCGACAAGCAGATGCTGGAATATGCCGACAAGAGTTATTACAAACCATTCAGACGATGATAATAAAGGACTGGAGACATAGCGAGAAGTTCGGTGAAATCGTAAGATTTGCCATTGTAGGCATATTGGCTACAGCCATACAATATGGTGTCTATCTGCTGTTATTACGATGGTTACATCATGACATTTCGTTGACAATAGGTTACATCGTGAGTTTCATATTCAACTTCTTCGCCTCCACCTACTTCACGTTCAAGGTTAAGGCTAACGCAAAGCGAGGTGTAGGTTTCGCCTTCTCACACTTAGTCAACTGGCTACTTCAGATAGCCGCACTCAACCTATTTATCTGGATGGGCGTAGACAAGGAGTGGGCACCAATACCTATGTTCTGCGTATGTGTACCTGTCAACTTCCTGCTGGTAAGATACTTCTTAAAGGTGAAAAAGTAAAAGTATAAAAAAGGCAACAATGATAAAAACAGTATTTGGAATATTTCGGATAAAACGTGAGGAGCGATGGCTTGCGGTCTTTGCTTTTATATGGATGGTAGCACTAAACGTCCTGACCATCACGAAGTACTATGATAAGTTCACCCAGATCATGGATACTTATCACCGACACTTCGTCAACAACTTCCACATTTCGGGCTTCGACCCACTCACCTATGTGGCAGTCTCTAATTGGGACACCACATACAACGTCTACCGTCATCCGTTATTAGCCTTTTTCATGTATCCTGCATACCTGATAAATCAGGGTCTGATGGCAGTAACAGGACTCAACTGTGTGCAGTTTGTCATAGCCGTCATCCTCGTCTTCTGTGCGTTCTATGCCTTCATCTTCCTCTATCGCATACTGCGTGAGGTATTAGAACTGGACATCTTCGACGCCGCCATACTCACCATCATGTGTTTCTCCTTTGCCTACGTGATGCTCTCGGCTATGGTACCCGACCATTTCATCATTTCCATGTATATGCTCATCCTCACATTATATATATGTGGCAAGATGAGACAACGCCGACAAACACTTAGTATCTGGCAGACCATAGTGTTCTTCCTCGTCACAGCAGGCACATCCCTGAACAACGGCATCAAAGTCTTCATGGCAGCATTCTTCACTAACGGCAAACGGTTCTTCCATTGGAAATACCTTCTACTCGCCGTTCTCATCCCCTGCGCCATTATCTGGAAGGGCGCACGCATGGAGTACAGACACTTCGTATGGCCGAAAGAGATGGCACGCAAGGAGGCAAAGAAGCAGAAAGACAAAGAGCTCAGGGCTGCTATGGTGCAACAATATCTCGACACAGCACAGGTAAAAGACACCACCGCCGCCATTGCCCACATGAAGGTTGTTGCCAAGAAGAAGGCAAGAGCAAAATACCAACGAGATCACAAAAAGGTATGGAATAATAATACTGGCAAGCCCATAGCCAAGGGAGAGTTCTCTCGCTGGACAGACATTTCCACATCCCGCTGGCAGACAGCTGTGGAGAATCTTTTTGGAGAAGGACTGATACTTCATCGTGAACATCTTTTAGAGGATGTGCTGCGAACCAGACCCGTAATAGTTAGCTATAAGTTATGGAGCAACTACGTCGTCGAAGGTATTATCGTACTACTCTTCCTTCTTGGCATCCTTTGCGGACTGCGCAAACGATTTTTCTGGACAGCCTTCTCGTTCTTCCTCTATGATATGACACTCCACATGGGACTTGGTTTCGGCATCAACGAGGTATACATCATGACTGCTCACTGGGCTTTCGTCATCCCTATCGCCATTGCCTATCTGATAAAGAGCATCAACTGGCGCTACCTACCCTACTTGCGCTGCCTGCTCTTCATCATCACCGTCTACCTGTTCATACACAACACTTGGCTCTTGTGTGAGTATATGCTCGGATGACTATATGAGAAGGATCTTCCACATACGACATGACGAACGCTGGATTGCGCTGATAGCATTTTTTGTTATTGGCTTCTTCCAGTATCTCATCATATCTAAGTTCTTCTGTCTCTTCGCCAACTATAGCGAAGCCAACTGGACCATATTCATAAACAACTTCCACATGTCGGGCTATGACCCCATAACATATAGTGTTGTAACAGATTGGAATATTGGCTACAACATTTTACGCCACCCACTTCTGCCCTACATGATGCTCCCCTTTTATTTGCTCAATCAACTGTTATGGTGGATAACAGGAGCTAATTGTGTACAACTGATAGTAGGATCCATTCTTTTCTTCTGCTCCTTCTATTCTTTCATTTTTCTTTATCGTATTTTGCATAATATCATCGGATCTAAACACGTTGACTCTATCATCCTAACCCTTTTGTTTTTCGGTTTCGGACATGTATTAGTTGCCATTATCGTACCCGATCATTTCTGCCTTTCCCTATTCCTAATTCTACTTACCGTCTATCTGTCTGGTGAGAAGGTTAAAGAACAACAGACTTTTACCAATAAAGAAATCATAATACTTTTCACAGTCACAGCAGGCATCACTCTTAGCAACGGAGTGATAACAGGATTGGCAGTACTGTGGGTTAACGGTAAACAGGTATTCAATAAGAGACTGATTACATCAATAGTCTTAATGTCTGTCATCATGATTAGCTCTGCCCTTATAGTAAACACCTTCGCGGAAAGCCCATCCGACCAACAGGTAAACAACTGGATTGATACCACTATGCCGCGCGAGGAGACACTAATAGAAAACTTCTTCGGTGAGTCTATACAACTACATCGTAAACATGTCCTCGGTGACGTACTAACCCGTCGTCCCGTTTTTGTCAGGTACTCATGGACAAGCCAGTATGCTATTGAGGCACTAATTGTTCTGCTCATGGTCATCGGTATTTATGTTGGCAGACGAAGAGAAGTCCTACAAATAGCATGCGCTTGTTTTGTCTACGCTTTCTTGCTCCATATCGTCTTGGGGTTTGCCATCAACGAGGTTTATATCATGTCTACGCATTGGATCTTTATCTTTCCTATTGCAATCGCAGCACTCCACTCTGCTGCTGGACATAAAACAAGAATGCTGCTACGTATCATAACAGCATCCTTAGTAGTATATCTGTGGTTATATCATGGTGTGTTACTATACAATTACCTCACATGGCCCCTTCGTTTACATTAGGCATATCTACCCATCCACTTTCCAATTCGTCGGCTTAGCGATGAGGATATGTTTCTAAAGTTTCCTCGCCTTATGCTCAACCATAGCTCCTCCAAAGAGTATTGCACCTTGCGCCACGGATTATTCCAAGCATTAACCAAATAGTAACGCTGCTGATAATCTGGATATTCCTTCAGCTCCGACGGGTGTCTTAGAGGAAAATCAATTTCATGTCTCTTCATGGTAAAGATGCGACGCAATCGTTTTGGCATCAAGTTCAATTGAGTGGAATAGTGAGTACCCTCATTCATTCCTATGTTGTTTATCATATTCTTGCTGGGCATGATAGCCAAACCATCGTGTAATAGCATATATGACCAGAAGATACTTTCAAAATATTGTCGCCCGGAATTTGCATGCCACTGACACATCGCTAGCATATCCTTCCTTTGATGATATTGTTCTACCTTACAACACAATTTTGAGAACATGTCTTGGTCCTTAACAAAGGAATATCCTCCATCCCAATTGTTCACAACACGGCTCCACGAAGCCCAGCCCCAGATAGAAAATGCGCGAGTGAAGAAATAATCATACGGTATGTCAGTGGTCACCTCATCTGTGTTAAAACCTGCAATCATCGTGATACGCTCGTCATGCTCGTATCTATCAAGCATCTCCTTGCAAAAAGGAAAGAAAGACTGACTTGGCACCACATCATCTTCGAGAACTATACATTTGTCTGCAAGCGAGAAAGCCCATCTGTGAGACAAGAATCCCGAAGGATCGCATCCCTGATTCTTCTCCATATATTGCCGATGTACTTCGCATTCCCAGTCGATATTCTCATCACTTGCTATCTGCCTGCAAGCCTCTATACCAGCCATATCCCGTTCGCTTCTCGGTCCGTCTTGATAGAGAAACAGTTTCGAGGGTCGCGCCTCTCTTACAGCATCGAACACCTGCTGGAACGTATCGCTACGGGTAAAGAACAATAGCAGTACTGCGACATCTGTCTTATATGGATATTTATTCATACTTGTTTATTTTATTGTTCCTGCAAAGGTAATTACATTATGAAACATCCCCAACATCCTTCACTAAAATTTTATCTCCGTAAGAATTCTGGTTTTTCATTTGCTGTTTAAAATAATTATCATTACCTTTGTTGTTTAAGAAAAAATTCTTCCAACTCAAAGATTATACATGACAGTTACAGTCCTTGTGCCAGTATATGGTGTAGAGAAGTACATCGAAGGGTGTACAGAGTCGCTATTCAGTCAGACTTACAAAGATATTGAATATGTCTTTTGCGACGACTGCTCTCCAGATAAGAGTATTGATGTTCTGCAAAAGGTGATGGAGCGTCATCCTGAAAGGGCATCACATATCAGGATTATCCAGAACGAGAGGAACAAAGGGTTAGGAGGCACCCGTCGGCACCTGTTGTCTGAGATAAGAACGGAGTATTTTATGATTGTCGATAGCGACGACTTTCTCCCTGTAGACGCCGTAGAAAAACTTGCAAGACGAATGCAGGAAACCAACGTGGATATTGTAGACGGAGCCTATCAGACATGGACTAACGGCAATATAACATCAACAGTACGCCCCTGTCATGACCGTCTGGATAAGTATCGACGCAAGGTGCAGGTAGGCAATCTTGCCCGCCATCAGGTATGGGGGCGACTATACAAGACGGAGGTAGTACAGCGGGTGCCCGACCTCTTTGTCGAAGGTATTGATATGGCTGAGGACTATTGCGCTACGACACGCCTCGCCGCCGTCACCACCAGAGCATGGACTGACGAAGTGGTGTACCTGTATCGTATGGAGGGCGACTCGTTCTATTCTACAGAAAAGAAAGAAAAGAGCATCCGTTCACGACTGTCAGCCATGAAAAAGGTTCTTTCGTTCTATGAGCAGCGTGCTCCCCTACCCCTGTCTGTGGAAATCGGCATAATCGACGCATATCGCATGTCTTATAGAGGAGACAATATGAGTGTGGAGACTATAGACGATGTCCTGCGATATGTACCCCAACACCATACAGCCAAACTGCTGACTCGTATTTTAAGAAGCGGAAAAGTCCCTCACAAGATAAAGGATTGGCTCTACAAATGTGTAAGGGCTGTTGTCGTTAGCTGCGATGTCTGAACAAGAACTGCAGACACTCGTCGAGTATCACAGCATGTGCCAACTTCAACAGGACGAAATAGAGGGCTGAGGCCATAAGGACTCGGGCTGCTAACTGCAATACGAGATTAGAAATACCACTTGTAAGGAACCACGTCGCAGCCATAACCATAATGGCAACGACCATGAACGGGCAGATATCCCTAAGCACATCCACCAGCCGCAAGCCCGTCAGCCTGTTGGCACAATATTGCCAAACAACGAGCCAGAGGACATTAGCTGCTGCTGATGCCGTCACGACAGCCATAATACCGTATGGATACAAGCCGAGGATCAACAATAGCTGGAAGACTATCTGACCTATGGAGCACCACATGAAGATGTCGGAACGCTCGGCAGAGATAACCAGATGCTGATACAGGATATATAAAGGTGAGAAGGCTCCTCCCAGACACAATACCTGTAACAGGGGAATACTGCCCTCCCATTGCTCACCTATGGCAATAAGGATGAACTCCCTTCCTACGAGTGCAAGCCCGAACATTACGGGGAAACTGACAAAGGCAGTAAAGCGAAGCAGCTTGCGGAACACCCTCAGCTCACGTCCTTTCTCTTCCTTCACCGACACCAATACCGTCTGAGACAACTGCCCCAAGGTGCTTGACACCAGCGAATGTGCCATAGTATTCCACTTGTTTGCCTGCGAATAATTACCGACAATATTGATGGCAAACAGTCGACCAAAGATAAAGGTCAGAAGGTTTTGGTTCAATATGTTGACAATATTAGTAAGCAACAGTCTCGAACAGAAAGCAAACATACGCCTTACCGGACCGAAATCAATCTGGAATGTCGGGTGCCACGAAACATAATAAAAGCGTCCTATGTTGACAACACATATATAACTCAGCTGCTGCCAAGCAAGACTCCAGTAGGAATACCCGTTCAGCGCCAGTATAATGCCCACGCTACCAGATATTACCAATGCGAAGACACCCACTATCGCTATCTCCTTGTTCATCATATTCTTTATCATGTATCCCCCATAGCTGATGCCTAAAGCAGATACAGGCAGGCACAGGAACACGAAGCGGGACACCTCGACAAGACAGGGCTGCCTGAAAAAAGACGCTATCAAAGGCGCTGAAAAGAAGAGTATGATATATATGACAAGGCTGGCAGATATATTAAACCAAAAGACCGAATTGTAATCATTAGCCGTCGGAGCCTTCAGATTGATGAGTCCATTGGTAAATCCGCTTGCCTGAAGCGCCCCCGCTATTGCCGTAAAAATAGTAAGGACTCCCACTATACCATAGTCGGCTGGTGTCAACAGGCGTGCCAGGAAGATGCCGATAACGAGATTGAGCACCTGCGTGGAACCATTGTTGATAGCCCCCCAGAACAATCCCCTTGCCGTCTTCTCCTTTAATGTATCTGCCATATTACGGATTTTTCGTAATGCAAAGGTATATTATTTATCACTACCGCCAAAATTTTAAGTAAAAAAGATAAATGAAGGCAAAGAACCTGCGAAGGACCTGCGCAACCTTTACTTCGTTTGGAGGCTCAAACCAATAGTTTGAGGCCTTAAACTAACAGTTTGGAGCCTTAAACCAACAGTTTGGGGCCGCAAACTAACAGTTTGAGACTCCAAACTTCTAATTAAGCGGCAAGGTGGTCTTCTTGAATTTTAGGAGAATTATCTTTATTTCCCCTATAAAATGAAGTAAACTTATAGGGACAACTCCAATGGTGCGTGAGAATATTTCTTCTTCTCCTCATCCGTAAGCACTTTCTTCAGCGACGGATAATGAAAGTGAAGATATCTTTCCAGATGATTAGGGACAAAAACATCAACGCCTCCAAACTTTGCAGGCTGTAATAACATCAAGTCTTCTACGGGGATATGGTCTGCATGAATCATAACATTGTTGTAATATTTTGTATTACAACGGTTAAAAAAAGTCTGGATAAGCGTCAAACACTTTATCAATATGTTTTTGTGTATGAATTTACTGACTATTTTATCAATTTTTGGGTGAATATTACTTTGGGCTGGATTCTCCCGATATGATATCATTTCACATACAAAATTTGCCAGTTTATATTGTATTTGCTCAAGGAATTTATAATTTGGAATCTTGTCAAATGGTATAATATCAACAAAAATTCCTTGATGGATCCTCATGTCTTTCGTACTGTGTTCAACATAACGTGTACCATTTTTCCGAACTTTAGCAAAGTAATAGGGCATATGAGGTTCCGTGTCATAACATTGAAGAAAATACTTGTCGTCAAGAATTTTTGGCGCTTCCTTTAGAAATCTTTTATAATTTGGTCGCGTCATGCCGATGTCAATATCATCATCAAATGGTATTATTCCATTCCAATAGTATACACCTATTGCTGATCCTCCAATCATAAAGAATGGGATCTCAAGCTGATTACACACTCTTACTACTTCCTCTAATATTTCATATAGCACAGTATGTAGTTGTTTTAGCTCTGTTGAAGTATACTGACGTGTATCTTCCATTATCGCAATCGTTAAGAATCTCTTTCTATTACGGATACAAACGAGATATTTGTTATTTTATCCTTTTATACAAATTCTATAATAGAAATCTAATAATGACATTTGATGTGAAAACGAAACCGTCCGTGAAACGATGCTAAAGCATGCTTCATGGACGATTATTGTTATAGCATTAGCCAACCTGACTACCTGGCTTTACGTCCTTGGTGGCAGACACGACGCTGAGGCTTCCGTCGTAGTCGACGGCAGAGAGAATCATTCCCTGACTCTCGATACCCATCATCTTACGCGGCGCAAAGTTGGCAACGAAGAGGATGCGCTTGCCTACAAGGTCTTCGGGATTGTCATAATAGGCTGCGATGCCTGAACAGATAGTGCGGTCGGTGCCTGTACCATCATCGATGGTAAATTGCAGGAGCTTCTTCGACTTCTTCACCTTCTCACAAGCCTTGACAAGTCCCACACGGATGTCGAGCTTCTCAAAGTCCTCGAAAGAGACGGTCTCCTTGATAGGCTCTGCCTTATGCTCGGCTGCCTCATTAGCCTTCTTGGTTGCTTCCAGTTTGTCGAGCTGCTTCTGAATGACATCATCCTCAATCTTCTCAAACAGCAGGGAAGGCTCGCCGAGCTGATGACCAGCCTTAAGGAGCTCGGTAGATCCGAGCTGTTCCCACTCAAAGCTATCCAGATTGAGCATCTCACGCAGTCTCTTACTTGAGAAAGGCAAGAATGGTTCGAAGGCAATAGCGAGGTTGGCAGTCAGCTGCAGACAGATATTCAAGATTGTCTCACATCGTTTCTGGTCAGTCTTCCATACCTTCCAAGGCTCACACTCGGTGATATAACGGTTGCCGATACGTGCAAGGTTCATCGCCTCCTTCTGCGCCTCACGGAACTTATAGTTGTCGAGATATTCCTCCACCTTCTGCTTCACGTCCTTGAACTCGTCAAGGGCAACACGGTCTACATCCTGTAGCTCGCCACATGCCGGCACTACTCCTCCCCAGTACTTCTTGGTAAGCTGTAGGGCTCGGTTGACAAAGTTACCATAGATGGCTACCAACTCGGAGTTGTTGCGCTCCTGAAAGTCCTTCCATGTGAAGTTATTATCCTTGGTCTCTGGTGCATTGGCTGTCAGCACATAGCGCAGCACGTCCTGCTTGCCAGGCATATCCTCGAGGTACTCATGGAGCCAGACAGCCCAGTTGCGTGAGGTAGAGATCTTGTCATTCTCGAGATTCAGGAACTCATTGGCTGGTACGTTGTCAGGCATGATATAGCCTCCGTGTGCCTTCATCATCACTGGGAAGATGATGCAGTGGAAGACTATGTTGTCTTTTCCTATGAAATGGACCAGTTTGGTGTCTTCGTCCATCCACCATTTCTTCCAGTCGCCCCAGCGCTCAGGTTCTTTCTCACAGAGTTCTTTGGTGTTTGAAACATATCCTATAGGTGCGTCAAACCACACATAGAGTACCTTTCCTTCGGCACCCTCTACAGGTACGGGTATTCCCCAGTCGAGATCGCGGGTCATAGCTCGTGGCTGCAGGTCCATATCGAGCCAAGACTTACATTGTCCATACACGTTTGGTCGCCACTCCTTATGCTCTTCAAGGATCCATTGTTTGAGCCAGTCCTGATATTCGTTAAGTGGAAGGTACCAGTTTTTTGTCTCCTTGAGTACCGGTGTAGAGCCGCTGATGGTAGACTTCGGATTGATCAGCTCAGTAGGACTGAGGTCGCGTCCGCACTTCTCGCACTGGTCACCGTAAGCTCCCTCGTTGTGACAATGGGGACACTCACCTGTGACATAGCGATCGGCAAGGAACTGGTGTGCCTCTTCGTCGTAGAGCTGAGTGGTAGTCTCTTCTGTCAGCTTGCCTTCGTCATATAACTTACGGAACCATTCGGCAGCAAACTTATGATGTATCTCCGACGTGGTACGTGAGTATATATCGAATGATATACCAAACTTCTCAAACGAGTCCTTGATCATCGCATGATAGCGGTCGACCACATCCTGCGGTGTGATGCCCTCCTTGCGTGCACGTATGGTAATAGGCACTCCGTGCTCATCGCTACCACCGATAAACATCACATCCTTACCCTTCAGCCGAAGGTATCGCACGTAGATGTCGGCAGGCACATATACTCCTGCCAAATGACCGATATGCACACCACCATTGGCGTATGGTAGTGCTGACGTAACGGTAATTCTCTTATATTCTTTCTTACTCATATAGTATTATTATTAGAGGTGAGAGGTGAGGGGTGCCACCTCTCACCTCTCACCCCTCACTACTACTACGCTTAAGCGTGGCTTAAGCTTGGTATATATTATATATAATGTGTATCATTACTCCTTTACCTCATCTTCCTTAATCTTTCTTCCCAGCACCAGGTAAGCTACTGGCGAAGCGATGAAGATGGAAGACAGAGTACCGAAGATAACACCCAGGATCATTGCCCATGCGAAGCTGCGGATACTGTCACCACCAAGGATGAAGATAGAGAGCAGCACGATGAGTGTAGAGAACGAGGTGTTCACGGTACGAGCCAGAGTCTGGTTGATGGAGTTGTTGAAGAGCTCTTGCAGATTCTGCTTTGGATGCAGCTGCATGTTCTCACGAATACGGTCGAACACAACCACCTTATCGTTGATAGAGTAACCTATCACCGTCAGGATAGCACCGATGAACGTCTGATCAATCTCCAACGACCAAGGAGCCCAACCCCACATCACTGAGTAGAGGCCAATAACGACAAGCGTATCAATAGCCAATGCTACGATAGAGCCTACCGAGAAGCCCACATTACGGAAGCGGATGAGGATGTAGATGAAGATGAAGATCAGGGCAAGGATCACACTGATGATAGCACCATAAGTGATATCCTTAGCTACCGACGGACCAACCTTGGCAGAACTGATGATAGATCCACCCTCACGAACGTCGGGGTTCTTGAATGCGTCAACGCTCTTTTGAGCTACCAGTCCAGCCTTCTTCAATGCGTTATACAGAATAGTCTCAGCCTCATCGTCCATCTTCACATCGTTAGACTCGATGTTCCAGTTGGTGGAAACACGAACGGTCTTGTTCTCAGCAGCACCGAGGGCAATAACCGAGGTGTTAGCCTCCTGACCAGCCTTCTCACCCATGGTGTTGACAAAAGCACCATTGAGCACCTGACGTACATCCTCGACAGGTACCTGCTTGTCAAGTGTTACGACATAGTTGCGACCACCAGTAAAGTCAATACTCTGACTTAGTCCGCGTGTCACAAAGCTGATGCAGAACAGAACAGCTACTATAGCTACGAGAACGAAAGTCTTCTTGTACTTTGACATGAAGTTGATGTGAGTATTCTGCAACAGGTTCTTAGAGATAGATGTACAGAACTTCTGATTCAACCACTTGTCTTTAGCCAGACGGTTCTCATATACAAGACGTGTGAGGAACACGGCTGTGAAGAACGAGCATACGATACCGATAATCCAAGTGGTGGCGAAACCACGGATAGGACCAGTACCTGTCACAAGCAGGATGATACCTGTGATAAGTGATGTCAGGTTAGAGTCGAAGATTGCAGAGAAGGCGTTGCTATATCCAGCCTGCAGAGCCTGCTTGATACCCTTGCCTGCACGCATCTCTTCCTTGATACGCTCATAAATAAGCACATTAGCATCCACCGCAGTACCCAGTGTCAACACAATACCAGCAATACCAGGCATGGTAAGAGCCGACTGGAAGCTGGCGAGGATACCGAGAGTGAAGAACAGGTTGATGATAAGTGCGCAGTTTGCCATCATTCCTGGGATGAAGTCGTACATGACAATCATGTAGAGCATCAGGATGACAAAAGCTACAACGAAAGACCAGAGTCCCTGCTGGATGGACTGTGCACCGAGAGTAGGTCCTACCACCTCTTCCTGAACGATACGTGCAGGAGCAGGCATACGACCAGACTTCAGGGTATTTGCAAGGTCCTTAGTATCCTCAACGGTGAAGTTACCGCTGATAGACGACTGGCCACCACCGATCTCACCATTTACACGAGGAGCTGAGTAAACAACACCATCAAGTACGATTGCGACAGCCTTACCAATATTAGCCTTGGTGAGCTGTGCCCAAACACGTGCTCCGTCACCATTCATTGTCATGCTAACCTCAGGACGGCCGAAGTTGTCGAACTGGTCCTTAGCGTCGGTAATCACGTCACCCTCTAATGGTGCGCGACCGTCAGACGATGTCACCTTTATAGCATAGAGCTCGTAGATATTCTTGTTCTGCTCGCTCATTGGCTTTGCACTCCACAGGAGCTTCAGGTCGCTCGGCAATATCTGCTTTGCCAATGGTGACTGCAGAGCCTTGTTCACCGCTGCGGTGTCACGGATATTAGCATAACCTACGAGACTCAGACTCTCACCCTGAGTCATCTGGAGGTAAGCAAAGAGGGGATGCTCCTTCTTGGCAGCCTCGATCTGTGCGTCAGAACTTTGAGCTGCTGCAGTAGCAGCATCATTGCTCTTAAGCTGTAGCTTAGCCTTTGCAGAGTCTGCCTTTGCTGGTTCAGCCTTAGCAACCTCAGTCTTCACACTATCGGTCTTGGTTGTGTCTGCCTTAGCACCTCCACCAGCAAGACGCTGGTCGAGCTGTACCAAATATGGTTGTATCTCCTGATTGTTATATGTCTCCCAGAACTCCAGGTTGGCACTACCCTGCAGGAGCTTACGCATACGCTCTGGTTCACGAATACCAGGCATCTCCACCATGATACGTCCCTCTTGTCCTTCCAGTTTCTGGATGTTTGGCTGAACAACTCCGAACTTATCAATACGGTTGCGTACCACATTGAAGGAATTGTCAATAGCAGCCTGCACCTCTTCGCGCAGCACACGCTCCACCTCGTTGTCAGAACTTTGTGTGCTCACTTTGCCCTTCAACTGTTGTGTAGCGAAGACTGTTGCAAGCTTACCGCCATTTGAATTCTTCTTGTATGCATCGATGAAGAGAGAGATAAAATCACTCTGACTTGTCTCTTCTTGCTTTCTTGCCTCTTGCATCGACTTCACGAAAGCTGGGTCTGTCTTGTGGTCTGCCAAAACCTCGAGTACGTCGGGTACTGACACCTCAAGAATAACGTTCATACCGCCTTTCAGGTCAAGTCCAAGACCGATTTGTGTCTCCAAGCACTTCTGGTAAGAATAGACGCCCAGATACTTCACAGAGTCCTTGTAGTCCTGCTGTTTGATTGGATCCTCTATCTTAGCTGCCTGACTGTCATAGTAGTTTGTTGCTACTGAGAACGACAGGTAGAAGATGCTTGCAAGCGTCAGTAAGACGGCAATACAGATTACTAATCCTTTGTTTTGCATTTTGTTTATTATTTTATTTAGTTTAAATTTCGCCTTTTTTCTATGCTTCGTGAATTCTTCTCACACAAAATAGCGTGCAAAGATAGTTATTTTTTAATACTTTAGAAAATTTATGCCCTTTTATTATTCTTTTTTTATTGTTTTGCTTGTTTTTTCAGCCAACAAATGACTGGAAAATGGTCAGAATTGTAAATTTCCTTGTTCACTTGTGCTCCATAAGGTGTCCAATCATCAGAACATAGGATATGATCTATCCTGACATTCATCCCATTCTTCTGATATGTGTATCCTAAACCTCTGCCACTCGAAGAGAATGCGTCGATAAGTCCCTTGCCAATAGTACGGAAGGTATATGAGAGAGGGGTGTCATTAAAATCGCCAAATACCATGACGCTATACCCCTTAGCCCGATATTCGGCAATAACCTGTGCTATTACATCAGCTTGCAAAGCTCTGCGTTTATTCGCTTCTATCAGTTTTCTAATTAGAGATCGTGATGCAGCCTTTGCTTCATAGTCTGCCATTTTGCGATTCACCATCTTCTCAAAGTCATCTTTCTCCTCAAAGCTTAGTCCAACTGTTTCCAGATGATTGTTTATAACAAGTGTCTTATCGCCATTGATATCCAGCACATAGGCTACAGACATGTTTCCTGTCGAGCAGATATCCATAGTATCTTTCGATAAAATCGGGAATTTTGAACAAATTGTCAGACTTTCTCCACCTCCCTTTTTCGTAACATCATAATAAGGATATCTTGCTTTGAGCTTACGCTCCAAGGCTTCGCCTCCCGCCTCCGAAGGGTTAGCCTCTTGCAAGCACACTATGTCAGCATCGCTATCCATGATAAACTCCACTATGGGGTTGGGGGTTCCTTTTTCCAATTCCCACGGAGCGAACATTAAGACATTATACGACATAACCTTGATGGAACCATCAGGAATTTCGTTTTTTGCATTTATAGGATAGTATAATCGTATAGCAGGGAAACATGCGATTAGCCCCAAAACAGGTATTAGTAGGCCCTTCCAATAAAAAAGACTCCACAAAATAAGGAACAAGATGTTGACGACGAGAATGATAGGAAAGAACAACCCACTGATTGATAATACAGGGTATGACTCTGGGTTGAGATGATCCGAGTATGCACATAATAGCATCCCCATCACTACCAACACATTACATGCGGCAACAATCCATATAAGAGTCCGTCCTATCTTCTTCACTATCATCTCTTATGGCGGCTCCAGCCTTAGTGGTTAATTCTTACTATTTTCAAAAAGACGTCTCTTCTCAGCACTTGAAAGACTATCATATCCACTCTTCCTGATTTTATCCAAGATGGCATCTATCTCTGCCTGCTCTTGTTGCTTACGTTGATTGTATTCCCAGTCTGTCTCACGCTGAGTGCGGTTGGTCCATCCTGCGTTGCCTGGTCCTGCCGAGCGATGCGACCTATTCTCCCAACTATTGCGCAGGTTGTCGAAGAACTGCCTGCCCTTATTAGTACCATAATCACCAAAACCTGAATAAGGATGACGTTTCCAGTATTTTATCAGAATAAATCCGAAGAGCATTCCGCCGAGATGAGCAAGATGGGCTACGTTGTCGCCCTGATTAGAGAAAGCGGAGAACAACTCCACACCAGCATATATCATTACAAACCATTTCGCTTTGATAGGTATTGGTAATGGGAAAATAAAGATACGCTCCTCAGGAAAAATCATTCCAAAGGCAAGCAAGATAGCATAGATAGCTCCCGACGCACCCACCGTAGTCCACATATTAAGATAGTCTTCCACAGGAAGCATCACCGTGCGCAAGCCGTTGTTCAGAGCCACAGTCTGCACATTGCCTAGTCCTTCTATCAAATAGTGACCATACTGCGCCAGCTCCTGACATAGTCCGGCACCAATACCACAAAAAATGTAATAAAAAAGGAATTTCTTAGGTCCCCACACATTTTCCACAACACAGCCGAACATCCACAACGCAAACATATTAAAAAAGAGGTGATCCCATCCACCGTGCATGAACATATATGTAAGCAACTGGTAAGGCTGGAAGTCAGGAGCCAGAATAAAGTGAAGGCCGAAAACGCCATTCAGTTTAAGGTCACCGTCAGCACCGCCTCCATACAGCACGCACAGCACAAATACCACCACATTGATGATGAGCAGACTCTTTGTTACAATCGGTATTTTACGCATCATAAGGCAATTTCTTTATTGACTAAATTCAGCCGCAAAAGTACTAAAAAAAACGTTCTGAACACATAAAATGGGGCTTTAAAGCATTTTTTTTACTGAAAATCATCATTTTTTCGTGATTTTTGTTTGTTTAATGAAAACAAACCCTTATATTTGCCCTGTAATTTTGAATGTTAACACTTTTACCATTAATCATTTAATAACAAAAATCATGAACAAAACAGAATTGATTGAGAAGATTGCAGCAGGTGCAGGTCTCACAAAGGTTGATGCAAAGAAGGCATTGGACGCTACAGTAGCAGCTATTAAGGACGCTCTCGCAGCAGGTGACAAGGTTCAGTTGGTAGGTTTCGGCACATTCGCAGTTGCTGAGCGCCCAGCTCGTGAGGGTATCAACCCAGCAACAAAGCAGAAGATTACTATTGCTGCTAAGAAGGTTGCTAAGTTCAAGGCTGGTGCTGAACTCGCTGAGGCTGTTCAGTAATTTTCTCAGTTTCTTAACATCACAAAGGGGTGATTCCTAACGGAACAACCCCTTTTTCATTTTGATTGGGGCACTAAAGATGTGCCCCAATCATTCTACATAATCCCTCCTGAAACAATCACTGCTTCTTACATTCTTTCTTCTTACAAGAGTTGCAGTTTGTCTTTTCTATACTGAAGTCTGCAAAGCGTATCTCCTCATCGCGAAGTTGAGACTGCCACTCCCTGTTCTTACCGAGATAACGATAGATACCCCATTTTGGACGAAGACCTGTAGTACCAGTACGCCACATATCCAGTTTATCATTTTTATAGTCAAGCAGGACCTTACCGTCTTTCACTCTCTTGATTGTGACACAATAAGCGCCCTCTGCACCATATTTCACGGTCTCTTCTACTTCAACCCATGAGTCGATGAAATCATCGAGCGGTGTCTTCTCTAACGTTTCCGTCTCGCCTGTAGCACGATTGTTGTAACGTAGGCGCATCACCTGTTTTCCATTACTCTGCGTATAACAGGTAAAAGTCATAAGAGGCTGACCAACATCGGCATTCTTTTCCTTATTGTCGAGACCTTTCAACTGATGTATATGTGAGAACTTCGATGTAGTGACAAAGCCCTTTGGTAGTTTGAACTTCCATTTATACACCATCGTCTCGCCTTCCTGTGCTACGAGTTCTTTTGGCGATTTGCCATCTGTCTTTATCTCGTTGCGCTGTCGGTCATTGATATTAGCCTTACCCCTGTCATCATCTATGCCAGCATGAATATAAAAAACGAACACATTCTTTCCCAAATCTTTGTCGAATGTTTGTTGGATGTGCTGGAACTGCTTACCAGAATGTTCGCGCGAAGAGTCGGGACACTCATGATTGTAGCCACGGTTTCTCATCAGTTTGTACGTATCAGCCGAGTTGCCATCAGCAACAAGTTGCCCATTCTGTGCCGAGGCGGTCAAGGCAAAGAGGTACAAGCTGATTGTCAGAATAAGATTTCTTGAATGTTTCATAGTAGTATCGTTATTTGATTATTATTTTCTTTCCTTGCTTGATGTAAATGCCCTTGGGCAATTGACAATTGCCCACCACCACCTTGCGACCTTGCAGGTCGTAGATACTTCCGTCACCATATACTCCCTTTGAAGAGGAGCCGGAGGTGAGACTTTCGATTCCCGTTGTCTCTGACGGTGTCTCGAATGTGATGTTATCGTCAGCCGATGGACCCACAAGATTGGATGTGATGATACTTGCCAACACCTCGTCGAAATTATTGAACTCGTCGGCACCAATATCACGCTTGCTTCCTGCAATGCCCTGGCACTCCATATCCGACAGTATAGTGGCATCATTGCCTGCATCAATGGCAGGACTGCTTGCCGAGAGTTTATAGAGCTGTGTTGGCAGTATCTGACTATTGCCTGTAGTCTCACAACGCTTGTCGGAGAGCACCAACAGAGGATCAACATTCTTCAACTGAGCATCACTGGCACTTATACCCATCGAACCAGATGTGCCATAGTAGGCAATGTTGTTGCTGAACGAAACTCCTGCAAGCGATGCGTCAGAATAGGATGTAACGATGGTCTTGCCTGGGTTGTAGATGATATTATTGGCAATGAGACAGTTCTTCGGCGCCTTACCATATTTGTTGCCATTGGTATATCCAATCTCAATATCTGACTCACAATCGACCAACGTATTGTTGGTAAAGACAACGTTCTCGGGAATGAAATGGCTACTATAGCTGGTACTGGTATTGTCTACTTCACCGTTTGTGAGAACAATACCTGCGTCCCAACGACTTCCTGTGAGACCATACATGTAGTTGTTTATCACCTTATGGTCGAGACCATAGACACGCACTCCACCGCAACCGATGGTGCCACCATTGTATTCTGCAGTCTTGTTGTTACCAAGGAAATAGTTGCCTTCAACCACAGAAGCATTACCTTGACGAAGAGACAGGGTGCCGAGACTCTCGAAGAAGGTGTTATAACGAATGGTGTCACAGCAACTCTTAACCGATACTATCTCAGGGTCACCGTCGCAGTTGTCGAAGAGGTTGTACTCCACCACAGTATAAGCCGCCTTCTGGGTAAGGTCGCTCACACCGATACGTACCGTTTCCTTCTCGTTCTCCTGTCGAGGACCGTTGTTGCGGAAGATGTTATGGTCTATGCGGTCATGCTTTGAGATGTCAGGAGTACCGTGGCTTCCGTCTATGATGAGTAGTGCGCCACCATCCTTCTTATCATATATAAGGTTATGATCAATGCGGTTGTGATGACTTGTACACTCAGTAGCATCCCATGAGTCACCTATCTGTATCCATTTTGATGTCTGAGTGTCGGAAGCCTTCGCCATCGTGATGTTGCATCGGGTGACACGTATGTTGTTGCAACCCTCCAGTTTGAAGATGGTGGAATTAGCTGCCACGTCGATGTCAAGTCCCTCAAAAGTGATAAACTGCTTTTTTACTATCGTTGCGCTAAAGGTTCCCGTCAGTTTGGCACCTAACGGATTCTGCGATCTTATTATTACAGGCTTGTCCTCTGTACCCGTACATCCTACTTTTATCGAACCAATGGCATTGTATGTGCCATCACGGAGTGTGATGATATCGCCTGGTATCGCATTGCCGTCTCTAACCAGTTCACGGAACTCATTAACAGTAGAGATTACCCATTCCTTCGGTTCACGCACTCCGTCGTCGAGATGGCAGGAGGCGGTGACGGTCATGTTGTCGTTGATGGCAAAGGTATAGGGATTGTCCATGACAGGTTCGCTACCGAAGCCCTGCCAGCCATCAAAAGCATAGCCACCAGGCACACTCATTGTCAGTTTGACGCTGGTGCCTGCCTCGTATCGGTCTTGCTGGGGTTGCACACTGATAGTGCCCGTCGTTGGCTGCTGGATGGTGAGAGTATAATACTGCTTCTCCTCACCGAAGCTCACACCCGTGGGTGCCGTCGTACCAACATAAACGTCATCAAGAGAGAAGTCGGATTCTACGGCAGTATTGACTTGAAAGCGCAGGGAATGGAAGTCTATCTGTTTATCGTCGCTACGACTTTCACGCAGGGCATAGTCCATATCATCTACCAACTGTCCATCGATGCAAGCACGATAGGTCTTAGACTCAGGGTTCACACGCATGGAGATACGTGTCCACTTATCTTTGGTGTATGCTGGTTGCGTCTTTGCTCCAGATGAACCGTTATAGAACTTAAACTTGCCTGCGGTATTTATCTCCAATGCCGTCAGTCGCTTTGCTGACGAAGTTAGGTCGTTGAGGGTCACCGACATGATAGCATTCAGAGTGTTTATCTTGATATAGAAATCCACATAGAACACTCCTGCATAGCCAGTCTCTGATGTGCTATATGCCACATAGTCAGCTTGCAATTTTGTCGTTGTCGATGTGAGTGCCACGCCCTGCGAGCCGGAGTTTACGTATTTACTATCCGTACTCACAACTGCCGAACCGGAGGTTACGGTCCACTTGCCGATATTCTTAATGGTGTTACCTGCCGTAAATCCGTCTGATGTCTCAAATGAAGTATTGAGAAAATCAGTCGCATTTGCTGTCAAGGACAACACGCACACCGCAAGCAACATTATTTTTTTATACAACCATTCCATATCGCAATCTCCTTATTCTTCGTGTCTTATCGTTACTGTATATATCTCTACCTCACCATAAGCACCAGCTTTATCTCCCTTTGTCAGGTTTGACTGGGTATACATACCTGCCTTAAAGTAGCAATGCTCAGCGTTTGTAGCATAGCTCTCAGCAAAGCGACCATTGTAATAACTGTCTACCTTACCATTGCCTGCTACAAATTTCACTGTAAACTTCGTTCCAAGTTCGTATTGGTCGGTTAGCAGGGCATCTTTCGAACCGTCATGATCCACCCAGAGCTTCTTACCTTCCAACCTGAATACTATGACATCATCATCGGCATCATGAATTTGTCCCACAACAACATGTGGCTTATAGTCGGGTAGATGAGTTACGGCTTGGGTTATCTCCATGATATGCGTACCGTTGCCTGCTGCGATGTTCCAGTCAGCCTTATCTTTGCCACCGTTGATCATCTCACGTAACTCAGAGCGAGGATACTTCGATCCACTTGTGGTTATTCCTTCTACAGGCGCTCTGAACACCACAGCGTCACCCTTCTTGTTGACAAAGAAATAATCTTTGTCTATAAACGTAGCCAGTTCTGGCTGCTTTATCTCTTTCGACCATCCATTGCTACCAGCTATCGGTAGGTTCAGTTTCCAGTCAGTAAGGTCAAGGACCTGCGCTGGCACCTTCTCTACTACAGATGGTTGCGCTGGCTCCGGCACATTGTCGATACCACTTGAAGAGTCATCTCCCGAGCACGCCATGAGTCGCAGACTCACGAAAACCAGTAGTAACAGATATTTCTTCATCTTCTTATGTTATTTTATTACTATCTTCTTTCCTTCTTTGATGTAGATTCCCTTCGTAAGTTTACTCGAAGCAATCCTTCTGCCGTCAAGTGAATATACGGAACCTGTATCACTCCGTCCCTGAGATGGCATATAAGTTAGACTTTCAATGCCATCGGCAGAAACTTTCTCTATAGAGAAGTCTGCAAAGAGCAGTATCTCATCACGCAGAATGTTGCGCCACTCACCATTCTCACCCACACTACGATAGATGCCCCACTTAGGTCGCAGTCCCGACGAGCCAGTGCGCCATGTGTCTATACTCTCATTATTGTACGAGAGTAGCGTCTTGTTGTCTTTGATTCGTTTGATGGTGATACTGATACTACCATTAGAACCAAATCTCACCGTCTCTTCCGCCTCTACCCACTCACCAAGGAAGTCTGTCTGCGACATCTCAGCCAAGGTCTTTGCACTCGTAGTAGTAAGGTCGGTTCTGTCATTATGCAGCAGTCTCACCACCTTTCTGCCCGAACTTGTAGTATAGCATGTCAGCGTCACCACAGGCAGACTCACATCGGCATTGCCGGCAGCATTGTCCATTCCCTTGAGCTGATGGATGTGAGAGAACTTTGAAGTGGTGATAAGTCCTGAAGGTAGTTTGAATTTCCACCTCATCCTCAATGTCTCGCCCTCCTGTGCTATGAGTGAAGCAGGCGAATGTGGACCAGTCTTTATCTCGTTGCGCTGACGGTCTGTGATGTTTGTCAGTCCACGATCGTCATCAATGGCTGCATGGATATAGAACGAAAAGACATACTTGCCAAGAGTGGCATCCCACTGCTGCTGGATATGCTGGAACGGATTGCTGGCATGCGAGCCCGAATTGTCGGGCGGCTCAAGGTCGTAACCTTGATTTTGTATCAAGGCATACGTCCCTGCTGAATTTCCGTCGGCTATGAGCACTCCGATATCATCATTTCCGAGGTTTGTCACAGCCCATACCTGTGTGCCACTGAACATGGCACACAGGATAAAAGTTGTTATGGCAAGCCTTCTTTTCATTGTCGTTTTTTTTCGGTATTATTTTACAACAAACTTTTTTCCATTCTGGATGTAAACACCCTTTGCAGGAGTCTTCACCTCCATACCAGAGAGATTGTATATCTTACCATCAGCCTTCTGGTCGTATACGGAGATATTGGTTATAGAGGTAAGCTCAGGAACGACAGTCACACCATCCCAGCTGTAATTGTCTGCATGGCGAAGACCTGCTACTTGCTGACTACTTGTCGTGAAAGAACCGACACGTCCGTAAACCCATACCTTCTTGCCAAGATTACCACCATTCTCATTGAGATTAAGGTCTGCACGAACCTTACTGTCTGTCAGTAGCTGTACTGCAACACAATTATTTCCAACTGTTTCGCCTGCAGTATTACCAAGTCCAATAGTACCCTGCGTTGTTGTGGTTCCTGTAAGAATCTTTATATCCTGAACACCAGAATTATACACACCTACAATATATCCCGCAACCCAAGCCATAACCTTTGTTTCCACAGGGCCCTCGTCACCATCAACATATTGTGGAACGTATGTTTCGGAGAGATAACGGAGGTCAGTAGGAAGGTACGGATTCTCCAAAGTACCATCGCCATCGCTTAATACATAAACAGTATATGATGCTGAACTTGCCGAATAAGTTGACGATGATGCTGTCTTAGCAGTAATCTTTGCCTTACCAACTGCTACACCCGTCAAGGCACCAGTAGAAGCATCAACTGTTACAACATTCGTATTGCTGCTCTCGTATGTCACAGCACCATCAGAGTTGGTAGTTACTGTCTGGCCTGTTGATGTACCAGCACTAAGTTTGAAACCGTCGATTGGAGTTGTGAACTCTGTTGTTGGGTCTTCTTTAGTTGCACCAGAAGCACGAGTAACTTCAATATGACGTACATAACAGTTACTATTGAAACGATAAACCGTAAGAGTTCCATCTTCATTAATATCTGCGTCCGTCAAAGTATACACCAGCGTATTTTCCGCATCCTTATCATACGTTATAGTTTTAGAATTACCTGTAGTGGGAGTTTTGAAATAGAATCCATCTACGGAAGCATTTCCACTATACAAAGTTGCATAGAACTTATCACCAGCTTGGAAACTACCAGAAGCGAGCGTAATCTTTATCCATGCAGATGTTGCATTTGTCATTTTGTGATAATACTTACCGTCGAGAACTTTCTCATTACTGGCAGATCCACCTATCTTAGCATAGTTTACTGTGCACTTTGTTCCAGAAACTGTTGATGATGCTGTGATAGATGACTGATCTGGGAATGTGTAAGATGCGATAACATCATCTGCGAATGTCACTTGTGCTGCAAACGCAAGCATTAATAGTGTAAAAATCTTTTTCATAGTAGTAATTGTTTTTGGTGTTTAGTTTCTGTTTTCATGGAATCCAATGCCAGCACGCTTGCTGGCATTGGTACCAAATATTACTTGAGGTTGTTCTCGATAAACTCTGCAGCCTTGAAGAATATCTCCTCCATCTTGTCGGAGCCTTTCGAGGTGAGATTATGATCATAGTACTTATACTCCAACAGCTCTACCTTACCACCTTTCTTCTGCAGAGCCTTGGCAAACTCCTCACTCTGCTGACACTCCACGGTGACATCGCAGGTGCCACATACCAACATCGTTGCAGGGATGTTCTTCTTTGGTATGAGGTTGATAGGTGAAGCACTATTCAGAACCTTCTGGTTGCGGTCGCAGAAGTAATTGATACGCTGCTCGTCCTTGCTCTTCTGTACGATAGCTGCCGTCTCAAGGTCGTATATGCCAGAGTAGCCCACGAATACCTTTGCCTTGCTGCTCATAGCACCGACACCTGCGAGATGACCTCCTGCCGATGTGCCGAGGAATCCATATACATCAGGATTGATGTTGAGCTCCTTAGCATGATCCTGTACATATTTCAGAGCATCCTTGACATCCTGGATAGATACCTCTACCGTAGCATCTGTCTGCGGAGCAAGAGTGTAGGAGACACGTATGCCAGTGATACCCTTCTGCTTGGCAAGATACTGCGACAACTGCTTAGACGAACCGTTGTTGCCTCGTGCCCATCCTCCTCCATGAACATATATCATAAACGGAGCAGGTGTTGCAGACTCGGCATAGTCTACTGTCAATATGAGCTCATAGTCCTTGTACTTCTTGTAGACGATGTCCTCAGAGCGTACTCCTTTGTAGAGCTTGCTCACAAGGCGGTCTCTCTCGTATGTATAAGGAACGAGCACGTCAGGGATGGTATTCACGTCGATGATACGCGCATATTTCTTTGCTTGCTGCAAAGAGTATGTGCCGTCTTCATTCTGTGTCATCTTCATGGCATACCTGTTGGTAATCTGCTGCTGGGCATTGGCAGTGAATGCCAACGCCAGCATGATGATAGTCAAAAAACTCTTACGCATAGCTGTAGGGGTTTTTATTTGTTACACTAATCTTTTAAGAGAAGAACGAACCACCATTGATGTCGATGTTCGTACCCGTGAGATAAGATGACTCGCTGGAAGCGAGATAGCATACGAGGTCGGCAACTTCCTGTGCCGTTCCCTCACGACGCAGAGGATAACCCTGCTTCATGCGCTCGCGGTTCTCTGGAGTGTTGAATCTGTCATGGAACGAGGTAGCGATAGTTCCCGGGCAGAGGGCGTTGCAACGTATACCCTGAGGTCCAAGTTCCTTTGCCATAGCACGTGTGAAGGTCATCACGGCTGCCTTGGCAGTAGCATACATCGAGGCACCAGGACCGCCACCATCACGTGCAGCCAGTGAGGAGAAGTTAACGATAGATGCTCCATCACCCATGTATGGCACTACCTCACGTGTGCACAACCAGCATGAACGCATGTTGACATCCATGAGGAAGTCATACCACTTCTCGTCCTGATCGGTAATCTTCTTACGGCCAACGATACCGCCGACAACATTCACGAGGATATCTATCTTCTCGCCAAATGCCTTTACGGTCTCACCTACCAGACGCTTCACATCGTCAGCCTTGGTCATGTCGCCCTGTACGATGATAGCCTCACCGCCAGCGTTGGTAATCATTTCCAGTGTCTCCTTGGCATCACCCTCGTTGTCGAAATAGTTAACACACACCTTTGCGCCCTCAGCAGCAAGTTTCACTGAGATGGCACGTCCTAAGTCTCTTGCACCACCAGTCACGATGGCTACTTTTCCTTGTACTTTCATAATTATTAGTTTTTTGTCGTTGTTTTTATTGTTTCGTTTTCTCGAAAATTCGATATATCGAGATGTTATTATTTTGAAGCCTTTTAATTCTCAATTTGCTTAATCTCTCCTACAGTAAGGAACACTGCCAGCCATGACAATGGCACAAGTGCTGCCAGCAGACTGAACAACAATGTCCAATTGGTAATGTAACCAGAGAAGAGGATTGCTAGAATAGTTCCGAGAACAGCAGCCGCTCCTCCCAGTCCAGCAAGCGAACCAACCGACTTTCCCGTGTGAAGGTCGCTCGGAATAGTCTGCAGATTGGTCATGAAGAACTGGAAACCGCCCAGCACCAATGCCATGAACAGTACGGCATCGACCGCCGAAGCTGATCTTATTGCTGCTATTATTGACGGGATGATGATGATACCTCCGACGAGCATGGCAGCCTTACGAGCATAGTTGACGGTCTTGCCACTGTTGATGAGCCAACCAGAGAACCAGCCTCCTATCACACTACCGATGGCAGCTCCTACGTATGGTACCCATGCTGAAAAAGCCACCTCTTTGATGTTCAGATGGAACACGTCGGTAAGGTATAACGGAAGGAATGTGACGAACATCCACCAGATGGGGTCAAGGAAGAATCTGCCAAGTATGACTGACCAGTTCTTCTTTTCTCTCAGCAGTTCGCCCCAACTCTTACCCTTGTCCTCCTTCTGAGCCACAGTACATACGGGACGACCGCTAATGATATAGTCACGCTCCTCATCGGTTATCCATGGGTGTTCTTCAGGGGTCTTCTTGTTGATAACCAACCATGGGATAAGCCACAGCAGTCCCAACGAGCCGACAATGACAAACGTAATCTTCCAGCCGAAAGCGATGAACAGCATAAGGATTATCACTGGTGCAAGGATAGAACCCACAGAGGCAGCCGCACCGAAGAGTCCTTGTGCCAGCGCCCGTTCTTTTTGTGGGAACCATTCTGCATTGCTCTTTGTGGTACCTGGCCATGGTCCAGCCTCGCCTAATCCCAACATCATACGGAAAGCTGTCAACGACACCATGCCGCGTGACAGCGATGCCAGTGCGTCGGCAAGTCCCCAGATGAGTACACTTCCGAAAAATCCCTTGCGACAACCCACCTTGTCATACATGCGGCCAGAGACCAGCTGACTGATGCCGTAGGCTATCATGAAGAAGATAGTAATCAGTCCGAGAATGTCTTTTGCCTTTGTCGATGCGTTAGGGTCGTTACGATCAACAAGACCGAGGTCAATGGCAATACCCTCACGATTGGTGACATATTTCACTCCATCCTTCTCTTTGTGAGTAACTAAAGAGGCTGGCACAGTCTGTTGCTCGCCCTTACTGTCGGTGAGCATATAACTGTCACCTTTTGCAACAGCATAGTTACCCTTGGTTGCGTCTGGAATCGTTTGCTCTGTCACAACCTCGTAGTCGATATTGGCAAGCCACATATAGTTGAGCGTGCCTCGGTCGAGATAGTTGATGATGGTAATGAGCATTATCAGCCCTATGATATACCATCTAAGTCCTTTGATTTTCATTATATTATTAAATACCTAAGAAGTCTGCACGTACGGGGCTAAATGTATCGATGAGTATGCCTGCCTCAAGACAAACACATCCGTGTGGCTCGTCGGGTGCCACATAGTAGCCGTCACCTGCCACGAGAATCTTCTTCTCATCACCAATGGTGAGTTCGAACTTTCCACTTGCGACGTATGTCGCCTGACTATGATAATGCTCATGGATGGTACCTACGGCTCCCTTTTCGAAGTCTACCTTCACCATCATCAGCTGTCCGTCGTAGCCCATGATCTGACGACGAATACCTGGACCTGGGTTCTCCCAGCCCATCTCTTTCTCAATCTGAAATCTCTTACTAACTGTTTTCATTTTGTTTTTAGTTTTTAGTTTATATCATATTTACTTTTTGCTGGTTCTTTATTATCCAATGTGAAGATGATAGTCTTGTCTTTATATATTATCTCCACTACCGTCGATGACTCATCGTCATTTATAATCCGCACACCCTTACACTCACTTTTGAGGTTGCTTGAAGTCTCACGTACCACGTCATATTGGCCATGAGTCTCAATCAGAGTGGCAAAAGTATGGTTGGCAGCTTGCGGTTGACGTATCATATACGCCGTTGCTGGACGCAAATTGAAGTCTGGATCGTTAGCACCCAGACGTAGCATACGCATCTCTGAGTCGACATTAGTGGCTGTACTGACAGTATAGAAACGTGAACCCTTGAAGAAGGTGAACTGCGACATGTTCTTTTCCTGATTCTTCCCGAATGCCTCCACCCATATATGTTGGTAGCCATTTGACTTGCCCAGGGTCTCCATCGTACTTAACGACTTTGTATATGGAAAATTTGTTGACACCATGTGACCATTATACCACATAGGATAATCGTATTGGTGTACTTCCTCCGAGCGAGCTCGGAGGATATCCACTATTAAGGGATAATCGGCAAATGGCAGGGTGATATATGCCAGACAGCGCTCCATCCTGACACCTGGATAAGCATCTTTGTCAGCAGCAACAAGCATCTGCATATCTTGTCGATTGATACCGTTGTATATGATGTCAGCATGGTGTTCGTTTGCTACTTTTATCTTCCCGTCATAATTGCTCTTGCCGTCAACAACAAGTGTGTTGTGAGCAATGGTCTGCTTGGCAAAACTCTTGTTTTCCTTAGTATAATGGCCTGAATATTTTGCCTCTATGTTAAGGAAACGGGCTGCACCATAGTCGCACAGTATCTCACTGCCATTGTCATAGTATGCCATTGTGAGTTTGTCAAAGTGTCCATGCTCCATGCCATGCGATGTCGCTTTCAAGGTGAGCGCACTGTTCAGATGTTTGTCACGCGACCGGATTACTCCTACCGCGCCTTGGTCGCCATCTCTACCATCGAGAAAGACATGACTCTGGTAATCTATCGGCTGTGCCTCTCCATTTGCTATGTCACGTGCCAACTCATAACCTCCTATAATTGGTAGGAATCCACTCTGATATTTTTCAGCTACAGTAAGCAACGATTTCTGCTGCGGGAAAGCATGATAGAGAATATTGACCGCATATGTCAGTTCCTGTGACGATAGACCTTTTTCCAGAGCATCGTTGAAATGGAAGAACTCACCTTCGTAAGTAAGCTGTATCAATGCGTTAATAGCTTTTTCCAGGATACGTCCACGATACTCGAAAATCTTCAGGTCAGGACGATTATGCTCAATACACTGAGCAAATATGACAAAAGGCCAGATGGCATAACGCTCGTAATATGCGCCCTCGGCATAATAGCCGTCAGGAGAGAAGAGCTCGTCCATCTGTCTGAGGAATCCACCTGTCTTACCAGTGCCGTCACTGCCATATAGAGCAGCCTTGACCAACTCCTCATTACCAGTAGTAAATCCTGTCATGCCAACAGCTGCAGTAGCCCATGTAGCATGGTTGTGCATACGATTGAACATTTCATGATTCTTGCGTTGCTCACCATAGCCGTTCATGATGAAGTCTGCCATGTTGAACAGCAGGTTCTTCTCTATGAAGTCACGTTGTTTCTTAGTCAATGTCTCATAGATGCAGTCGTATGCCATTGATGTATGCATCAGCCACACGCTCTCATTGAGTGTCTGCCAAAACAGTCTGCCACGCAATCCTGACAACGTCATTGGATGCAATCCCCAAGTAGGATATAGTCGAGCATACTCCATGAGCATGTCTGTGACATATTTGGCATACTTTTTCTCACCAGTATACTGATATGCCAGCCCACAATGGAACATGGCATAATAGTTGGTCTTATGCTGCTCATGAACCGCTCCGCCTCCACCATCACATGGCACTGGCACAGAGATAGGCATAGCCAATGCCTTGTCAGCATCACTGATAAGTTTTGCCAGTGTCTTATCGAAGGCTGCTACCTGTCCCTTTACCTGACGAATGGTATTCACCTCGTTCTGGTTTACTATCAGTCTGGGGTGCTGAGCCTTTGCTGTCAGTATCAAGCCCGTCATCAGACAGAATGCAATGAAAAACTTTCTCATCATCTTACCACATTATTATATTGTTCCACCTTATCAGTAGAGGTCATTACTCTACCAGAGTTCTCAAACACACAATCGCGAATACATATCTTTTCCCAGATAGCCTCGTCGAGCCTAATGCTCGCACCACCAAGTCCAGAATTCTTGAAACTGCAATCAGAAATGGTCATCAGCTGCGGACCGATGAGCCTCATCACGCTGCCACGCTGACGATTGCAACTGTCATCGAAGACACAACCTTTGATAGACACATACGGACCTGCAGTACTCTCGTCGCTACCACCTCTATACACATTGACAGGAATGCCCAAGAACCTTTGGAATGTGCAGTTCTCCACTATAAAATCATCTACATCATAGCGTCCCTTATCGTCACGTTCTGCAGAATAGTCAATGCCGTTGCCAGAGATGTCATAGAAACGGCAATTACTAATGACGACGCTATCTGCGAATGTCGCCTTTGCGCCTTTGATAGCCGCAAAAGTGCTCTCTACGAAATTGCGGAATTCACAATCGTCTACCTTCAGCCTGTATGTCCTGTTCATCTTCTCTGCCGTTGAAATACCCGAGAATGCCAAACGTTTGCCTGCCTCCAATCGACCGTCGAAGATAATACCATTCACTTTCAGGCTGCCACCATTGGCAATGGTTATCATGCTGGCAGGTTGGTCACCGACATAGCGTAACACCGTCCTTCCCTTAACACCACATATCACCGTGGGTTTTTCAATGAGAATAGTCTCCGTCAGTCGGTATTCACGTCCTTCGAAGTTGATGGTATCGGCCTTGCATTTGCTGCTGCCATCATCTTTCGTCGTCAGCATCCATGTAGCACCCTTACCCTCACGCATCTCCTTATATGTTGGCAACTTCGGCAACTTGATGGTCTTACTGGTAAATCCTTCTACATTATATGGCTTTGCCAGTTGCACCAGATTACCGCTACATGTCATCTGTGTAGACTTGTCGGTCATCAGCAAGGGCTCCTTCTGAGCAGTATCGACAATCTTGTTGTCAGCAAACGTCACACCGACAGGCGCCTCTGTACGTTCCGGATCCATCCCTGTTCCCATCTCCAACGCCTTGCAGTTGACAAAGGTATTGCCACTGACAGTCAGGTTGCTCACTCTGACATAGCGGTTAGGCAGGCTGTTAGGCACTCCGTCCATCACTCCGAGAGCCGAGAAGAAGCGTTCGCCAGCCAGACCGTAGAAGACGTTGTTAACCACACGATGGTCGGCATCAACCACACGCACACCACCAGTGTTACGTTTGCCATTACCGACAAACCAGTTATGCTCCACCAGATTACGCTTACCATGACGCAATGCTACTACTCCCTCACACTCCAACAGGATGTTTCGACGTACTATATTGTCACACGACTTCACCGAGATTACCTCCACCTCGCCAGAGCATTGCTCAAAGAGATTGTCTTCTATTATAGTATTCGATGAGAAATATGACTGATTGGACGTACCTATGCGCATCGTCTCGGCACCATTGGAGCCATATACCGCACGACGACCAAAGTAGTTATGATCTACCTGATGGTAGTTCTGCAGACAGTCGTCGCCATTGAGATTGACAAGCAGGGTGACACCGATATTCTCCTTTCTTAGTAGCGAACAATGATCTACCCGATTATGACGACCCGAGAGGGTGATATAGCTAACAAGAACGTCGCGCTGAGGATCGTTGAAGTTGTCTATGACACAGTCGGTGAGTCTGCAATGGTTAGCGACAACGCCATTCAAGGCAAAGTCGACAACAGTCTTACGTGCTGGTTCACCATCACGGAAGTACAGTCCTTTGACGGTGAGATACTCACCACCAATCTGTAGACTCGACTTTCCGTTGATGATAACCTTTCCAGCATGGAGAGCCTCGATGATGACGGGCTTTTCGGCTGTGCCCTGTGCCTTCCATTTCAGCGTAACATCCGAATATGTACCGTCGGCTATCTGGATACAATCACCAGGCTTTGCTGTCTTCAGACACTTAGCCACCTCACCCAGACTCACGGTATAATTCTCAGCAAGGACTGTTGCTGGCAGCATGACCGCTGCCAACAACATTATCCATATCATCTTTGTGGTTCTCATCTTATTATCCGTATTTAAACTCTTAGTTCATGACATGTTGATAGTCATGCTTCATCCAGTACATGTCGAAGGTGATAGCACTCGACGATGGTGCATTGGTGTTATTGTACAGCACGAAGTTGATATGCTTGATATGCAACAGTCCGATGCGTCGGATATTGGCAGCCTTATTATTGCTATCCAGTCCGTTGTGGTTGTAATAGAACACCATGATATACGAATCAACGTCGGTATCCTTAGCTTGTCCTATAGTGAACACACCTGGTGCGTAGACAGCCTGCGTGAGACTGTTAGCTACACTTCCGATATTGATGCCGCGACATGTCTTTTCATCCACATTGATTGGGAATGTCTCCTCGTCTATCTTCTCCAAGGTACCATTGGCAGCCATGTCGATCACAGCCTTATGCTCAGGTGTAGCAGGATTGAGATAGAGGAAGGTGAGCACAGGCGTACCATAGCAGTTGCCGTTAGCTCCCGTAACACGATATTCGTTGGAAGAGTTGTTGTAGTAGTAGAAGTTCTTCAGCTGACCAGTAGAACCAGCAGGGCTGTTAATCTGCAGGTTTCCAGCACTCACACCAGAGAAGAAGAAGTATGGCTTCACCGAGTTATATTCTGCCGCTGTCACCGCAGGTTTCTGGTTGGCACTACATGTGCTTGCCTGATACTGATAAGAGATGGGGTCTATCGTCTCCCGCCACAGGCTGTTATGATAGGCTACACCCGTCTCGGGCGAGAAGAAGGATGCCATCTCTGGCACGTCACGTCCCTGACCATATACGGTACGGTCTTTCCAGAACAAAACGAACGGCACCTTGATGACAAACTCATCACTGACAACCTGGCTCTCAACGCCATCGAAGTAGACTATGCTGAGTGTTGTGGTATTGTTGCCATCGACAAAGTCTGCGAGAGTAGGTACGAGGAACTTCAGTTCGGTCTCGTTTTGTGATGTTATCTGACATTCCGTACCATTGATAGTAATCTTGTCTATCTTGTTAAGGTAGACACCATTGAGTATGAAGACATCGCCCACGTTGACCACAGGGAATTCTGTCGTACTCACCACTGGCTGATAACGCTTGATGACAACCTCTGGCGCCGTGGTCTTACTTGTCTCAACATCCTTGCTACCATCGAAATATCTGAAGGTGATGACGGCATCATCCTTTTCCACGTATGGTATCTTCACCACTATCTCGTTGGTATTCTGACTGATAATCTCAGCCTCATGGCCCTCGCTCACACCCTCGGCTGTAAAGATTACTGCCGATATGACATTCATATTCTCGCCGCTGATGAGTAGTTTGTTACCCATCTCCAGTTCGTCGGGAATACTTGAAGTGAGAATTGTCGGTGCAGGATACTCCATGGTGAACACGCCATCTGACTCAGTCTCGCCAAGCGAGTTGGCAAGTGTGATAACACCCGTCTGGGCGCCACTCGGCACCCTGATGGTGAGCTGTTTGTTCGACACCTTCTCTACCAGTTCAGCCTGAACACCTCCAATAGTAGCGCTGACCACATCGTCAAGATAATTACCAGTGATGACTATCTCTGTGCCCACACTACCGCTCTCGGGATAGAAGGCTTCTATCTCCGGGGCACTCTGAACCATGCTGTTCATCGACTCCTTGTCGCATGCTACCAGCAACACTGTGGCAAGCAATGCAAGGAATATGTTTTTATATCGTCTCATAATAGTTGTTTTTACGTTGATTTTATTAAATTACGCATTACGCATTAAATTACGCATTACGCATTACGCATTACGCATTATCATCCAAATCAGTATCCCACATTCTGTGCTACATCAGGGTTGATATTCAGCACGCTGATAGGAATAGGGAGGAACACCTGCCAGTCGGCAATAGGATTCACTGTATAGGTGTATGCACTATAGAATGCCTCCGAAGCGAGATAGTTATTGATTGTCGTTGTGGCATTACCCCAGCGCAGCAGGTCGAACCATCTTTGGTTTTCAAACGCCAGTTCCATACGACGCTCCTTGCGTACCGCCTCACGGAAGTCGTACTTGTTAGAGAGGTCGGCAAGGGTGTACGGGTTGATTCCAGCACGTTCACGAATCATATTCAGATAGATCAGAGCCTCCGAACTTGGTCCATTCAACTCGTTGAGCAGCTCAGCATAGAGCAGGGCAATATCTCCTACACGGATGACGGGCCAGTCGCTCTCTCCATCAAACTGTGTTGTGACGGGATTGGTATATTTCTTACAATAGGTAGCCTCCACCCATGTATCTGTTGTGGCATTATAGTATCTCTGTGCTATATTAACATCAAAGCGGGTGTTGTCGCCTTCGTTGATATAGGTTGTAATGATATTGTCGCTCGGCGTATTATAGTTATTTGACGTACCGATGATGACATTGGCACCATTATTGATAGGAGCAAACATATTGCCAAAGGGCGAGCCCAGACCAACATTGCCCGAGAGATAGCGCACAGCGAAGATTATCTCGTTGTTCATCTCCTTATCTATGTCGAAGATATCTGCAAACGGAACGAGGTCATCACCGCTACGTGGATTGCCCACACGACTGCTCTGTAGTACCTCACGACAGAGCGTAGCTGCCTCAGCATATTCGTCGTCACCAAGTTTGTAATGGGTCGCATAGACCTTAGCCAACAGCGCCTTTGCTGCAGTGAGGTCTGCACGTCCAAGGTTAGTACCGTCGAACGACTCTGGCAACAGACCTTCATAGACCACTTTCTCCAAGTCACCTTCAATGAGAGCATATACCTCTTCCACGGTAGATCGTTGCATGTTACGTGCCACGTCTGACGGAGTCTTCGATGTCACGATGAACACTGGTCCCCACAAGCGCACGAGGTTGAAATACTCCAGCGAACGGAGGAAGAGAGCCTCTCCCTCATATTGATTGCGCAACGTCTCATCACCGACAACATCTAGATGAGCCAAGACATTATTGACACGTGCAATGGTAGCATAGCAACCATTCCAGTAGCTGGTCACCCAGTCATGTTCAGCACCAATAGTGCTCTGGTCAAGCTGTTCTACCAGCTTCGTGGTGTTCGACGTGGAATTATTTCCATACATACGGGCATTGTCAGAACGTAGTTCTGTGACAGCCCACTCGTATTCCATCACATTGTGTAATCCGTTGTAGCATCCCATCAGCAGAGTATTCATCGAGGGGGCATCTTTGACAAAGTCCTCGTTGGTTACTTCTGAATAGGGAGTCTGATCAAGACTACATGCTGTCAGGAACAGCGACATTATCATTGCAGCAAATCCTGCTGTTCCTACCTTATTATATATATAGTGCTTTTTCATGGTTTCTTCCATTATCAATTATCCATTTTCAATTATCAATTGTCCATTTTTAATTGTCCAACTGTCTTAGAATGTAATATCAAATCCTGCTGAGATGGTGGATGTCAGTGGGAATCCTCCTCGCTGATAACCGTCAATCATCGCACTGGTATATGGTCCCGACTTCATGCGCGACTCGGGGTTAATGCCGCGATAGCCGTCACTCCAGATATATAGCAGGTTGCTGCCTGAGAGATAGAAGCGCAGACTGGACAGATGGCACTTACGTGTCAGTTGTTTTGGCAGCGTGTAGCCAAGCGTCAGATTGCGCAGACACATATATGAAGCGTTCTCCAGAGGATAGTTGGTCAGGCAGATGTTAGATCCCACATTCTCGTATGGTGTATGACCATTGCCTGGATGCTCGGCGCTCACCCAACGCCCCTTGGTATATGCCTTGTTGTAGCGTTTTGTCTCGTTATAATATACATCACCATTGTAGACTGTAATGCCCTGTACTCCCTGAATGAGGAACGATAAGTCAAAGTCCTTATACTGGAAGGTGTTGTTGATACCCCATGTGAAGTCGGGATAAGGATTGCCAAGAGGTACACGGTCTTCAGCTGTGAGCTGATTGTCTTTGTTGACATCCTGTATGCGTAGACCACCAGGAACATCCTGTGGGAAATGAGGATTTGCCTCTATCTCTTCCTGAGAGTTCCATACGCCAATGGCACGATAGCCATAGTATTGTATCAACGGAGAACCCACCTTGGCGATGTAGCACTCATTACGCTCACCCAAGGTTATCATCTGCTGCTCGCCACCAATTTCCAACAGTTTGTTACGTGAAAGCGAGAAGTTGAAGCTGGTGTCCCAGGTGAAGTTGCGGTTGCGAATGTTACGTGTGTCAAGTTGTATCTCCACACCCTTGTTGCTCACCTTTCCTATGTTGTTCCAGAAATAGGTGTAGCCTGTAAATGACTGGGTAGGTTGCTCGAAGAGCAGCGAACGTGTCACTGAGTAGTAAGCATCCACAGACAGACTTATACGATTCTTGAACAGTCCTAAGTCGAGACCGAAGTTGTACTCGTCGGTCTTCTCCCATGTGATGTTTCGGTTGGCAAGTGTCTCTGAGGTGTTAGCAGAACCATTCACCAGAGCTCCGTTGCCTGGTCCCAGCACATAGTTGGCACCATTGAGTACCTCCATTGCTGCCTGATACTGTATGCGGTTATTACCCGTCACACCGTATGAAGCACGTAACTTCAGATTGGATATCACGTCGATATTCTTCATGAACTTCTCCTCGCTCACACGCCAACCCACCGATACTGATGGGAACCATGCGTTGCGCTTGCCTGTGGCAAAGAGTGATGAGCGGTCGAGACGAAGAGATGCCGACAGGAGATACCTTCCAAGATAGCTGTAGTTGACACGACCGAGCCATGACTGCAATACTACGTTGGGATAGCGGAAGGTTCCCGTTCCAGCGGTGTTGCCATTGCCTTCCTTTGCCAACTCGTAGATAGTAGCTGCGTTCAGCGTCTTTATATTGTCTGTGGCAAAACCAGTCGCAGTCTCATATACTCGCTGGTTACGGGTCCACTCTACGGTATAACCCAACAGGGCGTCGATGGTGTGCTCCTTGCTCTTACCGAAATCTAGATGATAGTTCAGGGTGTTTTCCGTAAGGAAGTCTACATACAACGTACTTGAATATGTAGCATTGCTTGCCTCTCCATCCCTGGTGGCATTCTTGTTACCATAATAATATGCTGGGCTGAAACGTACGTTCACACCATTCGAGGTCTTAAACTGCAATCCCTTGGCAAGGTCTACAGTAAGGTATATGCTTGCAAGACCCTGGAAGTCCTCACTCCATCGCTTGGTGTTTGCCATCACACTGGCAGGGTTGTTGTTTACCGAAGAGAATGGATTTGGCTTCTCCATCGTAGGATTACCCTCGTCGTCGACGGGTCCTGTAGGAGTCTCTACCTGTGTGAAGTGGCTACCACGTGCAAAACCAGTATATCCCGTGAGACCTGTGGTATATTCGTTGTGCATCACTGGCAGGAATGACGGTGTACGATAGAAGTCAATGAAATTGTTCTTCGGACGACGCATCTTCTTGTATGTACCCGAGAGGTTGACTCCCATCGTCACGGTGTTCGACAGTTTGGTGTCGAGTCGTGAACGGAAGTTGATCTTGTCAAACTCGTTCTGCTTCATGATACCCTGGTCCTTAGTATAGGCTGCCGACACGAAGTATTTTGTCTCCTTGCGACCACCAGAGATACTGAACTGTGCATTGGTGATGGTAGCCGTACCACGCAGTCCCTCCTTCTGCCAGTTTGTCGAACCAATCATCTCGTCAAGATAGGCTGAGCCGCGTGCCTGTCTTGTCGGCTCTGGACCACCCATCTCATACTCACGCTGCTGTAGCTCATACCACTCTGTCGAGGTCATCATGTCATGCAGCTTGTAGGCGTGCTTGTAGCCTTGGTAGAACTTGAAGGAGTACTTCGGTTTGTCTGGTGAACCACTCTTTGTCGTTATCATGATAACTCCATTGGCAGCCCTCGAACCATAGATAGCTGCCGAGGCAGCATCCTTCAGAATCTCTATTGACTTGATGTCGTTGGCGTTAATCTGCGAAAGACCACCTGCCACGGGGAACCCGTCAATAATCACCAACGGCTCGCTGTCGGCTGAGATAGAACCTGTACCACGTACTCGGATCGACGGCATTACTCCAACCTCGGACGTCTGATTGGTAACCGTCAGACCTGTCATCATACCCTGAAGAGCAGTGGTGACGTCGCTGACAGGCGCATTGATAAGAGTCTCACCCTCCAGTTTAGAGATTGAACCTGTGAGATGTGACTTCTGTTGGGTACCATAGCCTATGACTATTGTCTCATCCAACAGTGTAGCATCTTCTACCAATGTCACATCGATAGTCTTCTGATTGCCCACAATGACAGCCTGATCGGAATAGCCAACGTAAGAAAAAATCAGAATCGACTTCTTGTTGGGCACCGTGATAGTGTACTTTCCGTCATTGTCGGTAACAGTACCTGTAGGCACTTTGGCATCCTTGACCACTACTGTCGCACCAACAAGCGGACCCATGTTGTCTGTCACCGTTCCGGTGATGACTTGCTGCGCATAGATGCTCGCTGTAGTCATCAGCACAGCAAATAGCATCAAAGCTCGTTGTTTTAGGGTTTGTTTCATAGGAATATGATTTTAAGTTTTGTAATTAGTTTTCAGGTTTTCGACACTTCTTCATCCTTTCATTTGCAAATATAGAAAACAAAATTGGTACACCAACCATTCTGGTATACCAATTATATTTTCTTAACTTTTTAGTTATGTTGTTAACGTAAACGGAGAGTATTTACTTAATAAATATAAAATCTTTTGGAACTTAAATACAAAAATACTTAGCTTTGCAACCAATAAAACCAATCTACTATGTCAGCTGATCACAATGGAGACTTCACTCCTGTAGACAAAGTTATCAAATATATTCAGGAGGCAATAACCAACAAAGAATACCTTCCTGGCGACCGACTGCCTGCAGAAAGGAAACTTTCGGAGATACTTGGCGTAGGCAGGCCACACATAAGAAAGGCCATACAAAGATTGGAAATGTATGGCATCGTGAGGACTATGCCTCAGAGTGGCACTTTTATTGCTGCCTTCAGCAAGGAACAGATGGAGAACATGGTGTCGGAGACTCTCAAAGTGAGCAAGTATGACTTCTACAGTCTCGTGTACGTACGTGTACTATTAGAAATTGAGGTATGCAAACTGGCAGCAAAAAATCGTACCGAGGAAGACCTTAAAGCTATCGAAGAGGCTGTCAACACATGGGAAAACAACAGTGATGAAAAAAACAGAGTGAGAAACGACTTCGCTATTCACAAGGCCATCGCACGTAGCTCACACAACCCTGTACTCAGTTCGCTACTATCTATCGTCACCCCCGACATCATGAAATACTACCACAGGTTCCAGTTCTGTATCTCGCCAGAACGAATGGTCATAACCGAACACAGGGAGTTTCTTGAGAAAATCAGGCAACGTGACGTTGACGGAATGAAAGAACTGGTGCTGAGACACCTGCACAACCTAATCCTCTTTGCCCGCGAGAAGGCTGGCAAAGAGGTTCCAAACTTCAATTTCGAGGGAATAGAATAGAAGGAGGCTATCTGCCTCCTTCTGTTTTTCTTCTAAACCCCCTCTGCTTACTTAGGCTGCTTGCCGATGTAAGCAAGGATACCACCATCTACATAGAGTACATGTCCGTTGACTGCATCCGATGCTTTTGATGCGAGGAATACTGCTGGACCACCGAGCTCTGATGGGTCGAGCCAGCGACCTGCTGGGGTCTTTGCGCAGATGAAGCTGTCGAATGGGTGACGGCTGCCGTCTGGCTGACGCTCACGCAGAGGAGCTGTCTGTGGAGTAGCGATGTAGCCAGGACCAATACCGTTACACTGGATGTTGTACTCGCCATACTCTGAGCAGATGTTGCGAGTCAGCATCTTCAGACCGCCCTTGGCTGCTGCGTATGCGCTGACTGTCTCACGACCGAGCTCAGACATCATTGAGCAGATATTGATAATCTTACCCTCCTTACGCTCCATCATCTCTGGCAGAACGGCAGAGGCAACGATGAATGGTGCCACGAGGTCTACGTCGATGACCTGCTGGAACTCAGCACGCTTCATCTCATGCATAGGAATGCGCTTGATGATACCAGCATTGTTTACGAGGATGTCAATCTGACCTACCTCGGCATGGATCTTCTCTACGAGTGCCTTCACGTCGTCCTCCTTGGTCACGTCGCACACATAGCCATGTACGTTCTCGATGCCAGCCTCCTTATAGTTGGCAAGACCACGCTCGAGAGCTGCCTCGTTGATGTCGTTGAAGATGATGTTCTTAATACCCGCCTCAACAAAAGCTTTTGCGATGTTGAAGCCAATACCGTAAGATGCACCAGTAATCCATGCATTCTTACCTTCCAGTGAAAAGTTCTGTAAATTAGCCATTTTATTAGTTGTTTATGTTATAATGTGAAATGTAATTACGTTGAATATTATTAAATTACGCATTATGCATTATGAATTACGCATTACGCATTCTTGCGCCGCTCCGCTCTGCAAGCGAGCAAAGCTCGAGTCCGCATTACGCATTACGCATTACGCATTACGCATTATGCACTACCTTAGCTCTTTTATAGCAAAGAAGTCTTGGTCGCCATAGTCAAGGTTCTCGCCTCCCATACCCCAGATGAACGTATAGTTGTGAGTGGCAGCAGCCGAGTGGATGCTCCATTCTGGCGAGAGCACCGCCTGATGGTTGCCCATCCAGATATGGCGCGTCTCCGTAGGCTCACCCATGAAATGGCATACAGCCTGATCCTCGGGCAGCTCGAAGTAGAAGTACGCCTCCATGCGGCGACTATGCACATGAGCCGGCATCGTGTTCCATACACTACCTGGAGCCAACTCCGTCATTCCCATCTGCAGCTGACACGTCTTGAGCACCTGGTTTACCATCAGTTTGTTGATAGTACGCTCATTAGACATCTCCAGCGAACCCATGTGAGCCTGCTCGGCATCCTGCTTCGTTATCTTCGTTGTAGGATATGCCGTATGAGCAGGTGTGGAATTGATATAGAAAAGTGCTGGACTGTCGGCAGAGTCGCTACTGAAGGCCACCTCACGGTCGCCAGCACCAATATATAGTGCCTCCTTGTACCCAAGGGTATAGGTCTTGTCGCCAATTTTCACCTTGCCAGAGCCACCTACATTGAACACTCCGACCTCACGACGTGAAGTAAAAAACTTCGATTTCAACGGGTCAATAGCCTCAAGAGGGAGTTCCTCCTTGACTGGTTTGGCACCAGCCACCACCATTCGGTCATACATGGAATACACCATGTTCACCTCATCGTCAGCAAACAAAGTCTCAATCAGAAAGTCACGACGCAGCCGTGCTGTGTCATACTGCTTCACATCCTCAGGATGTGCCGCATAGCGGATTTCGTAATTGGTCTTCATAATGTTTAAAGTATATTTGGCACAAAGATAGCAAAAAAATACTATCCATCGACAAAATAATATATTAAAAAAACGTAACCACATTTTTGAGGTTACGTTCAAAATCGTTGTCCAAGGCGGATTCGAACCACCACAAACAGAACCAAAACCTGTTGTGCTACCATTACACCATTGGACAAACTAGCATAAAAGCGGTGCAAAGGTACGATTAAGTGAGAGAAAAAACAAATTTTTATTTGATTTTTTCCAAACGAGAGTACCTTCGACATCGTCAAAGGTACGATTAAGTGAGAGAAAAAACAAATTTTTATTTGATTTTTTCCATAGTTTTAATAGCATTTGCTACTCAAAGACGAAATCTTCTAAGATACACATGGATTTATCCTTGGTCTGCGAGGAGAACCTGAAAAACAGGGCATGCTTACCAGTGAGGGCAGCGAGCTTAGGCAGACGTATGGTGACCTCTTGGGAAGTCCTGGACATGCTGGCTTTGAGTTTGATCTTACCCAAAGGTTTACCTCCCTGCGATGTCCAAGGGCGGTCAGCAAGGATCTCTATCGTACCGTCGATGCCTTCGGGTATGAGTCGCAGACGAAGTCGGGTGTTTTTACGTCCAAAGGTTTTCGTGAAGTTGAAATACTTGTACCCGACGATGGAGCCATCGGTGTTGTTGACCACACGATTGGTGTTGTTACGCAAAGCATATGGGGCATCGAAACGGTCAGCTGTGCCATAGCCTGCCTCGATATATGAGCCAGAGTACAAAGGAGATTTCCATCCCGACCATTGACGTGGACCAGTAAACCAACATGCAATACCGGCGGAATGGCGGATGGAGGGGTCAAGCCCTGAGAGGGAGAAACCTTCGGAGGTGTATTCGCCCTCGCTGATGATGACCTTGCCACCCTTGCCTGGTTCCACTTGCACGGTTATGGGGGCTACCATAGCCTGTCGGGCATATTCGTTGAGTCCTGTCTGTCGGTGATAGAACACGTACCATTGTCCACCAATCTCGCAGATGCTGCCGTGAGTGTTGCCTGTAGGAGTGGCGGAGGCGATGGTATTGCCCAGCTCGTCACGCTCGCGCGCTCTGCCGTCGATGATGGTTCCACCGTATGTCCAAGGTCCAAGTGGGTTGTCGCTATAAGCATATGCCAGGGTGTAGTTGGTACCATAAAGTCCGAATTCGCCATCAGCCGTCCATCTACTGTAGATGAAGACATACTTACCCTCAATCTTCCTGATAGATGATGCCTCGAAGAATCGGAAGATGCCTGGCTGATCTTTCGACGAGACCATATCCTCTATGATCTGTGTGCCTGGCTTCACCGTAGCCATAGTCTGCGGATCGAGCTCAGCAGCATAGGAACGGCAGAAGCCCCAGTAGCCATATACCCGTCCGTCGTCATCAACAAACACAGCAGGATCAAACTGTAGGATGCCATCCACCTTGTTAGGGTCTTCCTTACTCCAATTGCATACTTCGAAAGGACCGTCGGGTCTGCTGCTCTTGGCAATGAGTTGCTGTCGTCCCCACTCTTGGTCGTTAGGGTAGAGATAATATGTCTTTTTGCCATTGGAGTCAGTTGCCACCGCTACGTCTGGTGCAAACAAGACGTCAGCAAGTCCCTCGCTATTCAGCAGCTCGCCCTTGGCATTACGATCCACACGCAGTATCTCTCCGTCGTATCTCCACTGGGTAAGATTGTCGACAGGTGCCGACCATACCACCTGCTCACGACCACAGTAGTCGGTCTGTCGGGTGTCGTGCGAACCATATATATACACACGCTGCTTGCCTGGGCAGTCTGGATCATCGAAGACGTATGGCTCGCCATCAGGGATATGCTCCCACATAGGTAGGTATGGATTGCCATAATCTTGTGCCGTGGCATACGTCAAGCACGTCAGAAGCGAGATGATAGTAAGGACGGTTTGCCTCATGAGGATTCTTATTTCACGATGATAAGAGAATAGTTCTTTTTACCCTTCTGTACCAACAGGTATTTGCCGTCGATGAGGTCGTCAGCTGTGATGATACGGTCGAAGGCTGTGAGTTTCTCCTTGTTGAGACTCACTCCACCACCCTTGACCATCTTACGCATCTCTCCCTTGCTTGGGAAAATGTCCATTCCGTCCATATTGAAGAGGTCGAGAGCGGTCTGACCGAGTTGATCTGCTCCCACCTCGTAACGCGGCACTCCGTTGAAGACATCAAGGAAGGTCTGCTCGTCGAGCTTCAGCAGGCTCTCCTTGGTAGACTTGCCAAAGAGGATGTTGCTTGCTTCCTTTGCCATGTCGAGATCCTCCTGCGAATGGACCATAAGGGTGACCTCCTCGGCGAGTCGACGTTGCAGGATGCGACGTCCCGGGTCCTGTCGATGCTCCTCTATGAGGGTGCCGATAGTATCCTTGTCGAGACTGGTGAATATCTTAATGTACTTCTCTGCCTCCTCGTCGCTGACGTTAAGCCAGAACTGATAGAACTGGTACGGGCTGGTGCGCTGGCGGTCAAGCCATACGTTGCCGCTCTCCGTCTTGCCAAACTTCTTACCGTCAGACTTCGTAATGAGCGGACATGTCAGAGCGAAGGTCTCCACCTCATTGCCCAAGGTACGGCGTATCAGCTCGGTACCTGTGGTCATATTGCCCCACTGGTCATTGCCGCCAAGCTGTAGCTTCACCCCATAGTGCTGATAGAGGTACAGGAAGTCATACCCCTGCAGGAGCTGATAGGTAAACTCCGTGAATGACAATCCGTCGCGGGCGGTGCCGTTAAGACGCTGTTGTACGCTCTCCTTTGCCATCATATAGTTGACGGTGATATGCTTGCCCACCTCACGGGCGAAGTCAAGGAAGGTAAAATCCTTCATCCAGTCGTAGTTGTTCACCATCTCGGCAGCATTAGCATCGGTGCTTTCAAAGTCAAGGAACTTTGCCACCTGCTTCTTGATACACTCCTGATTATGACGTAGGGTCTCGTCGTTGAGCAGATTACGTTCCTGACTCTTTCCCGACGGGTCGCCAATCATACCAGTAGCACCACCTACGAGGATAATGGGTTTGTGACCACAACGCTGTAAGTGGCGCAACATCATGATACCACACAAGTGGCCTATATGCAGGGAATCGGCAGTAGGGTCTGTTCCGAGATAGGCTGTCACCATCTCACGCTGCAGCAATTCCTCGGTTCCAGGCATAATCTGTGCCAACATACCTCTCCATTTCAGTTCTTCAACAAAATTCTTTCTCATGACCATATATCGTTTTTTATTTATCTCTCACTAAATCCTTTAACTATGAATTTTTCTCTCATATATTCTTTAACTATGAACTATGCATTATGAACTATGCTACGGTACCGGATCATAGCCCGACCCTCCCCAAGGATGGCATCGTAGTATTCTCCTTATGGCGAGCCAAGTACCCTTGACTGGACCATGTTTGATCAATGCCTGGCGCGCATATTCGGAACAGGTGGGCGTGAACCTGCAAGATGGTGGTGTGAAAGGGCTGATACAACGCTGATAGAACACTACCGGCAGTAGTAGAATCCATACGATAGCATTCCTTAGGTAACGCCAAAAGGTCTTCATCAATTGCATATCACCTCACCTACCTTGTTTAGCAGTCGACTGACAGCCGTCTCTACCTTCTTGCTCTCATAGGTTTTCTCGTCAAGCCATACGAAAGCCAACGCCAGACTCTTGTCACTCTGTCCTCCCATCGTCTCCAAGAGCTGATATTTATTCTTACGAAACGCCTCTCTCACCTGCCGTTTCACCCTGTTACGGTCTACCGCATGGTGCAGCAGGCGTTTAGGTACGCTGACCATCATCTGCAAGGATGGGGCGTCGGCAGAAGGCTTCTCCCGTTCGAGATACACGACACGCAAAGGAAAGGCAACCACAGTACGCTTGCCTCCTTTATCAAAGAGCTGTTCGATGAGTTTCTTACTGCACACGCGCTCTTCCTTGGTCAATGTGAGAGCACCCTGCATGGCGTCGTATATTCTCGTCTATTAGTTTGCTTTCAGATAAGCCTTTAGCGCACTGGTCATCGAAGGGTATTCCTTGGACGGTGCCTCAAGGTTGAGCTCCAGTCCCTGATCGATCACCTCTTTGGCTGTAGCAGGTCCGAAGGCTCCTATCTTTATATTGCCCTGCTTGAAATTGGGGAAGTTCTTGGTCAAGGCTTTTACACCTGTAGGACTGGAGAAGATGAGCATGTCATAGTTGAAGTCTTTTTTCTCCTCCTCAGTAAAGTCGTTACTTACTGTGCGATACATCACACATTCGGTATGATGCAGATTCTTGGCATCGAGAAGTTCGCTTATAGAGTTGTTGTGGACGCTGCTCAGCGGCACGAGATATTTCTCTGCCTTGTGTTTCACCATTGAGGGTAGCAGGTCGTCTATCTTCCCAGATGTTCCGAAGAAGATTTTCCTTTTGCGATACTGCACATACTTCTGTATATATAGCGCTATCTGCTCTGTCACGCAGAAATACTTCATCGTCTCGGGGATGTTAAGTCTCATCTCCTTGGCAAGTCGGAAATAGTTGTCAATAGCATGTCGTGAGGTGAACACAACGGCAGTATGTTCGAGGATGGAAACTTTTTGCTGGCGGAATTCCTTCGATGTCAGCCCCTCCACCTTGAAAAAAGGTCGGAAAACAATCTCTACGCCAAACTCCTTCTCAAGGTCAAAATACGGAGACCTCTCACTTGAAGGTCTTGGCTGCGAAATCAAAATCTTCTTCATTATTTCTCTCTATATGTTTAATATCAAACTGTCTGTCGTAACACTTAATATCGTCCACAGAAGTCCTGCAGGTATCAATTCGAGCGCACAAAAGTACAAAAATATTTGCAAAGTGAAAGCACTTCCCCTGAAAAATATCACAAAACACCTATAAATTGTCAACAATTCAGTCAAGATTATGGAGGAAATGGCATAAACTTGCAAAAAATTAAGTGACAAGTTGAAATATATTATCATCACAAGAAAGGGAAGTGATAATATCATGAAGACGGTAGTAATAAAGAGTTGGACATGAAACCAACGCTCGCACTTGTCCTTGTCAAAAAAAATCCAATTGACAAACAAATACACCAATATCCGCATCCACAGAAAGACAAATACTACAGCCGAAAGGATACCTATACAAGTAAGGTGTGACAAGAAGAAACGGCTGTAGTCTGACAACAAATGGTGATATAGGGAATACCCCGTACCTATTGAAAGTGCTGCTGCACCCGTCAGGACATACTGATAACGTAGCTCTGAGGAGGTATCCGTAGCCTCGCTGATGCGCCGCGGAACGAAAAAGAAGCTTCTCGCCTGTCGGACCACAAACGACCAGCTACGCACGATGCAAACTATTGCGGTAAGGGCGACAACCAAGAACAGCACGACCAATTCACTGTCATTGGCAAAGGTGTAGGGTATCAAAGTCCCTTCAACACCTGTGCTCCCTACTCCCAATACTGTCACTAACCTCATCCTATCCTACAATCCGAAGACACGTCTTATCTCGTCAACCCTATCAAGTTTCTCCCAAGTGAAGAGCTCAACCTGCATTGTCTTTGTGGGATGATAATGGCTGGTGAAAGTCTTCTCCACCACCTCATTCTTTCTTCCCATGTGACCATATGCCGCAGTCTCAAAATACATCGGTTGTCTCAACTTGAGCATACGCTCAATAGCTTTTGGACGTAAGTCAAACATCTCACCAACGACCTCGGCTATCTCGCCATCAGTCATGTTGACATGACTCTTTCCGTACGTGTTCACGTATATGTTAATTGGCTGTGCCACACCGATAGCGTAACTCACCTGTACCAGCATCTCATCGGCAACACCTGCAGCAACCATGTTCTTGGCTACGTAACGGGCAGCATATGCAGCAGAACGGTCCACCTTGGAAGAGTCTTTGCCAGAGAAGGCACCACCACCATGAGCTCCCTTTCCGCCATAGGTATCCACGATTATCTTTCTTCCAGTAAGGCCAGTGTCTCCGTGAGGACCGCCGATAACAAACTTTCCTGTAGGATTGACCTTATAGTCAATCTCTCCTTTGAAGAGTTTCAGTTCTTTCTCGCCTAACTGAGCCTTGACACGGGGCATCAGGATGTTTTCCACATCGTCCTTTATCTTTGCCAACATACGATGCTCGTCAGCATCGAAGTCATCGTGTTGGGTAGAGACGACGATGGTTACTATGCGCTGTGGATGACCATCATCAGAATATTCCACAGTGACCTGGCTCTTGGCGTCGGGGCGCAAGTAAGTCATAACCTTGCCCTCCTTACGAATATCCGCAAGAGTGCGCATGATAAGGTGTGCCAAATCGAGTGAGACAGGCATGTAATTGTCGGTTTCGTTGGTGGCATATCCGAACATCATACCCTGATCGCCAGCACCCTGCTCATCCTCATCCTGTCGGTCTACGCCTCGATTGATATCTTCACTTTGTTCGTGAATGGCTGTAAGTATTCCGCAGGAGTTGCCGTCAAACTGATAATCAGCCTTCGTATATCCTATCTTGTTGATGGTCTTACGTGCGATGGTCTGTAAGTCAATATATACCTCGCTTCTGACTTCACCCATTATTACCACCTGTCCGGTAGTTACAAATGACTCTATTGCCGTTCGTGCATGGCTGTCATAGGCGAGAAACTGATCAAGTAAAGCATCACTAATCTGGTCAGCTACTTTGTCGGGGTGACCTTCCGACACTGATTCGGATGTAAATAAATATGACATAAATATCTCTTGCTATTAAAATTTCAGATTGCAAAGGTACAAATTTAGTTCATAGTTCACAGTGCATAGTTCATAGTTTAGGGCTTGTTTGATTAATGTTTAAGGAATATTAACCATTAAAATAGTCCACTAAATCATGTTTCTCGGATGGTGTTCGAGTATCTCTCTACGTAACATCGAAGTATCTATATGCGTATATATCTCTGTCGTACCAATGCTCTCATGACCGAGAAGTTCCTGAATGACACGCAGGTCAGCACCACCTTCAAGCAGTACTGTCGCAAAAGAATGGCGTAGGGTGTGGGGCGATATAGTCTTAGTGATACCCGCATTCACTGCACATTGTTTTATCATTATCAGAATCATTGTACGAGTGAGGTGGGCACCACGCCGATTCAGGAAAACATAATCCTCTTCGCCCGCTTTTATTTTCATGGCATCACGATCGGCATACCAGGCTGCAAGCTCCTGTAAAGCACATTCGGAGATAGGTACCAGTCGTTCCTTGTCGCCTTTACCTGTCACCCTGACAAAGCCTTCTTCTTCGAAAATACATGACATCTTAAGGTTGATTAGTTCGGAAACACGCAGACCACACGAAAAGAGAACCTCGATGATGGCCCTGTTTCTTTGTCCTTCCCATTTTGTGAGGTCGATAGAATTCTTCATCATATCAATCTCTTCAGTAGTAAGAACCTCAGGATAACGAGCAGGTATCTTTGGTGACTCCAGCAATTCCGTAGGGTCAGTCTCCATAAATCCGTCGAGCACGAGATAGCGGTAGAAAGCCCTTACACCACTGAGGATGCGTGCCTGCGTACGTGGTGAGGCTCCGATATCGGCAATGGTAGCAGAGAAATTTTCAAGATCGTCTATCTTAACACTATCAAAAGCTATATTGTTTTTACCAAGAAATGCCACCAACTTACCTAAGTCGCGCATATAAGCCTCAACGGTATTGGCAGAAAATCCCCTCTCCAGTTTCAGGTATCTGCGATAGCCATCTGTCACATTCGTGCCTATTTTGTTTGCTGATTCCATTTTTCTTTATACTTTTGCAGATGCAAAGATAAGTTATATTATTGATAAACCACAATTTGACAATTCAATATTTAATGAAAATTCTAATATTAAACGGTCCAAACCTCAACCTCTTGGGAACAAGAGAACCCGGTATCTACGGCAATATGTCGATGGATAGCTATATTCCTAAGTTGCAGGCAATGTTTCCAGATGTACAGATAGACTATTTCCAAAGCAACATCGAGGGTGAGATGATAAATAAGATGCAGGAGGCGGGGTTCTCCTACGACGGCATAGTACTCAATGCTGGAGCCTACACTCACACCAGCATAGCCTTGCTCGATTGCATTCGTTCGCTTACGACTCCCGTCATTGAGGTACATATAAGTAATGTACACGCGCGAGAGGAATTCCGTAATCATTCGGTAATATCGGCAGGATGCAAGGGAGTCATTGCCGGATTTGGTCTTGACAGCTATCGGCTAGCGGTAGAGTCCATAGTGCATAGTTAAATAACGTTCTGTGTTCAACGCTCAATGTATTTAGACAGCTATATTCTCTCACACATCGAACCAGAAGGCGACTACCTATACCGTCTCTGGAGAGCCACCAACGTACAACTACTACACGGACGTATGGCAAGCGGTCACCTGCAGGGACGACTATTGAAGATGTTTGTGGAGATGATACAACCACTCAATATCCTTGAGGTTGGTACGTTTAGTGGCTATTCTGCCATCTGTATGGCTGAAGGACTGGCGAACGTGAAACACACAAAAGAACAAGGAAAGAAGAAAGGCAAGGTATATACTTTTGAAATCAACGATGAACAGGAAGAATTCACACGTCCATGGATAGAGGGTTCGCCTGTAGCCAATTATATCGATTTTCGCATAGGCGATGCCATCATCGAGGCTCCCAAGCTCGGTATCTCTTTCGACATGGCATTCATCGATGGCGACAAACGTACATATACTGATGCCTACGAGATGGCACTGACGGTAGTGCGCCCTGGCGGATTCATCCTCGCAGATAACACCCTGTGGGACGGACATGTTAGTGACCCAGCCTATGACCACGACCAACAGACCGTCGGCATACGCCACTTCAACGATCTCGTCGCCAATGACCCACGTGTAGAAGCTGTAATCCTCCCTATGCGCGACGGATTGACGATTGTCAGAGTGAGGAATGATTTCGAGAAGTGAGAAATGAGAGGACTATATAAATTATAACGTAATAACGACAAATAATAATGCAAGAAACAAGACAAAACAGAATAGCAAGACTGCTCCAAAAAGAACTGGCAGAGATATTCCTTGGTCAGACAAGACAGATGAGAGGTGTCATGGTAAGTGTCACTCGTACAAAGATTTCGCCTGACCTGAGCATCTGTACTGCCTATCTTAGTATCTTTCCGAGCGAGAAAGCCGAGGAAATATTGGGAAATATCAACAAAAACGAGAAGAGTATACGCTACGAACTGGGTACACGCATCCGCAATCAGGTGCGTATCATACCAGAGCTAAGATTCTTCATCGACGATTCTTTGGACTATCTCGACCGAATTGACGAGCTGCTGAAGAAATGAATAGGGTATCATACTACATTGCCCGACGATACCTCTTCTCTAAGAAGAGCACACATGTCATCAACGTCATAAGTATCATCTCAATGATAGGAGTGGCAGTTGCCACTGCTGCTATGGTCGTCGTTTTGAGCGGTTTCAACGGGTTCTCCGACCTTGTTGCCTCATTTTTCACCTCCTTTGATCCACAGATAAAAGTGTCACCCGCCAAGGGGAAGACCTTACCTGCCGATGATCCATTACTGATACAGATAAAAGCTATGCCAGAAGTAGAGGTGGCAACGGAGTGTGTAGAAGACCAAGCCCTCGCCATCTATCATGATTGTCAGGCAATGGTAACCATCAAGGGCGTAGAGAACAATTTCGACTCGCTCACCAACATTCGTAACATCCTATATGGTGACGGCGAATACATGCTTCATGCTGCCAATCTGGAATATGGCATACCCGGCATCCGACTGGCACAATCACTTGGAACTGGCGCACACTGGCAGGACTATCTACACATATATGCCCCCGTAAGAGAAGGACAGCCAGACTTGTCTAACCCTGCGAGTGCATTTATCGAAGACTCACTTATCTCCGCTGGGGTAGTCTTCCAAGTAAACCAAGCTAAATACGACAAGGCACATATCATCACCTCCATCCATTTCGCGCGTCAACTCTTCAATCGACAAGGTGAAATCAGTTCGCTCGAACTTCGATTGAAAGCAGGTATAGACATCGAAAAAACTAAGAATAAAATAAAGGAACTTGCTGGAGACAAGCTTTTGGTGCAGGATCGTTACGAACAGCAGGCGGAAACATTCAACATCATGCAGATAGAAAAGCTGTTTGCGTATATCTTCCTGACTTTCATCCTTCTGGTGGCATGCTTTAACATCATTGGTTCTCTGTCTATGCTCATCATAGACAAAAAAGAGGACATTCAGACTCTGCACAATCTCGGAGCCACTAACAAACAGATAAATGAGATATTCCTATTAGAAGGTAGGATGATATCACTTGTCGGCGCCGTATTCGGCATAGCTGTCGGACTATTGCTCTGTTGGTTGCAACAGACATTTGGGCTCGTACGTCTTGGTGACTCCAGCGGTAGTTTCGTTATAGACGCCTATCCCATAAGCGTACACCCATGGGACATCGTTGTAATCTTCCTTACCGTAATTATTGTTGGATGGATTGCCGTTTGGTATCCGGTGAATAGAATAATGCGTAATTCGTAATGCTTAATGCGTAATTGACCTTATGGCAATAAATACCGAATTATGCATTGCTTTACAAGCAAAACTCATATACATCATTACGAATTAAGCATTACGAATTACACATTATCATAAGTATTCCGAGAAGTCGGTCAGGCGCATATCGCCCTTACGAAGATACGTGTCATGGAACGCAAGTGCTGCACGCATGTGCTGTGGCTCATGTCCCATCGGTGCTATATGCTTCAGGTAGTCGCGCAGGAGTGGTTTATAGTCTGGATGCGCACAGTTCTCTATTATCTCGTGAGCACGATGCAATGGTCCCTTGCCGCGCAGGTCAGCAATACCTTGCTCTGTTGCGATTATATCCACATCATGCTCTGTAGAATCAACATGGCAACACATTGGTACAATAGCTGAAATTTTTCCGCCCTTTGCCGTAGAAGGTGTGGTGAAGATAGAGATATATCCATTGCGCTCATAGTCGCATGACCCACCAATACCATTCATCAATGCCGAGCCACAGATGTGACTGGAATTCTCATTGCCATAAATGTCGCACTCCAGCGGGGTATTGATGGCAATTACCCCTAAACGTCTGATCACCTCTGGCGAGTTGGCTATCTCACTTTGACGAATCGTAAGGTGTTT
>ONCJ01000012.1 GCA_900316295.1 uncultured Prevotella sp.
TCTGGGCGAAGGACAAGCACGGGAACGCCAACAAGAATGTCAACGATAACGCTAACGTCAACGCCAACCTGCTTCGTGTTATGGACAATATGGTGTTCATTACTATCATTATTCGATTGTTAATCACCTAATAATCCGCCTGTGTTACCAGTTCCAGCATTACCACTTCCAGAGCCTTCGTCGCCAGTCTGTTGGCCACCGCCTTGTTGGTGACCGCCTGTTATGTCACCACCACCACCTTGTTCATTTCCCGCAGTAGTTACTGGACGAACGCATACTCCATAGTATCTATGACCAGGTATGACATCGGCAGTAGAAGTCTCATTGCCATGCAGGAGATATGAATCGCCATCTGTATATAATGTTGAGGTCCAGTAATAGCAGTCTGTCGCTATCTTGTCATAGAAGGAGGCTGACTGATATCCAGCTGCTGGCAGGAAGATGCGGTTGTATGTACCCTTGTCATTTTGTGTATGACTTGTCACACGATATCCAGGAACGCCGTCTTCGGCGGTCCACGTCCAATCACAATTATCTACCAGCCACTTCATTTCAGCATTTGTAGGCATACGCCATGTTCCTGTCCATGTTGCCTTTACGGCATCATAGCTGGTCTTGTTGCTGATGTTAGTACCAATGTTTACATAACCATTGTCATAATGACGATATGTCGTCTCTGTGAAGGTAGACTTAGTAGTTGTCTCGCCCCATGCGTATCGATCTCCGTAATCGGATGATGTCTGTGCACCAAGGTTGATATTTGCCCACATGATACCATTGCCCATATCAACAAGTTCAAGACCATAACGACGTGCATCGCTGTTGCCTGCCACATCCTTGCCATAGTAATAGGTGTCGCCCACTTTCACATATGCACGATAGTAATATGTGGTATCCTTGTCGTAGACAACATTTCCTCTGAACATTTCGTTTGCTATAACATCTACTGTATTGGATTGACCAACCTCTATATTCTTATTATAGCCAACCACGAAGCCTCGAATCATTTCAACACTCTTCTCGCTCATGACAGAGCCTGCAAGACGTACATCTCTTGTGCCGACCTGCCAATTGGTACTGTCGGTAGATACGAATATTCTTGTTCCATCTGACAGAGTGTTGTTATACTTAGCAACAGGATGAATAGTGTAGCCAAGATAACGGGCAACTGCATCGACAGTGAGGTTGTTACCATAGAAGTTAGTTCCGTAAGCATTTTCGTTGGCAGTACCTTCGGAGGTGTTAAGGTTAGAAGACCAGATGGAGGCTCGCATACCATCGTTTGCAATGTTTGAGCCGCTCATTGAACCTCGTTTAGCAATAAAGATGCTATCTCCACTTGGTCCGACAACTTTATACATTGGCTGGCCATACTTAGTTATCTCTGTCCAGCTACACTTGGTAATAAGCTCTTCGATATCGTTTTGGGTTGGCATACGCCATATTCCTCCCCAGTGAACATGTGCAGCATCATAGTTGCTTCCTGAGATATCGCCGTCAAGACTTGTGTATATTGATGGCTTGTCGAAACTACTCTTCGTAGTAGTCTCGCCCCATGCATAATAGTCGCCGCTATCATCAATACTACTTGCACCGAGATTGATATTCGACCATAACGTTCCAGAAGTCAATCCAAGATCAACAATTCTTCTACCGAACTCACGCTCATTGGCAAAGTAGTATTTACCATCAACCTTGACGTATGCACGGTAATAATAGATTGTGCCATCGACAATGTCCGGCATTGTTGCAGTGAAATGACCACTGGCAACATTATAAAGTTCACCTTCATTGGTCTTAAGATAATTTACTCCAATGGTTTGATCCGTGACATTAGGTGTAGTCGCGTATGCGAAGCCAGACTCTGTTGCTTTGCTGTTGTATCGTAGACCAAGCAGATATCCATGGAGCGTTGCCGTTGTCTCGCCCACCTCCCATTCTACACTGTCAGTAGTCATTTGTATCATAGACTTGTCGTCAAGAGTGTCGTTGACGAGAGCAACAGGACGAACAAAGAATCCATAGCCATGCACATCCTCGTGTTCCATCTTCGGTCTTGGATCATTTTGAGGATAATTGTCAAAGTACCATGCACGATTGTCATGACTCCATGTTGACGTCCATAATAGATAACGCCAATTATAGTCATAGCGGTTATGTCCATTAAACCAATGTCCTGTAAATGGAAGGAAGATAGTCTTGCCGTTAATTTTACTTGTAAGCAAGTGACCTGACTTACCATAAAGTGTTGCAGACTGCCATGTACAGTTAGCGAGGAGTTCCTCGACATCCGCCTTTGATGGCATGCGCCAAGGACCCTTCCAGTTCACCTGCGCAGCATCATTGGTAGTGCCGCCAATGTCTGTTCCCAAAGATCTGTTGTCAACATTATTATTGAAACTACTCTTTGTCTGTACCTCACCCCATGAATAGGGATCTCCATCGTCCATTGGAGTTTGCGAGCCGACATTGATATTTGCCCACTTCAGACCCGAAGGCAAGCCGAGATCAACAAACTCTAGTCCGAGCATCTTTGGCTCGCCGTATGCAGTACGACCACCCTGACGTATGAAGGCACGATAGTAGTATTGTTTGAAATCGATATCGGGGAAGTCGCATACGAATTTACCATTAACGGTGGAATCGCATGGAAGTTCTATATGCTCAGTCGTGTCAAATGTTACATCAGGCGTGGTACCAATAACAAAACCGATTTCTGTCGAACTGACAACAGATTCTGTGATACCTGTCACTGTTCCACATAGACGCGCTTCGGACTTGCCCACTTGCCAATTGGTACTATCGGTGGTTATAGTCATGGCAAGCATTTCCAATGGATCGCCATACCATGTGTCTCCGTCGTAGGTTATATATGACCGAACATAATACTTTGTAGCAAAATCAAGTTGATTCATTTGTTCTTTGGTCAGTGGTAGATGATAGCTACCATTATCAACAGTCTGTTGAGTCAGTGTAACCTCCAAATCACTGCTACCGAGCTGGACTTCATCTGTTGTTCCGATGACAAAACCTTGAACGATATCGGTAACTACATCATCTAATCCACGAGTAGTACCATACATATTAGTCGATGTGTGGTCTGCGCTATAGCTTATGCTGTCAGTATGTACAAAAAGATAGACTCCTGACTCCGTTTCGATATTACTTTCAAAGACTGGTCGAACAGATAAACCTTCATATTTCCAGGCGTATCTATTCATGTTGTTCTCGTTGTTAAGCTGATAACTATTGTATTGAGAATTGTATTCTGAGCCCGTTTGATAATAGCAATTATCAGTATAATGGAGGTTTGAACCATTACGATAGCCATTTGCGGGGAGGAAGAGAACACTATCTGGATTATTGTTGACATTCTCCACAAGTAATCCACGCTGACTAACGCCATCATCAGTCTCCCTGTCTGTCCATGTCCACCTGCACTTACTACGCAGTTCGTCGAATTCAGCCTTAGTAGGCATACGCCAACAACCACGCCATTTGGCTGTGGCGACATCATAGAGAGGATTGCCAGTTATATCAGAGCCAATATCTTCATATCCGTTGTCATAGTATTGATAAGTAGCTTGGCTATAGTTCTCTTTGGGATTAAGTTCGCCCCAGGCATAATGATCACCAGTGTCTTCAGAAGTAACCGCCCCCATATTGATACTTGACCACCGCACCGATGTTCCCATGTTTATGATCTCACGATCCATACCAAACTTCTTCACTTTTCCAAAATAGTCTTTGCCACCTTCCTTTGCGTATGCACGATAGTAGTATGCTTTTTGTTTCACGTCGCTTACAGGCGTGGTGTTGAATGATAATTGGGCATTGTGAGTCAGAGGAATATCCTCTTCTTTGGTTTCAAATGTGAGATTCTTGTTGTATCCCCAGATGATACCAACATTGCCAACAGGCAGGTTAACTGATCCATATAGCGTTGCAGGCTGACCAAACTCCCAACGAGCACTATCAGTAAATGCAGTCAAGAACATTCGTACGGGAATCTTGTGAGTGATTGGGTAGACACGCGCCTCCTTGATGCTTTTGAAAGTTACGTCACGAACCACTATGGTATCAATCTCGCTTTTGGTATCGTACACCCGATAGTAAACTTTCACGCCAGTCTGTTCGGATTGAGGTGCTAACACCATATATGAGGCAACTGTATCTTGGGCAGTCTCCTTTTGATGAGGTAAAATAAAATCGGACGTGTTTAATGTGATGCTATCCTTACCTGTGCCATCTACCAATGTCACGCCTGATGGTGCAAGGATATATGTACCAGCGATATTTTTGTCAGACTTTACGGCGATATGTTTAAGCACCATCGTATTAAGAGAATCAATACGTGGCAAGAAACAGATTACAGCAGTCTTATGATTAAGAGAAAAAATATAATCGCTATTTGCTTGTCGATATGCTGTCGCGGTACCGCAGTCGCCACTCACTCCAAGGTGTTCGCTATTATCAGGCTTTGTTTGAGTCTGGACGTCAGGTATCTCGACTTTATTATATGCTGTAGCATTCTGCCCTGGATAATATACGACGTACTGATCGGCGAACAGATCGGTATTGAATGTAAAATTACCCTTGGTACTACCAGAACGAAGATCAACAGAATTTGAGCGAATATTGTCACCGATGAAGATACGGTCATTGTTCACCCAGTTGTATGTAACTACATCGCCTGTCTGTCCAGGAAAGTCGCCCGAGACAGATGTCTTTTTCGGGCCATTAAGAGTTGTGGTTCCCAAGAAGCTGATGATCCTTCCATGTTTAGGCATCACCATGTAGTCTACCTCCTTGAGGGGATAGACACGCTCGTCATCAACCATCCGCAAGCGGAGTGTCGTTATATCGTTTTGTTCCACTCCGTTTGCATCCATCCGCGAATGATAGATGTCGCGAACGTTGTTGAGTAGCAATGAGTCGACATTGCCATCAACACGATGTATCTGGATATAGCTTTTCTCCGTCTGTGCTGTTGCGGGAACCAAAGCAATGCACGCGAAGAGAAGCATCATCAGCTTCTTTTTCATTATTTACTTAATTATAATTTACTTCTTTGTAATTTTAGTAGAAATATTGTTTGCACTTATGATATAAATACCACGTGCAAGAGAGACCATGCTGATATTAGCATTACCATCCTTGTCTGCTGTCTCTGTAAGACATACCTGTCCACCTGTCCCATAGACGATAATCTTGCATCCTGCAGGTAACCCGCTGAAAGCAATATAATCGCCATTGATCTGCATACCGTCAGATGACGTACCTATTCCGTCAATCGATGTAACCATACTATTCTCATAGTTGAAATAGGTGACATCGTCCATTGCGTATGTATACTCTGCAGAAGATGTCTTTACAACGATGTTATCACCTTCAAAAGTGATGGTCGGTTCTTCATCAAGCAGTACATACCTTTGTGTTGTACCCGTCTTCAGATGGATTACAAGTTCATTGGAAGCCATCAACGTTGTCACACTCATCATGAGCAGACTAACGATACTTAAAACAATTCTTTTCATAATACTATCGTTTTTCAATTACCAATTATCAATTTTCAATTATCAGTCGTCTCCTCCGATAACCTCATCGTCATCACCTACTCCGCCGCCTATTGTACCAGATCCGGCATTACCGCCTTCTCCTTGAACATCGGCTTTAGGATTTAGAGTAGGACGTAACAACAAGAGCGAATCTCTGCTGATAAGTTTCTCGGTCTTGGTGTTGGTGTTATCTATACTCAGGGCTGTCGCATTAGAGCCATCGCCATTGGTGCCCTTCTGAGAGCTCCAGTAGTCACCGACAGGCAGGAAGATACTATTACCGTTCTTACCTGTAACACGATAGCCATTGACATCGAAAGCCCAGGTACACTCGTTGAGCAGTTCTTCGATATTTGAAATAGAGGCGATACGATATGAAGAGCCAAGTCTCGTATGAACCGCATCGTATTCTGTACCACCGATATATTCGAATCCAGAAGAAACAGAATAGGTATCATCCCTGTCAGGTACAATCTCGCCCCAACGATATCCGTCGCCTGCATTCTCCTCATCATCAGAGCCGAGGTTCATATCAACCCATTTGACACCAGACGTGAGTCCCAGATCAACAAGCTTTGCTCCGAAGCTTTTTACAGCTCCTCTGTGTATCACTCCATCATACTTTGTGTATGCCTGCCAGTAATAAGTAGCCACCTTAATGGTATCTATTTGTCCAGTAAAGACAGTCTCCTTTGTTGGTTCAAATGATCCTACTATTGATTTACTATTTGACATATCACTATTAGTACTATAGAAGAAGCCCACTTCCAATCCGTTTGCAGGCTTGACACCTTTGACATGACCATACAGCTTTCCTGCATTGCCAAGTCCCCACTTCACGCTGTCTGTGAAGAATGTATAGTCATTCATCTCTATAGCACTACCATACTTTGTTTCAGTTCCGTTGGTTACGTATGCTCGAACATAGTAAACATCACCGATCGTCAGTGTATGGAGTTGTTCATCTGACAAAATGATATTGTAGGAGCCATTAGCAACAGCAGCCTGACTGAGTCCAGAAATAACGGTGTTGGCAGTTGTCACATCAGTAGTGGTACCAATAACAAATCCTTGAGTTAAGCCATCTTCAGCTGAGTTGAGACCAAGCATCATGCCGTAAAGCTGATACTCTGTACGGTCAGCATTATAGCTTACGCTGTCGGTGCGGATGAAGATATCTTGTTCGCCTAATTTTCCATTAGAATCATATACAGGTCGAACTATCAATCCATCATAGCGTATGAGCGGAGTTACACTCTTACTTGTCGAGTTAAATGTCAATGCCATAGCCTGTCTTGCATCGACGCTACCATTAGGCACGGCAGACCAATAGTAACCATTGGTGTTGTCCTGCATCAAGTCTGTGTTGTCACGATAGCCTGAAGCCGGTAGGAAGATATTCTGATGGCTTACAGAGTTCTCCACCCAATAACCTGGTACTCCTTCCTTCGTAGCCCACGTCCATGAACAATTGCTCATCAATTCAGCAATTTCAGTCTGAGTAGGCATACGCCAGCAGCCATTATATTTCTTATTGGCGATATCCCACTCGGTTGCACTAATGTTCATACTGATATCATGATATATGGCATTAGTATTATTACCTGTTGCATGACGATATGTCACCGCAGTATAGTTACGTTGTGTTATGGTGTCACCCCATGCATAGTAGTTGCCGTCATTTTCAGGCATCTCCGCTCCTACGTTACGGTCACCCCACTTGACAGAAAGGCCGAGGTCGATAGCCTTCAATCCGGCTGACGACTTTGTAGAGAAGTTCTTTATTGCTCCCCGGTAAGTAACTCCACCAACAGTGACATAAGCACGATAGTAATACATATTACCTTCAACGAGATTGTCGACAACAGTATTGTATGGACCGTTTGCAGCTATGCTGACATTCTTTTGTTCTGCATCAGCCATAGTTGACGAACGAGAGAGTTCAAATCCAACTTCTGCTCCCGTGTAATCTGCGATATTGACATAGCCATTCAGTTGGGCTGTGCTGGTAGTTACAATAGTAGGATCTGTAGTTGTCACAAGTGCGCTTACTGGACGTATCATCCTACCTATCCATCTTGTATCAGCAATAACGTTATGGAGAGGTGTCGCAGACTGGCTTGTTTGCAGCTCAAATGCTTGTGAGTTGTTTGCAGTATTCTGCGTTGAAGACCAGAACGAACCGTCAGGCAGGAAGATGCTATTACCATTCGTAGATGTCACTCTGTATCCAGCAACACCATTGATGGTTTCGCTTGTCCACGAACAATTAGACAGTAATTCTTGTATATCAGCCTGGCTTGGCATACGACTGCCACTAATCTTAATAGTTGCAGCATCGTAGGTCATACTGCTACTAATATCCGCTCCAATATCAGTATATCCATCTGAGGTATGGTGAATATAGTTATCCAGGGTGTATTCGTTCTTTATGGATGTCTCGCCCCAAGCATATTTGTCGCCTGTGTCTGAAGATGTAGTTGAACCAATGTTCACATTAGCCCATGTCACACCAGATGGTAATCCTAAGTCGACAAATTCTATACCAACAGGCAGAGCATTCTCAGCATAATAGTATTTTCCTTTGTACTGTACATAAGCCCGATAGAAGAATGTACCTACAGGAAGTGTCGTTATTTCAGCTTCAAAATTTGATTTGCTAATCTGTTCTGAAGAAGCAGATGTTGACTGTTGTAGGTTTGTGTCGTGCGTGACATTTTCGGTTGTTCCTACTACAAATCCTCTTTCGGTTATATCGTCAATCAAAGAACTTTTTCCGACGAGTGTAGCAAAGAGAGTAGATCCTCCATAACCTGCACGCCAGTTCGTGCTATCCGTACGTAAGAACACCTTCTCTTCGTCTTCGAAGGTAAGATTCGACTTTGTCATAGCCCTATAGCCCCACGAAGAAGGATCGTTGGATGTCAAGTAGATGAACTTTGTTGCATCTGTCTTGTTAGAAACTTTCCATACCCTTGTTCCATAAAGATTTACTTCATTCCAATCACAACCATCTATGAGCGTTTGCTTCTCCGCATTTGTTGGAATGCGCCAGAGATCTCCAAAATCTGCATATCCGGGATCTGCCTCTGCATATTTTCCTGTCAAGATACCATGGAGTCCCATTTCCTCAGGTGATGCGGCATCAACATTGATGTTTGCCCATTGCAGTCCATCCACTCCGAGGTCTACACTTTGTAATCCGAATTGCTTCGAGTCAGCATAAGTATAATTACCTTGATCGTCTTTGACATATGCACGATAATAGTATACTCCGTCATTCAAATCATTGTGAAGCTTTGTCGCAAAATAGTTGCCACTTCCATCTTTGACTTGTTTAGCCTTGATAATTTCTACTCCCGATGTTGTAGCTGTAATCTCCGCAGTCGTACCAATAAGGAACCCTGTCTCATAAGACTGTGGCAACTCAAGTACTGCCGAATAGAAGTTGACTGAGTCTTTCTTATATCTCCAATCCGTACTTTCTGTGCGGATATAGAAAGGAACCCCTTCCTGATATGCTCGAGCAACAGCACGTATGGCATTACCACGCCAGCGTTGGTTGTCCAGGGTGCCTGAAATATTGCCACTGTTTGCGTCGAATGTAAACTCACGTGCTTGTCTGAAATCCGCCGAACGATTACTACTCCAGTAATAGCCCAAGTGTGTCACCTCATCATCATGGTTAAGATTCTGACTACCTTCCTCATTTGTAGAATAGTCATAGTTGGCATCACGTTCATCTACGGTATAATAGTTTGAAGGAAGGAAGATACTGTTACCATTCTTTCCCGTCACACGGAATCCTGGAATATGACCGATCACTTCTGGGGTCCAAGTACACTCATTTCTGAGCTCATCCCATTCTGCATCACCTGCCATACGCCAAAGTCCGTGCAGCATCTTATTAGCAACGTCGGTCGTGTCGTTTGCACTAATATTAGTACTTAGATCTCTATACGTCTGCATTACGTTGTCGTAGTACTTATAACCCGTCTGTGTAAAGATGTCTTTGGTTGTGGTCTCACCCCATCCATAGAAGTCGCCATGATCCTTGATTCTCCACGCTCCCATGTTCACATTAGCCCACTTGGTCTTTGATGTCAGTCCGAGGTCTACCATCACGATACCAAATTCCTTAACGTTGCCATAGTAATATGTATTACCAATCTTGGCGAACACACGATAATAATACATACGATTATTGTCAATAGTTGGTAGGTTCTTTGAGAAAAGACCGTTCGTTTTGCTATTCTCTGCTACTGTATATATCTGTGCTCCGCTAGCACCTACAGTAAGATTGTTTGCACTATTACCAACAATAAAGCCATAAGTCGCACTTACCTGATCACTAAGACCAAGTATACATCCATAGATGTTTGCATTGTCTAATCCTGCAACCCATGATGTTCGCTCGGTAGTAAGACTTAGTTTATGCCCACTATCGAGTTTGACATTGATATATGCCATAGGTCGAACATAATGCCCGTGATAACGATAATGATATTTCATCAGTCGGTTAGTAGTACCAGCCTGCATACCGAAAGCATTTCTATCTCGAGGAGCACGGGATGAGGTCCATAGAGGAGAGTGGTCCCAAGGCCCATCTCTGTCAGAATGGAAACCACTCATCGTCCACACCGCACAACGATCTTTGGTGATGAATATCCAGTTACCGTTCTTCTTGCTCGTCACCTTATATCCATCAACATTGGCGTAATACCCTCCATTGCTGTTTGGTACATACTTGTACGATGTAGAGTCTCGCCACTCACAACTGTCCACGAGCATCTGCAAGTCGTCCTCTGATGGCATCGACCACAAGGCTCCACGTCCGCCAAATTCCGTTTCATCCCATGTATAGTCCCATTTGTCATGAGCCACATCATATTGTGAACCCTTAATCTCATTACCTAAGTTGTTGTACTCATCATCACCAGTAGAATAATAGTATATGTAGTCTTCAAATCGGAATGTGCTCCTCGGCTCAGTCTCACCCCAGGCATACTGACTGCTATTGTCCTCAGCATAGCGAGAACCTACATTGATGCTTGCCCAATACATACCCTTGTTGAATCCGAGGTCCACAAATTCCAATCCATATCTACCCGTCTTGCCATATATGTATTCGCCATTATAGTATATAAAAGCACGATAGTAATAGGTCGTATCCCTTTCGTATGGCACATCAAGTTGGAAAGCACCATTGACAGCCTGCGTCTTGCCATCTACCTTGACATAGTAGAGGCGTGCTTGCACATCAGTTAGCGTGTCGGCAGCAACCAGGTCATGTTTGTATCCAACGATAATTCCGACACGAGCTTTTCTGGAAAGTTCTGTCATGTCCTGTACTTCGTCAGACGACGGATCAATACCGCCGATGGTATAGTCATCATTAAATCCTGTTACACTACCATGTAACTTAGCAGTTTGGCTACCCACCTGCCATTCTACGTCACCTGTAATGATGTTGGGTTGGCGTACAAATTTTATCGATCTGCCATAATAGTAATTGTCATCTATCTTTACGTATGCGCGAACCCAATAGGTAGAGTCAACCTTAAACAGGTTTATATTCTGACGATCATACCAATAGATTGAGTCTTCCTTTACATCGTTATGTGGGAAGTCATACTTGAAGTAATCACCTCCTGTTCCACCAACATGCGTTGTCAATGTATCTGATCCTACCACGAAACCTGCATGCTGGACGGCAGGAACGCTATATGATGAGCCCTCATTCCATCTTTGCTGCTGTGTACCTATCAGCGAACCAAAGAACGATACATAGTCAACGTTCGGATGAATAATAGCATCATCAGTACGTATAAGTATTTCATTGTCTGTTCCAGGCAAGGTGTGACTACTCTCCCATATAGCTCGTTCGAAGTCAACACCACGACATCCATGATTGTGATAATTCAGATAACCCACGCTGGGTTTATCGTTATTATTACTTACACGAATGTAGTTATGGTTTATCGAAAGATCGGAATAGTTATCCTGGAACTGATAGTACAGAATATTCCTACGAATAAAAATCTTCTTTCCGTTAGGACCTGTTCCTGTCACACCTGCACAACCATAAAGGGTATCAGCTTCCCATGTACAATTGTCAATCAACTCTTGAGCCTCATAGCTATAAGGCTGACGATAGACGTTGTGCCACATGTTGTGCGATGTGTCATTCAGTCCACCTGAGCCATTACCATTATTGGCGTATGGCATATTTGTTTGCGAGTTTACTCCATGATAATCGTATGTAGGAGCTGTGCTTCTTCCGTTCAGCGGACTGTTACCACCTGTGTTTATACTTGCCCATTTTTTTCCAGATGGTAGTCCAAGGTCGAGCAACTCATATCCAAAGGTGTTAACGTCGCCATAATGATATGAACCATTATAATATACATACGTACGGAAGTAGTATATCGCTTCTTCGGGCAGGGTGAAATCGTGAGAAATTGGACCACCTTTGCTTCCATCATAGTCGTTGAGGGTACTAGTCATGTCATAGTTGGCTGACAAATCATTATCTGTTGCCTTCAGATCTCTGTTCTTACTAATAATGATACCAGCCTTAAATCCTGCTGACTGTGCTTCATTTTTGAGTATTCCCTGCACAGTACCCGTTACATGTGCTTGATTACCATACATCTGCCAACGAGTCTCAGCGCCAGTAACCTGTTGAGCTAAGTGGAACGTGTCTGCATCTGCATAATAATATGTATCGCCAGCCTTCAGATAGAATCTATAGTAATAAGTCTTATCACTCTCCAGTCCATCATTATGATCAAGAACGAGGAAGTATTGCGAGTTGTTTTTTAATGTTGCCTCCTGATTTACCAACGGACCGCTTGCTACCGTCACGTCGTGAGAGTTTCCAACAACAAAGCCTACTTTGTTGGCAGCCATAGGATAATTGATGCGGTAGCTACCTTGCAGGGCTACAGCCGTACGATAATTAAGCATATAGCATGTATCTGTCGACAGGTATGCCAAAGTATCGTCTCTCAGTTTGTCAGCACTCTTTGTCAGTCTCAGGTTGTAACGAGCAATTGGTCGAACTTGGAATCCATTGTAAAACTCTCCCCACGTTAGAGTCCAAGAATCATTTACCGATGGTGTGTCGAAGAATTGCTTCTGATTATAATTCAATGAGACCATCTTTACCGAATCATTAGACATATATCCATCAGAGACATGGAAGAATCCTGCCGAATGATAGTATGTCGTATCGGTACGCCATTTAAGAGTAGACTCTTGTATATATTCGCTACCTCCCTTCTGTCCTTTTAACGGTAGGAAGATACTGTTACCATTAGTACCTGTAACTCTCCATCCTGGCACATCATTAACAACATCAGTTGTCCATGTACACTGGTCACGCAGAGCCTCCCACTCATCTTGGTCAGGTTCTACAAACAGATTTCCATATTTAGAGTTTTCAATGTATCTTTCAGTATTAGTAAATTTAGTATTATCATTACCCCAGTTGACGTACGCAGCGTCGTTCTTTGTACCTGAATATCCTTTCCAATATAGTGGTCCCTCACAATTGTACTTCTGGTGTTCTGCTCCACGGAATCTCACACTATAGTTCTTGCCATGTACACTTGGTACAGTAAGATCAACCCATTTTGTACTATGAGTAGTCGGATGGTCATAATGACTATTTTCACCACGACTCTCACGAACATATTTCAGAGTGTCATCAATATATGTTTTCTCGTCGTACCAAGTCTTTGTTGTCGACTCTCCCAATGCATAATAGTCTGGATTGTCCTCTGGATATGCACTACCCACATCTATGTTTGCCCATAACAGAGTTTGTCCCCTGCTGTCCTTCACTCCAAGGTCGACATAGTCGAGACCGAACTGTCGCGGTTCACTATAGCGAGTCATACCGTCTGCCGTTACAAAAGCTCTTACCCAGTACACCGTATCTATTGGAACATCCATCACAGCCTCATAGCGTGGACTCTTGATGCGAGTTGTTGGGTTTACGCGTGTGTTGCTGAGCGTCTTACCTGTCATGTCATGATACCATATCGTCTCTTTGTTTTCAAGACTTATGTTTGCGCTATCACCAACTACATATCCAACAGTAGCATTTTCTCTATCCTTGACAAACTCTACGCCGTCAACAAAACTATATAGCGTCGCATGTTTCTCATGGACTTCCCATCCTATACTGTCGATGCTAATGGTTAATGGAGCTATCTTTTTAGGTCTACCATAGTACACCTGATCGTCTACCTTAATATATGCCCTATACCAGTATTCTTTGTCGGCCCGTATAGTGTCGCGAACCGCTTGTGGAAGAGGAACAATATAAAGTCCATTATAGATAGAGTCTTTAGGCGTCGCTGTGTCAGGCATATCGCCACATGGTAGATTCTCAAGAGTACCACCCTTATAGTCATGTAGTACAAAGCCACGTGTGATATTCGTATACTTCGCTTTCATAGCAGGTGTAATACCAAGCTGTCTGCCATAAAAACTAATTACAGAGTTTTCATCATCAATATAATGTCTACCAACAGTATCTGTACTAATAAACATTATCTCTCCTGCAAGAGTTTTACAATTGGTTTGCAGTACTGGTCGTACCCACATTTTATTTGTGGTAGTCGACTGCCCCACTCCACCAAGATAATTTACATAGCTTGCCTGTCCACTTGTCCCTGTGCGTTCAGATGTCCAGTAGTTTGCATAATCATAGCTGTATCCTGGTGTATATGGCAGATAACCCTTCTCATCATTAATTCCTGTCACACGTTTTGTATCTAAGTCGAAGCGTTTCTTGTTATTTGGAGTAACAAATGTCAAGGTGTCAAGCATTGCCTGTGCTTGTGCTACAGTAGGCAAAGTGAAGCACCAACCTTCCCGTCCAAACCATTTGCGGAACACTATGTCATGCTCGGTTCCCGCAATATCTGTTATCAGTGGATCTACAGTTCCACCGTTATTCCATACATACGTAGAGTCCCGATCTTCTGGATATTGTGCTCCGACATTGATATTTGCCGACTTGAAACTCATCTGATAATCCATCGTGTCAAGAACATGAAGTATCTTCACCTCTGGAGCATATAAGCATGTTGTGTCTCTCTTACCGTCTTCCTCACTAAACGAAACAAAGACACCACGAACGAAATAGTAGCGGTCATTCTTTAAGTCGCTCTTTGGAATGGTATACGAGAAGGTCATGTCGCTCTTTACTTCACCTCTTTCTGTCTCGCCATCATTATCCGATAGCCACAGATCACCATTATATATCGTCGGCTCCTCATATTCATTCTCATTCTTCAACTTGTCAGTTACGACAAATCCCACCTTTCCTACCACCTCAGCGCTGACGCCAACGATATGAGCGTTTAGCGTTGCAGTCTCGTCACCGACCTGCCATCGTATTTTGTCTGTATGTGGAAAGAATCCTTGTATCTGTGTTGCTTTCGATGCGTAATAATAGTCGTATTCACCCGTGACGGTGTTATATACGCGGAAATATTCTCTTACAAAATACTTCTTCTCTTTATCCAAATAACCAAGGAAGTCAGATCCTTTTAGTTCCACTCTGATATCTTGTTCGTTACCAGCGTATGCTCCAACGCTCTTCGATCCACCGTTCAACTTTAAGTGATTTCCATCTACAGGACGCCAATCTGTTTTTATAAATAGGGAGTCTTCGTCTCTCCATTCTTTATTTCTAATCTCGTCGGATGGGTCAAAATAGAGAGTTGCAGAATCTGTACCAAAGATAAAACCAGTCTCTTGGAGTTGTACTGAGGTGTTTACTGACGGCCATGGACGTGCAGAACGTACCATTCCAACAATAGCAAAGCGGTCTGTACCAGTCACTTCTTCCTCATATTTATGACGTAAAAGCATCAACGAACCGTCATAATCAGTATTACTCTTAAGATAATTGCTGTACTCTAACACACCACGAGCAAATCCAGGATTGTAGAATTGGGTTTTGTCTTCATATATTGGCGTAGCCTTATCTTTATCCAATCCTAAAGAGAATATCTTATAATAACCGAGTGCACCACCGGAATTTGGTATGTAATAATACAGGTCGGATGTTTTGTAGTCACGGTTCACAGCCCAGTAGTGACTACAATTGTCATTTGCAGGTAGGAATATTCGCCGTCCACTGGGGCCTGTGACAAGAACGCCCTCCACTCCATTGTATTCTCGCCATTCAAACGTACATTTCTTCAATAACGAGTCGGCCTCGAGAGTCTGTTGCAGTCGCCAACAACCGCCCCAACGCTGATATGCTGCGTCCCAGTTGGCAGTAAACTCCTCATTGATAAGTCCCCATCTCATGTTTTGATTCTGCCAACCTGGATCATAGTCATTCTTAGTATTCGACTCTCCATAGGCAAACGCACCACCATAATTGGCAATCTGACCACGTTCGAAGTAAGCCTCTACATTACGGAATGCATACTTGATATCACCAAGTCCTAAATCTACTATAGAGAACAAGGTGTCAGGCACGTTAACGTTAATGGTATAGAATGTATTTGGCTTAATCTCGTTTAGGTGGAACGACCTGACAAAGGTTGTATCTATAAGACTCAGTGTGTCAACAACATTATATATAAACTTAAAGTTCACATCCTTTTGTGGAGCTACTACCATATATGCCGCCGTAGAGTCTTGGGCGTTATTGTAATAGTCGCGAGGAGTATGTTTCCATCCTTTGTCAAAGAAGAAAGGTGTGTGCAGCGTAATGGTGTCGTTCTTATCCTCTTCCACCGAGTTGAGGTCAATTCTGCCTTGATGGTCGAATGTAAACGTACCGGAAATTGGCTTGTCTGCAATCATCGTGACACTTTTCAGTTTCACACTGGGAAGACGATCACTATGTGCGAGGAATGCCATAAACGATGAGTGGTGCTGTAGATTGAATGCGTATGCATTATGTTCTCCCTCAACAGGTGTTGCTATTGCTGAAGCACAGTCACCAGATGTGGCCACATGTCGTGGGTCGTCTACCATCATCTGTGTCTGCTGACGAGCTATAGTCACCTTGTTCCAAGCCTTTGCATTTCGTCCTGGATAATATACATATACAGGACTTTGCTTTTTTCTAACCTTTACCGTCTCAAACCACGCATATAGGCTATCCTCCTGCATGTGATCCATACCAGCCTTATATACAGTGTCTGGAACTGCTTCGTCACCGAGTTTTATATATATTGAGTCCAGCTCCTCCCCTTCCCATTTGAAGGTTACGCCGTTGTTATTCTTCTTTGGGAATGTACCATTGAATGTTATTCTACGCGGACCAGATTTCTTTTCATTTATACCTCCGCCAAGCGTCAGAGGTATGTATTCTAAGTCTGGCAGGAAGACCTGTTTAATATTGCTAATAAGGTATTTCCACTCATTATCATTTGTAGTGACCACCATGGTAACATAGTCGGCATGTTCTTTACCATCGAGGTCCATTCGTGAGTGTGTGATGTTGTATATACCATTCACTGCTATAGAATCAACGGTTCCATCGGTTTTGTAGACGCTGACATATCCACGTCCCACAGCTGCCGACAACTGCAGTGAAGATAAAACAAATAACAGGAAAAGTAATACTTTCTTCATAATGTATATTTAATGTGCGATTTCTATTGTTGTGTAGCTTTGGTATTTACTTTTCAGTCGTACCAATTTTTCTTTTCATAGTCTTGCATAAAATCATACGCATCAATGTCGATCAAGTCAAATAATTTGGCATTACCTGTTCCTTCACCCAAATCTTCTTGATCGCCGTTGCCTGCGCCACTACCCTCTTCTTGCTTGTTGCCAGGATCACCTTGAGGAGTAATCTCAGAGCCTCCCCCGTCCATCAATCTTTCGTTGTTAATTTGATGGATGTATACAGAAGGAACGATATAGTCCCTTCGGACTTCTATCATTTTTGTTTTTAACATTATATTTTGGTTAGTTGTTATAGTCTGTTTTGTGTTAGTTTAGCCTATTTTCCTTTTGTCTTGGCTTATTTCGCACATTAATTATACATTCACATGTACAATAATACGGTTCAAATATATTTAGTTTTTCTGATTTTTATAATAATATATTTGTATTATTAACAAAGTTTTTCTTTTTTAATAGTTGTTCAGCGTTACTAAATATGAAAACAATTGAAAAACAAAAAGGGCCATATTTAAGACTAAAACGATAGGAATTAGCCCGCAATATGGCCCATTTTTAAGGTGATTTGATAGGTATTAGAAGCTGAACTTCAGATCCGCACCTATCTGAACAGGATTACCTCGTTGGGCAAAATAGGTACCGCCTGGTTCCTGATAGGCGAAGCCAAAGGTGTTGTATCGGGTCTTCGTGATATTTTTACCCCAAAGCGACAGAATACAGTCGGTATTTGCTAACTTGAGATTTGCATCAACATGCGCCCCAAGCAAGGCATAGAAGTTCTCCTTGGCATAGTTGGCTTCATCCCAATAGGTCCTACCCTGACCTGTGGTGTTGGCTCCAACAATAATAGAGCGTAGTACAGGGTTGTCTATGTCTATGCGATAGTCGAGACAGACTGACATAGTATGTTCAGGAACGAATGGTACGTGTTTGTCTTTATAGTCTACCGTAATCTTTGAGCCATCTTCGGCAGTCACCTCATCTACAAAGCGCTTGAAGGCTGCATGTGTATAGCCATAGCTTATCGAATAACTTAGACGATTGTCGAGCAGACTGCCTCGTAGCGATGTTTCTATACCGCAACTGTAGCTTTTGCCGGCATTTACCATTATGCGACCAAATCCATAGTTACCAGCCATTAGCGAGAGTTGCTGATTTCTTATCTGCATATAATAAGTTGAGAAATCGAGGAGTAGCTTGTTGTCGAACAAGTTAAGATGGGTTCCTGCTTCGTAGTTCCAACTCTCCTCGGGCTTGTATGAGATAGATTTCTCTATCAGGGCATAGCTGTCAGCATCATGCGGGATGTCAAAGTCGCCACGCATGGCTTGATTGCGATACTCGGGTATCTCGAGCTCTGCGCGCAGATAGTCGCCAAAGGTCTGTATGTTGTAACCTCCCGCACGGAATCCTTTGCTCACGGTAGCATAGACATTGCTGCCGGCATTATCAAGCTTGTATGTCAAGCCAAACTTAGGCAAAAGCTGATGATAGGTGTCATGATACTTTTTCTCTAGATGGGATGTAAAATGATAGGTTGCATCTGTGCCCATAACGCTGGCGATGAAGTCCATCTCCGCCTTGGTGTCAAAGCCGATACGCACCTGTGTATAGTCATAACGCAGTCCGAGCGTTGCGATTAAGCGGTCAGTTATCTCGAAATTTGACTCATGGAATAGTGCAAAGTTGTACGTAGGTGTACGGAACACGCCTGGAATATCCAGAGTGACATCCATAGATACTCCACCAGCACGTTCTATTGCTGATGCCGCAGCAGCCATAGCTTGCTCCATAGGCATACCGCGCTCGACCATACTTGCTGCCATACTTCGTTGCATCGCCGTATACATGGCATTTCTGACACTTGTAGCAATAGTATGGGTGAAGCTCTCGTCGTAGAAGTGGATAGGTGCGTCTGTGCGCAGCCATTCTATCGAGGCGAAAGCACCTGTTGTCCAATGCCAACGCGACGGGCGTGTACTCTTCAGGGTAATCTCTTCCGTCAAACCATTCTTGTGCTGTCGTTGTTCGAGCAACATGGCATTGAGCGGACTATAGTCTATGTCCATCGCCATGTTGTCATGCAAAAACTGATAACTCGTAACGGAATTTAGTTCAAAAGAAGGAGCTTGCCAACCCAGACTAAACGCCGTAGTCAGCATATTTCTGCGATATGTACCCTGCCGATCAGTATTTGGATTGTCGGCTTTCTGGCTTTTCACATTGAGTAATCCGTATGGAAAACCATTTTGATTGACATATTGATAGTCTGCCAGCAGACCCATTCTAATTGTCTTGGATGGACGATACTGAAGGTTGAACCTACCTCCAGCCTCATTCATCTTGTCTGCATATTTTCCGCTATATTGGTTTTTTATAAAACCATTCTGACCATTATAGAAAGCAGCGACAGATAACGCTGTTTTCTCACCAAACTGATGGAAATGCTCAACCTCTGCCTTGCGCCAGAAGTGATTGCCCACAGAGAGTGTCACGTCCGTACCTTTATGATGGAATGGATTCTTTGTATACATACGTATTAGTCCACCTTCTGTGTTCTGTCCGTACAAAGTTCCTTGAGGACCACGCAAGACATCTACACGATCAATACCATATGTGTGGAAATTAAATCCTGACTTGTTTTGCAAAGGTACGCCATCGACATAAATGGTTAGTGCAGGACTATTGACCCTTGAGCCTATACCTCTGACATACATGGACGATGTGACACGGCTTCCATATTCAGGCATAGTAAACGAAGGGATGTATGCCGACAAGCCGCGTAGGTCTTGGATACCTTGCTGTGCAATATCAGAACCACTAAATGAACTGGAGCTTAGAGGCTGCTGACGTAGCCAGAAAGTCTCCTTTGGTTGTGAAACGACTACAACCTCTTCGATATTATATACTCGAGATGTGTCGGTAAGTTCGGCGTCTGTCCATTCATTATCACTCCAACCCGTCAAGGTAACACCAAATAGGATTAACAATAAAACTGCTTTTTTCATTCTCGTTTTCCTCATATTTACGTTATCCCAAAATTTAAATCGGTTACAAAGGTACATATTATTTTCTTTTCACGATAAAATATCATTAATTTTTACAATTTTCTTTTTCTTATTGCCCACCAAAAGTAAAATATCAATAATGGGTATCCAATATAATATAAGGTAAAAATACTGAACACAATATAGCACAAAGCACAAACTGCACCAAGATTGAGCAGATAAGCGACAGCGCCCTCAAAATGCAAGTAGCGCAGCGCTTCGTCAGCTGAAGCAATAGCCAGTATCAGCATTAGCCATACAGATGCCAGAAACAATCCAAGTAGCAAGGGTTGAGAGAAAGGATTGAGTGATGGATGGAAATAGAATTCACGCCATTTGTCTGGTGCAAACATCTGGATCGACGCATAGAATGTGGCTGAGGAGGCAACATTCAGGGCTAAGGCTGTAGGATAAAACGACGGAATGTCATTGAAATGAACTATCTTGTTGTTTCTTCGCCAGTGTTTACGGAGAAGATATGCTATTGCGATGAGAACAAAGACAGCCAATGAAACAATGATATGTGAGTCTGAGAAGGTAGAGATAAACTGGGATATTGGGTCGTCTGGATCTACCTGTCTCAGCATGTCGCTCTCATGTACCCACCCAAACTGATAGTCTTCCGTAGCTAACTGTATCCATACAGAGTCTACGGGATCATTAGCCAGAAAACGGATGTCAGCAACAACCATCGGGACTCCTCTCTTCACTACAAAGGAGTCAATTATCATTCCATTTATCCATTCTTCTGGTTCTTGTCTGATAAGCGACATAGAGTCTGCGCGTACCACGAAATTAAAGTTCTCAGAATAATGATGAGTGCGTGCAAATGTCAGCGAGTCCTGTTGCTGACGGGTTAGCGCAATAGCAAGTGTGTCATCTACAACAAGCTGTGTATCAACGACAGCTACATCATGTAGACGCGCTGCGGTACGCTCCCTGTAACAACTTGTCAGGGATAACATCAGCAACATGTATATTAGTAATTTACTCCTCATCTCCTTACTCCTTACTCCTCATCTCCTCACCATAAACATTCATTTGGCATTTATTACATTGAAACTGCAAGGGGAAACGTCTGCCGTCACCTAATTCAAGATATAGAGGCTCCCTCCATGTCGGGCGACGCCCTCCGTTCCTGACGCAGTAGCCAAGAGAGAAGCGTATACAGTGTCTACATTGCATAAGAGGTTCCACATACTTTGTTCCCCGTTCAACGTTGACCTTCGGTCTACCTCCGTCACGACTCGGCATACTCAATGCAAGCTTTAGTCTGCTCTCGCCGCTCCATCGGTTCGATGTTTCCCGTGCTGTCACCTCTCTCCTCATTTCTGCCAACATGCTGCTTGGAATAAAGAATTTGTCGGCATCACCTTCGATAGAAATATCTGTGCAATGATATGGTGTGTTCCCGAGTTTTGTTAGTTGTCGGATTATATTTTCTTTCTGATTCTTCTGAGCCAGTTGTTTCTCTATCATAAGCGAAGCAGTTGCCTGACTTCCATCATTCCTCGTCAAAGTTAGAAAAAATCCATTCGGAATTTCAGAAAAAGTCATAGTAACTGGTATCTTGCGCGTAGCAGTCTTTCCTGACAATAGCTTTTCAAAGGCTGCATCATGATTACGATAGAGAGTCATTCCCTTCTTCAAACCATCTGGTATACGTTGAGGATACAATCTGTTGCCTTCAGCACGATTGATGCGAAAGCCAACCAGTTCTTTCTTGTCATTGAAGAAACATAATCCGTCACCATTGCTGAATGACGCAGTACCTGCGACTATGATTTCTCTTCTAATATCCTTGACAACACCCACCTTCTCGCCCAGCGACTTTGGAGTATATGGTGAGGCAATATCATTGGTTCTACCTTCCAGAAAACCATCTTTTGCAGTATTGGTATGCAGTAGATAATCAGTATATCCTCGGTTGAAGGTCTTTCTCAAGTTTGGTGTAAATGCGTATTCACATACACCTGATGAAGCTCTCTGGTATTTATCTGGATGTTTCTTTATTATCTCGTTCAGACGTATGCTATATGCTGCGACGACATTCTTAACATAGTCTACATCTTTCAGTCTACCTTCTATTTTCAAAGAAACGGCACCTGCATCAAGAAGTTCCTCGAGGTCATCGATACGGCACATGTCTTTTAATGATAAGAGATATCGGTCTTGCACAATCACTTTGTTGTCAGAATCCTTGAGATTGAACTTCATACGACAAAACTGTGCACATTCTCCCCTATTAGCGCTCCTTCCGAAGCAATATTCCGAAGCATAACATATACCAGAATAAGCTACACACAATGCTCCATGAACAAAAACTTCGATTTCAACATTAGGAATGGCACTATGTATCTTTGCTATATCCGAAGTCGATAGCTCTCTTGCCAGTACCACCCTACTGAATCCCATATCGCAGAGTTGTCTCACCCTTTCAACAGTCCGATTGTCTGTTTGGGTGGAGGCATGTAGTTTGGAGTTAATAACAGGAAGTTTAGAATTTAATAATCTCAAATCCTGTATTAGAAAGGCATCCACCCCTACTCCATCAAGCTTGACTATGAGATTCTGAGCCTCTGTCAGTTCGTCATCATGCAACAGAGTATTGACCGTCACATATACCTTTGCGTCAAATTGATGAGCATATTCACAAAGAGTGGCGATATCGTCAATAGAGTTGCCCGCAGCAGCACGAGCGCCAAAGCGTGGAGCCCCGATGTATACAGCATCAGCTCCGTGATCAATGGCTGCAATACCACATTCCAAGTTCTTAGCCGGTGCAAGTAACTCTATTCTCCTCAACTCCTTATTACTCATCTCCTCAACTCCTCAATAATAATCTCCTCAATAGCTCATCCCCTATCGTCTTTAACTCCTTTAACTCCTTTAACTCCTTTAACTCCTAAATAAAAATCTCCTCAACTACCTAATATCTTCAATATTATATGGCGTAGTCTGGTATACGTAGTAGTTTATCCAGTTAGAAAAGAACAAGTTGGCATGTCCTCGCCAAGTCACCATCGGACCATTTGATGGGTCGTCATCAAGATAATAGTTTTTGGGCATGTCCACATCATTCCGCTTTCCTATGTCGCGTCGATACTCTTTGTCAAGTGTGTCGGGTGAGTACTCCATGTGTCCTGTGACAAAAAACTCCCTACCATCGCGTGCCATAACGATGCCCACACCGCTTTCTGGTGACTCTGCAATAAGTGTAAGCCCTTTTCTGTCGGTAATATCCTTACGATGCAACTCCGTATGTCGACTGTGTGGCATTGCAAAGCAATCGTCAAAACCACGGAAGATTGGAAGCATTGGGTCTGTGGGATATTGTTTGAAGATACCAAACATTTTCTTGTCAAGCGGATACTTTGGTACTCCATAATGATAATAGAGTCCAGCCTGCGCAGCCCAACATATATATAATGTAGAGGTGACATGTGTGTGTGCCCAGTCGAATATCTGGGTTATCTCCTCCCAATACGACACATCTTCAAACTGCAGAGTCTCAACAGGAGCACCTGTTATTATCATTCCGTCGTAGTTTTCCTTCTTCATGTTCTCAAAGTCACGATAGAACATCATCATGTGCTCGATGGGTGTGTTCTTTGGAGTATGACTCTTCAGTTTCATGAAGTCTATCTCTAACTGTAACGGAGTATTTGAGAGCAGACGTATAAGGTCAGTCTCAGTAGTAATCTTCAATGGCATTAGATTGAGAATAGCAATCTTCAGCGGACGGATGTCCTGAGCGTGAGCACGTGTAGCATCCATCACGAAGATGTTCTCTTTTTTCAGCAAATCGATTGCTGGCAGTTTATCAGGAAGTCTTAATGGCATTATTTTTCCTTTCTCTCAAATTCTTTTCAGAATATTTTGTGTGCAAAAGTAACTAAATAGATTGAGATGACAAAGAAAACTCCCCAACTTTAATAGTTGAGGAGTTTTGTTCTTACCAAAGTTCGAGTCGTTGTTCCTTGGGGATAAACATCTTATCACCCTCTTTTACTCCGAACGCATCATACCACATATCGACATGTGGAAGTGCTCCGTTGACTCTCCATTCACCAGTTGAGTGCGGGTCATTCTTCACTCTATTACGTATCTCTTTCTCTGTAATGTTTTGTCCCCAAACTCCTGCATATGCCAGGAAGAATCGCTGATCGGGAGTAAATCCGTCTATGGTCTTTGCTTTCTTATTTGCAGTCGCATTCTTGTAGGCATACCAAGCTACTTGCAAACCACCGTGGTCGGCAAGGTTCTCACCGAGAGTTAGTTTACCATTGGCTTTCAGGTCAGGCAAAACGTTGATATTGCTGAAGAAGTCTGCATACATGTTGGCGCGTTCTTCGAACCCTTTAGCATCATCGGCAGTCCACCAGTCGTGCATATTTCCGTCAGCATCATACTTTCTGCCCTGATCGTCGAATCCGTGAGTCATTTCATGACCTATCACTACTCCTATCGCACCATAGTTGAAAGCCTCGTCAGCCTTCGGGTCGAAGAATGGATATTGTAGAATGCCCGCAGGGAAGCATATCTCATTGGTGGTAGGATTGTAGTATGCGTTTACAGTTTGTGGCGTCATATACCACTCATCTCTGTCTACTGGTTTGCCAGCTTTCTCCTCAATGTGCACAGCTGATTTCCATTGACGAGTAGCAAGAATGTTTTCAAAGAAACTCTTCTTGGGGTCTATGTTGAGTTTAGAATAATCCTTCCACTTGTTGGGATAGCCTATCTTCACGTAGAATGTAGAGAGTTTCTTGTGAGCATTGGCTTTAGTAGAGTCGCTCATCCAAGTCTGTGCGTCGATACGCTCACCAAGTGATATCTGCAGATTCTTTACCAGCTGCTCCATAATCTTCTTTGAGGTAGCTGGGAAATAACGGTCGCAATACATCTTGCCGAGAGCCTCGCCCATTGCGTTCTGCACCTGGTTGGTGGCACGTCGCCAAAGTGGATAGTCCTCTTTTCTGCCAGACATGGTCTTTCCGAAGAAGTCGAAGCGAGCCTCCCGTATCTCATCCGTGAGATATCTTGATGCTCCCATGATCAGATCCCATTCTATATATGCCTTGAGATCGTCGGCTGTCATTGAGGCAATCAGTTTGTCAGCACCTGCTATAAATGAAGGCTGACCTACGATCATCTCCTGTATGTATTCACTCTTCACACCCTCGGCATTTGCCATCGTCTCCAATGGTATGTTAGGATAATTTGACTGAAACTCCTTTAGGGTCATTTTGTTATAGTTGGCTTCTGGGTCGCGCAGTTCGGTACGACTCTTTGAGATAAGGGCCAACGCTGTTTCAAAACGGAAGATTGCGTCACGCTTTGCCTCTGCCTGTTCTTGTGTAAAGCCGAACAACTGGAACATGCGTGGAATAAACTCCTTGTATGCCTCGCGTATGGCGACCGTTGCCTCGTCGTTATTCAGATAATAATCCTTTTGACCCAGCGTCAGTCCTCCCTGTGAGATGTTATATATGTTCATCGCCACATTCTTCTCGTCGGCACCAAAGTACGAGCCGAAAGGTACACCCCATCCATACACAGCATATTTCTTCTGCAATTTCTGCAGTTCTACTTTACTTTTAGCAGCCTCTATCTCGTCAAGATATGGTTTCACGGGAGCGATACCCTCATTGTTACGGCGGGCGCTATCCATAGCCAGTTTGTAGAAGTCGGATAGTTTCCTCTCCGTCGTTCCGTCCTTAAAGGTCTTCTTCTTCAGTTCGTCCAGAATGCTGTTGATGCGCTTGTTGTTATCTTCCTGCAACTGGTCGAAACTGCCAAAGCGTGAATAAGCCGCAGGCAGAGGGTTAAGTTTTTGCCATCCGCCAGTAGCAAACATGTAGAAGTCCTCTTGTGGCTTCACACTCTTGTCAAGGTTCTCCACCTTGATTCCCGACTTGTTCTGTGCCAATCCTGCCACAGGTGCGGCAGCCATCAGCATCATCGGAATTACTTGTCTCATCTTCATATATTTCTACTGATTGTTATGTTATTATAAAGAATATCTTGCAAAGGTAGTGCAAATAGAAGGAAGAACAAAACAAATTTTAATTTATTTTGTTCTTCCAACATACAACTTCCTTATTACTGGATTATAAAGAGTTGAGAAAAATTAGAAATGGAGCTCCTCTAACCGCTCCGAGAGCTGCATCCAATTGTTGTTTTCTTCGTCAAGTTTACGCTTGATGTCTGTATATTCGGTAATGAGCACCATGTCGGCAGCATGCTCGGGCTTGCACAGGAGAGTGTCGAGTTCCTTTATACGAGCCTCCATCTTGGTAATACGTTCCTCACACTCTTTGACAGCCTTCTCAGCCTTGCGTAGCTTCTTCTGCTGTTCCTTACGTTCGGCATAAGAGGTAGCACCTTTTGTAGAATCTATATGAGTATGAGATTCCTGATTACTTTGTGTGTTCCTGATATTCTGAGTATTTTGTTGGGGTGAGTCTCCTCTCTCTATCCAGTCATATATTCCTCCAATATATTCTCTCACCTTTCCTCCTGCAAACTCGTATACCTTATCCACCAAGCCGTCGAGAAAGTCGCGGTCGTGACTTACGATAATTGCCGTTCCGTCAAAAGCACGAATAGCCTCCTTCAACACATCCTTCGAAGTCATATCAAGATGATTGGTTGGCTCATCGAGAATTAGGAAGTTTACGGGTTCGAGTAGCAGACGTATCATCGCAAGTCTGCTGCGTTCGCCACCACTTAGCACCTTCACTTTCTTCTCTGATTCTTCTCCTCCAAACATAAATGCACCGAGAATATCGTTGATACGCAAGCGTATCTCGCCTCGTGCCACATTGTCAATAGTCTGGAATACCGTGAGGTTCTCGTCCAATAGTTGTGCTTGGTTTTGGGCGAAATAGCCGATTTGTACGTTATGTCCAATCTTCAGACTGCCATCATAGGGTATCTCGCCCATGATACATTTAACGAGAGTGGTCTTTCCCTCTCCGTTTCTTCCGACAAACGCGACCTTCTCTCCTCGTTTTATGGTGAGGTTCGCATGTGAAAAAACCGTATGACTTCCATAAGTCTTCCCCACCTCATCACATATCACGGGATAGTCACCACTACGCAGACAAGGAGGAAACTTCAGTCTCAGAGCCGAGTTGTCTACCTCGTCAATCTCTATCGGGACTATCTTCTCCAGTTGTTTTATCTTCTGTTGTACCTGGACAGCTTTTGTTGCCTGATAGCGAAAACGCTCTATGAATGCCTTCATGTCGGCAATCTCCTTCTGCTGGTTTTCGTATGCACGCAGTTGTTGCTCCCGTCGTTCTGCACGCAGCACCACATACTTGTCATAGTTCACCTTATAGTCGATCACCCTTCCGCATGAAATCTCCAGAGTACGATTAGTTACATTATTTATAAAGGCACGGTCATGACTTACCAGCACAACCGCCTTAGCCGACTGGGCGAGGAATTGTTCCAACCATTGTATCGACTCAATGTCAAGATGGTTGGTAGGCTCATCCAGAAGTAGCACGTCAGGACTTTGGAGAAGTATCTTTGCCAGCTCGATACGCATACGCCATCCACCCGAGAACTCGCTCGTTGGCCGGTCGAAATCTGTACGAAGAAATCCCAGTCCTGTAAGAGTCCGTTCGATAGCAGCCTCATAGTTCTCGCCACCCATCATCATGTAGCGTTCATGTTCATGAGTGAACCGCTCCACCAGCGCCATATATTCGTCGCTTTCATAGTCTGTACGCTCGCCCATCTCGCGCTCCATGCTGTCGAGTCGTTCCTTCTGTCGAGTCCGGTCGGCAAAAGCCTTGCGTGTCTCCTCGATTACGGTTGTATCGTCAGACAGCTTCATCACCTGTGGCAGATAGCCTATTGTGGCTTCATTAGGTATTGCCACCGTACCCGCCGTAGGACGTTGTTGTCCGCAGAGGATCTTCAGCATTGTCGACTTTCCCGCTCCATTCTTACCCACAAGAGCAATCCTGTCCTTGTCGTTAATGACAAAGCTGGCATCCTCGAACAACGGCTTCACGCCAAACTCTACTTTCAGATTCTCTACAGATATCACCCTTTTTAATCTTTAAACTATGAACTATGAACTATGAACTATGCACTATTACTCACTCCTCCTCCCACACGTTATAGTGAGCTTTCTCTATTGCCTTCTTCAGTGTTCCTCCAAATTCGTCCTCACTCTCCTCTATATTGTCCGCGAAAAAAGTATTGTCAAATGGTATGTCGTATCCCTTTGCTTGATTCGGGTTGGGTTGAATCGATCCGCCACCACCAGTTATCTCGCCATCCATCAAACGTTCAATCTCTATCGCATATATTGTGGGGCGTATATATTGTTCTTTCATAATATTGCTATTTCTTTTTTACTTAATTACTTTCTTTCCATTTACGATATATATACCCTGCGGAACAGCATTCCAGCTATTGCCAACAACCTGACCATTCAGATTATATATCTTTACATTCTCCAAGGAGTTATCATTTATGACAATATTGTCGATGCTGGTTATCAAGTTACCAAACATGAATGCTTTTGCTGCCGCTTGTGTCGAAGGCATGGTGAAATATGCACGGCAAGCATGCAGAGTGCCGTTACTCTTATATGCTTTGTTATTGCGACCTATGAACCAGTCCGTTCCGTCATCAGCCATCTTGTAAGGTTGCAATGTACCAGTGAACTTGAAAGTTTTGCTCTTATCACTTGTCTTTTCCACGACACTATTATCCAAGGAAAGGTTAAGTGTGACATTATTGAATGTCAGATTTGTAACATTAGCTGTTGGCTTGATGATGTATGGTACACCAGCGTCAAGAGTTGTTTGCGTGTCATTAAAGTCGAAAGTATTAAATGTTTCGCCCTCTGTTACACCCTTAAATGATTTCAACTGATAACCTGTACCAAAAACAGCAATTAGTTGTTCATTTGTCAGACTAAATGGTAAGCAGATAGCATTCCATTCATTACCCCAAATAGTACCACGGTTCTTCAATGTAACGTTTACGGTACGATTGTTAAATCCAGCGTATGCAGTCAAAGCATCCTCCAAGGTTACGTCATATTCCAAATCAGAAGCAGCCAGTAAGAACTTCTTATCAAGATATGCTATACGATTGTCAATATAAGTTTTGATTGTATTTACATCATTCTCGAGCGTTCCTGTTGCTGTCCACCCAGCGCCATCTGACTCTGTAGTAGTATAGTTTTTAGTCCACGAGGCGCTGATTGTTGATTTCAATGCGTCAGCCTCTGTCTTTAAAGCATCGGCAAGACCGTTCTTAACAACAAGCCAACGAGATGCTACAAGCGAAGTAAACCATGACTCATCCCATAGACTCTGCAGCTTATTTCGCAGAGCAGACTCTGCAGCAGAATTGACAATCAGTCCATCCTTCGTTCCATTATTAGCGATGTCTGTCATAGCAGAGTTTTGCCAAGCAAGCTCATTACCCCAAAGCGGACCGAACTTCAACTGCGTATCTTCTGCATCCTTATATGCATAAACGCTGCTTAAGGTAGTTGTACCGCCAAGAATCTCGCTGGCGATATACCAGTTTACGAGAGTTGTCTTGTCAACATAAGTCTCTGGCGAAGTCCAAAGATTATTGATAAAGGTCTGAACAGGATTCGTTACCGCATTCTTGGCTGTCGCAATTTCTTCTGGAGTCGCAGTTGCTTCGTCATAGCTTGGTTCTGGGTTCTTTATTACAACCCAGGGGCGGGTATAGTTAGTTCCAGCAACATATACATCACCCGTCTTGTCTACTCCATCTTCATTCATCATTTCTATCAGCCATCCTGTCTTCTCGTCAGCATCAACACGTTCAGACGTTCCATCCTCACGGTCTGCCTCTACATAGTCCATAGCTGTGTATGTACCAAGATACTTGCCGTTGACAACAAGGTCTACAAAGCATGTGTTAGGTGTAAATGGCAGTCCTACTGCATCACCTAATTTCTTTGTCAAGGCGTTCTTTATCATACTCTCGTCAGCAGCATTAGCAGCAAGAATCCAGTTACGCTTAGTATAGCCTGCACCAGTAAGGTCATACTTATGTTTCTTGGCGAACTTCAGCCTATATGATTTTTTACCGTCAGCAACACTCCATTCTGCCTTACCTCGTCCACGAATCTGTAGGTACTCTTCGCTCTCGGTAAACGAAGTCAGAGGGCCACTTTCGCTATCTATCACCTGGATTGCAGCTTGAACATAATCACCTGTGCTCGCTTGGATCGCTGCACCATCCTTTGTATCGATATATATAGTAGGCAGGTTAGTGAGTTGAGTGCGAACAGTACGGCCAAACTGTATAGTTGGAGCTGCTGCACCATCGGCAACTGTCACGTACACAATAGAACCATTATTACTACCATTAGTAGCTGTCAAAGTCTTACCATCATTACCAATAAGGTTTTTGTTTGAGAGATCTGCTTTATAAATAGATGATGTCAGAGTATAGTTTCCGAATGTAATACTCTCGCCATTCGGATTTACAGTACTACTCCAGTCTTGATAGCAAGAGAAGATAACCTTATTAAATATGGTATTATCTGCTACTGCTTGTGATGGCTTAATAATGTATGGCATACCAGCCTTTATAGATTTATCTTCTGGGGTCTCAAAGATCATCTTTGTTCCATCATCAGAAACACCTGTGAATGTCTTTATATCATAAGAGTTTCCGAAGATTGTCTTCATCTGAGTCTCATCAACAGAGAATGGCAAAGAGATGGCACTCCACTCATTTGCAGCAAAGGAACGTCCTGTAAGTGTTACATTGATATACTTGTCAGTATTTTCCTCTTTATAAATACCATTCTCCAGTTGTCCGTTTTCATGGGCATTCTTTGTGACATCATATACGACTGAACCTGCAGATGTATTTGCTGCAGTTGCAAGAGTGGTAAACTGTGTCTGAACATAATCAACACGTCCGTTTATCCAAGTTTTCAACTGTGCTATATATGCAGCATAATTATCATAGCCAGTAACTCCTTTATGGTATTGTTCCATTCCTGTACCAGGACCATTAAAGTTCCACTTTGCAGAGTCGAGCTTCTCTGTCTGAGCGACAAGGGCTGCCAGTTCATCTATCTTGTTGCAAAGTGTCGTCTTCAGTCCTCCATTGACCAATTGGTCCATCTTCGCCTTTACCTTTGTCATAAACTCTGGATCTTTAGCAAAGTTATTTGCAAAGTAATCATCTATGCTCGAGGCATTACCAGACATATTCGCTACTAACGTGCCATTTGTTGCTGACATTGACGAATAGTTTCCATAAGCCAAATCCTTATCCCAAACTGGTCCCCAATATAGTTTTCCGTCTGTTTTACGATATGCCTTCACGCTCATCAGTCCGTCATAGTCGCCTGTAATCTCGGTTATAATCCAGAATTTCATTAACGTCTCCTCATCGTTGTATGCACGCCATCCACTTTCTGGATTTGTAAAATTCTTACCAAGACCTTTTTTCCATGAGTTTTGAAACCATTCCTTCACCTCATCAATAATAGGCTGCTCCACAGCTGCACTATCAGCACGAGTAGTTTCGGTTCCGGCATAGGCAGGTTCTGGATTATTAATATTCATAATCAAACCTTGTTCTGCAAAAAACATAGGGTAGTCACACATTTGAGTTTTGCCTTGGAACTCAACATACCAACCATCCTCATCGATGTTGATACGGTCGCCATCAATTTCGCAATGGTCGGAAACCTGATATGTTCCACGATACTCATCGTTGATAACAAGGTCTACAAACTTATATCCAGGATTGAAAGGCATACCCACAATCTTACCCAACTCGCAAGTAAGAGCATTACGGATAAGAGAATGATCGAAAGCATTTGCAAGCAAAGTCCAGTTACGCTTGCTATATCCTCCGTTAATCATATCATGCTTGAAATTCTGCCCTGTAGTTTTGTCCTTCTTTGCAAATTTCAGTCTATAAGGACGTTTGGCTTCACTTCCTCCATGACCAGTATATTGCGACATTGACGTAGAATTACCTCTTACTTTTATTTCTAAGTGGTCAGCATCTTCCTCAAACGACTCCATGTAGTGCGGGCTTGTCGTGTCGTCTGTTGCAACCACCTTTATACTTGCCCGACGATATGGTGCCTCATCATATTTCTGACCTTCACCACCCTTTTTGTAAAGATAATCGTCTAAAGATGTGTCACCTTTGTCGGGTAATGTTATATATACAGTTGGAGCGTTGCTCAACTGCATTCTTGCTGCAATCTTCTGCTGCATAGTCATCGTTGAAGGATCAGGGTCGTCGCCACCTTCACCTGGCGAGCCAGCAATATTTAGGGATGGGACTGTAGAATCATCTGTTTTTATGTATGCACTTGGAGGTAAAATATTAGATTGTTCTGGTCTTCCCTCACCCATATAAGACATTTTTGTAAGTACACCATCTATCATTTTATACGCATGATGGTTATTTATCAAGTCCCATCCTGCCACTGTTATGAGACTTCCATACAACTTCACATTTTCATTTCCATAACACAATCCAGTAGTAGTAGCAAATGTAACATTTGTAAAAACTGGATTATTAACAGTCTCTGAAACCTTAATAAGGTATGGATAACCTGCCGTGATGGATGGTGTCTCCATCGTTTTAAACACGAAAGTATTGTTATCCATACTATCAAACTGTTGTAGTTGATATTTACCAGAACCAAATGTTGCATCCAAAACAGATTGAGATGCATTAAATGGTAAAGATATAAAATCCCATTGATTTGCAGTAAAAGATCTGTTTTGATATGTAATGTTATAATTTTGGGCTATTTCAAAACCGCTATAATCCCATATTTGAGTAGCATCTAAGACTTTATCTGTCTGTCCCCACGCCCCTACGATACTCATCATAGCGATAAGGAGGGTGGTGATCCAGTACTTTATGGATTGACTTGGGAATGGTACGAAACATGGGGTGTCATCCTGTTGCCATCGATTTGTGTGCAACGTCTTTAGATTAGTTAGTTTACAGTTCATTTGTATGCTTTTTTTGTTTGAGTTCTTAATATTTGGTTTTGTTGTAGTTCTTGTAGTGATTTGATTAGCAATTAGTTTTCACGCAATCGTTTGCAAAGGTATAGAAAAATACGCAAACTGAAAACTTCAAAGTAAGAAATACTGATACTTTCTTGTCGGATTTCATGCAAATTCGACTACAAAGTATCACTTTGTCATATCTATATTGCAAAATATGATACTTTATGAGGAGTTGAGGAGATAAAATCCCGCATCAAGTGCGGGATGAGGTAAGAGAGGAGATGTTCTGCTCTTATAGGAATAACGATGGAATCGTAAAATAATGGATTGATTATTTGACTGCTTTGGTACGATAACCGCAACGGTAGCGTCCCTTAAGAAGGGCTGCCAGCTTGCTCTTAATCATCTGCTTGCGAAGCGGTGAGATGCGGTCTACGAACATGTGGCCGTCGAGATGGTCGAACTCATGCTGCATCACTCGGGCGAGATAACCTTCTACCCATTCGTCGTGCTGCTGGAACTGTTCGTCTTGCCAGCGCACATGGATGCGCTTGGAACGGCGCACCTTCTCGTGGATGGCTGGCAGGGAGAGGCATCCTTCCTCCATCAGGTCGGTGTCGTCCTCGTCTTTCTCGATGATGTGTGGGTTGATATATACGTTACGGAAGTTTTTATATTCGGGCAGGTCGTCTGCTAAAGGGTCGAGGTCGATAACGACGACGCGCACTGCCCTACCCACCTGTGGTGCGGCAAGTCCGATGCCTTCTGACGAGGCGAGTGTCTCCCACATGTCTTGGATAAACTGCTGGAGTTCGGGATAGTCGGGTGTGATGTCTTGTGCTACTTTGCGCAGCACGGGTTGACCATATATATAAATAGGTAGGATCATTGAGTTTTTTGTTTTTAGTTTTTGGGGGTTATTTTTAGTTATGTCAGCGCTTCATGCTTCGCATATAGTCTTGTAGCAATATGGTGGCGCTGATCTCGTCGACGAGTGCTTTGTCCTGTCGTGCCTTCTTGCGCAGTCCGCCTTGTAGCATTGCCTGATGAGCGAGTACGGAGGTGAAGCGTTCGTCGTACAGTTCGATGGGTATCTGTGGCATTGCTTTACGCCAGCGATTGACAAACTGTATGACGCGCTGATAGTTTTCGCTTGGTTCTCCGTTGGTCTGTCGTGGTTCGCCAATGATGATACGCTCTACCTGCTCGTTGGCGACATATTCGCTAAGATATTCGAAGAGTGTAGATGTGGAAACAGTCGCCAATCCGCCTGCGATGATCTGCGACGGATCGGTGACTGCTATTCCTGTACGTTTGCGTCCGTAGTCTACTGACAGTATACGCATATTGGCTTATTGTACATACAACAGCCAAGCGTCGGCGTAACGATTGCGCAACTGGTCGCGACTCTGTACGGCTTCAGACTTGCTATCGAATGTGGTGGCTACGACGCGATACATGTTACGGTCGGAGTTGTAGCCCAACTGTGCGGGATAGCCTGCTGACTTGAGCTGACGAACGAGTCCCTCGGCATTTGCCTTGACAGAGAACGAACCTACTACGACGCTGTAGTTCTTCAGTCCGGCACCATCAACAACTGAGAGTCGCTCCTGACGAACTACCGCATTGTCGGTGTTGTCGACTACTCTGGTATCTGTCACTGGCTTCTCTACTACTGGAGTTACCTCAGGTACGTAGGTGTCCGATGGTTGCTGTACGGTAGGAGTTGTGGTGGTATTCTCTTGTGCCTTAGCTTTCTCGTAAGCCTTCTTGTATGCACTCTCACTACTCTTGCATCCTGTGAATGCCATCGCTACGCAAAGGGCTGCGCCCAGAACAATAATTTTCTTCATTGTTACTAATGTTTGTTTTTAATATTATTAGACTTTCTTTTTGTTACAAATCTGTTTTGACATTGCGAAAGTACAAAATCCCTTGCGAAGTGGAAAAGATTATGTCTATAAAGTTTGTTAAATGCGAAAAAAACACTCGGAAATGTATTGCATTTAAGAAAAGTATACGTATCTTTGTGGTGACAAAAACGGCTAACTCACATTTATGTTTAATAAATAAAAAACTATTACTATGAAAACATTAGGTTACATTGGTGCATTTCTCGGTGGTGCCATCGCAGGTGCTGCCCTCGGTATTTTGATGGCTCCTGAAAAGGGAACTGACACACGTACAAAGATTGCCGACGCTGTAGATGACTTCTGCAAGAAGCATGACATCAAACTGTCGCGCAAAGAGATGGACGACTTCGTTGACGACATAAAGGACACTGCAGAGGATGTTCTCTAACGACAACAACGTCGAGACTATCGCACAGTTCGTTGAGGTAGTGAAGCACTATGCTGGGCTTCAGACCGAATACATCAAGCTCGACATTGTGGAGAAGTTGGTGCGATTGCTCACAGTCTTAGCGATTGTGGTTATAGTCGCTTTGCTGTTGATTATCACACTCATCTACCTCTCCTTTGCCGGAGCCTACGCACTGGCGACTCAAACAGGTATGGCACCAGCCTTCTGCATCGTTGGCGGTGTCTACCTGCTGGTTATCATCCTATTTCTTTGCTACAGAAAGAAATTTATAGAGCGTCCATTGGTTCGCCTTCTGGCAAATATCTTTCTGTCCAAGTAAATCCATCCAAGCATCATGAATATCAACGGCGACACATATCGAACACTCGACGACATACGTCAGCGCAAAGACGAACTGCTCAACGACATCTCGGGCGACAGCACTGCCATGCAGACGCTCTGGGACAGTACGTTCCACCGTCCGGCATCGACCCTGAAGACACCGACATCCCGCTATTCAGGTATACTGAAGACGGGTGTGGGAGTGCTCGACGGTATCATACTTGGATGGAAACTTTACAGGAAATTCAAACCAGGCAGCAAGAAAAAGACTAAAAAAGGTCTTTTCAGCCGTCTTTTCTGATAGAATTTCGAGTTTTTCCGAATTTTGTTGTCACCTTGCTACTATCTGTTACCACTCGTAACGCACTGAGTAGCATGTGTTTGTTACTATATCTCAATCGTCAGTCCATCGTAGGCAAACTCAAAGCCCTCGGGCAGTCGCTTGTTGGCTTCGTCATGAAATCCTATCTCATGGGTGAGATGAATGAGATATGTACGACGAGCACCAACGCGACGAGCAAAGGCGACGGCATCGTCGACAAGCTGATGGCTGTGATGTGGTTTGTCAAAACGCAAGGCATTGACCACAAGAGTGTCGATTCCTTCGAGATATTGTAGCTCGCCATCGTCAATAGTCTTCATATCCGTGATATATGCCAACTTCCCTATCCGATATGCAAGTATTGGCAGTTTGCCATGCATGACTGTGAAGGGAACTATCGTAGCATCGCGGATAATGAGTGGCTCGTGGGGACGGATGGCATGAAGGCAGAGCCGAGGGACACCAGGATAGAGCACCTTGGTGAAACAATAAGGCATTGTAGTGTGTAGAGCCTCTGCCGTCTGTTCATCGGCATATACATTGATGTCGCCAAAGACGCAATAGCCACGCAGATCGTCCATACCTCCTACATGGTCGTAATGAATATGTGTGAGAAGGACTCCGTCGAAGGGAAGGAAAGGGTGTGGCATCAGTTGCATACGTATGTCTGGTCCGCAGTCGATGAGTAGTCGGGTGCTATCCACTTCCAGCATAGCCGCAGTACGATAGCGCTTGTCATGCGGGTCTTCGCTGTGACAAACTTCACACGGACACCCCAACACGGGCACGCCCGCAGATGTTCCTGTTCCTAAGAAAGTTAGTTTCATTGTGGTTTTTTGTTTTTTTCGGGATAACGGAATTTCGGAATTTCGGGATAGCGACAATCTGCTTAAACCACATTAACCTCTGGATGAATAGCTATACCGAAAGTGTCGAGCACATCCTTCTGTATCATCTGCATCAGATGGACAATTTCTGCTCCGGTAGCACCTCCACGATTGACAAGCACAAGCGCCTGTTTGTCGTGAACTCCAGCATGCCCTACGGTCTTCCCCTTCCATCCACACTCTTCAATCATCCATCCTGCAGGAATCTTGATGTGGTCATCATCAATAATATAATGTGGCATATCTGGATAACGACTCTTCAGCTCATTGAACTTCTCTGCGTTGACAATAGGATTTACAAAGAAACTTCCTGCGTTACCCTCAATATGATAGTCTGGCAGTTTGGCATTGCGAATGTCGATAATGCATTGGCGCAGTTGGACAGGCGTAGGATTCTTGATACCCCTCTTGTCCAGTTCGGCACGAATATTGCCGTAGTCTATATGTGGATTGTATTGCGGACGGAAGTGATAGGTCACGTATGTGATGAGGTATCGATTGCGCCACTCACCCTTGAACCGACTATTGCGATAGGAATAGTGACACTCCTCACGACCGAAAGACACCGCACGACCAGAGCTGATATCTATTGCCTCGACTGTCTCAATAAACTCATTCACCTCCACCCCATACGCTCCGATGTTTTGTACGGCAGAGGCGCCTACATCGCCAGGAATGATAGAGAGGTTTTCTGCGCCATACAGACCATGTTCAACACAATAAGCCACGACGTCGTCCCATACTTCACCACTACCACATCGCAGTCTGCCGTCGTACATAGGTGTGATGCCCTTAATGGCAGAGTGGACCACGATACCGGTATAGTCACGAGTGAGCAGAAGGTTGCTTCCACCCCCTATTATTATATAAGGTGTAGAATCGCTCGTAAGCACACTTGCCACCTGTTGAGCTTCAGCAGCAGCAGAAAACTCCAGAAACCTATGGCATCGAGCGTCTATGCCAAAAGTGTTATGATTTAGTAAACTATAATTCAGTATATCCTTTATCATAATGCTACTCCTTTCCTTAGCGGATGCCTTTCAACTCTAAAAACTATAAACCAAAAACTAAAGACTAATCTCCACCAATTTCCATTCACCTCCCTGATTATGGAATTTCAGTTGGGTTTCCAGTCCGTTAGCAATGCCCTTGAAGAGGAAAATCTTCTCACTGCCAGCATTGTTGTGCTGACCATAAAGGATGTTGTATATCTTCTCGCCAGGTACTTCAGGCAGATATTCAGCCCACGACTCCGCAGGAATATGCATATTAAGATATTTCCCCTCGTCATCCTCTGGGTCTGGTCCGTAGTATGGTAGTGGATTTTGGACATGCCTACTATCCTCAGGATGAGCAAAGAACCCTTGGAGGAAAGTAAGGAACGAAGCGTTGTCGCTTTCATCCAGTCCTACTATCTTCTTCTCGGTAAGCAACCACTGACCATTCTCTCTATTGAAATGGAACTGCTCCACTTTGTCTGCTTGGAGCAAAATACGCTCTACTATAACGTTAGACACGGCAGTATCCTTGACAAGATTCATCTGTTTGACATTGTCAAAGATCAGTGTATAGTATCCCTGATCCTTGAAGAAACGCTCCATCTGCCACTGCCCTGATTGTAATAGATGGGTTGTGCCTCCCTCGGTAACACGGAGAGGGAACTTCACTCGTGCACGTTGCAGTTTGCGATTGTTGATGAAATTAAAGAAGAAATCATCAAACAACTCGTCAGCAGCCTTAGGTACTGGTGCCGACTCTACTATACTCTCAACAGTATCAATCAATTCGACGCTGTCAGTGGCAATGGAATCTGTAGTAACACTATCTGTAGTATCACCTTTCTTGCCTGCACATCCCGTGCATCCAGTACCTGCTATCATCATCACGACGGCAGCAAATATTACTGCTAAGGCTCCTTTTCTCATCTTTCTATAAAATATTTAGTTTTCTTCATTACCATTATTCCTACGCCTGTCAAACTTTTTAAGGAAGAAGTTGAAGGCTTCAAGACCAAGCAACACAAAAAAAGTGGCGGCAAATGCCAACACGTACATGCCTGCACCACAAGTAAGACCTATAGCTGCCGTGACCCATACTCCTGCGGCTGTGGTAAGACCTCGAACGGCATTCTCACTTTTCTGGAAAATGATAGTACCAGCACCGATGAAACCAATACCAGAAACCACCTGAGCCGCAATACGCGACACATCGAGACGTATATTATCTGCTGGCGATGACGCCATCAATTCTTCAAAGCCATAGGCAGAGATTATCATAAATAACGCCGATCCCAATGCCACAAGAAAATGCGTACGAAAACCAGCTGCCTTGTCACGATATTCACGTTCCAAGCCAACCAGACCACCTAAGATTGCCGCAACAAATATGCGTAGGATAAATTCCCAAGTCATAGTTGATATGATTAATTATGGTACAAAGATACTCTTTTTATTTGACAACAAACATAAGAGAGTGATTTTTTTTCAAATTTTCTTCACCTTTACTACCATAATAATAAAAATTATGTGTACCTTTGCCTAATACAATATAACTAAGAAAACACAAATAGACATGTCAAAACTGATTATCAATTCGTATGATGAGTTCGCGTCCCACCTCGGGGAGGATTTGGGAGCATCTGACTGGTTGCTGGTAGACCAAGACCGTATTAACCTCTTTGCCGACGCCACCCTCGACCATCAATGGATACACGTAGACACAGAACGTGCTAAACAAGAGAGCCCATATAAGTCGACCATCGCTCATGGATATCTCACATTATCACTGCTACCATATATGTGGGACCAGATTATTGATGTGAGAAACATAAAAATGCTCGTCAACTATGGTATGACGGACATGAGATTTGGTCAACCCGTCATTACGGGATCGAGGGTGCGACTTGTGACTAAATTACATAGTATCCAGAACCTTCGAGGTATATGCAAGGCAGAGATAAAGTTCAAGATAGAGATAGAGGGACAGCGTAAACCTGCACTTGAAGGCATCGCCGCCTTCCTGTATTATTTCGAGAGTTAAAATAAGTCTTTCACTTCTCACCTATACAATAATGCATATTGCAATAGCAGGAAACATAGGAAGCGGAAAGACGACACTAACAACCATGCTGGCACGTCATTACGGTTGGGAGCCTCGGTTTGAGGCTGTCGTGGAGAACCCGTATCTGGAGGATTACTATAAGGATATAGCCCGATGGTCATTTGCCTTGGAGGTGTTCTTCCTGAAAGAGCGGTTCAAAGATTTGCTTGCCATACAACAGTCAGATAAGACTATAATACAAGACAGGTCTATCTTCGAAGGCGTATACGTGTTTACTGCCAATAATTACAGTATGGGTAACCTTTCTGATCGTGACTATGAGACATATATGGAGCTGTTCGATCAGATGGTGGAAATCGTGAAATATCCAGATCTCATGATTTACCTGCGAGCCCCCGTGTCGCACTTGGTCAGAAACATACAAAAACGTGGACGGGATTATGAGCAGACAATGCCAATAGAATATCTGTCTAACCTGAACGAGCGATATGATGACTTTATATTTAATAGGTATAAGGGACGACTACTTGTTATAGACGTTGACAATATGGACTATCAGCACAATCCAAAAGACTTTGCAACGATTGTAGACAAGATAGATCATAAACTCTTCAATCTCTTTCCAGAATAGCCCTACACATTAAACTTAAAACTCTAAACTCTAAACTAAAGATGCACATCGCAATAGCTGGGAACATAGGTAGTGGCAAGACCACGCTGACCAAGATGCTCGCCCATAGATATGGGTGGACACCACGATTCGAACCTGTAGATAACAATCCATACCTTGCCGACTTCTACGAAGATATGGCACGTTGGTCGTTCAATCTTCAGGTATATTTCCTCAATAAGCGATTCAAGGAGGTGGTGGAAATATCTCAGTCAGATGAGACAATCATACAAGATCGCACCATCTTCGAGGATGCACGTATCTTTGCACCCAACCTGCATGGGCAAGGACTCATGAGCGACAGAGACTTCCAGAACTATTCCGACTTGTTCGACCTGATGATATCACTTGTCAAACTGCCCGACCTCATGATCTACATCCGTTCAACTATCCCAAACCTCGTTTCGCAGATACAAAAACGAGGCAGGGACTATGAGCAGACAATACGACTCGACTATCTGGAAGGACTGAACAAACGGTATGAGGAATGGATTGCCACATACAAGGGGAATCTCATCATAGTGGATGGTGATACGCTCAAGTTTGGTGACAACGTGCAAGACTTCAAAAAGGTGACCGACATGATTGACGCTAAACTGTACGGACTCTTCCCCATGGATTGAACAATAAATTGACGTTAGTCAACAAATCAACCATATTCGCACTCTTTTCGCCAGAAAAGTTGTGCGAATTGTTTTTTCACAATACCTTTGCACTCGCAAAAAGCAAACGAAATGTATGATTGTTCATGCATGATTTTGCTAAGAAAAGGATAACAAAAAAAAGACGGCCGAGAGGTCGGAAGAAAAAGTTGAACTAAAACAAAGAAAGGTAAAAAGATTATGGTAACATTTGGAATTTTGCTGGTAGTAGCAGCTACCGTTGCAGAGGCTCTGATTGTAAGTAAGAAAATCGACCTCGGTGAATAACTCAACAAAAGGAAATAAACAAACTAACAAATCAAGAGGAGTGCTTCGGCGCTCCTCTTTCTGTTTAATACCAATTCAAGACTAAAGAACTATGACATTGTATATTTTTCATCATTACATTTTTACGTTACTACATTTTTCATTACCTTTGCATCCATGAGAATAGATATTATCACAGTACTACCTGAAATGCTTGAGGGCTTTGTCAACGAGTCAATACTGGCAAGGGCGCAAAAGAAAGGACTGGCGGAAATACACCTGCATAACCTGCGTGACTATACCAAAGATAAGTGGCGCCGTGTAGACGATTATCCATACGGTGGATTTGCAGGTATGGTGATGCAATGTGAACCGATAGATCGTTGCATCTCGTCTCTTAAAAGCGAACGTACCTACGATGAAGTGATATTTACTTCACCAGATGGAGAACAATTCAATCAGCATATAGCCAACGAGATGTCGATGCTCGAGAACATCATTATTCTCTGTGGACACTATAAGGGTATTGACCATCGCATCAGGGAACACCTGATAACAAGAGAAATATCAATTGGCGACTATGTGCTTACTGGCGGCGAACTGGCTGCAGCAATCATGGCAGATGCTATCGTAAGAGTGGTGCCAGGAGTGATTGGCGACGAACAGAGCGCACTGTCGGACTGTTTCCAAGATGACTTGCTGTCAGCACCAGTCTATACTCGTCCTGCGGAATACAAAGGATGGAAGGTGCCAGAAATACTGCTCTCGGGCAACGAGGCTAAAATAAAACAATGGGAAATGGATCAAGCTTTGGAACGTACCAGAACGCTAAGACCCGACCTGCTAAAGAAGAATTAAAAAAACTAAAAACTACGAACTAATATGTTTTCAACACAAAACTACATCAACAGACGTAACGAACTAAAAAAACTCGTCGGTAATGGAGTGATTGTACTTTTCGGTAACAATGAATCACCATGTAACTATCCTTCAAATGCATATTATCCTTTCCGTCAGGACTCTACCTTCCTTTACTATTTTGGTCAGCAGCGCGACGGACTCGTAGGTGTGATAGATGTTGACAACGACAAAGAGATACTTTTTGGTGACGACATCGACATCGACGACATAGTATGGTATGGTAGTGTTGACAGCGTCGCCGACATGGCTTCTCAAGTTGGTGTTGCCAATAGTTTGCCCTTAAAGGAGCTATCCACGCTTATTACACCTGATACAACAAGAAAGATCCACTTCCTTCCACCCTATCGTCATGACAACATGATACAGATAATGGATCTCATGGGGATACATCCATCCAAGCAGCACGAGGCATCGTCAATAGATTTGATACATGCCGTAGTAAAGATGCGTTCTACAAAGAGTGACGAAGAAATTGCCGAGATAGAACGTGCAATAGAAATAGGATATAAGATGCACACAACAGCCATGCGACTAACACGTCCAGGCGTGACCGAGAAGTTTGTTGGCGGACAGGTGGATGGTATCGCCCATTCGTATGGAGCACAAGTGAGCTTTGCTACTATATTCTCACAACATGGTGAGATCATGCATGGCAATCCCTCGATGAATGTTTTAGAGTCTGGTCGACTTGCCCTGTGCGATGCTGGTGCTGAGACTATCAATCACTATTGTTCCGACCATACGCGTACCTATCCTGTCAATGGCAAATTCACCCAGAGACAACTCGATATCTATCGTATCGTTGAGGAATGCCATGACTACGTTCTTGATGTGGCAAAGCCTGGCGTAAAATACAGAGATGTTCATTTTGCTGTATGCCGACTGATGACAGAAAGACTCAAGGAACTCGGACTAATACGTGGCGATGTTGACGAAGCTGTAAAGGCCGGTGCACATGCAATGTTCTTGCCTCATGGACTTGGTCACATGATGGGAATGGACGTACACGACATGGAGGGTCTGGACCAGATTAATGTTGGTTTTGATAACGACACACAGCCAAATAGAGACCAGTTTGGTACCAGTGCCCTGCGAATGGGTAGAGCCCTTGAACCTGGATTTGTAGTCACTGACGAACCTGGAATATACTTCATTCCTGTACTTATTGATGACTGGCGCAAAAGAGGACATTGTAAGGAGTTCATCAACTTTGACCTATTAGAGACATATAAGGACTTCGGAGGCATACGTATTGAGGACGACTTGCTAATCACAAATAATGGTTGTCGATTCTTAGGCAAAGACCGAATACCTTATCATCCAAAAGATGTTGAAGACTTTATGAATTCATAAAAAATAAATATTCGTCAGTTAAAACAAAATATTCTTACAATTTATTCGTTTATTTAAAATAAAAGTATTACCTTTGCTGCGATTTTCGCGTAGTTGAAAGGTTATTATCTGACTATCAAATGATTAGAAGGTGAAAGGTATTTAGGATGAGACAGCTAAAAATTCAAAAGAGTATAACAAACCGTTCAAGTGAAGCACTTGATAAATATCTTGTTGAGATAGGACGTGCTCCACTGATTTCTATTGATGAGGAAATTGAACTTGCTCAGAAGATAAAAAAAGGCGGTCCTGAAGGTGAACGTGCTAAGGACAAGTTGGTTACAGCCAACTTGAGATTTGTAGTATCTGTAGCAAAGCAATATCAGCATCAGGGACTTACTCTTACCGACCTGATAGATGAGGGTAATATCGGACTGATAAAAGCTGCTCAGAAGTTTGATGAGACTCGTGGATTCAAATTTATCTCGTATGCAGTATGGTGGATTCGCCAGAGTATTCTGCAGGCAATAGCAGAGCAGAGTCGTATAGTACGTCTGCCATTGAATCAGGTTGGTTCGCTCAATAAAATTAATCATGAGATTAACCGCTTTGAACAAGAAAACCAACGTCACCCATCTGTATCTGAATTGTCAGAAGCAACACAAATAGACGAGGAGAAGATTGGTCAGAGCTTGATGGCAGATGGTCACCACGTATCTATCGATGCTCCATTCCAGGATGGCGAGGATAATTGTATGCTCGACGTGATGCCAAGTGGTGACGACAGTCGTACTGATAAGCAGGTAGACCATGAGTCAATGGCTCAGGAGCTCAACTCTGTTTTGCTAAAGGTGCTGAGACCTCGTGAAGTGTCTATACTTACCCAATGTTTCGGTATTGGTGGACCAGAGAAGGGGCTTGAAGAGATTGGTGATCAAGAAGGTCTTACACGTGAGCGTGTACGTCAAATCAGAGAGAAAAGTATTGCCAAACTACGCGACTCAGGATATGCTAAACTACTGATGAAATATCTTGGATGATAGATAATAAGTGGTAATAGTAACTCAACTTTCGGAAGCTCTGCTTCCTTAGGGGCAGGGAGCAAGGGGCAAGGGGCAAGAGAAAAGTTTTACTTCTTAAATCTCTACTCCTATAGGGAATATTCAAGGAAAAAGACTAACGTCTTTAACTCCTTTAACTCCCTTAACTCCTTTAACTCCAAAATTTATTTAATAATAGTAATACATCCAGTATGAATCTCCGAAATGCTTGATAAAGGCGTTTCGGTTTTTTGTTGCCCCTACCCTGTCCTTCTCTTTAAGGAATGAGTCAAGGCGATGAGAGAGTTGTGCGTTATTCCAGTAGTATTTATGGCTTGGCTGTCGCATATACAGCTGTAACGCTTCGGCATAAACATAAGGTATGGCTTTGGAGAGGTCGTAACTTCGTTTTATTTTTTTTGCAAAACCATTAAGGTTTTTGTTCATTAGCATCATACATAGTGTACTGTCGACATTCTCCACCACTTCTTTATTTCTGTTCTTTTCTTTCTTCTCTGTTTCTGTCTCTTTATTGTCAGTCTCGCGAGAGCGTACATTATCATAAACTATGCGCTGAATATGAGCCTCAATATGTGATCGTTCATCGTGAATACTTACAGAAATCACGACCAAAAACATCAAAATCAGTTGTATGAGATTTAGCCAAATCAGCTGAGTAGCCAGAGTAAATGATCGTTCTACGGGTTCTATGCCTTGATTGTCATGAACAATCCATACAACCACAATATATAGGATGAGCAGTGATGGCGCAAGCCACCACCACTCTCCAAAATCAATGTTACCATTCTTGTCTACGTCAAGTGATGTAAGGAAGGTGAGCATCATGCACGATGGCAGGTATGTTAGGGCGTGACCACGCTTGTATAGTCTGCTCACACCAAACACAACAACCTGTAATAACTTTGCCACTACCGTAATCAATATGGCTCCGATGACAGGAATATAATGCGTCTTGCCGTCGGATGCAGCATGTTGAAGACGGAAGAGGATGTCCGGTTGGTAGCAATACAGATACACCAACGAGAAAGTACAGAATACTGCTGTACATACCATCCTCATATAGAGTGACGAAGCTCTGTTATTCATCGCTTTAGTTCTTCCTCAGTACCACTGCCGAGCGTGCAGGTATATACAACTTCAACCATTCTTTCTTGTCTTCGACATAAAGTGGATCAAAGTTTGTAAAGTGAGTGACACTATCATCGGCAAAGCCGTTTCCTCCGAAATCTTTGGAGTCTGTATTAAGCACCACATCATAGGAACCTGTAGGTACTAAGAATCCATAGTCGGTAAACGAACGAGTCGGTGAGAAGTTGAATACAAACACCAAGTCACCGCGCATGAAGGCAAGTACCTGATCACCATCGTTGTGCCATATTTCCTGAACAGGTGTCTCGTTAAACTTCTTCTCACTCTTAATAACCTTGAGCATCTCGCGGTCGAAGTCACCCAACCAGTGATAGCAAAGTTCCTTGTTGTCTACCAAGTTCCACTGGCGACGGGCATACTTATAGCTCCAACCATTACCCTCACGTGGGAAGTCTATCCATTCTGGATGACCAAACTCATTACCCATAAAGTTAAGGTAGCCACCATTGATGGCAGCAGCCGTGACAAGACGTATCATCTTGTGCAGGGCTATACCGCGCTCTGCCACACCGTTGATGTCTTTTTTTGCGAAATGCCAATACATATCGGCATCTATCAGTCGGAAGATGATAGTCTTATCGCCTACAAGTGCTTGATCATGACTCTCACAATATGAGATAGTCTTCTCGTCAGCCCTGCGATTCTTCACCTCCCAGAATATGCTGCTTGGTTTCCAGTTCTCGTCGCTCTGTTCCTTGATGGTCTTTATCCAATAGTCCGGAATGTTCATTGCCATGCGATAATCAAATCCGTATCCGCCATCTTCGAATTTAGCAGCCAGTCCTGGCATACCACTCACCTCTTCAGCTATGGTGATGGCATTCTTGTTGACTTCGTGTATCAGTTTGTTTGCAAGTGTAAGATAACAGATAGCGTTGTCGTCTTGATGACCATTGAAATAATCACCGTAGTTACAGAAGGCTTCACCCAGTCCGTGACTATAATACAGCATTGAGGTGACACCGTCGAAACGGAAACCATCGAAATGAAACTCTTCGAGCCAGTATTTACAGTTAGATAGCAGGAAGTGAAGTACATCGTCCTTACCATAGTCAAAACACAACGAGTCCCATGCTGGATGCTCGTGACGATCACCGGCATAGAAGAACTGATTGGGGTCACCTGCCAGATTGCCAAGTCCTTCAACCTCATTCTTCACAGCATGCGAGTGAACTATGTCCATTATTACAGCAATACCATTTTGATGAGCTGTGTCAATGAGTTTTTTCAGCTGTTCAGGCGTGCCAAAACGGGACGATGCGGCAAAGAATGAGCTCACATGATAGCCAAAACTGCCATAGTATGGATGCTCCTGTATTGCCATTATCTGAATACAATTGTATCCATCCTTTATAATTCGTGGCAAAACCAATTCGCGGAATTCATCGTATGTACCTACCTTCTCGGCATCCTCACCCATACCGATATGGCACTCATATATGAGTAACGGATCCTTCTTGGCCTTAAATGTCTTCTTCTTCCATTCATACTTCTCTTTTGGATTCCACACCTGAGCCGAGAATATTTTTGTCTCATCATCCTGCACTACTCTTCGTATCCATGCTGGTATACGTTCACCTTCTCCGCCGTTCCAGTGCACCTTCATCTTGAACAGGTCGCCGTGTTTCATTGCCTTGTTGGGCAATTTCAGTTCCCAGTTGCCTGTACCCTCAATACGTTTGGCACGATACTCTTCTTTCTCTTGCCAATCATTAAAGTCGCCTACCAGATAGATGTCAGTAGCGTTTGGTGCCCACTCACGAAAGATCCAACCGCGGCTGGTCTTATGTAGTCCGAAATACTCGTGTCCGCTGGCAAAGTCGCTCAAGGTCTTCTTTCCGTGTTGAGTCAACTCGCCAATCTTCCATAATGCATGGTCGTGTCTGCCTCGTATGGCATCCTCGAATGGTTCCAGATAGCCATCGTGTTCAACGAGCCCAATGTGCTTTGGTGCTTTTACTTTCTTTGTTGCCATATTCTTATTATATTCAAGTTTCGCATTCGCTCAACTTTTTGGAGTTAAAGGAGTTAAGGGAGTTAAAGGAGTTAAAGACGTTAGTCTTTTTCCTTGAATATTCCCTATAGGTTTAGATTTATTTCTTAGTTAAGCCTTCACTTTAAAGATAGCTTTCTTTATTTGTCCTTCACCAATGCATGGTTGATGACCATCCTGAGGGAAGAATATTGCAAATTCACCAGGCTTGCAGTTGACATATGTCTCAGCCTTTACATCTTTGTATTTTGTAACATCCTTCTCATCATTATATTCAGCCTCAGGCAAATCTTCCAATGGCATATAGCCGTAAGTTTCTGGAGCATCTAGCGGTATTTGTATGTCGAGCATACGGCGATGTGTCTCAAAAGCTGCATCCTCCTTGGTCTTTCCGGTTGCAGTAGTAATATTCACAAAGAGGTCTTTATCCTTGATAAAGTGTTTTCCCTCTTCCATTTCCAGAAGATTGTTGTTCTTCATAAATTCAGCTACATCAGCAAACAGAGGGTTTACCGATACATACTTTGCAAAATTGTCTAATGTGTCAACGATCATAGTGATATAGTTTTATTATTCTATTATTTTTAAGTTTCGCATTCGCTCAACTTTTTGGAGTTAAAGGAGTTAAGGGAGTTAAAGGAGTTAAAGACGTTAGTCTTTTTCCTTGAATATTCCCTATAGGAGTTAACTCCTCTCAACTTGCGAAAGTTGAGTTATTCAATAACTCTCCTACCATTTTTGTATGTACCCCGAGCGGTCACCTGTCCATTACGGTCTTTCTCGACGAATTTTCCATCGCGCACACCGTCATAATAGTGCCCTTCGAACCTGGTACCGTCTTTAGCTTCCTCCACAGCCTGACCATGGCGTTCGCCTTTCTTGTATTTTCCCTTGAATTTGCTTCCGTCAGCATAATGGATTATCACCATGCCATCGAGCACTCCCTTTTTAAACTCTCCTTCAAAGACATCCTTATCTTTCTTTATGAGTTTGCCTTGTCCGTTCTGGAGGTCGTTTTCCCAGTAGCCAGTGTATACATCACCGTTAGCCCATGTCATAGTACCAAATCCATGCTTGTCACCATTGAGAAAGTGACCGTTATACACGTCACCATTGTTATACTTAAATAGTCCCTGTCCTGTACGTTCGCCATCTAAGTAGTCGCCTTCATATCTGTCGCCTGATGCAAACATGTATATGCCTTTACCATTCTGCAGGTCGTTCTTCCAGTCGCCGACATATTTGTCACCGTCACTATATACGTATGTTCCCTTTCCTTCCTTGCGGTTATCAGTCCATCCTCCGTCGTATCGCGAACCATCAGCCCAGTCGAAGACACCTTGCCCATTCTTTTTGTCATTTTTCCATGAGCCATCATAGTAGGCACCATTCTCAAAAGTATATTTACCTTTACCGTTGCGTTGGTCGCGTTGCCAGTTTCCATCGTATACGTCACCATTGAAGTAGTACATCACTCCATGACCTTCCTGATAGTCGCGGAACCACAGCCCTACGTATTTGTTATTATTCATAAAGACAAAGGTTCCCATGCCGTGTTGTTGGTTCTTAAACCATTGTCCTTCATATCTCTCGCCATCACTGAACGTATATACCCCATATCCTTCACGAGCACCTTTCTTATATTCTCCGTCGTATGTATCACCATTCTTGTATACACAGTGCCCCTTACCGTGCGGCTTAGAGCCAATCATTTCTCCCTCATACTGTCCACCATCTTTGGTAACACATGTGCCTGTCTTCACGTTTTGTGCTAAAACGCTAAAAGATATCAGTATATGTATAATAATCAGATATATTCGTTTCACTTTCTCCCTTTCTGTTCTGAAATTCCAGTCCAAAGGTAAGGAATAAAATAGATATGACAAAATACTTTAGGATTTTTTATATGCATCTTCAAGTTTCGCATTCGCTCAACTTTTTGGGAGTTAAAGGAGTTAAAGGAGTTAAAGGAGTTAAGTACAAATGTTTTACTTCTTAAATCTCTACTCCTATAGGGAATATTCAAGGAAAAAGACTATCGTCTTTAACTCCTTTAACTCCCTTAACTCCTTTAACTCCCTTTAACTCCTCTCAACTTGCTAAAGTTGAGTACGCAGCCCTCATTGCGTTAAACACGGCAAGTACTGTCACACCAACATCGGCAAATATTGCCATACCGAGAGTACTCAGGCTGAATATCGCAAGTATCAGAACTGCTAATTTCACCGTTATGGCAAAAACAATATTTTCTTGAGCTAACCTGATGGTACGTCGTGCTATCGTAATGGCGGTAGCGACCTTCAGAGGGTTGTCATCCATTAGAACCACGTCGGCTGCGTCAATGGCGGCATCTGAACCTAAACCGCCCATAGCTATACCGACATCGGCTCGTGCTATCACGGGTGCGTCGTTGATGCCATCACCTACAAAGGCTGTCACGGGTGTGAGTTGCTCCATCATAGTTACTTTGTCAGAAGGGAGCAGATTGGCGTGCCACTCATCAATGTTCAGTTCCTTTGCCACCGTGTCTGCCACCTCACGACTGTCGCCCGTCAGCATAATGGTCTTTTTCACACCTAACTGTCGCAGACGTTCAATAGCTTCTTTGCTTTCTTGCTTCACCTCGTCGCTGATGACAATATGTCCAGCGTATATGCCATCTATGGCAACATGTATAATAGTGCCTGAGTGGTGACATGGGTGCCATTTTGCTCCGACATTCTCCATCAGTTTAGAGTTTCCAACACTTACCATGTGTGAAATACCTGTGTCGTAGAGTGTTACTTTTGCACGCACACCTTGTCCTGCAATCTCCTCAACCTCGTCAATCTTGCATCCGTCGCACGATTCTTTTGGGAAAGAATCACGCAAGGTGGCACCAATAGGATGCGACGTGAAGTGTTCGACATGAGCTGCAAGATGTAGCAGATGGTCTGCATCAATTTTTTCAGGATGGATGGCTGTTACAACAAATTGGCCACGTGTCAACGTTCCTGTCTTGTCGAAAACCACATTGTCAAGACGAGCCAGCAGGTCTATATAGTTGGCGCCTTTCACAAGAATACCTCTACGCGATGCAGCACCCATACCAGCAAAAAATGTCAAAGGTACAGAGATTACCAGTGCACAAGGACATGAAACGATAAGGAATGTGAGGGCGTTGTATAGCCATTTTGTGAAAGCAACGGCATAGCTGTCTGCAAAGAATGGTGGAATACAGGCAACTCCGACAGCAAGTAGTACTACTATTGGTGTGTATACTCGTGCAAATCTGGAGATAAAAGCCTCACTACTCGACTTTCTTTCCGCAGCATTCTCAACAAGTTGTAATATCTTAGAAACCGTACTGTCCTTATATGTACTCTGTGTCTTCACATGCAAGACACCCGATAGATTGACACATCCCGAGGTAACGTTGTCGCCAACATGGACTTCTTTTGGCAGACTCTCGCCCGTTAGTGCTGCTGTATCCAACGTGGAAGAGCCTTCTGCGATTGTTCCGTCCAGTGGTATGCGCTCTCCTGGCTTTACTATTATAATCTCACCAAGAGCCACTTCTGACGCATTGACAGTCAACAACCTACCCTCTCTTTCTATGTTTGCCGTATCAGGACGTATATCCATAAGATGGGCTATGCTACGTTTGCTTTGACCTTCGGCATAACTCTCGAAGAATTCACCTATCTGAAAGAAAAGCATAACAAAGACAGCCTCGACAAACTCAGGCTTACCCTCGGGCATAAATCCTATTGAAAGAGCTCCGACGGTTGCCAATGTCATTAGGAAATGCTCATTAAATACGTCACCGACAATAATACCTTCGATAGCTTCCTTAATGGTGGAATGGCCAACTATCAGATAAGGCACGAGATATAACACCAGTCGTTGCCACATTTCTAAATTCAGATTGTGGTCAACTAAGACAACGGCAATAAGCAGTATTACGGATGTGATGATGGGTATCAACTGTGATAATACGCTGTGATTATGATGATGTTCATGATGATGATGTTCATGATGATGACACTCACAGTGGTTATGGTCTGAATGATGATTGCACATAGTCTGTTCTGTTTTTTTTTGCAAAGGTATGGTCTCTCTGCTTTATCCGCAAGCATTGGTAAAATATATTGTGAATATATGCAATCGAGTTGCAATTATTTATGTACCTTTGCCGAAAAATTGGAGTTAAAGGAGTTAAGGGAGTTAAAGGAGTTAAAGACGTTAGTCTTTTTCCTTGAATATTCCCTATAGGAGTAGAGATTTAAGAAGTAAAACATTCTTTAACTCCCAAAAGCGGAGCTTGCGAAACTTGAAATATACTATAATGGACGAACAAACAAAAGAGACACTACGCCAATACGCTCAGCGGTATGAGACACGAGATTTTCTCAATGGAGACCCGTCATGGTTTATGCATCAAGTTGATGGAGATGTTAATAGAGAGACGATGGCATTCATAGCAGCCTCTCTGAGCTATGGCAGTAGACCCGTTTTCATGAAAAAAATAAAAGTGCTCCTCGACGATGCCCATGGCGACATGTTCGGTTGGACTGTCAGGGGAATATATAAGGATATGTTTCGACCTGATGACCAAGGGTGCTTCTATCGCTTCTATACCAATGCTGACATGTACCAATTTCTTTCCACCTACCAAACCATTCTGGTAGCATATGGCAGTCTGAAAGCAGCAGTCAGCAAGACTAAAATAGATGGATATGGTGCAATCGTCAAGCTGTGTTCGCTATTCAACCAGGAACGACAAAGTAAGGTGATACCTCGCGATGCGTCATCCGCATGCAAACGGTTGTGTATGTTTCTCAGATGGATGGTACGAACTCACTCTTCTGTAGATCTCGGGCTATGGTCGGACATCATAGATCGTCGTACTCTCATTATGCCGCTCGACACACACGTGCTTCAGCAATCACAAAGACTTGGACTCCTTCAGTCTAACAATGCAAGCATGGCCACCGCTCGCAGGCTGACCTCAGTATTAAGTACCGTCTTTCCTGATGATCCTCTTCTTGGCGACTTTGCCTTGTTTGGCGAGGGCGTAAATAAATAGGGTTAAAGTTGTTAAAGACTGTTGTGTATCACCACTTTTACACGACTGATGCGTCGTTCTTCAATACCAACCACCTCGAAGGTATATTGCTTATAGTCTATCTTCTCATGTATGCTGGGAAAATCGCCCTTCAGTTCGAGAAGCAGACCCGCAATCGAGTCGGCGTCACCCTCAACGTCAGCAAACTCGTCGTCGTCAACATTAATAATCTTGCAGAAGTCGCTAAGTAGCGTCTTTCCTTCAAAGACATAGGTATTGTAGTTCAGTTTTGTATACTGATGTTCCTCTTCGTCGTATTCGTCGTTTATCTCGCCCACAATCTCTTCCAGTATGTCTTCCATCGTTACGATGCCGCTTGTCCCGCCAAACTCATCCACAACGATAGCTATATGCACCTTGTTCTCTTGGAAGTCGCGCAACAGGTCGTCAATCTTTTTTGTTTCCGGCACGAAATATGGCGGACGTATCAGGCTCTGCCATCTGAATGAAGCCGACTTGGACAGATGGGGTAACAAGTCCTTAATATACAGTATACCGCGCATGTTGTCCTCGCTGTCTTGGTATACAGGTATTCGTGAATAGTTGTTCTCCACAATACATTTTAGAACCTCACTGAATGAGGCTTTGATGTCAAGGTCGACGATATCCTGGCGTGATGTCATTATCTCCTTGGCTGTCTCGTCGCCAAAGCGTATGATGCCCTGAAGCATACTCTGTTCGCCTTTAAGCTCTTCCTTGTCGGTAAGTTCGAGAGCCTGTTCGAGGTCGTCAACACTGAGTTGGCGTGACTCCTTCTGGACCACCTTTTCAGCAATCGAGCCACTTCTAATCAAGATATTCTCTAATGGCCAAAAGATAGAGCGGAAAAACATCAGGCTTCCTACGTGGTTTCGACAAAAGTTTAGTGGGTTCTGCCTGCTATACACCTTTGGCATGATCTCACCAAACAGGAGCAGCAGGAAAGTCAGTATAACGGTAATACACAAGAACTCTATCCATGCCTGCTTGAATGTGATGAGTGAGCTAAAGACATAGTTGAAGAGCATGATGATAGTGACATTAACGAAATTGTTGGTAATGAGTATGGTAGCCAGTGTTCGTTCATTATCTTCTCTAAGTATACTTATTTTCTTGTCTACGGCACTTTTCTCTGGCTGAAGCTCGTTAATGTCGTTTGGTGAAAGGCTGAAGAAAGCTATCTCTGAGCCGCTGGCAAAAGCTGATACAAAAAGCAGAATAGCAGCCAATGCAGCTGCTATGATGACACCGATGGTCACGGGGTGAAATTCTATCAAAGTATCTATATTTGCGAACATATATACTCTACTTATAGCTTATTTTTTTTTAGAATGGAGCGTCTTCGTTGGAAGAAGTTGGCTGGTTGTTGTCTGCTTTACTCTCAGAAGTGTTCTCTGATGGTGACGCAGAGTCGTTTCTCTTTGGTGTAAGCAGCTCCATGTTGTCAACATAGATTTCCGTCACATATTTCTTCACACCGTTCTTGTCATCATACGAACGTGTGCGCAACCTGCCTTCAACATACAGTTTGTCACCCTTATGTACGTACTTCTCTACTATTTTTGCCAATTGCCTATAGAACACCAGATTATGCCAGTCTGTACGATCAGGCACCTGAGTTCCGTTTTGAAGTGTATATCCTCGTTCTGTTGTGGCAAGTCTGACTTGTGCCACAGCCTGGTCAGCATCGTAGTAGCGAACGTCAGGATCAACCCCAACATTGCCGATAAGCATTACTTTATTCATGTCAATATTGTCTTTGATGGTTAGTTATTTCCACATTCCAAGATATTGGAACCTAAAGTTTTTACCTTTTGCTGCGGGAAACTGACTGCGTTTGTCGACACATCCCCTCAGGTATTCTACTATTCTGTTGTAGCAATCGATGCCAGAATTAGCCTTACAACGAGCGACAAAACGCGTGTCACGGTATTCACATTTACCTGTTGCGGGACGTACCACAACTCTCTTAAAGTCGATTGTACCCTCATACCATCCTGGCATCTCCTGATTTAGCCGTTGGATTGCCATATTTGTTTCCTTTGCCGTTCCCGATGCGTCAAGTGAAGAGCGCAGAGCTTTCTTTTGCTTAAAGTCGAGCATGGTTTTAGCTTCTGTCTTTATAATGATAAAATAAACCCTTGGCCTTACCTTGTATCTCTTTGGGTAGAGCACATCGCTATCCGCATACTCGCGTACATCTTCTTCCATCTCAGGTGTGACTTGGACGTCTGGAAGCGAATTAAGAAAATTGAGTGCCTGGTCAGCATTTTCTACAAGTGTCTCATTATCAAAAAAGCGAAGGTATAAATTCATGTGGTATAAGTTTCAAAATAATTTTTCAACAAAAAGCCTTAGGCTATAATTTTTAAAAGAGGTGTAAAAATAATGGGTGCTTGTCGGGCTAAGATAAGTGTGAGCGGAAAACGGGACTCGGACCCGCGACCCCAACCTTGGCAAGGTTGTGCTCTACCAACTGAGCTATTTCCGCCTAGAAAATTAAGTGAAGAGGAGGAGACTCGAACTCCCACGTCGCAATTGACACTACCCCCTCAAAGTAGCGCGTCTACCAATTCCGCCACCTCTCCAACTAAAAGTTATCTGAATAAAAAGAGTGCCCAGAACAGGACTCGAACCTGCACGCCTCGCGGCACACGCACCTGAAACGTGCGCGTCTACCAATTCCGCCACCTGGGCATTGAGAACTAAGTCTCTATTGGATTTTTATTCAGAATGTAAAGTGAGCGGAAAACGGGACTCGGACCCGCGACCCCAACCTTGGCAAGGTTGTGCTCTACCAACTGAGCTATTTCCGCCTTTCTAAAGCATTTCGCTAAATGCGGTTGCAAAGGTAATATTTATTTCCGACTCTGCAAATTTTTTCTATTGTTTTTTTCAAAAAACTTTTCAATCCATCCTTTTCTTATAGTCTTCATAAGTGTATTCGCGTAGCACCTCGACAGTACCATCTTCGTGAAGCATAGCTATTTGCGGATGGTCTATACCGTTAAACATATTAGTCTTGACGGTTGTGTAATGTATCATGTCGTCAAACACTATCGTCTCGCCTATTTCGAGAGGATGGTCGAATTGCCAACCGTCGATGAAGTCACCACTCAGGCAGCTATTCCCTCCCAAACGGTATATATAGCCGTTCCGCTGGGAGTCTTCTTGCCCAGTCTGGCGGTCTATAGTAGTCGCATTCAGCACTGTTGGCTTGTATGGCATCTCAAGGCAGTCTGGCATGTGACACGTAAAGCTCACATCAAGTATTGCGGTCTTTATACCATGATCTTCCACAATGTCGACGACATGTGCTACGAGCACTCCCGTCTGCCACGCAAAGGCGCTGCCAGGTTCGAGTATGATTCGTAGATGTGGATAACGCTTGTGGAGTCCCTGCATCAGTTCCACCAGTAGCTCGCGGTCATATTCCTTGTGCGTCATCAGGTGGCCGCCACCCAGATTGAGCCAAGATATCTGAGGGAACCACTTCGCAAACTTCTCCTCCACATGTACCAGTGTGCGCTGGAGCACATCTGCCCCACTCTCACAATGACAATGACAATGGAAACCGTCTATACCTTCGGGAAGTCTCTCGGGCAGTCTTTCCGCACTTATGCCGAAACGAGTACCAGGGGCACAGGGATTGTATAGCAGAGTCTCCACCTCAGAATATTCTGGATTTATTCGTAGTCCGAGGCTTACGTGAGGATTGGCATGTCTCGCCCTGTCCCTATATATATAATATTGTGTAAGCGAGTTGAAGGTGAGATGAGACGAACATCTGGCTATCTCGTCAATAGTATCATCGGTGTAAGCCGGCGAATATGTGTGGGCGGGTGATCCAAACTCCTCCTTGGCAAGTCGTGCCTCGTAGAGTGAGCTTGCCGTGGTGGCGCGTATGTATTGGCGAAACAGCGGGAACGTCTTCCAAAGCGCAAAAGCCTTGAATGCGAGAATTATCTCTACGTCCGCTCTCTTGGCAATATCTGAGATCACTTCAAGATTGTGTCTCAGCAGCTTCTCCTCCAGCAGATAAGTAGGCTTCTTCAGTCCTTTCAATACACCTTTTTCTTTTTCCATTTCTTTTTAATATTATTCAAGTTTCGCAAGCTCCGCTTGCCTTGAAGATAAAAGGAGATAGAAGAAGACAGAAGGAGATAAAAGACATTAGTTTTGTGGCAGAAACAGGACAGACATAGTATTGTCCTCTATCTTCCGCCGCTGAAAAGCGGCTATCTTCCTTTATCTTCCTATATCTACTTAACATGCGAAAAGATTGGTATAAAATTCATACTTTTGCAGTTGAAAAAATAATTATCGTACGAATGAAGCTCGTAATATTGACAAAGTCCACCTTCTTTGTAGAAGAAGACAAGATACTTGCAGCTCTCTTTGATGAAGGGTTGGACTGTCTACACCTATATAAGCCAGGTAGTTCGCCTATGTATTCTGAACGCCTACTGTCACTCCTGCCGCGCTCATGCCACAACAAGATAACCGTTCATGAACATTTCTACCTGAAGTCCGAATACGGCCTTGCAGGGATTCATATTGATGACTTCTCATCGGCAGTTCCTTCCGGCTACAAGGGAAAGATCAGCATGAACTGTTCGGACATAAGCAAGTTGAAGGAGACGAAAAAACAATCTCACTACGTATTCCTGAAGAACATCTTTGACTGCATAGAATTTCCTGAACAGAAATCGAGCTTCTCCATGCAAGAACTGGAGACAGCCGCCCAACTTGGACTCATAGATAAGAAGGTATATGCCATGGGAGGAATGACCTATGACAATATTCGCCTTGCACGCGATTTCGGCTTTGGAGGCGTAGTCATCTGCGGAGATTTGTGGAACAGATTCGATATACACAGTCAGGTAGACTTCAAAAACATCCTGAATCACTTTGAGCGACTCAGGAAGGCTGTTGAGTAGACAATACACATTATATATTATAATACACATAAAAACAATGAGTGAGAAAAGTTCTTATCTGGTATTTTCAGGAACAAAAACAAGGTATCTGGCAGAGAGAATCTGTCAGAGTCTCGGTTGTCCGCTTGGTAAACTGTTGATAACAAAATTCTCCGACGGAGAGTTTGCAGTGAGTTACGAGGAGTCGATTCGTGGTCGTGACGTCTTTCTAGTACAAAGCACATTCCCCAATTCCGACAATCTCATGGAGCTTTTGCTGATGATTGACGCGGCAAAACGTGCCTCAGCCCGTAACATCATCGCCGTGATACCCTATTTCGGATGGGCTCGTCAGGACCGCAAGGACAAGCCACGTGTCAGCATTGGCGCCAAGCTGGTGGCTGACCTGCTGAGTGTTGCTGGTATCAACCGAGTGATAACGATGGATCTGCATGCCGACCAGATTCAGGGATTCTTCGATGTGCCAGTCGACCACCTCTATGCCTCGGGCGTCATCCTGCCCTACCTCCAGAGTCTGAAACTCGACAACCTGTGCATCGCCTCACCAGATGTAGGCGGAAGTAAGCGTGCCAATTCATACGCCAAGTACCTGGGATGTCCCCTCGTACTATGCAACAAGACTCGTGCCCGTGCCAATGTGGTAGAGAGCATGCAGATCATTGGAGACGTGAAGGGCAAGAACGTTGTCATCGTCGACGACATGGTAGATACAGCCGGTACCATCACCAAGGCGGCAGACATCATGAAGGAAGCTGGAGCCAACAGCGTCAGGGCATGTGCCTCACACTGTGTTATGAGTGGTCCTGCCAGCGACAGAGTACAGGATTCCGCACTCGAGGAGATCGTCTTCACCGACTCCATACCATATACCGACCGTTGTGCTAAGGTAAAGCAGCTCTCCGTTGCCGACCTTTTTGCCGAGACTATCCGCAGGGTCGTAGCAAACGAGAGCATCAGTTCGCAATATCTTCTGTAAGGAGATGAGGAGGCTACTCAACTACTAAAGGAAGAGGGTGCGGTCAGATTGACGTACCCTCTTCTTTTTTTTGATTTCGATTGCTATTTTTTTACTCAATTTTCGGAAGCTCTGCTTCCTTAGGGGGCAGGGAGCAAGGGGCAGGGGGCAAGAGCACTATTCTCTTGCTGAATAATCTTTCTATTCAAGAGGCAAAATCTATCCTCTTGCCCCCTGCTCCCTGCTCCCTGCCCCTAATAATTTTTTAGTTTTATTGGACGGGTGGACGGTGGACGCTTTATATCCCTATGATTTACACATTTTACTTACTCTTTCTCAAATGCTTTTGATATGCTTCCAATATCTCCGAAGACAAATCATCAGCCGCAAAATAGGGTATATCTACGCCGAATGCCTTACTGAGCGATTCCAGTTCTTCTTCGTTGCGGTCGTATAACCAATTGTTGCGAATCCATAAACCGAGGGTAAAATGAAACTCGAAAAGGTCTTCCGCTTCTACGATAGCCTTTTTGTCTGCCTCACTCAGCATTTCGTCCAACAGAGCAAAACATTCTTTCTTCGTCTTTGGCTTATTCTCCATAATACACAATGTTTAGACCTTTATTCTTCGAACGGATAAGTTTCGTCGTAAATGTCGCTGAGAAGTCTTTCCTTATAGAGCCAATGAGCACCGGGGGCAATGTGCTTGACCTTGTAGCCTTTCAACTTGGCAGAGAGTGAACTGATAGAAGTTTCCTCACCCTCATAGCTTATTCTCCGTTCCGATACAATCGTAACGGTTATCGTCGGGTCGTCTTTCCATTGCAGTACATCACCCTTTTGCATTCCCATTTCGTAGAAGTTAAGCGGTGGACGATGAATCTGTGCCTTTGCCGATGCAGCCTTATCGTCATCAGTCAAGTCGCTTTCTATTTCGTCGCTCACTTCTTCCGTTACGTCGGTATGGTGGAATAGTTCAAGAATGGCCTTGGCCTGTTCCACTTGTATACGGAAGAACTCACGGTTGGCATTGATGCGCTGCGGAGTAAAGGCCGTGTGCAGGGCTTTCTCAATCTTGGTGCAGTCGCCTTTCTTCACCTTGCAAGCAAACTGGCACTCAAAGGGAACAGGAACGCCCGTTGTATAGAGCTCCTTCATCCTTTTGTCTATATCTTCCTGTGTCATCATGCCAATCTTCACAAGACCAGGCATTACGGGATTGGTTAAAAGATAAACTATTCCGTAGTTCATAATTAACCTAAATTCCGCAGCACTTTAGTTTAACTATCTTTATAAGTTCCTGAGCAACAAAATGTTGCCTGGATTTTGCCATGTCAGATTTTTCGCTTACCTTAGTGCTGCGTTTAACGACAAGCAAAATCATCAATGACATGGCAAAGGTATAAAAACAGTCGTAAAACACCAAAAAACTGGAGATGAAAAATAGCCTGCAAATTGAGCTATACGCCGCAATTTTCCTGTCTCTTAGGTCCGATTATCGACAAAGTACTGGGTCTCCGGTGTACGTCATTCGGCTATCAATACAGCGAGATTGTGGGGTCGTTGTCAAGCGTTTACTTCTGTTGTGGTGACTGTGAATCATAGGGACAGATATGTCCCCCGTCAGTCTTCCGTCGTATTCGAGTTTGTCCCTTGTAAAGTAATGCTGGTTTCGTAGCCGGAAGATAAAAGGTTTAGTTTAGGTTATGGATATTTAATATGGGAATAAACTAAACCGAACCTTATCCAGTTAAACCGACCTTCCCCTTTCTCTCTTTTGGACGGCAAAAACTGTTGTAGTTCCACATGTGGTTTGGAGAGCAATTCTGCAAATGATGATTCGATGATGATTTCAATCACCATCAAATCATTAGTTCTAATATCAGGCTTGACGTACAAATCTACCACATTCTTTCGTTGATGTAGTAGATTTGTACAAGAACCTTTATATGTTGAGTGTTTTCGGTGCAATGCTATCAACCATTGACAAACCGCTGCCGTCAGCCTCTCCTGAAATTCCCGCAAAGGACATTACAAGTCGTGCCGGGTCGTTATATCCACCAGCAAATCGGCTTGCCTCCTCCATGGAAAGCATCACTCCGCCAGTCAGCACGGAAGGATTGACCGTTGCTTCCTTGTTTACACGAGGGCGCACCACAACCTCCGTCAGTTCGGTATTGTTTTCTCGCAATTGGATATCTATAACCACCTCCTTGACGCCTGCCACGAGTACTTCCTTCATCACGTTTGGTTCATAGCCCACGTATGATGTTTCGTCACAGTTCCTCGCACAGTCTGTGCCTGCATACTCACTCCGCCGCATATTGTCAAGATGGTGGCAAGAATCAGATTCATACTTGTTTTCATAATATATTCTCTTTAATGGATATCAAATTTATGTCCTTTCAAGACATAAATGAATTTGTCAGTATTCTCTTTGGTGATGTACAGCACTGCAAACTTTCTCATATCAGTCTTATTCAACAAGTTCAAAGTGTTGGAAGTCCTTGCACGAAGTCCAGTCGCCGCCCCACTCGAAGCCGGCCTCGGTGAAGAGGCGGAAGCAGAGATCATTGTGGTCGATCTTGTAAGGGAAGTTCCACGTGCGGTCGCAGTAGTCTGCGGCGGTGGCGGGCTGGATGAAGCGCGTGCCGTCGTTGCGATCCTTGTAATAGGGATTGTAGAGGGTGTTGATGTCGATGGCCAGCCCCCGGGCATGTTTCGACAGCTTGGTGCTGCCCGCGATGGCACGATAGCAGAAGCACGATGAGTTGTTGTCGCGCATTTGGGTCTCATCATCGGCATCATAGACATCGGGCAGGAGCATCCGCTGGATGGGATACTTGGCGTCGAACAACTGGCGCAGGATGGTGGCCACACGGTCGGCAATCTGCTTGTTCACTATCATCTCGCCCACGTGCATCTGGTTGTCGTAGTCCCAGTGCAGGGCACGGACGTGGCGCAGGTCGTCGCGTCCGATGTAGGGATTCTCCTTATAGGTCTTACCCTGCATCTGTGCCCACACGCCATCGGGGATAGGCTCGGCGGCGAAGCATTTGTCAATTCCGCCAAAGGCTTCGACGGCCTCCTGACTAACGGTGCGCCCTGCCTGCCACTCGGTGAGAGGCTTCGTATCGATGGGAAACGAAAAGTCGGTCTTCGTGACGCCCTCGCCGTAGATGGTCTTGAAGTCATCGCGCATGGAGATGACGTGGTAGCCGGCCTCACGCCACTGCTGGCCCAACTTGAGAGCCTTCTCGCGGTTGGCATGGTCGCGCACGTCGTCGTCGGCAATGAGCATAAACGCCGCCGACTTATACTTCGGGTTACTGAGCGCATAGTTGTGCATGGCTGCGTCGCCGCCGCTGTTGCCGAAGGAGAGCACCGGCACCTTGCCAATCTCCTGGGCTATCTGCTTCACCTTGTTCGTCTTCAGGTTCTTGATGATGAGTTCGTCGGTGCGCAGGATGCTCTCCTCACGGCCCATCGTGTAGTTGACGCCCTCTTCCGTACCCTGGGCGGAGGACACGAGCCTGACGTCCATACCGATGACACGGTTGGAGGGGATGCCGATGCTTTCCGTCAGTGCGCGGCAGATGAAGCGGTCGGAGCCCGAGACCACGTAGCAGGTAAAGCCGTTGTCCTTCAGGTAGTCGAAGACTTCGAGCATCGGCTTGTAGAAACTCTCGCCGTAGGTCATGCCCGAAAAACCGTTGGCGGGCTGGGCAGCGTATGCCTTCACGTAGGCATCAAACTCGGCCAGTGTCATGCCGGCGTAGGCCTTGGCAGCGGCGTAGGCATGCTTCATGTCGAAGTGGTCGGGCAGCGGCTTGCCGTTGCGCACGAAGTCGCGTATCTCCTGTGCCGTCTCCATCACGTCCTTCGGAGCCTCGTAGTCGGGGTCGTCCAGCGCGCGGTATTCCAGCAGGTTGTACTCGAAGTACGAGGGATAGAGTTCGCCCACAAACGTACCGTCCATGTCGAACGTGGCGATGCGGTCTTCCTCCTGGATATAATTGGGGGAGTTGGTATTGGTAACGTCCTGTACATAGTCCTGCAGGGCAGTCAGCGCCTCGCACTGGTTCCACTGCGTGAAGTATTCCTTCGCCGCCGGAGTGACGACGGGGCTGTCATCGTCCTTCGAGCACGATGCCAACGTCGCCGTGGTGCCACAGAGGATGAGGATGGTGGCGAGCATCCATAGTTTCTTTGTTTTGTTCATTGTTATTTCTTTTTGTTGATTCGTTTGGTCAGGCCGATGGCGCCCATCGGGCAGACAAGTCGGCAGAGGTGACAGCCTACGCATTTCGTGCCGACGATACGGGGCTGGCGGGTGTCGTGGTCGAAGGTGATGGCCTGGTGACCGCCATCCGTGCACGACACATAGCAGCGACCGCAGCCGATGCAACGCTCACGGTCTATCTTAGGATATACGATAGTGTCGCGGTCGAGGTCGGAGGGTAGCACGAAATTCTTCAGCTCCGAGCCCACGAGGTCATCGAGCCGTTCGATGCCATGCTCATGCATATAGGTCTGCAGTCCCAGCGTGAGGTCGTCGATGATGCGATAGCCGTACTCCATCACGGCGGTACACACCTGCACGTTGCGACAGCCCAGCTGGATAAACTCCAGAGCGTCGCGCCATGTCTCGATGCCGCCAATGCCGCTCAGTTGCACATTCTTCATAATCGGATTTTTCGCCATCTCGAGGATGTGGCGCAGGGCGATTGGCTTCACTGCACGACCAGAGTAGCCCGAAAGTGTCTGCTTGCCGCTGACCTCCGCCTCGTGGCTCATCGTCACGCTCTTGATGGTGTTGATGGCAGAAATAGCATTTGCACCGGCAAAGTAGGCCCCCACGGCAGGTTGGCTAATCTGCGTGATGTTGGGTGTCATCTTGGCGATGACAGGTATCTTCACGCTGCGCTTCACGTAGGCGGTATAGAAGGTTACCAGTTCTGGGTTCTGCCCCACATCGCTGCCCATGCCCGCAAGACGCATCTGCGGGCACGAGAAGTTCAGCTCTACGGCATCGCAACCTGCGGCCTCGGCCATCTGTGCAAGCTCGGCCCACTCATCCTCGAACTGCCCCATGATGGAGGCCACGACCACCTTCGTGGGATAGTCGCGCTTCAGCCGTCGCAGAATGTCGAAGTCCATCTCGTAAGGATTCTCCGACAATTGCTCCATATTGCGGAACCCGGCAAAGCGCGCATCACTCTTCACGGCATCGAAGCGTGGCGACACCTCGCGGATTTCCTGCTTGCAGATAGTCTTGTAAAAGACACCCGCCCAACCGGCATCGAAGGCCCGTGCCACCATATCGTAGTTGGTACACACGGCTGAAGAGGCGAGGAAGAAGGGATTTTCGCACGCAATGCCGCAGAAGCTAATTGCAAGCGAGGGGTTGGCATCGTTTGTGGTGACGGCCTCCGTGCCGACCGCGTTCAGCATCTCACGGATACGGATAGGCCGGTCGTAATGAATACAGGCATCCTCTGCCCTCTGGAGGTCGGCATCGGTAGAGTTCGCCACAAAACGTAGGGCATACTTATCGTTGCCAAACCTGATAGAACGGATGGCCCGCGCCACATCGCCAGTCTCGCACGCTTTCGTGCAGGGAGCATCCTCGCACAGTAGGCAGTGTGCCGCCTCTTCATGAATATGTATCATAATCATTGGACGTTAGGGTGCTGGTTACTCCAGCGGAATCTCCGGATGCTGCACGGCAAGGGGCAGACCCTCCTGCGAGAGATAGAACATGTAGAGGATGACGGGCTTCGTGCCGCGGTTCTCGCCGTGGTGGATGGTG